>NZ_JBFTLJ010000063.1:0-318 GCF_056396385.1 Variovorax sp. 05T418 | reverse complement strand
TCAGCCGAAGTTCTTGGCCGCGAAGTCCCAGTTCACCAGCTTGGCCAGGAAGGTCTCGACGAACTTGGGGCGCAGGTTGCGGTAGTCGATGTAGTAGGCGTGCTCCCAGACGTCCACCGTCAGCACCGGGGTGTCGCCGGTGGTCAGCGGCGTGCCCGCGGCACCCATGTTCACGATGTCCACCGAGCCGTCGGCCTTCTTCACCAGCCAGGTCCAGCCCGAGCCGAAGTTGCCCACGGCCGACTTCACGAAGGCTTCCTTGAAGGCGTCGTAGTTGCCCCACTTGGCATCGATGGCCTTGGCCAGCGCGCCCGTGGG
>NZ_JBFTLJ010000062.1:0-396 GCF_056396385.1 Variovorax sp. 05T418 | reverse complement strand
GATCACGCCCACGTCCTTGATCCCGGCCTCGGCGCAGTTGCGCGGACAGCCCGAGACCGCGAGCTTGACCTTGTGCGGCGAATACATCGCCCACAGCGCCCGCTCCAGGTCCTTGCCCATCTGGGTGCTGTCCTGGGTGCCGAAGCGGCACCACTCGCTGCCCACGCAGGTCTTCACCGTGCGCAGGCTCTTGGCATAGGCAAAGCCCGAAGGCATGCCGATGTCCTTCCACACACCCTCCAGGTCTTCCTTCTTCACCCCCAAGAGGTCGATGCGCTGGCCGCCCGTGACCTTGACGGTCGGGATCTGGTACTTGTCGGCCGCATCCGCGATGCGGCGCAGCTCGTCGGGCGTGGTGTGGCCGMCCCACATCCGCGGGATGACGGAATAGGTGCC
>NZ_JBFTLJ010000061.1:0-421 GCF_056396385.1 Variovorax sp. 05T418 | reverse complement strand
TTTAAGTACCGTCAAACTTTTTTCGCTTTCTTCAGCTTCTTGTCGCACCCCGCAACCTTCGCTACGAGACGCTGAAGCTGCTTCAGCGGAGCCTTCGATTATGCACTGTTTTTTCAAACCGCGTCAACTTCGAAGAAGATTTTTTCTTCTGGCCTCCTGGCAGCTCGCTCACTGGGAGTCTGCTACCTGAAGCTGCTCGCAGCGCCCCTGGAGACGCTGTGTCGCTTGCCTTTTTGTGTGAACACTTTTGGGGTGCTCACACAAAAAGGAAAGCCCAACACACCGTGTTGGGCTTTTCCTGGCTGTAAGAGCCTGACGATGACCTACTTTCACACGGGAACCCGCACTATCATCGGCGCTGACGCGTTTCACTGTCCTGTTCGGGATGGGAAGGAGTGGTACCACGTCGTCGCTATGGTCA
>NZ_JBFTLJ010000060.1:0-475 GCF_056396385.1 Variovorax sp. 05T418 | reverse complement strand
AACACCGAACTGGCCGAGCGGATGCGCCTGCACTGCCACCGCGGCATCGTCGTCACCGACACCATGCAGACCGTGACCGATGCGCGCATCTACTCGGTGGGCGAATGCGCGGCCCACCGCGGCATCGCCTACGGCCTGGTCGCCCCGCTGTTCGAGCAGGCCAAGGTCGCGGCCAACCACCTGGCCCAGTTCGGCATCGGGCGCTACCTGGGGTCGCTGACCTCCACCAAGCTCAAGGTGACGGGCATCGACCTGTTCTCGGCCGGCGAGTTCATGGGCGGCGAAGGCACGGAAGAGATCGTCATGAGCGACCCCTTCGGCGGGGTCTACAAGAAACTMGTCATCAAGGACGACAAGCTGGTGGGCGCCTGCCTGTACGGCGACACGGTGGACGGCAGCTGGTACTTCAAGCTCCTGCGCGACGGACGCAGCGTGCACGACATCCGCGACAAGCTGATGTTCGGCGAATCCAACA
>NZ_JBFTLJ010000059.1:0-497 GCF_056396385.1 Variovorax sp. 05T418 | reverse complement strand
TTCACGCTGCCCACGATCTCGGCCATGGTCTTGCCGGCTTCGCCCACGAGGGCGCTGCCCATGTCGACCTTGCCCACCGAGTCGTCGATCAGGCCCTTGATTTCCTTGGCGGCTGCGCCTGAGCGCTGGGCCAGGTTGCGGACTTCGGAAGCGACCACTGCGAAGCCGCGGCCCTGCTCGCCGGCACGTGCCGCTTCCACCGCAGCATTCAAAGCCAGGATGTTGGTCTGGAACGCGATGCCGTCGATCACGCCAATGATGTCGACGATCTTCTTCGAGGACGCATTGATCGAGGCCATGGTGTCCACCACCTGCCCCACCACATTGCCGCCCTTCACTGCCACTTCGGAGGCCGAGAGCGCGAGCTGATTCGCCTGCCGCGCGTTGTCCGCGTTCTGCTTGACCGTGGAGGTCAGCTCTTCCATCGAGGCCGCGGTCTGCTCCAGCGAGCTGGCCTGCTCCTCGGTGCGCGACGAAAGGTCCTGGTTGCCCGCGGC
>NZ_JBFTLJ010000058.1:0-499 GCF_056396385.1 Variovorax sp. 05T418 | reverse complement strand
CTTATGGCGTGTAGAAATTGAACTTAAAAGAGATATGGTGGATTACTGGAATGATTGTTTTAATGATTTACATATCTTGAAACCAGATTGGACTTCGCCAGAAAAATTAAATGAACAAGCAATGGTTTACATGTTAATTCATGAAGAAGACAAATGGGGAGAATTGAATAAAAGAACTAAATATAAATATAAAAATTTAATTAAAGAAATATCTCCAGTTGTCTCCAGGGAATTAATGGAATGCCAGAAACAAAATATTTTGGCGTTCGTGATAGYGATAGATTTATTAGAATTTATAACAAAAAACAAGAACGTAAAGATAACGCAGATGTYGAAGTTAYGTCTGATCACTTATGGCGTGTAGAAATTGAACTTAAAAGAGATATGGTTGATTATTGGAAATTACTGGAATGATTGTTTTAATGATTTACATATCTTGAAACCAGATTGGACTTCGCCAGAAAAATTAAATGAACAAGCAATGGTTTACATGTTAATT
>NZ_JBFTLJ010000057.1:0-530 GCF_056396385.1 Variovorax sp. 05T418 | reverse complement strand
GCGCAATAGGCGAGGAACTCATTGACTTGCGCTGCCTTGTCGACGACCACATCGGCGTCCAGACGAAAGCACGCCGCGCGGCTGTCCGGAGAAGCCGCGTTGGTCAACGCCGCCACGATCCACTTCTTTCTGCCGGGCGTAAAAAGGGCGGCCGACACGCCAGGTCCTGTTCCCTGCTTCAGCAACAGATCCACGACGAGAAGCTGCCATGCCTCCTCGTTCGCCTGGAGGCAGGCCACAGCTTCAGCCTCGGAAAGCGCAGCCCCGACGACCTCTGCCTGCAGGTAGCCCGAGCACAACCTTGCGGTTGTCCTGGATCAACGGCTCGTCTTCCACCAATGAAAACGGCAAGCGTCATTCTGGGAGGCCTCCTGCTGATGTCGTGAACCGCACCAGCCCGCCTCGTCACCGTGCGTGCGACGTCACCGGACAGGGAGAACATTGCACCGGGTTGAACAAGGAGCAAGCTCGCATCTTCAGGGCCGCTTCGCCCCTGGCCGTCACCCGCATCACCGTGGCTTGACCGGAAT
>NZ_JBFTLJ010000056.1:0-621 GCF_056396385.1 Variovorax sp. 05T418 | reverse complement strand
GGGCATGAAGCGTGGGTCGTGGCTGGCGATCGATGACGCATGGTCATAGGATGGAGCTCGGCACTGCTGACGAGGTCGGCGTTTGCTTGGTGTTGCGAACCCGTTCAGTAGTTGGACCCGCAGTCCTGCGAGCACCCCGGAATGTGGCAGAGGGCGGCGACGCCCCGAAGCACGCTTAGTAGAGTTCGACGACGAGGACTGCCTGCGGTGCCCCTCAACCGTCAGGAGGTTCTCATGCAAGTGCTTTATCCGCGCTGTGCGGGCCTGGACGTGCACAAGGACACCATCGTGGCCTGCGTGCGATGCGTCTCCCCGCCCATGCATCAGGAGGTGCGCAGCTTCGGCACCACCACCACCGAATTGCTCGCGCTGGGCGATTGGCTGGCCGAGCACGACTGCACCCATGTGGCGATGGAGGCCACCGGCGTGTACTGGAAGCCGGTGTGGCACGTGCTGGAGGCTGAGTTCGAGTTGGTGCTGGCCAACGCCGCGCACATCCGCAACGTGCCCGGCCGCAAGAGCGACGTCAACGACGCGATGTGGATTGCCGATCTCTTGGCGCACGGCCTGATCCGCTCCAGCTTCGTGCCGCCGCAGGCGATCCAGCAGCTGCGCGACCTC
>NZ_JBFTLJ010000055.1:0-713 GCF_056396385.1 Variovorax sp. 05T418 | reverse complement strand
TGCTCAAGCCCGGCAACGGCAAGACACACCGGGCGTACCTGTGGAGCTACTGCACGACGAGCTACAGCGCGCTGCGCGCGGTGGTGTTCGACTTCGCCGACAGCCGCGGCGGCCAGCATGCGCGCGCCTTCCTCGGGCTGCCGGGCGAGTATGGCTGGCGCGGCACACTGGTGTGCGACGACTTCAGTGGCTACAAGGCGTGCTTCGAGCTGGGCATCACCGAGGCGGGTTGCCTGGCCCATGCAAGGCGCAAGTTCCACGAACTCTGGGCCAATCACGGCAGCCCGGTCGGCGAGCAGGCGCTGAAGTTCTTCGGTGAGCTCTACGCCGTCGAACGCGAGGTCGCCGAGCTTGAGCCTGAGGATCGAAGGCGAATACGACAAGAGAAGTCCCGCAAGGTGGCCGATGCCCTGCAGCAATGGCTCGCCGGGCAACGGCAGAGGGTGCCGGATGGTTCGATCACGGCCAGGGCAATCGACTACAGCCTGAAGCGCTGGCAGGCGCTCACGCGCTACATCGACGACGGCGATCTGCCGGCGGACAACAACTGGGTGGAGAACCAGAGTAATAGTCCGCTCGAGGCCGTTGTTGACGGCTGGGTGGTTTAAGGCGTGACGTCTGTGACGTGTTGAAGCAGAGCGAACGCCACGCGCCATGCGCGGCCGTCGCAGTGAACTGTGGCCGTACGCTGGTTGATCCGAACGATTTCTCCG
>NZ_JBFTLJ010000054.1:0-763 GCF_056396385.1 Variovorax sp. 05T418 | reverse complement strand
AGGAACAGCTCGAGCCGGTTGCCGGCGGGAATGGGCGCGCCCTTGGCGATGCCTTCGAGCATGGCCGCGGGTTCGACCACSGCCGCSACCGCGATGAACACCGCCGCCAGGCCGATCATGCTGTGGAAGAAGGCCACCAGCTCGGGCATCTTGGTCATCTCGACCGTCTTGGCGCGGTAGGCGCCGTAGCCGCCGCCGGCCGCCAGCCCCAGCAGCACCCAGGCCAGGCCSGTGAGCTGGCCGCCGGCCAGCTTGTAGATCAGCGCACCGGTGGTGACCACCGCGATGGCCATGCCGGCCATGCCGAAGAGGTTGCCGCGGATCGAGGTGGTGGGGTGSSWCAGGCCCTTCAGGGCCTGGATGAAGCAGACGCTGGCGACCAGGTACAGCAGCGTGACGACGTTCATGCTCATTGCGAGGCTCCCGCTTCGGCCTTGGGTGCGGCCTTCTTYTCYTTCTTCTTGAACATCTCGAGCATGCGCCGCGTGACCAGGAAGCCGCCGAAGATGTTCACCGCCGCCAGCGCCACCGCGAGCACGCCCATGGTCTTGCCCAGCGGGGTCTCGGTGAGCGCGGCCGCCAGCATGGCGCCCACCACCACGATGGCCGAGATCGCGTTGGTCACGGCCATCAGCGGCGTGTGCAGCGCGGGCGTGACGGTCCACACCACGTGGTAGCCCACGTAGATGGCCAGCACGAAGATGATGAGGTTGATGACGGTATGGGAAACGGGATCCATGATTTCTTCTCCTCGCGTGGGTGC
>NZ_JBFTLJ010000053.1:0-764 GCF_056396385.1 Variovorax sp. 05T418 | reverse complement strand
AACACAGGGGCGTCGTTGACGGGGTTGATCGTCACGGTCACCGTGCTGGTGGTCGTGCCGCCGTGGCCGTCGCTCACCGTGACGGTGAAGCTGTCGGTGCCGTTGAAGTTCGGGCCGGGAACATAGGTGTAGGTGCCATCGGCGTTGACCGTGACCGTGCCGTGGGCTGGATCGCTGCCCTTCACGTAGCTCAGCGTGTCGCCATCGACGTCGGTGCCGACGATCTGGCCGCTGACGGGCGTGTCTTCGTTCGTCGTCTTGGCGTAGTCGGGCACCTTCGGTGCATCGTTGATGTTCTGCTCATTGAGCGTGACGGGGATGTTCGTCGTGACCGTGCCGTCGTTCGCGCCGACCACCAGCGCGTGCGCGTTGGCGCCCGCTTCGTAGTCGTTGACGAACGCCGCAGCGCCCGCCGGCGTGAGGCTGATCGCGCCCGTGACCGGGTCGATGGCGAAGTAGCCGCTGTCGTTGCCCGAGAGGATGCTGTAGGTGACGGTCGCGCTGTCGACGTCGGTGGCGTGGACCGTGCCGAGCACGGCGCCTGCAGGGCGGTTCTCGTCGTAGCCGAAGACGTAGCCGTCCGTCGTGTTCACCGGGGTGCCGCCACCGTCGACGAACACAGGGGCGTCGTTGACGGGGTTGATCGTCACGGTCACCGTGCTGGTGGTCGTGCCGCCGTGGCCGTCGCTCACCGTGACGGTGAAGCTGTCGGTGCCGTTGAAGTTCGGGCCGGGAACATAGGTGTAGGTGCCATCGGCGTTGAC
>NZ_JBFTLJ010000052.1:0-873 GCF_056396385.1 Variovorax sp. 05T418 | reverse complement strand
GCGCCAGTGCTCGAAGGCGTCCTGAGCCTGAGCCAGGTCCATGAAGCTGCGTCCGTTGAGCACCTCGGCCTTGAGCGAACGATGGAAGCGCTCCAATTTGCCATTGGTCTGCGGGTGGTAGGGCGCGCTGTGGCTGATGCGAATGCCCAAACGAATGAGCCACACGCTGAGCGCCGACAGCCCGTGCTCAGCCTTGGCGGGACTGCCCCAAGGGGCGCCGTTGTCGGCGTTGATGCGTACGGGCAAGCCGTAGCGCAGGAACACCCGCTGTAGATGATCCTGCACGCGGGCGGTGTTCGTCTGGGAGCACGCAGCGATCGTCAGGTTGAAGCGCGAGTGGTCGTCAATCACCGTCAGCGGATGGCAGCGCCCCGCACCCGTCTCGAAGTGGCCCTTGAAATCGATTTGCCACAGGGCATTGGGCCGCTCGTGCTCGAAACGCTGCCAATGCTCGGCCGCCTGGCTGGCTTCAGGGGTGATCAGTCCGTGGCGATGCAGGATGCCGGTGATGGTGCTGGGTGCGGGCACGCCGCTGAAGCCCAGATCGCTCAGGCGCTGGGCGATCTTGCGGCCACCCCAGCGGGGGTGCTGGCGGCGCAGTTCGATGACAGCTTGCTCGATCGCAGCGCTGCTGCGCGCAGGACTGTGGTGCGGGCGGGTGCTGCGCGGCTTGCACGCATCACCCATGCCTTGGAGTGCATGGCGGCGCAGCAGTGCATAGCCCGTCTTGGGGCTGATGCCAAAGCGCCGGCACAGTTCGCGGCGGTTGGCTCCTTCTTGCAAGGCCAGTTCCAGGAATTCGCGTTTGGTGTCCATCAGGTCTCTCGGTTGCCAGGGCATGGGCCGCTTCCTCGGTCGTCTCGACCTCGAAAG
>NZ_JBFTLJ010000051.1:0-873 GCF_056396385.1 Variovorax sp. 05T418 | reverse complement strand
GCGCCAGTGCTCGAAGGCGTCCTGAGCCTGAGCCAGGTCCATGAAGCTGCGTCCGTTGAGCACCTCGGCCTTGAGCGAACGATGGAAGCGCTCCAATTTGCCATTGGTCTGCGGGTGGTAGGGCGCGCTGTGGCTGATGCGAATGCCCAGGCGAATGAGCCACACGCTCAGTGCCGACAGCCCGTGCTCGGCCTTGGCGGGACTGCCCCAAGGGGCGCCGTTGTCGGCGTTGATGCGTACGGGCAAGCCGTAGCGCCGGAACACCCGCTGCAGATGATCCTGCACGCGGGCGGTGTTCGTCTGGGAGCACGCAGCGATCGTCAGGTTGAAGCGCGAGTGGTCGTCAATCACCGTCAGCGGATGGCAGCGCCCCGCGCCCGTCTCGAAGTAGCCCTTGAAGTCGATCTGCCACAGGGCGTTGGGGAGCTCGTGCTCGAAGCGTTGCCAATGCTCGGCCGCCTGGCTGGCTTCGGGGGTGATCAGTCCGTGGCGGTGCAGGATGCCGGTGATGGTGCTGGGCGCAGGCACGCCGCTGAAGCCCAGATCGCTCAGGCGCCGAGCGATCTTGCGTCCGCCCCAGCGGGGGTGCTGGCGGCGCAATTCGACAACGGCTTGCTCGATCGCAGCGCTGCTGCGCGCAGGACTGTGGTGCGGGCGGGTGCTGCGCGGCTTGCACGCATCACCCATGCCTTGGAGTGCATGGCGGCGCAGCAGTGCATAGCCAGTCTTGGGGCTGATGCCAAAGCGCCGGCACAGTTCGCGGCGGTTGGCTCCTTCTTGCAAGGCCAGTTCCAGGAATTCGCGTTTGGTGTCCATCAGGTCTCTCGGTTGCCAGGGCATGGGCCGCTTCCTCGGTCGTCTCGACCTCGAAAG
>NZ_JBFTLJ010000050.1:0-881 GCF_056396385.1 Variovorax sp. 05T418 | reverse complement strand
CGATTGTTTTGAAGATTTACATATTTTAAAACCTGATTGGACTACACTAGAAAAATTAAAAGACCAAGCTATGATTTATATGTTAATTCATGAAGAAGGCGTATGGGGAAAACTTGAAAGGCATGCTAAATATAAATATAAGAAATTAATCAAAGAAATATCTCCAGTTGATTTGACGGAATTAATGAAATCGACTTTAAGAGAAAATGAAAAACAATTGCAAAAGCAAATAGAATTTTGGCAGACAAAAAGTAAGAAGCTATTTTAAAAATGGCTACCATTCGGCTCCCTTTTAGCTCCCAAATGGCTACATAAAAAGGGAGCYATTTGGGAGTCATTTTTTGATTTTATGTAGCCATTTGGGAGWCATTTCTGTKCAGGATTCCWCTTATGCTCTTTAAAATACRAGAGTTACATTATACACCTATTTTTTAAGGYTTTAGCTTTTTATTRAGAAGAATAACCGAGATAGAAAAACATATTTCGTATTATAAAAGATTTAGAAAATGAATTTTAAAATGATTTATCGTCTCTCTGTTGAACGAAAAAAGTTTTTAGTTATTTTTTATACGTGGAATGATTAAATGTCCTAGAAARGGCTTAAAATGCAAAATAAAAAGACTACTCATTTTTTGAGTAGCCAGGGAATAGTTTTTGATATATTAAATGAAAGGAGTAATACATTAATCRTATCACACGCATTTATGCCGAGAAAATTTTTGGTTGGAATGAGCTATGTGTTAGCTAACTATGTTAGCGAGTTGGTTGGTGGTTTGTTGGGATTAATCCCAACGAAGTACCAACTCAACAACACATTATGCTCCGTTGGTTCCAACCAAAAAGCAATTGGAATAAAGCATTAAAAATAGCCACTCAACAAT
>NZ_JBFTLJ010000049.1:0-964 GCF_056396385.1 Variovorax sp. 05T418 | reverse complement strand
ACCTCGCAGCCGAGATCTTGAAGTCGTTTCATGAGGCGACGGATGGTTTTGGTGCGATCCTGGCGGTCGAAGTGCTCGCAGCCGAGGTCGTTGTACTCGGTGCCGTCACGAAGCATGTGGTACGCGGCGGTGAGCATCGAGGCGGCCACCGCGAGGATGGCCTTCTTGGCTCCGCGACGTGCCTTGATACGCAGGAACTGCGCTCGCAGGTAGCTGGACTTGACGCGCACCGCGGCCCAGGCGGCGGTCACCAGGGTGGTCTTGATCCAGGTGCCACTCTTGCGAACGCGGGTGGATCGGCGCTTGCCGGCGCTCTCGTCGCTGCGCGGGCACAGGCCTGCCCAGGAGATCAGATGCCCGGCAGTGGGGAAGCGCGACATGTCCACGCCGATCTCCGCCACCACGACACTGGCCGTCAGGTCACTGACCCCGGGCATCGTCGTGAGCAGGCGGGCGCGCTGCCGGATCGGCGCCAGCGCTTTTCCCACGGCCGCATCCAGTTCGGCCAACGTGTGGTGCAAGGCGTCGACCACCTGCAGGTGCAGCCGCAGCATGGTGCGGTGGTGCTCGGTGATGCGCCCGCGCAGCGCCTCGCGCAATTCGGCGCTCTTGTTGCGCGCCGTGCCCTGRGCCAGCGCAGCCAGTTGCGCCGGATCGCTCTGGCCGGCCACGATGGCATCGAGCATCGCGCGGCCGCTCTTGCCCAGCACGTCCGACAACACACTGCCCAGCTTGAGGTTGGCGTCCTCCAGCACCTTYTGGATGCGCAGCGAGTGCTGGGAGAGCTCCCGMACGAGTTGCTTGCGSGTGCGCGTGAGGTCGCGCAGCTGCTGGATCGCCTGCGGCGGCACGAAGCTGGAGCGGATCAGGCCGTGCGCCAAGAGATCGGCAATCCACATCGCGTCGTTGACGTCGCTCTTGCGGCCGGGCACGTTGCGGATGTGCGCGGCGTTGGCCAGCACCA
>NZ_JBFTLJ010000048.1:0-977 GCF_056396385.1 Variovorax sp. 05T418 | reverse complement strand
CCACACCGGCTTCCAGTACACGCCGGTGGCCTCCATCGCCACATGGGTGCAGTCGTGCTCGGCCAGCCAATCGCCCAGCGCGAGCAATTCGGTGGTGGTGGTGCCGAAGCTGCGYACCTCCTGATGCATGGGCGGGSAGACGCATCGCACGCAGGCCACGATGGTGTCCTTGTGCACGTCCAGGCCCGCACAGCGCGGATAAAGCACTTGCATGAGAACCTCCTGACGGTTGAGGGGCACCGCAGGCAGTCCTCGTCTTCGAACTCTACTAAGCGTGCTTCGGGGCGTCGCCGCCCTCTGTCACATTCCGGGGTGCTCGCAGGACTGCGGGTCCAACTATTGAACGGGTTCGCAACACCAAGCAAACGCCGACCTCGTCAGCAGTGCCGGGCTCCATCCTATGACCATGCGTCATCGATCGCCAGCCACGGCACACGCTTCATGCCCCGGGGTCGGGCCCGTCCGATGGCGAACTACTAAGAAGCGCTCCCCGCATGAGCCTGCACCGGAACCTCGCAGCCGAGATCTTGAAGTCGTTTCATGAGGCGACGGATGGTTTTGGTGCGATCCTGGCGGTCGAAGTGCTCGCAGCCGAGGTCGTTGTACTCGGTGCCGTCGCGAAGCATGTGGTATGCGGCGGTGAGCATCGAGGCGGCCACCGCGAGGATGGCCTTCTTGGCTCCGCGGCGTGCCTTGATACGCAGGAACTGCGCTCGCAGGTAGCTGGACTTGACGCGCACCGCGGCCCAGGCGGCGGTCACCAGGGTGGTCTTGATCCAGGTGCCACTCTTGCGCACGCGGGTGGATCGGCGCTTGCCGGCGCTCTCGTCGCTGCGCGGGCAAAGGCCTGCCCAGGAGATCAGATGCCCGGCAGTGGGGAAGCGCGACATGTCCACGCCGATCTCCGCCACCACGACACTGGCCGTCAGGTCACTGACCCCGGGCATCGTCGTGAGCAGGCGGGCGCGCTGCCGGAT
>NZ_JBFTLJ010000047.1:0-1011 GCF_056396385.1 Variovorax sp. 05T418 | reverse complement strand
CACGCCACGCTGGTGCCGAACACGATGCCCTGGCTCAAGGGCCCGCCCTTGTGCGGACAGCGGTCCAGCAGCGCGAACACCTGGTCCTCGGCATTGCGGAACACCGCCACGTCCACGCCCACCGGCCGTGCCACGCGGCGCGCCCCCAGCACCGGGATGTCCTCGACCCGGCAGATCACCTGCCACTCGTTGCCGCTGTTGTTGGGGTTGCTGTTGTTGTTGCTCATTTGCTGTTGCTCCTCGTCTTCAGGCCGCCTGGCTCGCCTTGTCATCCACCACCGCCACCGGCGTGAACTGCCGCACGTCCACCGACGCCTGGCTCGACTCGAACCACGGATCGGGCTCCCCATCCAGCGCGAACTGCAGCCGCTCCCACAGCGCCTTGCGGCCTTCGGTGTCCTCCAGGATCTTCTTCTTCACATGGTCCAGCCCCACCCGCCCGATGTAGTGCACCGTGCGCTCCAGGTACCAGCCTTCCTCGCGGTACAGCTGCAGGAAGGCGCCCGAATACTCCATCACCTCSGCGGCCGTCTTCACCTTCACCAGGAACTGCGCCACCTCGGTCTTGATGCCGCCGTTGCCCCCCACGTACAGCTCCCAGCCCGAATCCACCCCGATCACSCCCACGTCCTTGATCCCGGCCTCGGCGCAGTTGCGCGGACAGCCCGAGACCGCGAGCTTGACCTTGTGCGGCGAATACATCGCCCACAGCGCCCGCTCCAGRTCCTTGCCCATCTGGGTGGAATCTTGCGTGCCGAAGCGGCACCACTCGCTGCCCACGCAGGTCTTCACCGTGCGCAGGCTCTTGGCATAGGCAAAGCCCGAGGGCATGCCGATGTCCTTCCACACACCCTCCAGGTCCTCCTTCTTCACCCCCAAGAGGTCGATGCGCTGGCCGCCCGTGACCTTGACGGTCGGGATCTGGTACTTGTCGGCCGCATCCGCGATGCGGCGCAGCTCGTCGGGCGTGGTGTGGCCGCCCCACATCCGCGGGATGACGGAATAGGTGCC
>NZ_JBFTLJ010000046.1:0-1052 GCF_056396385.1 Variovorax sp. 05T418 | reverse complement strand
CCGCGCTCATGAAGCCCGGCACCGTGGTCATCGGCATGCTCAACCCCTTCGATGCGGCCGGCCTGCAGCGCCTGGCCACGGCCGGCCTCACGGCCTTCGCGCTCGAAGCCGCGCCGCGCACCACCCGCGCCCAGAGCATGGACGTGCTCAGCTCGCAGGCCAACATCGCGGGCTACAAGGCCGTGATCATCGCGGCCGACAAGTACCAGCGCTTCTTCCCGATGCTCATGACCGCCGCCGGCACCGTGAAGGCCGCGCGCGTGGTCATCCTGGGCGTGGGCGTGGCCGGCCTGCAGGCTATTGCCACCGCCAAGCGCCTGGGCGCGGTGATCGAGGCCTCCGACGTGCGCCCGAGCGTCAAGGAGCAGATCGAGTCGCTCGGCGGCAAGTTCATCGAGGTGTCCTACGACACCGACGAAGAAAAGGAAGCCGCGGTCGGCGTCGGCGGCTATGCCCGGCCGATGCCCCCGAGCTGGCTCGCGCGCCAGCAGGTCGAGGTGGCCAAGCGCGTGGCGCTGGCCGACATCGTCATCAGCACCGCGCTCATTCCCGGACGCGCCGCGCCCACGCTCATCACCGAGGACATGGTCAAGGCCATGAAGCCCGGCTCGGTGATCGTCGACATCGCGGCCGGCAAGGGCGCGGACGGCATCGGCGGCAACTGCCCGCTGTCGGAGGCCGACAAGACGGTGGTCAAGCACGGCGTGACCATCGTCGGCGAAACCAACCTGCCGGCGCTGGTGGCGGCCGATGCGTCGGCGCTCTATGCGCGCAACGTGCTCGACTTCCTCAAGCTCATCGTCACCAAGGAGGGCGGCCTGAAGATCGACCTCGAGGACGACATCGTCGCCGCCTGCCGCGTTGCGCAGGACGGCCAGGTCACGAAGAAATAAGCCGCCCCCGGCACCCACGCGAGGAGAAGAAATCATGGATCCCGTTTCCCATACCGTCATCAACCTCATCATCTTCGTGCTGGCCATCTACGTGGGCTACCACGTGGTGTGGACCGTCACGCCCGCGCTGCACACGCCGCTGATGGCCGTGACCAACGC
>NZ_JBFTLJ010000045.1:0-1052 GCF_056396385.1 Variovorax sp. 05T418 | reverse complement strand
CCGCGCTCATGAAGCCCGGCACCGTGGTCATCGGCATGCTCAACCCCTTCGATGCGGCCGGCCTGCAGCGCCTGGCCACGGCCGGCCTCACGGCCTTCGCGCTCGAAGCCGCGCCGCGCACCACCCGCGCCCAGAGCATGGACGTGCTCTCCTCGCAGGCCAACATCGCGGGCTACAAGGCCGTGATCATGGCGGCCGACAAGTACCAGCGCTTCTTCCCCATGCTCATGACCGCCGCCGGCACCGTGAAGGCCGCGCGCGTGGTCATCCTGGGCGTCGGCGTGGCCGGCCTGCAGGCCATCGCCACCGCCAAGCGCCTGGGCGCCGTGATCGAGGCCTCCGACGTGCGCCCGAGCGTCAAGGAGCAGATCGAATCGCTCGGCGGCAAGTTCATCGAGGTGTCCTATGACACCGACGAGGAGAAGGAAGCCGCGGTCGGCGTCGGCGGCTATGCCAAGCCCATGCCCGCGAGCTGGCTCGCGCGCCAGCAGGTCGAGGTGGCCAAGCGCGTGGCGCTGGCCGACATCGTCATCAGCACCGCGCTCATCCCCGGCCGCGCCGCGCCCACGCTCATCACCGAGGACATGGTCAAGGCCATGAAGCCGGGCTCGGTGATCGTCGACATCGCGGCCGGCAAGGGCCCGGGTGGCGTGGGCGGCAACTGCCCCTTGTCGGAAGCCGACAAGACGGTGGTCAAGCACGGCGTGACCATCGTCGGCGAAACCAACCTGCCGGCGCTGGTGGCGGCCGATGCGTCGGCGCTCTATGCGCGCAACGTGCTTGACTTCCTCAAGCTCATCGTCACCAAGGAGGGCGGCCTGAAGATCGACCTCGAGGACGACATCGTCGCTGCCTGCCGCGTTGCGCAGGACGGCCAGGTCACGAAGAAATAAGCCGCCCCCAGCACCCACGCGAGGAGAAGAAATCATGGATCCCGTTTCCCATACCGTCATCAACCTCATCATCTTCGTGCTGGCCATCTACGTGGGCTACCACGTGGTGTGGACCGTCACGCCCGCGCTGCACACGCCGCTGATGGCCGTGACCAACGC
>NZ_JBFTLJ010000044.1:0-1094 GCF_056396385.1 Variovorax sp. 05T418 | reverse complement strand
AATATAAGGGGTATCCTCTTAGCTCCAGAAGGTCTGAGTGACTGGATGAATATACAGTTATCCTATCCTTTTCGGCGCTGTTTTGCACCCGCCTGAATCACCTGCTGATAGGTCACCGGTGGGGTGACCACGGCCTGCTGCAAGAGTCGGTAGAACAACATGCCGCGCGAGCTTGAGGTGCGACGGTTGAAGCGGAAGACGAACTCATCGAGATAGGCGTCCAGATGTTCGGGCTGCACCGAGCCATGATGCGTACCCAGAATCCAGCGCTTGATCAGTGCGGCCACGCGGTGGACGCCGGCCATCGACACATGGGCCGGCACCTGCGAGCCGAGCACCACCGTGCGCTTGTGCTCATAGCCGAGATCCTTCAGTGAACGATAGGCCGCAGAGCCATCGGTGCGCACCTGGGCGCCTGGCTCAACGTTCTCCTGCACAAATGGGATCACATGGGTGGCGGAGTCCTTGGGGATGCGGCGCAGGCGGATCCGGCCGAATCCCTTGGGCTCCAGCACCTCCACAGCCAGGACGACGAGCACCTGAGAGGTACTGTTCTTGCGCCCCTGGGGAGAAATCGGATTCTCGCGGTCGCTCAGCGCCAGATAGGTCTCATCAACCTCGACCGTGCCCTTGAGCCGATCCCGCTCGGGCCGCACCATAGCGCGGCGCAAACGGTGCAGCATGGTCCAGGCGGTCTGGTAGCTGCCCAGGCCCAGCACACGCTGCAGGCCCAAGGCACTGACGCCTTGCTTCTGGTTGGTCAGATACCAAGCCGCGGCCAGCCACACACGCAGTGGCGTGCGGGTCTTGTCGAAGATCGTACCGGCAGTCACCGTGGTCTGGTGCTGGCAGCTGCGGCACATCAGGCGGGTGCGGCTGGCACGGTACGCCTCGCCAATGCTGCCGCACTTCGGGCAGACGAACCCAGCGCCCCAGCGCAGCCGCTCCAGGTAGGCGAGACAGTCATCCTCCGTGGAAAACCAGTCCAGGAATTCATTCCAGGTCTGGGGGTAGTCCTTGCCCGCTGTCGGCGCTAATATCTGTACATCCATCCAGTGCTCTCTCAGTTGCTGGAGCTAAGAGGATACCCCTTA
>NZ_JBFTLJ010000043.1:0-1109 GCF_056396385.1 Variovorax sp. 05T418 | reverse complement strand
TCCTTCTTCACCCCCAAGAGGTCGATGCGCTGGCCGCCCGTGACCTTGACGGTCGGGATCTGGTACTTGTCGGCCGCATCCGCGATGCGGCGCAGCTCGTCGGGCGTGGTGTGGCCGCCCCACATCCGCGGGATGACGGAATAGGTGCCGTCCTTCTGGATGTTGGCGTGGCTGCGCTCGTTGATGAAGCGGCTCTGCGGATCGTCCTTGGCCTCCTTGGGCCAGGTGCTGATCAGGTAGTAGTTGATGGCCGGGCGGCAGGTGGCRCAGCCGTTGGGCGTGCGCCAGCCCAGGTTGCGATACACCTCGTCGTGCGTCAGGTAGTGCGCCTTGCGGATGGCRTCGCGCACGTCCTGGTGGTTCGCGTCGGTGCAGCCGCACACGGCCTTCTTCTTGGGCGTGGCCGAGTAGTCGCCGCCGGCGGTGAACATCAGGATCTGCTCCACSAGGCCGGTGCACGAGCCGCAGCTGGCGCTGGCCTTGGTGTGCTTCTTGACCTCGTCCAGGGTGAACAGGCCCTTGTCCTTGATGGCCTTGCAGATGGTGCCCTTGGTCACGCCGTTGCAGCCGCACACCTCGGCGTCGTCGGGCATGCCGGCGGCCTTGCTGTGGCCCTCGTGGCCGGTGTCGCCGATGTTGGATTCGCCGAACATCAGCTTGTCGCGGATGTCGTGCACGCTGCGYCCGTCGCGCAGGAGCTTGAAGTACCAGCTGCCGTCCACCGTGTCGCCGTACAGGCACGCGCCCACCAGCTTGTCGTCCTTGATGACCAGCTTCTTGTAGACCCCGCCGAAGGGGTCGCTCATGACGATCTCTTCCGTGCCTTCGCCGCCCATGAACTCGCCGGCCGAGAACAGGTCGATGCCGGTGACCTTGAGCTTGGTGGAGGTGAGGGACCCCAGGTAGCGCCCGATGCCGAACTGGGCCAGGTGGTTGGCCGCGACCTTGGCCTGCTCGAAGAGCGGGGCGACCAGGCCGTAGGCGATGCCGCGGTGGGCCGCGCATTCGCCCACCGAGTAGATGCGCGCATCGGTCACGGTCTGCATGGTGTCGGTGACGACGATGCCGCGGTGGCAGTGCAGGCGCATCCGCTCGGCCAGTTCGGTGTT
>NZ_JBFTLJ010000042.1:0-1539 GCF_056396385.1 Variovorax sp. 05T418 | reverse complement strand
GATGGGGTGCCTTGCGCAGCGAAATGAATGCGAAGGGACTTCTCGCTTCCTGGTCACGGCATCGAGTGCCAAGATTGATTTGCGAAGTCAATCTGAAACCTTTGGAAGGAGAAGCCCCATGAACGAGATTACCCGAGTCGGCATCGATCTGGCAAAGCACGTCATTGAGGTTTTTGCGGTCAACGCGGCCGGCGTGCGCGTTACGGGGCGTGCATTGCCGCGCGCTAAATTCCTGGCTTGGTGCGCGCAATTGCCCGCGGGCTGCCTGGTCGCCATGGAGGCCAGCTCCAGTGCGCATTACTGGGCGCGCAAGCTGCTCGCCCTGGGGCTGGATGCCCGCATCATCGCCGCCGCGCACGTCGTGGCCTATCGCCTGCAGGGCAAGAGCGGCAAGAACGACGCCAACGATGCTGCCGCCATCTGCGAGGCCGCCTCGCGCCCGCACATGCACTTCGTGCCGATCAAGAGCGTGGAGCAGCAAAGCATGCTGTGCATTCACCGCCTGCGCGAGGGCGTCAAGGCAGACCGCACCGCCTGCATCAACCGCATTCGGGGCCTGCTGGCGGAGTTCGGGCTGGTGTTCGCCCAAAGCCCCGAGGCGCTGCGCCAGGTTCTTCCCGATGTGATGGAAGACGCTGGCAATGAACTCGGCGGCCTTGCCCGGCTGGCGCTGCACAGAGCGTATGCWCAGTGGCAGGAACTCGATGCGCACCTGCGCTGGTGCGACGAGCGCATTGCCGCGCACGGCAAGGCCAGCGAGCAGGTGCGCCAGGCCGAGCAGTTGCTGGGCGTGGGACCGGTCACGGCCTCCGCSGTGGTGGCAACCGTGGGCGACTTCAAGCAATTCAAGAACGGTGCACAGTTCGGCGCCTGGCTGGGCCTGACGCCCCGACAGAACTCCAGCGGGGGCAAGAACAACCTGGGGCGCATCACCAAGCGCGGCGACGCGTACCTGCGCACGCTGCTGATCCAGGGGGCCAAGTCGATAGTGCTGACGGCGCACAGGCGCGACGACCCGATCTCGCGCTGGGTGCAGGCCTTGCGCGAGCGCTGCGGCTGGCAGAAGGCCGTGGTGGCGTTGGCCAACAAGAACGCACGCATTCTGTGGGCCGTGTTCGCACGGGGCCGGCCCTTCGATGCGCACCACGTCAGTACCAAACCACCAGGCGTCATCGTCGCGGTGATCGCGACGTAGCGCCAGCCGTTCGGATACCCTTTGTTGTTGTTTATTTGCTTGCCAGACGTGAGTTCGAAGATGCAATGAACAGGTCAGACCGGCAGCGGGCAAGCTCGACTCCTCCTTGGTGATGCCGGTTGTAGTGGGCATCACGAGAAATGAATGGAGCCCCGCTGAGCGGTTCGTATCTGGGTCCGCACGGCCACGTGCCAGTGCAACAAGACCGTCGGTAGATGTGCAGTCTGTTCCTCGTTTCGTTGCGCCTCGATCCTCAATGCCTCGCAAGCGATACAGCTTGGTAGAAAAACCAACCCAAACCCGTGCTTGACTGCGCGAGAAGTCCCGGTACAAGGGGGAGGCCG
>NZ_JBFTLJ010000041.1:0-1631 GCF_056396385.1 Variovorax sp. 05T418 | reverse complement strand
GCCGAACTGAAGCGGCAAGTGTTGGCGGCGTGCGCAGAGCCCGGGGCGTCTGTGGCTCAAGTGGCGCTGGCCCATGGCCTCAACGCCAACCTCGTCCACAAGTGGCGCCGCATGGTCGACGCGAGAGGCACCGCCTCGAAGGCCGGCAACCCGCAAGCCGAGTTCGTCTCGCTCACGTTGGCGCCAGGCCCCGCGGTCGTAGATGACATCCACCTTGAGCTTCGCCGAGGCGCGATCGCGGTGAACGTGACCTGGCCGTTGAGCGCGTCAGGCCAATGCGCCGCCTGGCTGCGCGAGATCCTCAGGTGATCCGCGTCGACGCGCTGTGGCTGGCCGTCGAGCCGTTGGACATGCGTGCGGGCACCGAAGCGGCGCTGGCGCGCGTGGTGCGTGTCTTCGGCGCCGCGCGCCCGCACCACGCCTACCTGTTCGCCAACCGTCGCGCCAATCGCATGAAGGTCCTGGTGCACGACGGCATCGGTATCTGGCTGTCGGCACGACGCCTGCACCAGGGCAAGTTCGTCTGGCCCAAGGACAGCGGCACCACCCTCAGCCTGACCCCTCCCCAGTTCGATGCGCTGGTGCTCGGTCTGCCGTGGCAGCGGATCGGCGAAGCCGGAGTGATCTGCGTGCTGTAGTGCAATTGCCGAATGTGCTGATGCGCTCGCGAGGACGCCGGGGCACCATCACCTTCCGTGATCGACACGGCCGACCTTGACCACCTGGACGCGCAGCAACTGCGCGAGATGGTCCTCTCCCTGAGGAGAGGGGCGGCAGCCGACAAGCTCGAGATCGCACGCCGCGACCACGAGATCGCGTTCAAGCAAGCGGCCATCGACAAGCTCACGCACGAGATGGCCGTGCTCAAGCGACTGAAGTTCGCCGCCAAGTCGGAAGCCTTCAATGCCGAGCAGAAGAGCCTGCTGGARGAGACCATCGACGCCGACTTGGCAGCGATGGAGCGTGAGCTGGAGGACCTCGCGGCGGTGCCGGCCGCGCAGCGCGAGAAGCAGCAACCCAAGCGCCAGGCACTGCCCGCGCACCTGCCGCGCCGGGAGATCCGCCACGAGCCCGAGAGCACCACCTGTGCCTGCGGCTGCACGCTCCAGCGCATCGGTGAGGATGTGGCCGAGAAGCTCGACTACCAGCCAGGCGTGTTCAGCGTCGAGCGCCACGTGCGCGGCAAGTGGGTCTGCACGAACTGCGAGACGCTGGTGCAGGCGCCCGTCGCCCCGCACATCATCGACAAGGGCATCCCGACGGCTGGGCTGCTCTCGCAGGTGCTGGTGGGCAAGTACCTGGACCACTTGCCGCTGTACAGGCAGGAAGCCATCTTCGGTCGCGCGGGCCTCGCCATCCCGCGCTCGACGCTGGCCAGTTGGGTTGGACAGTGCGGCGTGCAGCTGCAGCCTCTGGTCGACGCGCTCAAGTGCGAGATGCTCGAAGACCGCGTGCTGCATGCCGACGAGACGCCGGTGGCGATGCTCAAGCCCGGCAACGGCAAGACACACCGGGCGTACCTGTGGAGCTACTGCACGACGAGCTACAGCGCGCTGCGCGCGGTGGTGTTCGACTTCGCCGACAGCCGCGGCGGCCAGCATGCGCGCGCCTTCCTCGGGCTGCCGGGCGAG
>NZ_JBFTLJ010000040.1:0-1858 GCF_056396385.1 Variovorax sp. 05T418 | reverse complement strand
TCCGAAGTCCGCAACCTGGCCCAGCGCTCAGGCGCAGCCGCCAAGGAAATCAAGGGCCTGATCGACGACTCGGTGGGCAAGGTCGACATGGGCAGCGCCCTCGTGGGCGAAGCCGGCAAGACCATGGCCGAGATCGTGGGCAGCGTGAAACGCGTGACCGACATCATCGGAGAGATCACGGCCGCGAGCCAGGAGCAGAGCACCGGCATCGAGCAGGTGAACCAGGCGATTGCGCAGATGGACCAGGTGACGCAGCAGAACGCGGCGCTGGTCGAAGAAGCCGCGGCCGCGGCGCAGTCGATGCAGGAGCAGGCCGCGAGCCTCGTGCAGGCCGTGAGCGTGTTCAAGCTGGACGGCCCGCCGCGCCAGCCCGCAACCGCCCTGCGCCAAACCAGCCCTGTCCATTACCACGCGCCCGAGGTGGCGCCCATCTGAGGCCGCGCGCCTCCTTCACTCCCATTCGGTATTCAAAGATGAACTTCCTTTCCAACATGCGCATCGGAACGCGCCTGGCCATCGGCTTCGGCCTGGTTCTCGCGCTGACCCTGGTCTCGGCCGCCTTCGCCCTGGTGACCGCCCGAAGCAATGCCGAGGCCACGCGCCAGATGATGCAGAGCCCGCTCGCGAAGGAGCGGCTCATCTCCGACTGGTACGTGCTGACCTACTCGGCCATCGCGCGCACCGCGATGATTGCCCGCACCACCGACGAGACGCTTCCCGTCACCTTTGCCGACGTCATCTCCGACAGCGTCAAGAAGGGCGGCGAGACCATGGCCAAGGTCGAGGCCCTGCTGGTGACCGACGTCGAGAAGTCGACCTTCAAGTCTATCGTCGAGCTGCGGGCCAAGTACCAGGCCGCCAAGGACGCGGTGCAGAAAGCCAAGGCCAGCGGCACTCCGGGCGAAGCGGAGGCGGTTTTCAAGAACATCTTCCAGCCGGCCGCCAAGGCCTATGAAAGCCGGGTGCTCGAACTGCTGGCGCTCGAGCGCAAGGCGATCGACGACATGAGCCATGCGATCGACGCGGCCAACGAGCGAGGCTTCAACCTGCGCATCGTGCTCACGGTGCTCACGCTGGTGATCGGCGCGGCCTGCGCCTTCCTGATCGCGCGCAGCGTCACGCAGCCGCTGGGCCGCGCGGTGAAGGTGGCCGAAACCGTGGCGAGCGGCGACCTGGGCTCGGTCATCGAAGCCGACTCGCGCGACGAGACCGGCCAGCTCATGCAGGCGCTGAAGCACATGAACGAGAGCCTGGCCAGGGTGGTCGGCGAAGTGCGCCAGGGCACCGACACCATCGCGACCGCATCGGGCCAGATCGCGGCGGGCAACCGGGACCTCTCGGCGCGCACCGAGGAGCAAGCCAGTTCGCTCGAGCAGACGGCAGCCTCGATGGAAGAGCTCACGAGCACCGTCAAGCAGAACGCCGACAACGCGCGGCAGGCCAACCAACTCGCGCTCTCGGCCTCCGAGGTCGCGGTGAAGGGCGGGGGCGTGGTGGGGCAGGTGGTCGATACCATGGCTTCGATCAATGCCTCGTCCAAGAAGATCGTCGACATCATCGGCGTGATCGATGGCATCGCGTTCCAGACCAACATCCTCGCGCTCAACGCTGCAGTTGAAGCCGCAAGAGCCGGTGAGCAGGGAAGAGGCTTCGCAGTCGTCGCCTCCGAAGTGCGCAACCTCGCCCAGCGCTCGGGCGCAGCGGCAAAAGAAATCAAGGGCCTGATCGACGACTCGGTGGACAAGGTCGAGGCCGGCAGCCGCCAGGTGGCCGAAGCGGGCCGCACGATGGACGAGATCGTCGACAGCGTCAAGCGCGTGACCGACATCATGGGCGAGATCACGGCGGCCAGCCAGGA
>NZ_JBFTLJ010000039.1:0-2767 GCF_056396385.1 Variovorax sp. 05T418 | reverse complement strand
TTGCCGGCCTTCGAGGCGGTGCCTCTCGCGTCGACCATGCGGCGCCACTTGTGGACGAGGTTGGCGTTGAGGCCATGGGCCAGCGCCACTTGAGCCACAGACGCCCCGGGCTCTGCGCACGCCGCCAACACTTGCCGCTTCAGTTCGGCTGCGTGGCGCCGCCGGCTCACGCGCTTGGAGTCTTCCATAGGTGTCCACCTAAATCCTTGGTGGACACCATCGTCATAGACACCGGGGCCAAGCTCAAGACGGGATCACCGCGCGCTTACAACGATGCGGCGGGCCGCCCAACCTACGATAACCACAGGCACGTAAACACCCCGTTACCGCGGCTTGACCTGCCCCGGCAAGAAACAACGGCCCCACCAAGCCCTGGTCACGCCCCATAACACGCTGGTGGCCCGCTGCCGATCCAAAGATGCCTCGGTCGGTAAGCGTAGAGCTTGAAGACCTTGCGAGTCGCACTGGGGTTCTCCGCAGAGTTGGGCTCGATACCAAGCTACAGCAGGGGGTGGCTTGTGGGACCGACTCATTCTCAGCGTCAACCAAACTCGTGCGTCGCGCGACCAATCCTTTGCGAATCAGTCGAGGTTATTGCGACCAACTGGAAGAAAAATCTATCTCGAATATTAGGCCATCAAGAACTCGCATTCAGGTTCAACCGTAGAGTGATCCGGGCTATTCGAGACCCCTTTTGGCTTGAGGCTGACGGTCTACCCTATTTTTCCATGCAGTCGTAAGTTGCGGTGACTCCCTTTAGGAGCGGCGGAAACTTGCCAACAAAGCCTCGCCTGATAGCCTCCCCGAAACCAACCGGTTCTTCCCTCCTCCTTCATGGAGGACAGCGCCGACGCTTCGCACTGGCAGGAGCTTGAGACGGGAGGACGGGGCATGCGGCGTATGGCTCGACGCTTTGCGAAGGAGGCCGCAACATTCTTGCGAGCGGCACCGCGACATCAAGCCGAGCGAATGGCAGTCCACTTCAATTTTCGATAGGCCCTTCGGATTTGCTGAGGCGGAGGTCGGATCGCGCGTACAGCCTCCCCGTCGGCACGGAGCAGCAATCCGTGACTTTGTTTGCAGAATTGGTTTTAAGTAATAAGCACTTGCGGCGGCAAGGTGTACTTGAAGCTACATTTTGTAAACCAAAAAAGGGCCGGCATTTTTGGCAGAGCAAGCGCCGGCAATCGGAGAATCGAATGCCGCTCTTGTTCTTGATGAGGCTGCAGCAGGTGCAGCTTCCGGTTCGGGTTGCTGACCCGGATGAAGTTCGGTACGTCTCGGTGCTTTTGGCCACAGGCCTGATCGAAGCCGAGATCAACGCTCTCGGGTCGAGCGCGCGATACGCCGCATCACAGGTGGCAACGGTGATCCGCATCACGGAAGACGGCCTTGCCGAGATCGCGAAGATGGGCGACGTTCCCGAATTCGTGAAGACTTCCATGCGATTCGCCCGAGGGTTGCGTTTAATGTGACCGGAGATGCTTCGGCTGCTGCTTAGCCCATCTTTGGCAGCCAAGCGCCGAAGTCGAGGACTGAGCCGCTCTTTTTCTTGGCCTTCGCCGGCCCGGGCTCGTCCTCGTGTGGCCCAACACCAAGAGCGTCGACCATCTTCTGCAACTCGAGCAGCCCGGCAGCCTTGTAGGTCTTCATGGCCTCGACTGCTCGTAGAGAACATGACAGCCTTCGCTCTTGAGTTCGAAGCGTCGCCAGCGATAGGCGCTCTCTTCCTCTTCGATCACGGTAATGACGATCCGCGGTGGAGCGGCTGCATGCCGCGATGGTCATCCAGCTCCCGGCTTTGGTACGTCGGACAAACTCGACGGTCTAAACACCACCAGAAAAGAAAAGCCCAGCGCGCGGCTGGACCGAATCCACTGGTACAACGAGAAGCGGATCAAGCTCTCCCTTGGCTCTCTCAGCCCCATCGAATATCGAGAGAGTCTTGGATTTGCGACATAAACCAGTCCAAGTTTTTATCCGCACCCCCAGTGGGTTAGTTTTACATCGGCGCGGACATGTGAGCCCGAAGTCGAAGAGGGTTGCGCATGAATTCATGACCGCATCTATGCGCGGTGCCGAACAGACGCAGCCCGCGCCGGCGGTCATTGTGGCCGGCGTAGCCTCTATTGAGCTGCACCCCCCAAGACTCCAAGGAACTGCCATGAAGAAGTATTTACTCCCGTCCGCCCTATTGCTCGCTCTGCTCGGCGCATCTGCCTGCACCGGCCCCATGGGACCTCAAGGCAACACGGGCAACACCGGGAGCACCGGCTACACAGGTGCCACAGGCGCCACAGGCGCGAGGGGAAATACCGGCAACACGGGGAACACAGGCGACACTGGTAGTACCGGCAACACCGGCGCCACAGGGGAAACCGGCAATCAGGGAAATACCGGCAACACGGGCAATACCGGCGCAACGGGCGCCAGAGGCAATACCGGCAGCACTGGCACCGGCGGAACCGTTGTCGTGGTTCCGGCCGCACGCTGACGCATTGACCAACGCGCCCTTCTTTCGGGGTGCTTCAGGAATCGTCCGGCGCTGGTTCGGCGCCTGAGGGCGAATGTCTGGTCACGAGATCTGGTTGGCGTCCCGTGTCCGTCAATGCTCGGCAGCGCAATAGGCGAGGAACTCATTGACTTGCGCTGCCTTGTCGACGACCACATCGGCGTCCAGACGAAAGCACGCCGCGCGGCTGTCCGGAGAAGCCGCGTTGGTCAACGCCGCCACGATCCACTTCTTTCTGCCGGGCGTAAAAAGGGC
>NZ_JBFTLJ010000038.1:0-3133 GCF_056396385.1 Variovorax sp. 05T418 | reverse complement strand
GTAATAGTCCGACGAAGGCCGTCCTTGCCTGATGTGCAAGCTGCGGGAAGCATCTGACCCGAATCGCAGACCCGCTTGGAGGTGTGCGCTAAGAGGAGATGGTGCACACCATGAAGAGCGAGCAAGACCCAGAGAAGGCGAGCCGGCGACATCACGACCGGTCGTTCAAGCAAGAGCTGGTGCGACAAAGCCTGGAGCCAGGCGCGTCCGTATCGGCGATCGCGCTGCGAGGTGGCATCAACGCCAACATGCTGTTCAAGTGGCGCAGGGAGCATGTTCGAGCCGCAGGCGACACGCCGCCGGCGGTGCTGTTGCCGATAGAGGTAGCACCGGCGACCGAGGTCATGTCCATTCCGACTTCCGCTGCGCCTGCCCCATCGTCATCGAGACCGACACCGCGGACCGGCGTCATCGAACTGGAGTTCGCCGGCGCGCAATTGCGACTGCGTGGGACTGTCGACGAAGACAGCCTGTGCAGTGTCTTGCGCGCACTGCGCCAGAGTGCATGATCGGCCCGCGTGCGGGCACCCGCGTCTGGCTGGCCGCGGGCGTGACGGACATGCGCTGCGGCATGGACACGCTGGCGGCGAAGGTTCAGACCGCGCTCACCGAGGACCCGTATTCCGGACACGTCTTCGTCTTCCGCGGGCGGCGCGGCGACCTGGTCAAGCTGCTGTGGAGTGACGGCGACGGCATGTGTTTGCTGGCCAAACGGCTGGAGCGTGGCCGCTTCATCTGGCCGCAGGCCGAGTCGGGCTCGATCTCGCTGAGCGGTGCGCAGCTGTCGATGCTGCTCGAAGGCATCGACTGGCGCCGACCCGAGCGCACCTGGCAACCGCGCGCAGCGGCGTAGCGGACCGCCGGTCAAGTTGACAGGACAATTCCCGTTGTTGGAGCGGGTTCCGGTCGGCACAGTCGTGCCCATGACCTCGCAGGAACTGCTTGCCGCCAACGCCGCGCTCAGCGGCGAGGTGCAGCGCTCGCAAGAGGCATTGAAGATCGCGCTGCTGACCGTCGAGAAGCTCAAGGTCGAAGTGGCGTACTTGCGGCGCATGAAGTACGGCCGCTCCAGCGAGCAGCTTGAACACGCTCAGCTTGAGCTCGTGGGCGGCCAGCTCGCGCAGCCGACATTGACACCGACGACACAGGCCGAAGGTGCCGGCGCCGAAGACGGCGAGCACCCTTCCAACGTCACGTCCATCGAGCAGGGCCGCAAGAAGCGCCAGGCGCGACAGCGCACTGGCGTGCGCGACTTGCCAGATCATCTGCCGCGGCGCACCGTGATGCACACGCCGCACAGCGGTTGCAGCTGCGAGGCCTGCGGCCGCGGCCTTCGCGAGATCGGCCAAGACGTCTCGGAGGTACTCGACTATGAGCCGGGCAGCTTCCATGTCGTGCGCCACGTTCGCCCCAAGCTCGCGTGCACGCGCTGCAGCACGATCACGCAGGCGCCAGCGCCGAGCCGGCCCATCGATCGCTGCGTGGCCGGCACTGGCCTGCTCGCGCACGTGCTGGTGAGCAAGTACTGCGACCACGCGCCTCTTTACCGGTTGTGCCAGATCTACGCCCGTGAGGGCGTCGAACTGCAGCGCTCGACCCTGGCCGACTGGGTGGCGCAGGCGGCACGCCTGCTGAGCCCGCTGGCCGAAGCCATCGGCCGCTACGTGTTGGCGGCCGACAAGATCCATGGCGACGACACGCCGATCCGCGTGCTCGGCGGCGCCGGTGCCAAGGCGCGCACTGGCCGTCTGTGGGTGTACGTGAGGGATGACCGCCCCAGCGGCGACACAGCGCCGCCGGCGGTGTGGTTCCAGTACTCGGCGAACCGCAAGGGCGAACACCCCGTGCGCCACCTGCGGCACTTCAAGGGAATCCTGCAAGCTGACGCCTTCGCTGGCTACCACCCCTTGTACGAGGACGGCCGGGTGGTCGAGGCGGCTTGCTGGAGCCATGCACGGCGCAAGCTGTGGGACATCCACGAGCGCCAGCACAAGCTCGGCGGAACGCTGGCGCACCAGGCGCTGCAGCGCATCGGCAAGGTCTTCGGGGTGGAGGCCGAGATCCGAGGCAAGCCGCCACACGAACGAATGCGGGTTCGCCGGGAACGCACGAGTGCGATGCTGGGCGACCTGAAGGCATGGTTCGACACAGCGCTGTCGCAGGTCTCGGCGAAGTCGCCGATGGCGTTGGCGATCGGGTACTCGCTGAGCAACTGGACGGCGCTGACGCGCTTCGTCGACGATGGGCGGATCGAAGCGCACAACAACGCGGCCGAGCGCGCACTGCGCGGCGTGGCGATCGGGCGGAAAAACTACCTGCATCTCGGCTCCGACAACGGCGGGCACAGCGCGGCGGTGATTTACACCTTGATTGGCTCGGCCAAGCTCGTCGGCCTCGATCCGCAGGCCTACTTGCGCCACGTGCTCGAGCGCATCGCCGACCATCCGAGCAACCGCATCGACGAGTTGCTGCCGTGGGCGGTCGCCAGTGAGCTTGCCAAGGCGGCGCCGACGAGCTCACCGCCTACCGACAAGCTCGCGGCCTGAGCGCATCGCCGCTGGCAAAATCGCCAGCATGCGTGTCAAGCAGATCGAAGATCTTCCCATGGCCACCAGCGCTGAGCTGTACCAGCTCAGCTGGGTCATCGAGCAGCTCATGGCCGACCCCAGGCGCATCGTGCAGGCGCGCTCTCAGCTGCACATGGGCCAACTGGTGAAGTACTGGGACTGGGGGACCG
The DNA here is from genome assembly GCF_056396385.1 of Variovorax sp. 05T418. Classification (NCBI taxonomy): domain Bacteria; kingdom Pseudomonadati; phylum Pseudomonadota; class Betaproteobacteria; order Burkholderiales; family Comamonadaceae; genus Variovorax; species Variovorax sp. 05T418. The sequence continues at coordinate 396 of NZ_JBFTLJ010000038.1, read as the reverse complement.
GCAAGCTGCGTGAGGCTCGCATCGCGGCGATGAAGGACCGGCAGGTCACGCTGCTCGACGAGCAAAGCAAACAGCGCTTCAGCGTGCTTTACGCGGCCGTCGTGCCGGTCGATGAGCAGCAGGCAGGCACGTCATCCTCACCAGCGACCGCCGCACCGTTGAGACCGCCGCCGGAGATCCATCACAAACAGGACTTCCGCGTCGGCCAGCGCGTGAGCTTCTCCGACCAAAGCCTGAAGCGCCACGTCGGAGAAATCGTTCGGATCAACCAGCGTACGGCCACAGTTCACTGCGACGGCCGCGCATGGCGCGTGGCGTTCGCTCTGCTTCAACACGTCACAGACGTCACGCCTTAAACCACCCAGCCGTCAACAACGGCCTCGAGCGGACTATTAC
>NZ_JBFTLJ010000037.1:0-3611 GCF_056396385.1 Variovorax sp. 05T418 | reverse complement strand
GAGGCCGAGAGCGCGAGCTGATTCGCCTGCCGCGCGTTGTCCGCGTTCTGCTTGACCGTGGAGGTCAGCTCTTCCATCGAGGCCGCGGTCTGCTCCAGCGAGCTGGCCTGCTCCTCGGTGCGCGACGAAAGGTCCTGGTTGCCCGCGGCGATCTCGCCCGAAGCCGTGGCGATCGCATCGGTGCCCTGGCGCACGCCGCCCACCACCTTGGCGAGGCCGCCGCGCATCGACTCGACGGCCCGCGTGATGACGCCGATCTCGTCGCGGCGGTCGGACGACAGCGGCCGCGACAGGTCCCCTTGGCCGATGGCCTGCACATGCTCGCTCAGTACGCGAAGCGGCCGCACCATGCGCCGGATGAAGACGATCAGCCCCGTGCCCAGCAGCAGCGCGGCCAGCGCAATGACGCCGCCGAGCAGGCGCATCTCGCGGTAGAGATCGGCCATCACTTCCGAGGCGGGCATCTCCGCCACCACCAGCCAGCCGGTCGCATCGCTCCTGCTCACGGACGCATAGCGCTGCCCCGGCTGCGCCGACTGCAGCACCGCGGGCGCATCCTCGATCCACGCGGCGTCCTCGCCCTTCAGGCGGGCGAGCCAACCGGCCGCATCCGCGCCCTGCACAACCTCGGACAGCTTCTTGCCGGCCGCAGACGGATGGAACACGAGCGTGGCAGCGGCAGGGTCTGCGCCCGGGTTGACGATGTAGAGCCCGCCAGTGTCGAAGATCCGGCTCTGGCCCACCGCTTCGCCGAACGAGGCCTGCTGCTGCGAGATGTCCAGGCCGATGTAGAGCACGGCGACCACATGGTCCGCCGCGTCGCGCACCGGCTCGTAGACCGTCATGAAGGGGCGCCCGAACAGCATGACGCGGCCGATGAATTTCTTGCCCGAGCGCAGCACCGGATACGCTGCGCTCTTGCGGTCGAGCAGCGTTCCGATGGCGCGCTCGCCGTTCTCCTTCTTGACTGAGGTCGTGATGCGGCGGAAGTCTTCGCCCTGCGCCACGAACACCGTGGCGTTGGCGCCGGGAAAATCCCGCGCGAAGGCATCCACCTCGCTCGTGCTCGCGCCATTGATCTGCGTTCCGTAGCTGCTCACGATGCCTTGGGCCGCATCTTCGACAGCGAAGGTGGCCGAGAACTGGCGCCGGAAGACGCCGTAGGCGTTCTCCGCGGTCAGCTGCATGGTGCGGTCGAAGATGTCGAGCGACCGCGCAATCGCTTCGGCCTTGGCATTGGCGTATTGCGCGGCGCTGCGCTGCTGCTGCGCGGAGCCGATCGCATAGAACGCCGCGAGCAGCAGCCCCGTCACCAGAAGAATGGCAAGGGCGGCCCTGACGGTGAGCGTGCGCGCCAGCGAGACGAAGGGGCGCGTTGGCTGGGACGGGTCCGTGGCTGCGGCTTTCATCAGAGTTCTCTCCTGTGGGTGTCTAGAACTCGGTCCAATCGCCCGTGGCACCTGCGGCACCCGCGGCGCCGCCGGCCAGGGTCAGCGGCGGAGCGGAGGCCATGGCTTCCTTCTTGCGCGGCTTCGCGAGCGGCCGGGCCGGCGCCTCGGGCGTGCGCGGTGCTTGCGCATGCAGGGTTGGGGCCGCGCCCTCGAGCCTGAACACGCTGACGGCTTCCACCAGGCTCGCGGCCTGCTCCTGCATCGACTGCGCCGCAGCGGCGGCTTCTTCGACCAGCGCGGCGTTCTGCTGCGTCACCTGGTCCATCTGGGCAATGGCCTGGTTCACCTGCTCGATGCCCGTGCTCTGCTCCTGGCTCGCGGCCGTGATCTCTCCGATGATGTCGGTCACGCGCTTCACGCTGCCCACGATCTCGGCCATGGTCTTGCCGGCTTCGCCGACCAGCGCACTGCCCATGTCGACCTTGCCGACGGAGTCGTCGATCAGGCCCTTGATTTCTTTTGCCGCTGCGCCTGAGCGCTGGGCCAGGTTGCGCACTTCGGAAGCGACGACTGCGAAGCCTCTTCCCTGCTCACCGGCACGTGCCGCTTCCACCGCGGCATTGAGCGCGAGGATGTTGGTCTGGAACGCGATGCCGTCGATCACGCCGATGATGTCGACGATCTTCTTGGATGACGCATTGATCGAGGCCATGGTGTCGACCACCTGGCCCACCACGTTGCCGCCCTTGACGGCCACCTCGGAGGCAGACAAGGCCAGCTGGTTCGCCTGCCGCGCGTTGTCCGCGTTCTGCTTGACCGTGGAGGTCAGCTCTTCCATCGACGCCGCAGTCTGCTCGAGCGAACTGGCCTGTTCCTCTGTGCGTGAAGACAAGTCCTGGTTGCCCGCGGCAATCTCTCCCGAGGCGGTCGCGATCGCATCGCTGGAACTCTTGATCCGCACCACGACCTCGGTCAGCTGGTCCTGCATGCGCTTGATCGAGAACAAGAGACTGCCGGCGCGGGCCGAGCGGGCCTGCACGCTTTCGCTCAGGTCGCCGTTCGCGATGCGGCCGACCACGTCGGCGGCGTAGCCGGGCTCGCCGCCCAGTTGCCGCCCCAGCAACCGCGCCACCACCACGCCGAGCCCCACGCTGATGGCGATGCCGGCCAGCGCCATCAGCACCATCAGCAGGCGCGAGGTCTTGAAGGTGCGTGCGGCGTCCTCCATGCCGTCCTTGGCCTGCTGGTCGCTGTAGGCCACCATGCGCTGGAGCACTTTCTCCAGCGCGCGCGACTCCTTGAGCAGATGCTCGCTCTCCTGCGGCACGCTGCCTTCGAACTGCGAGCTGTCCAGCGACTGCTTGGCGATGAGGTCGGCAAAATCGGCCAGGTGCTTTCGCAGCGGCGGCATCAGGCGCTGGTACTGCTCGCTGAGTTCGCGGCCTTCGGGCGTCTCCTCGAGCAGGGGCTTGACCTCGGCCACGTTCGATTCGAGCGCCCTCACGGCGTTCTTCAGTTCCGTGAAGCCGGTGTTGCGCTCGCCCTTGGTGCCGGCCGACAGCAGGCCCATCTGGGCGCGGCTCGCGTCGAGCAGCTGGATGTTGGCCGCCTGCACGGCCTTGATCGCGCGCAGGTCATGGCTGTAGAGGTCTTCAGTCGAGGCGTTGATGCGCCCCATGTGGAAGATGCCGAGCCCGCCAACCGCGGCGCCCACCGCCGCGACCACGAGAAAGCTCAGAACCAGCTTGGCGGCGACACGAAGCTCCAGGAACCATTTCATTTTGCTTTTTCCTGTGGTGCGTGTCAGAACTCGGTCCAGTCGCCCGGCGCGGCAGCCTGGGCCGCGGCGAGCCTTGGAGCGGAACGGGTGCCGGCGGCGCGGCGGGCCGCCGCCGGCCGGGTGGGCGCCTTCAGCGCGGGCACCGCCTTGCGCGGCGGCAGCGCCGGCTGCACCCGGGCCTGCATCTGCACGAGCGGGCGCGGTGCGTTGTCGCTGTCCAGCTTGAACACGCTGACCGACGCCACCAGGCTCGCGGCCTGCTCCTGCATTGACTGCGCTGCCGCGGCCGCCTCTTCCACCAGCGCCGCGTTCTGCTGCGTCACCTGGTCCATTTGCGCAATCGCCTGGTTCACCTGCTCGATGCCGGTGCTCTGTTCCTGGCTGGCCGCCGTGATCTCGCCCATGATGTCGGTCACGCGCTTGACGCTGTCGACGATCTC
>NZ_JBFTLJ010000036.1:0-4283 GCF_056396385.1 Variovorax sp. 05T418 | reverse complement strand
TCCTGGCTGGCCGCCGTGATCTCGCCCATGATGTCGGTCACGCGCTTGACGCTGTCGACGATCTCGTCCATCGTGCGGCCCGCTTCGGCCACCTGGCGGCTGCCGGCCTCGACCTTGTCCACCGAGTCGTCGATCAGGCCCTTGATTTCCTTGGCGGCTGCGCCTGAGCGCTGCGCGAGGTTTCTCACCTCGGAAGCGACGACTGCAAAGCCGCGGCCCTGTTCACCGGCTCTTGCGGCTTCCACTGCCGCATTCAGCGCCAGGATGTTGGTCTGGAACGCGATGCCGTCGATCACGCCGATGATGTCGACGATCTTCTTGGACGAGCTGTTGATGGAGCCCATGGTGTCCACCACCTGGCTCACCACGCCGCCGCCACGCACCGCCACTTCAGAGGCGGAGACCGCCAGCTGGTTGGCCTGCCGCGCGTTGTCGGCGTTCTGCTTGACGGTGCTCGTGAGCTCTTCCATCGAGGCTGCGGTCTGCTCGAGCGAGCTCGCCTGCTCTTCCGTCCTGGAAGACAGGTCCTGGTTGCCCGCCGCAATCTGGCCCGAGGCCGTCGCGATCGCATCGGTGCCGTGGCGCACTTCGCCCACCACCTTGGCCAGGCTGCCGTTCATGCCCTTGAGCGCGTGCATCAACTGGCCGGTCTCGTCCTTCGTCGTCACTTCGATGCGGCTGGTCAGGTCGCCGGCGGCCACCGCCTCGGCCACCTCGACGGCGCGGCGCAGCGGATGCGTGATGCTGCGCACCAGCAGCCAGGCGAGCACCAGGCCCAGGCCCAGCGACAGCACGCCGAAGACGACCAGCATCAGGCTGGTGCTGGCGCGCATCTCTTTGCTGCGCTCGGCCGCGGCGTCGAGCAGCGCGCGTTCCGTGTCCACCATCTGCTGCACACCTGCAAGATAGCTGCGCGAGGTGGGTTCGAAGCGTTCGTTGAAGATCCGGTTGGCGCCTTCCATGTCGCCCGCCAGCTTGGCCTTGCTGACCTCCTCGCGGGCCGCGAGGTAGGCCTTGCGCAGCTCGCCGACCTTGTCGTACAGCGCCTTCTTTTCGGGCGTGTCCATCTGTTCCTCGATGAACTTCTGCAGCTCGTTGGTCTCCTTGATGGAGAGCGCCGTGGCCGGCGCGAAGTAGGCGATCAGGCTCGCATCGCTGCTCTTGGCAATGGCCGCGGCGCGCTGGACGCCCGAGTTGGTGTTGCGCAGCCAGTCGGAGCCCGCGCGCTCGGTCTTGATGTTCTTCTCGACCATCGCATTGATTTCCTCGCCGAGCTGCTGCAGCTTCAGCACGGCAAGCACGCTGCTCGTGAGAGACAGGGCGAGGATGACGCCGATCACGACGGCCAGCCGCTTGCCGATGGAAATATTGCTCAGAAACATGCTCATCACTCCAGAAAATCAGGAAAGGGCAAGCACGCAGAACGCGCGCTTGCCGCAGGAAAGGGTTGTGCGCGCCCGCCTCAGGCGGCGATCTTCTCGACCAGGCCCATCTCGTCGCTGGACATCAGCCGGTCGATGTCCACCAGGATCAGCATCCGCTCGTCCAGCGTGCCCAGGCCGATCAGGTAGTCGGTGTCCAGCACCGAGCCCATCTCCGGCGCCGGCTTGATCTGCTCCGCGCTCAAGGTGATCACGTCCGACACGCTGTCCACCACCATGCCCACCACGCGACCCGCGATGTTCAGCACGATCACCACCGTGAACTGGTCGTAGCTGGGCGTGCCCAGCCTGAACTTGATGCGCATGTCGATGATCGGGACGATGATCCCGCGCAGGTTCACCACGCCCTTGATGTACTCCGGCGCGTTCGCGATGCGCGTCACCGCGTCGTAGCCGCGCAGCTCCTGCACCTTCTGGATGTCGATGCCGTATTCCTCCTGGCCCAGCGTGAAGGAAAGAAATTCCAGGGGACGGCCGGCCCGCAACGGGGCGATGCTGCGGCTGTCGGCGGTTTGTTGGGATGTTGTTGTGCTCATCGGATATCTGTCGCTGTTGGCTAGAACTCGGGCCACGCGCCGCCGGTTGCGCCGGCCATGGCCAGCTGCGGGGACGCGGGGGCTTCGTGGGTCTTCTTGCCCGGCGCGAGGCGCCGGGACTTCTCGGAAGCCGGGGGCATGGCAGCGGCGCTGCCGGGTTCGAGCCTGAACACGCTGACCGACTCGACCAGGCTCGCGGCCTGCTCCTGCATCGACTGCGCCGCAGCCGCGGCTTCTTCCACCAGCGCCGCGTTCTGCTGCGTGACCTGGTCCATCTGCGCGATCGCCTGGTTCACCTGCTCGATGCCCGTGCTCTGCTCCTGGCTCGCCGCCGTGATCTCGCCCATGATGTCGGTCACGCGCTTCACGCTGTCGACGATCTCGTCCATCGTGCGGCCCGCTTCGGCCACCTGGCGGCTGCCGGCCTCGACCTTGTCCACCGAGTCGTCGATCAGGCCTTTGATTTCCTTGGCGGCTGCACCTGAACGCTGGGCCAGGTTGCGCACTTCGGAGGCGACGACTGCGAAGCCTCTTCCCTGCTCGCCGGCTCTTGCGGCTTCGACAGCAGCATTGAGCGCCAGGATGTTGGTCTGGAACGCGATGCCATCGATCACGCCGATGATGTCGACGATCTTCTTCGACGAGCTGTTGATGGAACCCATGGTGTCCACCACCTGGCTCACCACGCCGCCGCCGCGCACCGCCACTTCAGAGGCGGAGACCGCCAGCTGGTTGGCCTGGCGTGCGTTGTCGGCGTTCTGCTTGACGGTGCTCGTGAGTTCTTCCATCGAGGCCGCGGTCTGTTCGAGCGAACTCGCCTGCTCCTCGGTGCGCGAAGACAGGTCCTGGTTGCCCGCGGCAATCTGCCCTGAAGCCGTCGCAATCGCATCGGTGCCGTGGCGCACCTCGCCCACCACCTTGGCTAGGCTGTCGCGCATGGCCTGGACCGCGTGCAGCAGGCTCGCCTGGTCGCCGTGCTTCAGGTCGATGCGGACCGCCAGGTCGCCGTCGGCGATGCGGTGCGCGATGCCGGCCGTGACCATCGGTTCGCCGCCGAGCTGCTTCAGCAGGCCGCGCGAGATCGCCCAGCCGAGCGCGAAGAGTGCCGCGGCCAGCACCAGCGCGCTGATCGACAGGCCGATGGCCCGGCTCATGATGGTGGCCTGCACCGTGTCCACGTAGACGCCCGAGCCGATGATCCAGCCCCAGGGCTCGAAGCCCTTCACGTACGAGACCTTGGGCACCGGCTTGTCGCTGCCCGGCTTGGCCCAGAGATAGGGAACGAAGCCCGCACCATCGGCCTTGACGGTGTCGACGAAGGCGACGAACAGCCGCTTGCCGGTGGCATCCTTGTTGGACGAGAGGTCCTTGTTCTCGAGCGCCGGGCTGATCGGGTGCATCAGCATGCGCGGCTGCATGTCGTTGATCCAGAAATACTCGCTGCCGCTGTAGCGCAGGCCGCGGATCGCCTGCATCGCCTGCTCCTTCGCCTGCGACTCGGTCAGCGTGCCCTTGGCCGCGAGCGCGTGGTAGTGGACCAGCAGGCCATGCGCGCTTTCCACCACCTGGCGCACGCTGGCCTGCCGCTCTTCCAGGATGAGCTTGCGCTCCGAAACCAGGAAAAGGGCCGTCAGCGCCGCCACGCCCAGGATGGCGCTGGCCGTGAGCAGCCCGAGCTTCTGCCCGATGCTGAGGGCGCGCGGATTCAAGCGGTTGAACATGGTCTCTTCCTTGGGTGGATGTCTTTTGTGCGGTGCTCTGTCCACAGGGTTATCGGCATCCGCGCGCAAGACTTGAGGCCTTCAGCTCAAAATTCCGTCCAATCGCCATTTGCCGCGCTGGCGGCCACGGCCAGTTGCGGGGCTGCGGTGGCCTCGCTCTTCCTGGCCGGCGCCGGCCGCAGGGCCTTCGGCGCGGCGAATGCGAGCCCGGAACGAGCGGCCGGTGTTCCATCCAGCCTGAACACGCTGACGGCCCCGACCAGGCTCGCGGCCTGCTCCTGCATCGACTGCGCCGCGGCGGCGGCTTCTTCGACCAGCGCCGCGTTCTGCTGCGTCACCTGGTCCATCTGCGCAATCGCCTGGTTCACCTGCTCGATGCCGGTGCTCTGCTCATGGCTCGCGGCCGTGATCTCCCCGATGATGTCGGTCACGCGCTTCACGCTGCCCACGATCTCGGCCATGGTCTTGCCGGCTTCGCCCACGAGGGCGCTGCCCATGTCGACCTTGCCCACCGAGTCGTCGATCAGGCCCTTGATTTCCTTGGCGGCTGCGCCTGAGCGCTGGGCCAGGTTGCGGACTTCGGA
>NZ_JBFTLJ010000035.1:0-4771 GCF_056396385.1 Variovorax sp. 05T418 | reverse complement strand
GAGGTCGCGCAGCTGCTGGATCGCCTGCGGCGGCACGAAGCTGGAGCGGATCAGGCCGTGCGCCAAGAGATCGGCAATCCACATCGCGTCGTTGACGTCGCTCTTGCGGCCGGGCACGTTGCGGATGTGCGCGGCGTTGGCCAGCACCAGCTCGAACTCAGCCTCCAGCACGTGCCACACCGGCTTCCAGTACACGCCGGTGGCCTCCATCGCCACATGGGTGCAGTCGTGCTCGGCCAGCCAATCGCCCAGCGCGAGCAATTCGGTGGTGGTGGTGCCGAAGCTGCGTACCTCCTGATGCATGGGCGGGGAGACGCATCGCACGCAGGCCACGATGGTGTCCTTGTGCACGTCCAGGCCCGCACAGCGCGGATAAAGCACTTGCATGAGAACCTCCTGTCGGTTGAGGGGCACCGCAGGCAGTCCTCGTCGTCGAACTCTACTAAGCGTGCTTCGGGGCGTCGCCGCCCTCTGCCACATTCCGGGGTGCTCGCAGGACTGCGGGTCCAACTATTGAACGGGTTCGCAACACCAAGCAAACGCCGACCTCGTCAGCAGTGCCGGGCTCCATCCTATGACCATGCGTCATCGATCGCCAGCCACGGCCCACGCTTCATGCCCCGGGGTCGGGCCCGTCCGATGGCGAACTATTGAGCGACTGAGCGCCGCGGCCAAGGCCTGCGGGGCGGGTCCTAGATGCTGTGCGGGTCGACGTCGACCAGCCAGCGGATCACGCCCTTGCCTTCGGGCGTGCGCCTGAGGGCATGCAGCAGCGGCTGCCACTGCGCCAGCAGGCGCTGCAAGGCGGCGCGCGAGGGGCTTTCGATCAGCATCTGCGCCCTTTCCACATTGGCCACGCGCTGGATCGCCAGCGGCACCGCGGGATAGCGCACCACCCGGTCGGCGCCTTCCAGCGCCTCCGCGGCAGCGCTGGCCGCGTTCAGGAAGGCCTGCGCGGCTTCCTGCGTGCGTGCATCGGCACGCAGCAGCGCCTGGAACGCAAAGGGCGGCATGCCGGCGGCGGCGCGCTCCTCGAGCTGCTGCCGCGCGAAGGCCGTGTAGTCGTGCCGTCGCAGGGCCGAGAAAAGCGGGTGCTGCGCATGGTGCGTCTGGATCCACATCTCGGCCGTGGCGCCCTGCGCCGCCAGGTAGGCGGCGTCGCGGCCCGCGCGGCCGGCCGACTGCATCAAGAGGCTGAACAGCCGCTCGGGTGCGCGGAAGTCGCTGGAGAACAGCGCGCCGTCTGGGTTCACCGCCGCCACCAGCGTGATGCGCCGGAAGTCGTGCCCCTTGGCGATCATCTGCGTGCCCACCAGCACGTCGACCTCGCCCGAATGCACGGCCGCGAGCTGCGATTCGAGCGCGCCCTGTTTCTTGGTGCTGTCGGCGTCGATGCGCGCGATGCGTACCGCGCTGCCGTCGGGCCGCGTCACCGTGGCGAACAGTTCCGCCAGGTGTTCTTCGAGCCGCTCGGTGCCGCGGCCCACGGGCGCGATGTCGGGGTTGCCGCAGGATGGGCAGGCGCGCGGCACGCGCTCGGTGAAGCCGCAGTGGTGGCAGCGCAGCGTGCGGTCGATCTTGTGGAACACGCGGTAGGCGCTGCAGTGCGGGCATTCGCTTTTCCAGCCGCAGTCGGCGCAGGCCAGCACCGGCGCATAGCCGCGGCGGTTCAGGAACACCATGCTCTGCTCGCCGCGCGCGATGCGCTGGCCGATGGCGTCGAGCAGCGCGGCCGAGATCACGGTCTTGGGCGGCTGCAGGTTCATGTCGACCAGCCGCACCGTGGGCAGCTCGCCGGCGCCGATGCGCGACGGCATGGCCAGCCGCACATAGCGCCCGCCCGGGTCCTCGCCCTCGGCGGGGCGGCTCTGGTGCCAGCTTTCGAGCGAGGGCGTGGCCGAGCCGAGGATGACCTTCGCGCCCTCGCGCTGGCCGCGCCAGACGGCGAGGTCGCGCGCCGAATACCGCGCGCCTTCCTGCTGCTTGTAGCTGGGGTCGTGCTCCTCGTCGACCACCACGAGCTTCAGGCCCGGCATCGACGCGAACACCGCCATGCGCGTGCCCAGCACGATGCGCGCGGCGCCGCTGTGCGCCGCGAGCCAGCTCGCGAGCCGCTGCGGGTTGGTCATGCCGCTGTGCAGCGACACCACCGCGTCGTCGCCGAAGCGCGCCTTGAAGCGCGCTTCGAGCTGCGGCGTCAGGTTGATCTCGGGCACCATCACCAGCGCCTGCGCGCCGGGGTCGGCCGCGAGCAGGTCGGCCACGCAGCGCAGGTAGACCTCGGTCTTGCCGCTGCCGGTACTGCCGACCAGGAGGAAGGTGCCGGCCTCGCCCGCCTCGATGCGGGCCAGCGCGGCCGTCTGCTCCGCGCTCAGCGCGACCGGGTGGGCGGCCTCGGCCGTCTCGGCCACCGGGCCGGCCGCCGTCTTGCGCCTGAGGCGGCGCGCCAGCTGCGTTCCGCTCAGGTCGCGCAGCTGCGGCGGCAGCGCGGCCAGGGCGATCTCGCCGATCGAGCGCTGGTAGTAGCGCGCGGCAAAGGCGACGAGGTCGCGCCAGGCCTCGCCGAGCGGGGCCAGCGCGTCCAGCGCGGCGCCCACGGGCTTCAGGGCCATGTCGGGCTCGGCATTTTCGAGCGAGACCGGCGGATTCCAGACCACGCCCAGCACCTCGCGCCGGCCCAGCGGCACCCGCACCAGCGTGCCGGGCACCAGGGCGGCAGGGCTGGCATAGCTCAGCAGGTCGCCGAGCGCGGCATGCGCAGGCGTCTGCACCGCGATGTCGAGCCGCCAGGCCATCGCGGCGGGCACGCTCGCCGGTGCCGCGGCGGAGCCGGCCGCTGGCGTTGCTGCTGCTGTTTCGGAGACGGGGCTGACGGTGGGAATGGGTGTCCTTGTTGGCAAGGTTTGTTAATGCGACTTTGAATAAGATCGCTTAAGTCGTTGATTTTCCAGTGCTTTGGGGGTCATCCAGAGTTTCTGTGGATAACTTTGTTGACAACCGGGCTCGACACGCCGGCGAGCCTTGAAAATCAAGCCTCTGACTGGATTGCCCTCAAAAAAAGCAAAGTTCAATCTCTATATAAATCAACAACTTAGCGTCGCTATTGGTTTAGGAGCAAAGAGGGGAGGCCTACAGATAATCTTGCGCAGTGCAACACGTGTTTTGTGCATAAGTCGGTGTTCCTACACCGTTTTTATGCTTGACAAACGCCGGGAAATCGATTTTTGGGGCCGCGGCCGCGTCCCTGCGCGGCTGGCGGCTCTTTTACCGTTTTTAACTTTTGCGCAAGGCGCGCGATTGTGCGTGCACCGCCTGCACCAGGGCCGCCACGTGGTCCGGCGGCGTGAACTGGCTGATGCCATGGCCCAGGTTGAAGATGTGGGTCGGGCCCTTGGAAGCGGCATTGGCATGCGGCTGGCCGAAGGCCTGCAGCACCTTCGCCACCTCGGCCTCGATCTGCGCGGGCGGTGCGAACAGCACGTTGGGGTCGATGTTGCCCTGCAGCGCCTTGGCCTTGCCGTCGGTGCCTTCGCCGACCAGCCGGCGCGCGGCCGAGAGGTTCACGGTCCAGTCGACGCCGAGCACCTCGCAGTCGAGTTCGCGCATGGCTTCGAGCCACAGGCCCCCGCCCTTGGTGAAGACGATGCGCGGCACCGGCTGGCCGTCGGCGCCGTTGCGCTTGAGGCCGGCCAGCACGCGCGCCGTGTAGGCGAGGCTGAATTCCTGGAAGGCGCCGTCGGCCAGCACGCCGCCCCAGCTGTCGAACACCATCACGGCCTGCGCGCCGGCGTCGATCTGCGCATTGAGATAGGTGGCCACCGAATCGGCATTGACCGCGAGCAGGCGGTGCATCAGGTCGGGGCGGCTGTAGAGCATGCTCTTGACGAGGCGGTAGTCGCTCGAGCCCGCGCCTTCCACCATGTAGCAGGCCAGCGTCCAGGGGCTGCCCGAAAAGCCGATCAGCGGCACGCGGCCGGCCAGCGCCTTGCGGATCGACGCCACGGCGTCGAAGACGTAGCGCAGCTTGGCCATGTCGGGCACCTCGAGCGCCGCGACGGCCGCTTCGCCCTGCACGGGGCGTGCAAAACGCGGGCCTTCGCCGGCCTCGAACGAAAGGCCCAGGCCCATGGCGTCGGGCACGGTGAGGATGTCGGAGAACAGGATGGCGGCATCGAGCGGATAGCGCTGGAGCGGCTGCAGCGTGACTTCGGTGGCGTAGTCGACGTTGGTCGCCAGCCCCATGAAGCTGCCGGCCTTGGCGCGGGTGGCCACGTACTCGGGCAGGTAGCGTCCGGCCTGGCGCATGAGCCAGACGGGCGTGTGGTCGGTGGCCTGGCGCCAGCAGGCCCGCAGGAAAGTGTCGTTTTGCAAGGGGGCGAAGGGCATGCCCCGATTGTCGCAGGGGGAGTGGGCTTTGCTTTTGCTGGGCTGCTTGTTTGGGCGCTCTTGTTCGGGCTGTCCTTCAGGGCGCGTGCACAGGCCACCGGGTACTCCCCTCCGCGAATGTCCCCCGCCTTCGGCTCCTCCTTTATTTCGCTGCGGGGAGCACCCGATGTCCTGTGCACTTGGGCACGCTCGTTGTGCTTCGCTGATCAACGACCGCTGCGCATAACGCTCCCGTCGATGGGGTGCCTTGCGCAGCGAAATGAATGCGAAGGGACTTCTCGCTTCCTGGTCACGGCATCGAGTGCCAAGATTGATTTGCGAAGTCAATCTGAAACCTTTGGAAGGAGAAGCCCCATGAACGAGATTACCCGAGTCGGCATCGATC
>NZ_JBFTLJ010000034.1:2500-5653 GCF_056396385.1 Variovorax sp. 05T418 | reverse complement strand
AAAGCCCAACACACCGTGTTGGGCTTTTCCTGGCTGTAAGAGCCTGACGATGACCTACTTTCACACGGGAACCCGCACTATCATCGGCGCTGACGCGTTTCACTGTCCTGTTCGGGATGGGAAGGAGTGGTACCACGTCGCTATGGTCATCAGGCATAACTTGTTGTCGTGCTGATCACATGATCAACACAACGAATTCATAGAGTTTGGAATCAGCTTTTGGCGAATTATTTTGAATGCGTCAACTTGGCATAACACCTTGATCTGATTGATCAAAGTTATAGGGTCAAGCCGCACGAGCAATTAGTATCAGTTAGCTTAACGCATTACTGCGCTTCCACACCTGACCTATCAACGTCCTGGTCTTGAACGACTCTTTAGGGGGCTCAAGGCCCCGGCAGATCTCATCTTGAAACGAGTTTCCCGCTTAGATGCTTTCAGCGGTTATCTCTTCCACACTTAGCTACTCGGCAATGCCACTGGCGTGACAACCGATACACCAGAGGTGTGTCCACTCCGGTCCTCTCGTACTAGGAGCAGGCTTCCTCAAATCTGCAGCGCCCACGGAAGATAGGGACCAAACTGTCTCACGACGTTTTAAACCCAGCTCACGTACCTCTTTAAATGGCGAACAGCCATACCCTTGGGACCGGCTACAGCCCCAGGATGAGATGAGCCGACATCGAGGTGCCAAACACCGCCGTCGATATGAACTCTTGGGCGGTATCAGCCTGTTATCCCCAGAGTACCTTTTATCCGTTGAGCGATGGCCCTTCCATACAGAACCACCGGATCACTATGTCCTGCTTTCGCATCTGCTCGACTTGTCAGTCTCGCAGTTAAGCACGCTTATGCCATTGCACTATCGTCACGATGTCCGACCGTAACTAGCGTACCTTCGAACTCCTCCGTTACGCTTTGGGAGGAGACCGCCCCAGTCAAACTGCCTACCATGCACTGTCCCCGATCCAGATAATGGACCTAGGTTAGAACCTCAAACACACCAGGGTGGTATTTCAACGTTGGCTCCACAAGATCTAGCGACCCTGCTTCAAAGCCTCCCACCTATCCTACACAGATCTGTTCAAAGTCCAATACAAAGCTACAGTAAAGGTTCATGGGGTCTTTCCGTCTTTCCGCGGGGAGATTGCATCATCACAAACATTTCAACTTCGCTGAGTCTCAGGAGGAGACAGTGTGGCCATCGTTACGCCATTCGTGCAGGTCGGAACTTACCCGACAAGGAATTTCGCTACCTTAGGACCGTTATAGTTACGGCCGCCGTTTACTGGGACTTCAATCAAGAGCTTGCACCCCATCATTTAATCTTCCAGCACCGGGCAGGCGTCACACCCTATACGTCCACTTTCGTGTTTGCAGAGTGCTGTGTTTTTAATAAACAGTCGCAGCCACCGATTTTTTGCAACCCATTCATGCTTCGTTGTTCACTACACACTAATAGGGCACACCTTCTTCCGAAGTTACGGTGTCAATTTGCCGAGTTCCTTCTCCTGAGTTCTCTCAAGCGCCTTAGAATACTCATCTCGCGCACCAGTGTCGGTTTGCGGTACGGTCGTATATAGCTGAAGCTTAGTGGCTTTTCCTGGAACCTCGTTCAGTCACTTCACGGACAAGTCCGCTCGATCGTTGGCCTCGGTATATGTGCACCGGATTTGCCTAATGCACGCCTACATCCAACTAAACCGGGATATCCAACACCCGGATGACCTATTAAGATCCGTCCCCACATCGCACTATATAACGGTACAGGAATATTGACCTGTTTCCCATCAGCTACGCATCTCTGCCTCGCCTTAGGGGCCGACTCACTCTACGCCGATGAACGTTGCGTAGAAAACCTTGCGCTTACGGCGAGGGGGCTTTTCACCCCCTTTAACGCTACTCATGTCAGCATTCGCACTTCTGATACCTCCAGCACGCTTTACAACGCACCTTCACAGGCTTACAGAACGCTCTCCTACCACTTGCAATAAATTGCAAATCCGCAGCTTCGGTAACTGGCTTAGCCCCGTTACATCTTCCGCGCAGGACGACTCGATCAGTGAGCTATTACGCTTTCTTTAAATGATGGCTGCTTCTAAGCCAACATCCTGACTGTTTTAGCCTTCCCACTTCGTTTCCCACTTAGCCAATTTTAGGGACCTTAGCTGGCGGTCTGGGTTGTTTCCCTCTTGAGTCCGGACGTTAGCACCCGGTGCTCTGTCTCCCAAGCTGTACTCATCGGTATTCGGAGTTTGCCTTGGTTTGGTAAGTCGCCATGACCCCCTAGCCAAAACAGTGCTCTACCCCCGATGGTAATACTTGAGGCACTACCTAAATAGTTTTCGGAGAGAACCAGCTATTTCCAAGTTTGTTTAGCCTTTCACCCCTATCCACAGCTCATCCGCTAGTTTTGCAACACTAGTCGGTTCGGACCTCCAGTACCTGTTACGGCACCTTCATCCTGGCCATGGATAGATCACTTGGTTTCGGGTCTACACCCAGCGACTGATCGCCCTATTCGGACTCGATTTCTCTACGGCTTCCCTATTCGGTTAACCTTGCCACTGAATGTAAGTCGCTGACCCATTATACAAAAGGTACGCAGTCACCCCTTACGAGGCTCCTACTTTTTGTAAGCACGCGGTTTCAGGATCTATTTCACTCCCCTCCCGGGGTTCTTTTCGCCTTTCCCTCACGGTACTAGTTCACTATCGGTCGATGATGAGTATTTAGCCTTGGAGGATGGTCCCCCCATATTCAGACAGGATTTCTCGTGTCCCGCCCTACTTGTCGTTAGCTCAGTACCACACAGGTCATTTCACGTACGGGGCTATCACCCGCTATGGCCAGTCTTTCCAAACTGTTCCGTTATGTCTTGTGCTATCACTAACAGGCTTCTCCGATTTCGCTCGCCACTACTTTCGGAATCTCGGTTGATGTCTTTTCCTCGAGCTACTGAGATGTTTCAGTTCACCCGGTTCGCCTCGCATGACTATGTATTCATCATGCGATACCTTTCGGTGGGTTTCCCCATTCGGAAATCTCCGGATCAAAGCTAATTTGCCAGCTCCCCGAAGCTTATCGCAGGCTATCACGTCCTTCGTCGCCTATCATCGCCAAGGCATCCACCACGTGCTCTTATTCACTTGA
>NZ_JBFTLJ010000033.1:0-6381 GCF_056396385.1 Variovorax sp. 05T418 | reverse complement strand
CGTGAACCGCACCAGCCCGCCTCGTCACCGTGCGTGCGACGTCACCGGACAGGGAGAACATTGCACCGGGTTGAACAAGGAGCAAGCTCGCATCTTCAGGGCCGCTTCGCCCCTGGCCGTCACCCGCATCACCGTGGCTTGACCGGAATTCGGGCGATGGAAAGACCCAGCCCCATCGTTGGCCGGTCGGGGTGAACCGTCCGTGCGATGGCGAACATACTTGGCGCGCTACAGCCAAGACCGAGCGCGGACCACCTCCGGTGCCGGAAGAGGGAAAAGAACGGCCGAACGCCTCGGTTATAGGGCGACTAGCCCTATGTCTGTGGCAAACCAGCGAAAGATCTTGGTCGGATTTTTCCAATCCCTCGTGCGCCGAACGAATAGAAAGCCCGACGCTGCATTCCCGATTGCGTCGATGGGAATGCCGGCGGCCTGCAACGCTGCCGCCTGTTCTTCAGCACTCGTATTGAGCGGCAGCTTCAGAGTGATGGTCGCGCTGTGGATGATTTGCTTTGACATCGATTTTCCTCCCATGAGTGCAAGTCACGTTAGGAAAGTCGAGGAAACTGGTCTGTTCGGTTCCGTACATAAAAAGCGCTACTTTCCCCCAATGCCCGGCGTCAACGACTTTGAGCGCCGCCGCTCAAGATAATTGTTGCTGGCCACCTCAAGAGCAAGTCCAGAAAAGACCCAGGCAATGGCTTACGTCGACCGGCTGTGCGCGGAACAGGTGTAAAAATGCCCGCTTGAGGCGGGCACTGAAACGTCGGAGGCTCAGGATTTGGACAGTGACAGCCCGCCAGCATCGAGGCTCCACCTTGGATGGGCGGGCGCCTAAGCTACCTCTACCAGCGCTGGATGGCCGTCAACGAGATCATGGCGTGGCTCTGGCGTTCGGTCTGTGCGCTACCTCACGGTCCAAACTTCCTCCCAGCGGTAGTGTCACGGTTCCAACTCCTTCCATATGGAGGGCACCATGCACCCTCCCAATTCACGGCTGAGTCTCTGCTTTGTACCTACCTCCACGGGCGCAGTACGCCGATGATCCTGCGCGACGCGGTTGTATGGGTGATCGCGGCCCGGCCGGCCAGCAACGAGACGCCAATGATTGAAGTCACAACGCATGCAAGCCTGAGGCATCCAGGCCACAAAGAGTTCGGAACCTCGGTGTATTGATACGTGCTGGCTTTACGGCTACCCGTCGGCTTCAACTTTTTCGCTGAGATGACTTTCGACATCATTGCTAATCCGAGGGCTGACGTTCGCGCAAGGTAGGTCGCCGCAGCTTCGAAGTCGGGACCGCGCAATCGCAGCGAGACCGCGGCAGCATTCATCACGCCCTCGACGAGCCGTGAATGGCGCTTCGTGCTATCGGCTTGACCGGGGCGAAAGCACATCACTGGTGGTGTGCTGCTTTCGCCGTTCAGCATTTTTCAGGGATCCGCAAAGTCTGTCGCTTTACTTCGCTGGCTGGGCCTCCGGAGCTGGCGTGATGATCACAGTAGTACTCTCACTGGGCTTGCCAGTGTCCCCTTTTTTTCCATCGACGCCTTGAGCACCTGCTATACCTGGGGGCCCTGCGGGTCCGGGCACAGCCACGGGTGCCGCTGGAACGGCGACCACGGCGGTGGGTCTATCGCACGCGGCCAAGCTCAACGCGCCGAGCAGCGCAAAAGTCAGTAGTGAACGGCTCATGGAGAATCCTTTGAAGGCCCCTCAGGCTAGGCGCATTCCTGGCATGAGACGGTGCGCCAGCGAACATAGACTGAATCGCCCCGGCTTCCGTAGATCAATTACTGCCGTTTCGGCAAACCATGACAATCCGGCTATGCCAGTTGGACGTCATTGCCCCGACTTTCTAGGGGAAGGTCTGAACAGGTCACCGATTTGGCGTGTGATGAAAGTCATGGTGTGCATGATGATGAATCTCGCCTCCCCAATGCTTCGAATCGACGAGGTTTGCCCCTCATCCGGCGCCCTCAGGCTGTCGTCGCCGCTTCGGACCGCGATCAGCGAAGCAGGCGGCACCGAGACCGCCACGAACGCCGCCACCACGCTGGCCACGGCCTTGCGCGCGCGACCACCATGGCCGTGCTCGCGAAGCCCGCGTCCCACCTGATTGGCATTGACGCCCCACTCGCGCGCCAGGCGCGACTCCGAGGCGCCTGGCTGCAGGCACAGTGCCACCGGCTGCGACTTCGCGGCTTCGTCGTTCATGCTGCGTCCGTCGCTCTTGTCCCCCACCACCGGCCGGCGCTTGAGGTCTTCCAAATCGTCTGCCATCTATGTTCCCGCGTTCACATCTAGGTGGGAACGTAGGCTGCCAAGTCACAGCCTGCGGCTCGAGGATGGCGTTCATTGACCGCATGCAATCGACGGTCAAGGCCGGCCCGGCCAGGCGCACTTCCGGATCGATCGGCTTCATGCCGCCTGTTGCTTGGAGCAGCGCACATGCAAGACGGCGGCGCATCGCGGCCGACCGGCAGCTATGCGATCAGGTGCGCATAACTGCGCCGATTGGCCCGGTAACAATCGCACGCCGCGTTCTCCAGCCCTTCGCGGTCCGTGATCGTGATGACGCCCCGTCGATAGTCAATCAACCGGCGCCTGTGCAGCGCCGTTGCCGCATTGGTGATGCCGACCCGGCGCACGCCCAGCATGCGGCCCAGCACTTCATGGGTCAGCGCGAGGTGCGTCGAATGCGCGCAGTCCTGTGTAGTCAGCAGCCAGCGCGCCAGCCGCTCCTCGATCAAGTGGAAGCGGTTGCACAGGCCCGAGCGGCCGAATTCCATCAAGAGCACGCAGACGTAGCGATTGAGGATGCGCTTGAGCTTCGAGTTCTGCTCCAGCTCCTGGGCGAACGATTGTGCCGTCAGACGCCAGGCCATGCCGCCCCCCTGCACCAGTGCCCGCAGCGGCGCGCGCTGCACGTCCAGCGACAGCTCGTAGCCCAGGGCCCCCTCGTTGCCCACCATCCCCGTCTGGAGGCCATCGTGGCCGTCCGCGGTCGACACCAGCGAGACGAACGCGCTCGTGGGGAAATGGATGTGATGAATGACATCGCCCGGCTCGTAGAGGATCTGCGCCGTGACCAACTGCACGCTGTCGCAGCGCTCGAGCAGATGCACCCGKTCCGCGGGCGGCAGCGCCTCGAGCAGGCGGTTGAGGACGGTGCGGGGCGGGGCTGATGTCACGGAACCGCCTGTTGGGAAGAATCAAGAGTCAGCGCGGGAATGCGCAACCGAGCGCATTGTTGCCGAGGGCCCCTCTCGCGTCTGTGCGCAGGCGCACCAATGCGGCGCGACCGCCGCTGGCTCAGGTTGCGAGCTGACGAGGGAGCAGGCGATCCGTTTCACGCTTCACGACCTCGTAGCACTCGCACACCTGCTTCTCCAGCCCCGGGCGGTCCAACACCGTGATGTGACCCCGCGAGTACTTGAT
Organism: Variovorax sp. 05T418; assembly: GCF_056396385.1. Lineage (NCBI taxonomy): Bacteria > Pseudomonadati > Pseudomonadota > Betaproteobacteria > Burkholderiales > Comamonadaceae > Variovorax > Variovorax sp. 05T418. Next base: position 2,940 of record NZ_JBFTLJ010000033.1, on the reverse strand, counting down.
CAGGTTCAGGCGCTGCAGCTTGCCGGCCGCCTCCGTCACTCCTTCGCGCCGCACGCCGAGCATGTTGGCGATCAGTTCCTGGGTCATCACCAGCTCGTTGCCGGGCAACCTGTCGAGGCTCAGCAACAGCCAGCGGCACAGCTGCTGTTCCAGTGAGTGGTGTCGGTTGCAGACGGCCGTCTGCGACATCTGGGTGATGAGCGACTGGGTGTAGCGCAGCAGCAGATGCAGCAGGGGTCCGCCGTTGTCCGTCAGCTGCTTGATGTGGCTGGCGCTCAGACGGAACGCCTGGCCTGCGCTTTGCACCACGGCGCGGTTGGGCGTGCTGCCCCCGCCCATCAGCAGCGCCACGCCGACCATCCCCTCGAATCCCACGACGGCGATCTCGGCCGATTGCCCGTTTTCCAGCACGTACAGCAGCGAGACGATGCAATCGGTCGGGAAGTACACGTACTGCTGGACCACGCCCGATTCGTACAGCACCTCGCCCAGCTTGAGCGGCACCAGTTCAAGGAGCGGCATCAGGCCCATCAGCACCTCCGGCGGCATCACCTCCAGGAGGCTGTTGCGCGCCACGGCTGCGCGCGAAGAAGACGAGGGAGAAGACGATGCCATGGCGGAAGGAGATTCCAAAGTGCTCATCATTTTGCCGCCGATACCTCGGCGTCTGTGCGCTTCCGCACACAGTCGAGGGAATGCAAGTGCCGATTGCACATCGGCACGCCACGGTATGTGCGACACCGCACCGACGATTCTCCCCGGCGCCGCTAAAGATGACGGTACGCCTTCTAAGTCTCTAATAGAAGCAGGCGACATTCATTGAATGAAGCGGGCGAAAGCCATCGAGGTCCCGGAACATGCGCAACTTTCTCATCAACAACCGGGAGGAGCTGGTTTCACGGTGCAAGTCGAAGGTCGCACTGAGGCCCCGGCGGGCCGCCACGGAACATCAGCTGGCGAATGGCATCCCGTTGTTTCTCGAGCAGCTGATAAGAACCCTTGCGGCCGAAGAGGACAACAAACCCGCCGACAGCATCAGGATCTCGGGGCCATCGGGCGGGGACTCGCTGGCCTTGTCGGAAATGGGGGTGTCCGCCACAGCCCATGGCAAGGAGCTGCTGAAGCTGGGCTACACGGTTGACCAGGTCGTTCACGACTATGGCGACCTTTGCCAGGCGATCACGGACCTGGCCTTTGAACGCGATGCCCCGTTCGCTGTCGCGGAATTCCGGACATTGAACCGCTGCCTGGACAACGCCATCGCGGACGCCGTCAGCGAGTTCAGCTTTCAACGGGATACGCAAATCGCCCGCCAGCAGAGCCTCGACGCGACAGAGCATTTCGGATTTTTGGTTCACGAGCTGCGCAATTCCCTAGGAACAGCAACCTTGGCGATTCACGCGCTTGAACTCGGCAACATGACAGTGAGAGGCGCCACCGGGGCCGTGCTGAAACGCAGCCTGTCAGCAATGGGTGCCCTGATCAGCCGGGCGCTCGCCGAGGTGCGCAGCGGCGCGCCGGACCAGCGGCAGACATTTTCCGTCGCCTTGTTCATCAAGGACGCTGAAACCGCGGCCCAGCTCGTTGCAGGCGCCGCCGGTTGCGTCTTCGAGGTGCCGCCTGTCGATTCCCTGCTGGCCATCCGGGGAGATCGCGAACTGCTGCTCGCCGCGCTGGCAAACCTCCTGCAAAACGCGTTCAAGTTCACGCACCCGCACACCGACGTCGCCTTGAAAGCCTATGAACTTGGCGAGCACGTCCTGATCGAAGTCGAAGACCATTGCGGCGGGCTGCCATCGGGAATCGCCGCCAAGATGTTCGCCCCCTTCAATCAACACAGTCATGACAGGTCCGGATTGGGGCTGGGTCTTTCCATCGCCCGCCAAAGCGTCGAAGCAGACTTCGGCACATTGACCGTGCGGGACGTGCCGGGTGTCGGTTGCGTCTTCACCATATGCCTGCCGCGTCACCCCCTTCCCTGACTGGCACTCGATCGTTTCTCTTATCCGAAAGGACTCGCCATGGATACCCAATTACTGATGCGAATCGGACGAATGACGCCACCTCGGCGGCTCACGTTGTCGGCGGATGTGGCCGCGGCAAAACGGCTGGCTGCGAGCGGCATGATCGAAGTGACTCTCGAGGTTCAAGGCAAGGCGAAAAGACTCGCGCTGCAAGTTGTGCATGTGGAAGCGATCACCCGCGAGGGCGCATCGGCGATCGCGATCGAAAAATCCTGCGCGCGGAAGAACGCAGCGCTCCCGACGCCGTGATGGCCGTTGCTGCCCCGGAGGCAAGGAAGATCCATCTGCTGGCGCTAGGCAGGCGCATTCCGGTTTGTTCGATAGCGAACAGACTGGAGTGCGCCGCCTCGGTATCTTGATCTTGATATCAAGCAAGCACCTAGGAGTGAATCATGAGCATTGGCACCATTCTTTTGATCATCCTGATCCTCGTTCTGGTCGGGGCGTTTCCGTCATGGCCGCACAGCCGCGGCTGGGGCTACGGTCCGAGCGGAATTCTCGGCATCGTCGTGCTCGTATTGATCGTCTTGTTGCTGACGGGACGCATTTAGCGCTGGGTCTACTCGAATTCATCAGCCGGCGATGTCAACCCGTATCGATGCGAGGATTCACAATGCCCATGCAGTTGCTCGAGCGGCTTTACTCCGCAAATATGCCCATGACCATCGATGCGCATGAGGACATCCAGAAGTGCGACTTGCTGCGCGCTGAAAGGCTGATAGAGGCGGATCTTCCGCCATTCATACCATCCCAGGGGCGAACAACTTATTCCGGTCAAGCCACGGTGATGCGGGTGACGGCCAGGGGCGAAGCGGCCCTGAAGATGCGAGCTTGCTCCTTGTTCAACCCGGTGCAATGTTCTCCCTGTCCGGTGACGTCGCACGCACGGTGACGAGGCGGGCTGGTGCGGTTCACG
>NZ_JBFTLJ010000032.1:0-11450 GCF_056396385.1 Variovorax sp. 05T418 | reverse complement strand
TCGTGACGGCACCGAGTACAACGACCTCGGCTGCGAGCACTTCGACCGCCAGGATCGCACCAAAACCATCCGTCGCCTCATGAAACGACTTCAAGATCTCGGCTGCGAGGTCCCTGTACTGGCTCATACGGGGTAGCGCTTCTTAGTAGCCCCGGACCGGATCGACCACGCCGCTGACCGGCAGGCCTTGCTCCATCGCGCGGATCTTTCCGGCGATCTGCGCGATGGACTCCTCGCGCAGCGTGCGCGCCGAGCCGTGCGGCGTGACGGTGATCTTCGGGTGGCGCCAGAAGGCGTGGTCGGCGGGCAGCGGCTCGACCTGGAACACGTCGAGCGTGGCGCCGGCCAGCTGGCCCGCATCGAGCATCGGGATCAGGTCGCCTTCCACCAGGTGCGCGCCGCGCGCGATGTTGATGAGATAGCCGCCCGGCCGCAGCTTGCCGAGCGTCTCGCGGTTGAGGATGCCGCGCGTGGCCTCGGTCAGCGGCAGCAGGTTGACCAGCACGCGCGTGGACGACAGGAATTCGCCGAACTGCGCCTCGCCGCTGCACACCTGCACGCCCTCGATGGCTTTGGGCGAACGGCTCCAGCCCAGCACCGGAAACTCGAACTGCGCGACTGCCTTGGCCACGCGCTCGCCGAGCACGCCCAGGCCCATGATGCCGACCGGAAAGTCGCGCCGCAGCTTCGGCTTGCGGTAGCTCCAGCGGCCTTCTCGCGCATCGGCCTCGTAGACATCGAACTCGCGGAAGTGCCGGATCAGCGTGTGGCACACGTACTCGGCCATCTGCACCGACATGCCGGCGTCGTCGAGCCGCACGATGCGCGTCTGCGGCGGGACTTTCAGCTTGAGCAGCGCATCGACGCCCGCGCCGATGTTGAACAGGCCGCGCAGCCCGGGCTGCTCATCGAGCAGCTGCTGGGGCGGCGCCCACACCACCGCATGGTCGGCCTGGGGGGCACCCGGCTTCCAGGTCTCGATCTGCGCATCGGGCAGCTCGGCCCGGAGGCCTTCGATCCAGGGTTCGGGGCGGTTGTCGGTCAGGGAAACGATGATTTTCATGAGCCGGATCTTAGGGGCCCGGGTCCATGAACCGAACCGGCGGCTTGTGGCGCCCGGGGCCTTCTTCTATGCTCGTGCGCGACCATCCAGAACATCGACACCACACCCGGAGACCGAAGCATGATCAAAGTCAGCGTGATGTACCCCTACACCGAAGGCGCGCGGTTCGACCACGCCTACTACCGCGACAAGCACATGCCCCTCCTGAAGGCACGCATGGGCGATGCCTGCAGGTCCTACACCATCGACAAGGGACTGGCGGGCGGCGCGCCCGGCATGCCGCCGACCTACGTCGGCATGTGCCACGTGTTCTGCGACTCGGCCGACGCCTTCCAGGCGGCGTTCGGCCCGCATGCCAAGGAGATCCTGGGCGACATCAAGAACTACACCGACATCGCGCCCGTCATGCAGATCAGCGAAGTGGTGGTGGGTTAGACCGCCGCCGCAGCCATCCGCAACAGCTCGTCGCCCTCGGCCACCTGCTCGCCGGGCGAGAACATCAGTTCTTCCACCGTGCCGTCGGCCGGCGCCGCGATGGTGTGCTCCATCTTCATGGCCTCCATCACCGCGAGCGGCTGGCCGCGGCTGACCTTGTCGCCGGCCTTGACCGCGAAGGACACGACCTTGCCGGGCATCGGCGCGGTGAGGCGGCCGGCTTCGGCATGGGTGTCGCCGGCATGGGCCAGGCGGTCGATGGCGGTGATCTTCGTGGCGCCCTTCGACGCGAACACATGGGCCGTGGCGCCGTCCAGGTGCACGTCCACGGTCTGCCGCGTGCCGGCGAACTCGACCTCGAACTCGCCCGTCGGGAACTGGCCCACGACCAGCGGGCCCTGGGCGCCGCCGGCTTCGAGCCACAGGCTGCCGTCGCGCCTGTAGCTCAGCAACGCGGTCTGCTCGGCGCCGCGGAACTCGAAGTCGAAGTGGCGCCGGTACTCGCCATGCGAGCGCCAGCCGTCGCGCCGCTCGAACGGATAGTGCGAGCCCACCGGCCGCTCGGTGACCAGCGTGCGCGTGATGGCGGCGGCCGCGGCCAGCGGCAGGCCCAGCGCCTCGCGGTCGAACAGCACGGCGCGCTCGCGCTCGATCAGCGCGGTGTCGAGGTTGGCCTTGGCGAACGACTCGGTCGCGAGGATCCCGCGCAGGAACTGAACATTGGTCGACACGCCGACGATCTGCACCTGCGCCAGCGCCGCATCGAGCCGCGCCAGCGCCTCGTCGCGCGTGCTGCCGTGCACGATCAGCTTGGCGATCATCGAGTCGTAGAACGGAGAGATCTCGCCGCCCTCGCGCACGCCGTCGTCGATGCGCACGCGGCTGCGCTGGAAGGCCGTCGCTTGCGGCTTGCGGTAGACGCGCAAGCTGCCTGTCGCAGGCAGGAAGTTGTTGTCGGGGTTCTCGGCGCAGATGCGCGCCTCGATCGCGTGGCCATGGATCTGCAGCTCCTGCTGCTTTGCGGGCAGCGCCTCGCCCGAGGCCACGCGCAGTTGCCATTCGACGAGGTCGAGGCCGGTGATGGCTTCGGTCACCGGATGCTCCACCTGCAGGCGGGTGTTCATCTCCATGAAGAAGAAATTCATCTCGCCGCCTTCGCGCTGCTCGACGATGAATTCCACCGTGCCGGCGCCGACGTAGTTCACCGCCCGCGCAGCAGCCACGGCCGCCTCGCCCATCTGCTTGCGCATCGCCTCGGTCATGCCGGGCGCGGGCGCCTCTTCCAGCACCTTCTGGTGGCGCCTCTGCACCGAGCAGTCGCGCTCGAACAGGTAGACGTAGTTGCCGTGCGTGTCGCCGAACACCTGGATCTCGATGTGGCGCGGGCGCTGCACGTACTTCTCGATCAGCACCGCGTCGTCGCCAAAGCTGTTGGTCGCCTCGCGCTGGCACGAGGCGAGCGCCGCGGCAAAGTCTTCCGCCTTGTCGACCGCGCGCATGCCCTTGCCGCCGCCGCCCGCACTGGCCTTGATGAGCACGGGGTAGCCGATGCGGTCGGCCTCGCGTTGCAGCAGCTGCGGGTCCTGGTCGTGGCCGTGGTAGCCGGGCACCAGCGGCACGCCGGCCTTTTCCATCAGCTGCTTCGACTCGGCCTTGAGGCCCATCGCCTTGATGGCCGAAGGCGGCGGGCCGATGAAGACCAGGCCCGCGTCAGCGCAGGCCTGTGCGAACTCCTCGTTCTCGCTCAGGAAGCCGTAGCCGGGATGCACGGCTTCGGCGCCCGTGGCCTTGGCGGCTTCGAGGATCTTTTCCCAGCGCAGGTAGCTGTCTTTCGGTGCGCTGCCGCCGAGGTGCACCGATTCGTCGCAGGCGCGCACGTGGTTGGCATGCGCGTCGGCATCGGAGTACACGGCCACGGTGCGAATCGCCATGCGGCGGGCAGTGGCCGCGACACGGCAGGCGATCTCGCCTCGGTTGGCAATGAGGATCTTCTTAAACATGCGGAGTGTCTCCCGGAGGATTCTTTTTCAGTTGGAATGCAGGCGTGACGCCCGGATCGGGCCGCCCGCTGAAGATGCGGGCCACGCGAGTGAACAGCGCCTTGAGAAAGCGCCAGCTCTTGCGGATGAGCCAGACGCTGAGCACCAGCACCAGGGCGAACAACACCAGGAAGACCAGCGGATGCGCCACCGCGAGCCACAGCCCGGTTGGCACCATCGTGTCTTCGACCAGCGACGCGCCCACGTTCGAGAACGGCTCGGGCGATGTGTTGATGGCCGCGCGCGTCGTGGCCTTGGCCGCATGCGCGGTGGCCGCGAAGCCGCCGCCCACGAGCGCGGCCACGATGGCCATCGCGCCGTGGTCGGCACCAAACACGCTGGCCGCGAGCGCCGCGCCGGCGGGAATGCGGATGGCCGTGTGCACCACGTCCCACAGCGAATCGAGGCCCGGGATCTTGTCGGCGAAGAATTCGATGAAGACCATGAAGCCGCTGGCCGCGATGACCACCGGATGCGCCAGCAGCTGCAGCCCGCTGGGCAGCGGCACCCAGCCGAAGTAGCCGGCCAGCCCGGTCAGCAGCACGACCAGGTACAGCCGCACGCCGCTGGCCCAGCCGATGGCCGCGGCCAGTGCGAGCAGCTGGGGCATGTCGAGCGCATTCATTGCCTGGCGCTCAGTGGCCCAGCCATGACGGCTTGCGCTTCTGCAGGAAGGCCTGCACGCCCTCGCGGCCTTCGTCGCTGGCGCGGATGTCGGCAATGCCTTGGACGGTCTTCGCGATCAGCGCGTCGTCGATCTCGCGGCCGTCCACGTCGGCGATCAGTTGCTTGCAGGCACGCACCGCAGCGGGGCTGGCACTGGTGAGCGCCTTCAGGAGCTCGTCGACCTTGGCATCGAGCGCATCGGCCGCGACCACTTCATGCACGAAGCCGATGCGGTGCGCCTCGGCCGCGGTGAAGCGTTCGGCCGTGAGAAAGTAGCGCTGCGATGCGCGCGTGCCCATGGCGCGCAGCACATACGGGCTGATGGTCGCGGGCACGAGGCCGATCTTGACTTCGCTGAGGCAATACCACGCGGTGTCCACGCTCACGGCCATGTCGCAGGCCGCGACCAGGCCCATGCCGCCCGCGTACACATCGCCCTGCACGCGCGCGATGGTGGGCTTGGGGCATTCGGCAATGGTGCGCAGCATGGTGGCCAGCTTGCCCGCGTCGGCGATGTTCTCGTCGCGCGTGTAGTCGGCCATGCGGCGCATCCAGTTGAGATTCGCGCCCGCGCAGAAGGCGGGGCCGTTGGCGCCTAGCACGATGGCTTTGACCTTCGGCGCAGCGCCGGCGTCGGTGAAGGCTTGCGTGAGCTCGGCGATGACCACGTCGTCGAAGGCATTGCGCGCGTCGGGCTGGTCGAGCCAGATGCGTGCGATGGTGTCGTGGGTTTCGAGTTTCAGTTTGGTGAAGGTCATGTCAGTGATCCTTGGGGCGGTGCGCGTTTGTTCGGGGCCTTTGTTCAGGGCGTGTGCACAGGCCACCGGGTACTCCCCTCCGCGAATGTCCCCCGCCTTCGGCTCCTCCTTTATTTCGCTGCGGGGAGCACCCGATGCCCTGTGCACCAGGGCACGCTGCTGGTGTACCGCCGATCAACGACTGCTCTGTACAACGCTCCCGCTGATGGGGTGCCTTGCGCAGCGAAATCAAGGAGGAGGCCGCAGGCCGGGGGACATTCGCGGAGCAAGGTACCCCGTCGGCGGGAGCGCACCCCGGAACGCGATGCCTGTATCGACCCCAAGCGCAAGAAAGCTGTGCCACGGCTACATCCGGAAGATGCCGAATTTCGGCTCGGGAATCGGCGCATTGCGCGACGCAGCCAAACCGAGTGCCAGCACCCGCCGCGTGTCCGCCGGGTCGATGATCCCGTCGTCCCACAGCCGCGCCGTCGCGTAGTAGGGGTGGCCCTGGTCTTCGTACTGCTGGCGGATCGGCGCCTTGAAGGCCTCTTCCTCTTCCTTGCTCCAGCTGCCGCCCTTCAATTCGATGCCGTCGCGCTTCACCGTGGCCAGCACGCTCGCGGCCTGCTCGCCGCCCATCACGCTGATGCGCGCGTTGGGCCACATCCAGAGGAAGCGCGGGCTGTAGGCGCGGCCGCACATCCCGTAGTTGCCGGCGCCGAAGCTGCCGCCGATGATGATGGTGAACTTGGGCACGTTGGCCGTGGCCACGGCCGTCACCATCTTGGCGCCGTGGCGCGCAATGCCCTCGTTCTCGTACTTGCGGCCCACCATGAAGCCCGTGATGTTCTGCAGGAACACCAACGGCGTCTTGCGATGGCAGCACAGCTCGATGAAGTGCGCGCCCTTCTGCGCCGATTCGGAAAACAGGATGCCGTTGTTGGCGATGATGCCCACCGGCATGCCCTCGATCTCGGCAAAGCCGCAGACCAGCGTGGCACCGAAGCGGGCCTTGAACTCGTGGAACTCGCTGCCGTCGACGATGCGCGCGATGATCTCGCGCACATCGAAGGGCTTGCGCGTGTCGGTCGGGATCACGCCGTAGAGCTCTTCGCGCGGGAACTCGGGTGGGCGCACCTCGGTCCTTGCAGTGTCCTGGGCCGAGGCCGCGTTCGCATTGAGATTGGCCACGGCCGAACGTGCGAGCGCCAGCGCATGCAGGTCGTTCTGCGCCAGGTGGTCGACCACGCCCGACAAGCGCGTGTGCACGTCGCCGCCACCCAGGTCCTCGGCCGTGACGACCTCGCCGGTTGCAGCCTTCACGAGCGGCGGGCCGCCCAGGAAGATGGTGCCCTGGTTCTTCACGATGATCGACTCGTCGCTCATCGCCGGCACATACGCGCCGCCCGCCGTGCACGAGCCCATGACCACCGCGATCTGCGCGATGCCCTGGGCGCTCATGTTGGCCTGGTTGTAGAAGATGCGGCCGAAGTGGTCGCGGTCGGGGAACACTTCGTCCTGGTTCGGCAGGTTGGCGCCGCCCGAGTCGACCAGGTAGATGCAGGGCAGGCGGTTCTGCTCGGCGATCTCCTGCGCGCGCAGGTGCTTCTTGACCGTCATCGGGTAATAGGTGCCGCCCTTCACCGTCGCGTCGTTGCAGACGATCATGCAGTCGATACCGTTCACCCGGCCGATGCCCGCGATGAGGCCCGCGCCGGGTGCCGACTCCGCGCCCTTGGCATCGAGGTACATCGCATGCGCGGCCAGCGGCGCAATCTCGAGGAAGGGCGTGCCGGGGTCGAGCAGCTCGGCCACGCGGTCGCGCGGCAGCAGCTTGCCGCGGGCCGTGTGCTTGGCGCGCGCGGCCTCGCCGCCGCCCTGCTCCACTTTCGCGAACTGCTTGTGCAGGTCGTCGACAAGCGCGCGCATGGCTGCGGCATTGGCCTGGAAGTCGGCCGAGCGGGCGTTGAGTTTGGTTTCGATCTTGCTCATGCTGTCTTTTCTTGTTCGAGGCCCAGTTGCTCGGCCATCGCTTCGCGGATCTTGAATTTCTGGATCTTGCCCGTCACCGTCATCGGGAATTCGGTGACGAAGCGGATGTACTTCGGCACCTTGTAGTGCGCGATCTGGCCCTTGCAGAAGTCGCGGATCTCGTCTTCGGTCGCGGCCTGGCCGGGCTTGGCGATGATCCAGGCGCACAGCTCCTCGCCGTACTTCCGGTCGGGCAGGCCGACCACCTGCACGTCCTGCACCTTCGGGTGGCGGTACAGGAATTCCTCGATCTCGCGCGGGTAGATGTTCTCGCCGCCGCGGATCACGAGGTCCTTGATGCGGCCGACGATGTTGACGTAGCCCTCGGCGTCCATGGTGGCCAGGTCGCCGGTGTGCATCCAGTGCTCGGTATCGATGGCTTCGCGGGTCTTGGGCTCGTCCTCCCAGTAGCCGTGCATCACCGAGTAGCCGCGCGTGCAGAACTCGCCGGAGCTGCCGCGCGGCACGATGGCCCCGGTCTCGGGGTCGATGATCTTGATCTCCAGGTGCGGCTGCACCGTGCCCACGGTGGACACGCGCTTGTCCAGCGGCGTGTCGGTGCTGCTCTGGCAGCTCACGGGGCTGGTCTCGGTCATGCCGTAGGCGATGGTGATTTCGCTCAGGTGCATCTCGTTCACCACGCGCTTCATCACCTCGGTCGGGCAGGGCGAGCCGGCCATGATGCCGGTGCGCAGCGTGGACAGGTCGAACTCCTTGAAGCGCGGATGGTCGAGCTCGGCAATGAACATCGTGGGCACGCCGTGCAGGCCGGTGCATTTTTCGGCCTGCACGGTCTCGAGCACCGTGAGCGGATCGAAGCCGTCGTTCGGGTACACGATGGCCGAGCCATGCGTGAGGCAGGCCAGGTTGCCGAGCACCATGCCGAAGCAGTGGTAGAGCGGCACCGGAATGCACAGCCTGTCGGCCGGCGTGAGCTTCATGCATTCGCCGATGAAGAAGCCGTTGTTGAGGATGTTGCGGTGCGTGAGCGTCGCGCCCTTGGGAAAGCCCGTGGTACCGCTGGTGAACTGGATGTTGATCGGGTCGGTGGCCTTGAGGGTCTTTTGCGTGGCGGCCACGCGCGGGTCGGCCGCATCGCCGCTTGCGAGCAGCACGCTGAAGCGCTGCATGCCGGGCTCCTGCACATCGGCCGCAGCCTTGCCGTCGATCCAGAAGGTGTGGCGCAGCTGCGGCAGGCGCTGGGGGCCGAGCTCGCGCAGCATGCCGAGGTAGTCGCTGGTCTTGAACCGCGCCATCGTCACCAGCGCCTTGCAGCCGACCTTGTTGAGCGCGTATTCGAGCTCGGAGGTGCGGTAGGCGGGGTTGATGTTGACGAGGATCAGCCCGGCCTTGGCGGTCGCGATCTGCATCAGCACCCAGGGCGCGTTGTTGTGCGACCAGATGCCCACGCGGTCGCCGGGTGCGAGCCCCAGCTTCAGCAATGCGCTGGCCAGCTTGTTGGACTCGGCCTGCAGCTCGCGGTAGGTGAAGCGCTTGCCTTCGTGGCGGCTGACGAGCGCCTCGCGGTCGGGCTGCTTCGCGGCCATGCCGTCGAAGAAGTCGCCGATGGTTTGTTCGATGAGGGGGACGTTGGTGGCGCCCTTGGCGTAGCTCTTGTCCAGCGCAGCAGTCATGTTCATGTCCTTGTCTCCTGGTCTTGCTCCTTCCCCTCCCGGGGGAAGGTTGGGATGGGGGCAGGCGGCGCTGGTTCTGCGCCGTGCTTCATCGGGCGCCGCTTGCCCCCACCCCTGCCCTCCCCCGAAAGGGGAGGGAGAAAAACATCCTAGGCGGTTTCAGCAAACAGCTCGCGCCCGATCAGCATGCGGCGGATCTCGCTCGTGCCCGCACCGATCTCGTACAGCTTGGCGTCGCGCCACAGCCGCTCGACCGGAAAGTCCTTCGTGTAGCCCACGCCGCCCAGCGCCTGGATCGCCTCGCCGGCCATCCATGTCGCCTTCTCGGCCGAATAGAGAATGGCGCCGGCCGCGTCCTTGCGGAAGGTGCGCGCGTGGTCGTTGCGGTCGCAGGCCTTGCCCACCGCGTACACATAAGCGCGCGTGGCCTGCCAGGTCGAGTACATGTCGGCGAGCTTGCCCTGCATCAGCTGGAACTCGCCGATGCTCTGGCCGAACTGCTTGCGCTCGTGGATGAAGGGCAGCACCGCGTCCATGCAGGCCGCCATGATGCCCAGCGGCCCGCCCGACAGCACCGCGCGCTCGTAGTCGAGACCGCTCATCAGCACCTTGGCGCCCATGCCTTCGCCGCCGAGCACGTTCTCTTCGGGCACTTCGCAGTTGTCGAAGAACAGCGGGTAGGTGTTGGAGCCGCGCATGCCGAGCTTGTCGAGCTTGGTGCCGGCCGAGAAGCCCTTGAAGCCCTTCTCGACGATGAAGGCCGTCATGCCGCGCGCGCCCATCTCGGGTTCGGTCTTGGCGTAGATCACGAGCGTGTCGGCGTCGCCGCCGTTGGTGATCCACATCTTGCCGCCGTTGAGCACGTAGCAGCCGTTCTTCTTCTCGGCCTTGAGCTTCATGCTCACCACGTCGGAGCCGGCGTTGGGCTCGCTCATGGCCAGCGCGCCCACGTGCTCGCCGCTCACCAGCCTGGGCAGGTATTTCTTCTTCTGCGCATCGCTGCCGTTGCGGTGGATCTGGTTCACGCACAGGTTGGAGTGCGCGCCGTACGAAAGGCCGACCGAGGCCGAGGCGCGCGACACCTCTTCCATCGCCACGATGTGCGCGAGGTAGCCCAGCTCGGTGCCGCCGAACTCTTCCTTCACCGTCATGCCGTGCAGGCCGAGCTCGCCGAGCTTCTGCCACAGGTCGTGCGGGAACAGGTTGTCGCGGTCGATGTCGGCGGCGCGCGGGGCGATCTCGTTCGCGGCAAAGTCCTGGATCGCGCTGCGCAGCGAGTCGATGGTGTCGCCCAGGTCGAAGTTCAGGCCGGGATCGTGCATGTGTGTTGTCTCCTCTGAGGGGTCGGCGCGCAGGCAGGCTGTCCCACGCGGATGGGCGCTTGGAAGAATGCAGCTTACGCCTCGCCGCGCCGCAATTGGCGCCACAATGGTTGCAAATTGCGCCACGCCGGAACCACCTGACCATGTCGTCCCCGTCCTTCCTCCGACCCGCCCGCGCCGTCACGCCGATGGCCTTCGTGAGAGCCATCGTGCAGGGCTACGAGCGCTACGGCATCGATCCGTCCGCGGCGCTGCAAGCGGCACAGATCACGCCGCGCGAGCTGGCCCGGCCGGGCGCGCGGGTGACGGCCGCGCAGTTCGAGGCGCTGTCGGGCCATGCGATGCAGGAGCTGGACGACGAGGCGCTCGGCTGGTTCTCGCGGCGCCTGCCCTGGGGCAGCTACGGCATGCTGTGCCGCGCCTCGCTGACCTCGCCCGACCTGGGCGTGGCCATCAAGCGCTGGTGCCGCCATCACCGCCTGCTGACCGAGGACATCACGCTGGCGCTGGAGGTGTCGGGCGGCGTGGCCACGCTGCGCATCGCCGAGCACCGCCCGCTGGACGAGGCCTTCCGCGAGTTCTGCCTGGTGACGAGCCTGCGCTTCTTGCACGGGTACGTCTGCTGGGCGATCGATTCGCGCATCTCGCTGCGCGACGCGACCTTTCCCTTTGCAGCGCCGCCGCACCGCGACGCCTATCCGCTGATGTTCACGCCCGAGGTGCGCTTCGATGCGCCCGAGGCGAGCATCAGCTTCGACGAGCGCTACCTCGCGCTGCCGCTGCAGCGCGACGAGCGCGCGCTGCGCACCATGCTCAAGCGGGCGCTGCCGCTCACGGTGCTGCAGTACCGGCGCGACCGGCTGCTGGGCCAGCGCGTGCGCGAGCTGCTGCGTTCGCGCGCCGCCGAGGTCACCACGGCGGAGGCGCTGGCCACGCTGCTCAACGTGTCGAGCCGCACGCTGCACCGGCAGCTGCACGAGGAGGGCACGTCGCTGCAGACGCTGAAGAACGAAGTGCGCCACGAGATGGCGGTGGAGCAGTTGCGCCGCACCAGCCGGCCGATCAAGCAGGTGGCGCTGGCCGTGGGCTTTCGCAACGAGAAGAGCTTTTCGCGTGCGTTCCTGCAATGGACGGGACATGCGCCGCGGGACTTTCGGCTGCGGGGGTTGTGACGCCTTTGTTCGGGGCGTCGCTGTTCGGGGTGCTGTTGCTCTTGTTCGGGGCGGGTGCCCAGGCCACCGGGTACTCCCCTCCGCGAATGTCCCCCGGGGGCTACGCCCCCTCCTCCTTAATTTCGCTGCGGGGAGCACCCGATGCTCTGTGCACCAGGGCACGCTGCTGGTGTACCGCCGATCAACGACGGCTCTGATCACGCTCCCGCTGATGGGGTGCCTTGCGCAGCGAAATGAATGCGAAGGGACTTCTCGCTTCCTGGTCACGGCATCGAGTGCCAAGATTGATTTGCGAAGTCAATCTGAAACCTTTGGAAGGAGAAGCCCCATGAACGAGATTACCCGAGT
>NZ_JBFTLJ010000031.1:0-11993 GCF_056396385.1 Variovorax sp. 05T418 | reverse complement strand
GCCGTACTGCGCGCCGTAGTAGATGCCGGCCAGCATGATCAGCGCCGACACGGGCGGCAGCGCGTAGGTGGCGGGCAGCAGCATCGCGATGGTCGCGACCGGGCCGATGCCCGGCAGCACGCCGATCAGGGTGCCCAGGATGCAGCCGACAAGGCAGTACAGCAGGTTGGTGAAGGTAAAGGCAACGCCAAAACCCATCGAGAGGTGTTCAAACAATTCCATTTGCGCGCTTTCTTCTCAACCGGTGATGAAGGTCGGCCAGACCTGGATCTGCAGCTTCAGCGCCCAGATGAAGGCGACATAGCTGCCGACGGCCAGCACGGTGGCCAGGATCAGCACGCTGGGGAGCTTGAACTCATGGCCCGCCAGGCTCGAGATGATCACGAGCGCGTAGATGGCGATGATCATTCCCATGGCCGGCACGCCGAGGCTCGGGAGGCCGCCCAGCAGGATGCCGAACGCGAGATTGGCGCCCAGGATGAACACGACCTGCTTCCAGGCCCACTTGCCGATCTTTTCGCCGTCGGTGGTTTCGACGGTCAGGCCGCTGAACATGATCCCCAGGCCGATGACGGCCATCAGGATGCCCAGCATCAACGGGAAATAACCCGGCCCCATGCGGGCGCCGCTGCCTACGCTGTAGGTGGTGGCGCCCCATGCGAACGCCACGCCCACGACCGTAAACATCAGACCCGAGAAAAAGTCTTTCTGACTCTTGATTTTCACGAACAGTCTCCTCGAACAAATTTCGATGCGAGATTGTCTAGTCAGCTGGTGGTCAGCTCGATGTGGATTCCACTAACCGAAAGCCTAGGGATAACCCCGGGGGCCCGGCCGCTGCTTCACTCCAGCGGCGGCGTCGCGCTCAGCACTTCCTCGATGGTGGTGACGCCTTCGGCGATGCGCAGCGCCCCGGCCAGGCGCAGCGGGCGCATGCCGTCGATCACGGCCTGGCGGCGCAGCCCGGCCAGGTTGGGCTCCTTGGTGACCTGGGCCTTGAAGTCCTCGCTGATGCTCAGCAGCTCGTACAGGCCCATGCGGCCCATGTAGCCGGTCATGCGGCAGTCGACGCAGCCCACGGGCTTGTAGGCGCGCACCGAACCGGTGATCTGCCAGGGCTTGACGATGGTCTCGAGCTTCTCGCGCGTGACCGTGTCGTCGGGCTGCTTGCAGTTGGGGCACAGCGTGCGCACCAGCCGCTGGGCCAGCACGCCGAGCATCACGGCGTTGATGAGGTAGGAAGGCACTCCCAGTTCCATCAGCCGCGTGATGGCGCTTGGCGCGTCGTTGGTGTGCAGCGTGCTGAACACCAGGTGGCCGGTGAGCGCTGCCTGCACCGCCATCTCGGCCGTGGCAAGGTCGCGGATCTCGCCGACCATGATGATGTCCGGGTCCTGCCGCATCAGCGCGCGCAGGCCTTCGGTAAAACCGAAATCGAGCTGCGGCTGCACCTGGGTCTGGTTGAACGAAGGCTCGATCATCTCGATCGGGTCTTCCACCGTGCTCACGTTGACCTCTTCGGTGGCCACGCGCTTGAGCGTGGAGTACAGCGTGGTGGTCTTGCCCGAGCCGGTGGGCCCGGTCACCAGGATGATGCCGTTGGGCCGCGTGACGAGCTGCTCCCAGCGCTGCGCGTCGTGCTGCGCGAAGCCGAGCGCGTCGAGGTCCTTCACCGCGGTGTCGGGGTCGAAGATGCGCATCACCATCTTCTCGCCGAAGGCGGTCGGCAGGGTGGAAAGGCGCATTTCGACTTCGTCGCCGCGCATGTTGCGCGTCTTGATGCGGCCGTCGAGCGGGCGGCGCTTCTCGACCACGTCCATGCGGCCCAGCAGCTTGATGCGCGACACCATCGCGTTCATCACGCCCATGGGCATCTGGTAGGCCGGGTGCAGGATGCCGTCGATGCGAAAGCGGATCACGCCCTGCTCGCGCCGCGGCTCCAGGTGGATGTCGCTCGCGCGCTGGTCGAAGGCGTATTGCCAGAGCCAGTCGACCACCTGCACCACGCTCTGGTCGTTGGCATCGAGCTGCTTGGTGCTCTTGCCCAGCTCCACCAGCTGCTCGAAGCTCGCGCCGCCGGTGTTGCCGCCGGCCTTCTGCGCGGCGCGCACCGATTTGGCGAGCGCAAAGAACTCGGCCGTGTAGCGCTGGATGTCGGTGGGGTTGGCCACCACGCGGCGCACGGTGCGGCGCGACTGGCGTTCCACCTCGGCGATCCAGTCGGTCAGGAAGGGTTCGGCCGTGGCCACCACCACCTCGTTGGGCAGCACCTGCACCGGCAGCACCTTGTGGCGCTCGGCGTAGGCCGCGCTCATGGTGTCGGCGACCTTGCCCACGTCGACCTTGAGCGGATCGATGCGCAGGTAGGCAAGCCCGGCGCGGCCGGAGAGCCACTGCGTGAGCATTTCGAGGTCGAGCGGCTTGCCGTCGCTCTCGCGCGTCATGGCCACGTTGGCCAGCCGCACCAGCGGGGCCTGCCGGCTCTCGGCCTGGGCGCAGCGCGCGATGGTGCGCTTGGCTTCCACCGGAGAAATCACGCCGTCGGCGGCGAGCCATTCGATCAGGCGGCGCAGGTCGAGCGGGCCTTCGTGGCGGGCGGCCAGGGATGCGGGGGCGGAAACAGCGCTCATGGGCCGGACGGTCGGGTGAGGGTGGGATTCAGCGGTTTGAACACGCGCAGCCATTTGGGCGCGGGCAGGGCCCATCGAGTCTGGATCGTTTGGGCGCGCTCGGCAAGGGCTTCGCGCTTGGGCCGGCTGGGTGCGCGCTGCGCCAGCACCACCGTGTTGCCTTCGCGCGTCGGCTTGAAGGCCCAGACCGCATCGGCGCCGAATGCACCGGCGATTTTCTCGAGGCTGCGCTCGTAGCTCGACGAGCGGCCGAAGAGATTGACCGTCATGCAGCCGTCCTCGGTGAGCAGCGCGCGGCAGTCGGCGTAGAAGTCTTCGCTGTCGAGCACCGGCGCGGCGGCTTCATGGTCGTAGAGGTCGACCTGCAGCGCATCGACCGTGCCCTGCCATTCGGGCTTGCGGATCTCCTGCGCAGCATCGGCAATGACCACGCGCAGCTTCGGGTCGTCGGCCGGCAGCTTGAACCAGCCGCGGCAGGCCGACACCACCTGCGGATTCAGCTCCACCGCGGTGGTGCGCATGCGCAGCGTCTTGCGGCAGAACTTGGTGAGCGTGGCCGCGCCGAGGCCCAGCTGCATGGCATGGCGGCTGGCCACGCTCTTGGGGTCGGCGAACAGCAGCCAGGCCATCATGCGCTGCACGTATTCGAGTTCGATCTCGAACGGCGCGTCGAGCTTCATCGAGCCCTGGACCCATTCGGTGCCCAGGTGCAGGTAGCGGATGTCGCCCCAATCGGAAAAGTTGACTTCGGGGAGAACGGGAGTTTTGCTCGTGGCCATCAAAGAAGGTGGTGGGCGTCGAAAACCTTGCGCCAGGCTTCGAGCTTGCGCTCGAAGCTCCACGACGCGTTGGCGGGGCTGGTGGAAGGCAGCTGGTAGACCGGCACCCCGAGGGTGCGCGTATGGCGCGCATGCTTGAAGCTCTCGCCGCCGTTGTGCGCAATGGCCGCGAGCCGGGGCAGGTGCAGGCCCGCGATGTCGTTGGCCACGGGCGCGCGGATGGCGGAGTCGAGGCTGCCTTCGCGCTCGCAGGCCGCGTACACGTCCCACACGCCCAGGCCGCGCTCGAGCAGCCACTTTTTCTTCTCGGGATAGCTGTCTGCGCCCATGGGGAGCGGATGGTGGGGCCAAACGGCTTGCAAGATTTTCCAGAACTGATTTTGCGGATGCGCATAGTACTGCTGCAGTTCGAGCGAGCGCACGCCCGGGAAGCTGCCCAGGATCAGTACGACGGTGGCGGGCGAGACGATGGGGGCCAGGCCCGTGAGCACGGGGCTGCCGGTGTCGGATGCGGTGGGTGGGTTCATGGACAGGCTCTATCTTGGCACTGTCGCCCGCCCATGAAAAAACCCGCCGAAGCGGGTTCTTCCGAAGGCATATTCCGATTACTTCTTGGCGGCTTCGTTCTCGGCGGTGCCGGGCACCTTCTCGCCGATCGCCTTGCCGGCGCTGCGCATGCCGTCGGCCGTCTTGTGGCCGGCGGTTTCAACGGCGTCGCCGGTCTTGGCAGCCACGCTCTTGGTGGCATTGGTGGCCTTCTTGGTGGTGCGCTTGGTCGCGTTCCAGGCCTTCTTGGTGCCGCGCTCGGTGGCGTTCACGGCCTTCTTGGTCGTGCGCTTGGTGGCATCGACCGCGTCCTTGCCGGCTTCCTTCACCTTCTCGGTGGTGCTGGGCTCCGCGGTGGCTGGCGCCGGCGCTGCGGCGGCCGGAGCGGCGGTGGTCTGGGCCACGGCGGACACGCCGATGGAGGCCAGCGCGAGGGCGAGCACGACAGGCACGGTGCGGATGAAAGATGTGTTCATGCGAAAGCTCCTTTTGGGATGAGATGCTGGAGTGACGAACTTGCCACTGGACAAGAAACGCCGCTTCGAGCACCGAGGATGACAGCAAACCCGCAGGCTTCGTTGCGCCATCGCAAGACGGGATGTCGGCCTACGCGGTGTGCGGCCGGCCTTCCGACAAGGACAGGAGGCTTTCGAGCCGCGGCAGCGCCGCGAGCGCATTGCGGGTGGTGGCTTCGGCCAGTTCATTGATGCCGATGCCGCGCAGCCGCGCCACCACTTCGGCGATGTGCGGCAGCTCGCCCGGTTCGTTGCGGCCCTGCGCTTCGCCGGCCGCGCGCTGCGCCTGGGTGCGGTAGAGCCAATGCGGCTGGATGTCGGGTGCATCGGTTTCCATCACCATCGATTCGAGCGGCAGCGTGGCCGCCAGCCGCCGCAGCTGCAATGCGCGGTCGAAGGTCACGGCGCCGCCGAAGCCCAGCTTCAGGCCGATCCCGATGCAGGCCGCGGCCTGCTGCTCGCTGCCGTTGAACGCATGGGCAATGCCCTGCCACGGCCGGCCGGCCGCGGTCTGCCGCAGGTGCTTGAGCACCTTGTCGACCGAGCGGCGCACGTGGATGAGCACCGGCAGATCGTATTTGCGCGCGAGTTGCAACTGAGTGTGAAAGAAGTGCTGCTGCTTGTCGCTGTCCAGCCCTTCCACGAAGTAGTCGAGGCCGATCTCGCCGACCGCGACCAGCCGCGGATCGCCGCGGTGCGCGGCAAGCTCGGCATCGAGCGCCTCCAGGTCGCCCTCCTCTGCATTGCCGGTGCACAGCGGGTGGATGCCCAGCGCATAGGCATCGCCCTGCATCCGCGCGAGCTCGCGCACGGTCGCAAAGTTGAAGACCGCCACCGCGGGAATGACGCACAGCACCACGCCCCTTTCGGCGGCCCGTGCACGCACGAGCGGCATTTCCGCACCGAATTCGGGCGCATCGAGGTGGCAGTGGGTATCGACAAAAACAGCCATGGCCAGATGATGCCCGAAGGGATGCAAGGCAGAAGAAAGCGTGCTACTGTGACTCCCTACTGACCCGTCATCCCTTGCCGGAGGTGCCCCGATGCGCAGGCCCGCTTTCTACAGCCGTTCGCCCCGCACGCTGCCTCAAGCGGCCGATTCCGCGGCCCAAGAGGCTGCCGTGCCGTCGCCCGAGGGCGCAGCAGGCAATGGCGCGCCACCCCCGCCGCACGCGAAGGCCGGCTGGCAGCCGGGCCGGCGCAGCTTCGCATTCCTCCTCGTGCTGTGCGCCGCGCTGGTTGCAGGCGGCGCCACCTGGTGGCCCCGGCAGGGCAAGGCGCTGACGCAGAAAGACATCGATTCGGCCGTGCTGCGCACGCTGCAGACCCACACGCTTCCCTCGCCCGCCGCAAAGGCCGCCGAGATCGTGCGGCCCTCGGTGGTGCGGGTGGTCGGCTACGGCCCCGAGAAGGCCACGCCCGAGGCCAAGACCCAGAAGCGCGGCCGCAACATGGCCAAGGGCAAGCCGCCCGAAGCCGATGCGCCTCCGGGCGAGGTCGAGCGCGGCGTGGGCACCGGGGTGGTCATCGTCGACAAGGGCGTGATCCTCACCAACCTGCACGTCGTGGCCGGCGCCGAGACCATCAAGGTCACCTTCTCCGACGGACTCGAGGCCGTGGCCACCATCACCGGCGTGCAACCCGAGAACGACCTCGCGGTGCTGCAGGCCCAGAAGATTCCCGACGACCTGATTCCCGCCGTCATGCGCTCGACCGCAGACCTGCAGCCCGGCGACCAGGTGGCCGCGGTCGGCTTTCCGTTCGGCATCGGCCCCTCGGTGTCGGCCGGCGTGGTGTCGGGCCTGAAGCGCTCGTTCCGCTCGCCCGAAGGCAAGCAGGAACTGGGCAACCTGATCCAGTTCGACGCCGCTGCCAACCCCGGCAACTCGGGCGGCCCGCTGATCAACATGGACGGCGAGGTGCTGGGCATCGTCACCGCCATCCTCAACCCCACGCAGCAGCGCACCTTCATCGGCATCGGCTTTGCGGTGCCCATAGAGAACGCGGCCTCGGCCGCGGGCTCGCCGCCGTTCTAGCCAGGAACATCCCCCGACGCTTTCGATTGTTGTTTACCGAGAGGCCCCGCATGAGCACAGAGAACCCCTTTTCCACCTCTCCCGCCACGGCCGAACTGATGGAGCAGATCCTCTACGAGGTCAAGCGCGTGGTGGTGGGCCAGGACCGCTTCCTGGAGCGCGTGATGGTGGCCATGCTCGCGGGCGGGCACCTGCTGGTCGAGGGCGTGCCGGGCCTTGCCAAGACACTCACCATCAAGACGCTGGCCGACACCGTGCGCGGACAGTTCAAGCGCATCCAGTTCACGCCCGACCTGGTGCCGGCCGACCTGGTGGGCACGCGCATCTACAACCAGAAGACCGGCGAGTTCAGCACCTCGCTGGGCCCGGTGTTCGCCAACCTGCTTCTGGCCGACGAAATCAACCGCGCGCCGGCCAAGGTGCAGAGCGCGCTGCTCGAAGTGATGCAGGAGCGCCAAGTCACCATTGCCGGCGAGACGCACAAGGTGCCGCGCCCCTTCCTGGTGATGGCCACGCAGAATCCCATCGAAACCGAGGGTACCTATCCGCTGCCCGAGGCGCAGGTCGACCGCTTCATGATGAAGGTGCTGGTCGACTACCCGAGCGACGAGGAAGAGTTCGTCATCGTCCAGCGCGTGATCGGCTCGCTGGTCGAGGTCAATCCGGTGGCAAGCACCGAGCAGCTTGCCACCCTGCAGGCCGAGGCGCGGCGCGTGTACGTCGATCCCTCGCTCATCCAGTACGCGGTCAAGCTGGTGTCGGCCACGCGCACGCCCGACAAGCACGGCCTGAAGGACATGCGCCGCTTCATCACCTTCGGCGCGAGCCCGCGCGCGAGCATCAGCCTGACCGAAGGCGCACGCGCACTCGCGCTGCTGCGCGGCCGCAGCTACGCCCTGCCCGAGGACATGACCGCGCTGGTGCCCGACGTGCTGCGCCACCGCGTGACGCTTTCCTACGAAGGCTTGTCCGAAGGCCTCACACCCGACAGCCTGATCGAGAAGATCATGCGTGCAGTCCCCGCTCCTCCCAAACCGCTCGAACATGAAAAGCTGGTGGCGTAAGGCCCCTGCGGCCGCGAACGACGAACGGCTCATCGCCGAGGCCGGTGGAACGGAACGCGCGCTGCGCCGGCTCGAATGGACCGTGATCCGCCGCCTCGATGGCCTGCTGCAGGGCGACTACCGCACGCTGATGCGCGGCACCGGGCTCGACCTGGCCGACCTGCGCGAATACCAGCACCACGACGACGTGCGCCACATCGACTGGAACGTCACCGCCCGCCTGCAGACGCCGCATGTGCGCGTCTTCACCGAAGACCGCGAGATGGCGGCCTGGTTCGTGCTCGACCTGAGCCGCTCGGTCGACTTCGGCTCCGGCCTCAAGGCCAAGCGCGAGATCTCCGCCGGCTTCGTCGGCGTGCTCGCGCGCCTGCTCACGCGCCACGGCAACCGGGTGGGCGCACTGGTCTACGGCACCGACCTCGAGGCGGTGATTCCGCCGCGCAGCGGCCGCCGCCACGTGCTGCACCTGCTGCATGCGATGGAGCGCCGCGCCGGCAAGGCCGAGGCCGCGCCCGCGCAAAAAGGCATGACGCGCCTGGCCGACCTGCTGAAATCGGCCGCCACGCTGATGCCGCGCCGCTCCACCGTGTTCGTGGTGTCCGACTTCCTGAGCGAGCCCGGCTGGGAACGCCCGCTCGGCCAGCTGGTGCAGCGGCATGAAGTCATTGCCGTGCGCCTTTTCGACCCGCTCGAACTCGAGCTGCCCGACCTCGGCCTGGTGCCGCTGCGCGACGCGGAAACCGGCGAGCAGCTCTGGGTCGACACGCACGACGCCGGCTTCCGCAAGCGCTTCGCGCGGCTGGCCGCCGAGCGCGAGGCCACGCTGCGCGCCTCGCTATCGAAAGCGGGTGTCGACGCACTGGAGCTTTCGACCAGCGACGACCTGGTGGAAGCCATCGTTCGTTTCGCCGACCTGCGCAAGCGCCGCATGCGCATCGGCCCGGGCAGCATGAAGGCGGTGGCAGCATGACATTTCTCTGGCCTCAATTCCTCTGGTTGCTGGCGGCCTTGCCGCTGCTGGTGTTGCTCTACATCTGGCTGATCCGCCGCAAGAAGAAGCTCGCGGTGCGCTATGCGAGCCTGTCGATCGTGCGCGAGGCCATGGGCGCCGGCCAGAGCGTGCGCCGGCACATTCCGCCGTTCCTGTTCCTGCTGGCCATGGCCGCGATGCTGGTGGCCGCCGCGCGCCCGATGGCGGTGGTGATGCTGCCGTCGAACCAGCAGACCATCATCCTGGCGATGGACGTGTCGGGCAGCATGCGCGCGGCCGACGTGCTGCCCAACCGGCTGGTCGCGGCGCAAGAGGCGGCCAAGAGCTTCATCAAGGACCTGCCGCGCCACGTCAAGGTGGGCATCGTGGCCTTCGCGGGCAGCGCGCAGGTGGCGCAGCTGCCCACCACCAACCACGACGACCTGATCACTGCGATCGACAGCTTCCAGCTGCAGCGCGCCACCGCCACGGGCAATGCGATCGTGGTGTCGCTCGCCACGTTGTTCCCCGATGCGGGCATCGACGTCTCGCAATTCAGCGCGCCCAGCCGCCAGCGCGGCACGCCGATCGATCAGGCGGAAAAGCAGGCCAAGGAGTTCACACCGGTGGCGCCGGGCTCCTACACCTCGGCCGCCGTCATCATGCTGACCGACGGCCAGCGCACCACCGGCGTCGATCCGCTCGACGCCGCCAAGGCCGCAGCCGACCGCGGCGTGCGCATCTACACGGTGGGCGTGGGCACGGTCGATGGCGAGACCATCGGCTTCGAAGGCTGGTCGATGCGTGTGCGGCTCGACGAGGAAACGCTCAAGGCCGTGGCCAACAAGACGCAGGCCGAATACTTCTACGCCGGCACCGCCGCCGACCTGAAGAAGGTCTACGAAACGCTGAGCTCGCGGCTCACGGTCGAGAAGAAGGAAACCGAGATCTCGGCGCTCTTTGCGCTGGGCGCGGCCATCCTCACGCTGGCGTCGGCGGGGCTCTCACTGCTCTGGTTCAATCGGATTCTTTGACGGAATCCAGCTGGCGCGCTGGCGGCGACTTCACCTCGCCGATGCCGCCCAGGAACAGGTCGGCCACGATCGGCGCAATGGACGCATGGTCGAGCCGGCCGCCGGGCTTCATCCAGGTGAACATCCAGTTGATCATGCCGAACAGCAGCATGGTCAGCGGCTTGGCGAGGTCGTCGCTCGGCGCGCCCGGCCGCAAGGCCGACACGGCACGTGCAAATCCCGCCACCACTTCGCGCTCCTGGTTCAGCACGCGCTCGCGGTCTTCTTCTTCGAGAAAGCGCACGTCGTCGGTCAGCACGCGGTGCGCGTCCTGTGCGCCGGCGTATTCCTCGACGATGCGGTAGATGAAGCGGCGCAGGCGCTCCTCGTCGGTGTGAGTCGAGGCCTCTTCCTCGGCCACCAGCGCGGCGAGCTTGGACACGTGCGTCTCGGCAATGCTGATCAGGAGGCTGCTCTTGTCCTTGTAGTAGTGGTAGAGCGTGGCCTTCGAGAGATTGCAGGCCTCGGCCACCTGGTTCATCGAGGTGGCGGGATAGCCGCGGCGCGCGAACAGCTGGGCGGCCTGCGCAAGGATGAACTCGCGCTGGTCGTCATAGGTGGCGGATCTTCCACGCGGCATCGGGTCTTCTTTCTTCCTTGATTGATTGGCAGTTGTTGCGGGCAACCCGCGATCTTGCACGAAGCTAGCCGCGCCGCGTCGCGATCAGCGAGCGCACCTCGGTGGCGGGCAGGCGTGGCCGATCGGACTCCATCTGCTGCAGCGGCGCGACCTCGCGCAGGCTGGCCAGGCTGCGCATGGTGAGCGCCTGGTAGGTCTGCGTGCCTTCGAGCTTCCAGGCGATTTCTTCCTCGCTCAGCATCTTCTTCACCTTGGCCGGAATGCCCGCCACCAGCGAGCGCGCCGGCACCTTCATGCCGGCCGGCACGAAGGCGCAGGCCGCCACGATGGCCTGCTCGCCGATCTCGGCCTCGTCCATCACCACCGCATTCATGCCCACCAGCGCGTCGCGCCGCACGATGCAGCTGTGCAGGATCGCGCCGTGGCCGATGTGGCCGTTGACCTCGACCACCGTGTCCTGGTCCGGGAAACCGTGGATGCAGCAGTGGTCCTGCACGTTGGAGCCCTCCTGCAGCACGATGCGGCCGAAATCGCCGCGCAGGCTGGCGCAGGGGCCGACATAGCAGCCGGGCCCGACGATCACGTCGCCGATCAGCACGGCGCTGGGGTGCACATAAGCCGTCGGGTCGACGACGGGAATCACGCCGTCGATGGAGTAGCTGGGCATTCGATCGGTCTCCTTTGTTGCGGGCTCAGGGTTTGCCCTGAAGCCACCCGCTTGTGCTGGCATCGGGCTCGATCTTAAAATCTACCGGACGGTCGGTCAATAGTGTTTAAGGATCAGAGACAAGCCCATGCCAGAACCTTTAGTTCTCACCAGCGATGCCGGTGCCGTTCGCACGCTGAGCCTCAACCGCCCCGCGGCGCTCAACAGCTTCACGACCGAACTGCATGGCGAACTGATGGCGGCGCTGGACCTTGCGGCCGGCGATCCGGAAGTGCGCTGCCTGGTGCTCACGGGTGCGGGCCGCGCCTTCTGCGCCGGGCAGGACCTGGCCGATCCTTCCGTTGCACCTGACCCCGCGCCCGGTGCCGCGCCCAAGGACCTGGGCCACGTCATCTCCGCTTACTACGCCCCGCTCGTCGCGCGCCTGCGCTCGATACCGGTGCCCGTGGTCGCCGCCGTCAACGGCGTGGCCGCCGGCGCGGGCGCCAACATCGCGCTGTGCTGCGACCTTGTCGTGGCCGGCCGCTCGGCCAGCTTCATCCAGGCCTTCACCAGGATCGGCCTCGTGCCCGACACCGGCGGCACCTGGCTGCTGCCGCGGCTCGTGGGCTCGGCGCGCGCGCTGGGCATGGCGATGCTGGGCGACAAGCTGCCGGCCGAGGAGGCCGCGCGCATCGGCCTGATCTGGCAGTGCGTGGACGACGCGGCACTGCCCGAAACGGCCGCCGCGCTCGCCTCGAAGCTGGCCGGCATGCCGACCCGCGCCCTGGTCGCCACGCGCCAGGCCATGGCGGCGGCACAGGGCCTGGACCTCGATGCAGCGCTGGCCGCAGAAGCACGCATCCAACGCGAGATGGGCAACGCTGGCGACTACCGCGAGGGCGTCGAGGCCTTCCGCGCCAAGCGCGCGCCGGTGTTCAAGGACCGCTGAGATGACATCCTGCTTTTCTTTGCGTCGTGTTGTCGGTCATACAGGGCGCTGCTGTTCAGGGCGCGCTCCCGCCGACGGGGTACCTTGCTCCGCGAATGTCCTCCGGCCTGCGGCCTCCCCCTTGTACCGGGACTTCTCGCGCAGTCAAGCACGGGTTTGGGTTGGTTTTTCTACCAAGCTGTATCGCTTGCGAGGCATTGAG
>NZ_JBFTLJ010000030.1:0-20948 GCF_056396385.1 Variovorax sp. 05T418 | reverse complement strand
GACGTGCTACCTGCAGATCTACAACACCACGCGGTTCGATGTGCTGGACAGTGCGCCTTACCGGGCAGCCCTGGCGAGCCAGACCGAGTGGTCGAATCACCACATTTCCCGATTCATCGCGCCGACGCGCGTGGTCGGACGCCTTGTGCACAGCGCGGGGGGCGCGCGAGGCGTCGCAGTTGCACTGATGCGACTTCGGCCGTCCGGCGATCCGGCCATGATGCCGGCGCTTGCGGGCGTTCTGGAAGTGCTCGACCAACCGGGCACGGCTTCGATCCACTTTGTCGAGGCCGATGCTGGCCTTTCCAGGCCGGTGACGGCGGATTCGGGCTACGTGGGCAGCGAGGACTGCTACGTCCTCGTCGAGTGCACCAGCGAGGCCGCTGCCGGGAAAATCATCGCCCGACTGGGAGCGCCGGTGCAGAAGTATGGAGAACTCATCGACGCGCGAGTTTTCCGGTATCGCATGGACGTCAACGCATCGACGCTTGCAAGGCAATCGCTGCGCTGATTCACGCCTCGTTACCGGTGCGCTGATTGATGGGCAGCCTGCAATTTGCACATGACGTTCTTGACCGAACGACGTCGCAGAATTGCGAAGAGATTGACTTACATGGCATCAGCTTCGGTTCGCCTAGAAGCCCTGCCTCTCGCGCGGAATTCCTGTGACCGTGACAGGTGAAGGCGCGCGCGTGGCCCGCTTGAAGATCGACGGCGAAATCCCGGTGTGCTCCTTGAAGAAGCGCGAGAAGTTCCCCGGCGCCGAAAAACCCAGGTCGAGCGCGACGTCCGTGAGCTCGCCCCCTTCGCTGACACGCCGCATCGCCTCCTCGACGCGCACGCCGCTCCAAAACACCTGCGGGGTCGTGTGCAGTTGATCGCGGAACAGCGCGAAGAAGTGCGCGCGCGACAGGCCGACCTTGGCCGCGATCTCGTCGATGGTCGTCTTCTCCGAGACATGCGCACGCATGTGGGCGATGGCGGCGCGCAGGCGATGGTCCAGCGTGACGCCGATGCCACCGGCCACGGGCGGCGCTTCGCCGCCCGTCGTGGAAGCCGCGATGGCGGCCTCCAACAGGCGCTCCACCTCCTTGTCGACCTGTTCGCGTCCGGTCCCCGCGCAGATCATCAGGTCCAGCACCCGCCAGCATGAACGCCGCAGCGCGTCGCCGATGGGCACGCGGGGCGACGGAAACTGGAAGCTGCGGTCCTTCGCTTGGCCCAGCGCGTCGAGCCAGTCCTTCTTGATCATGAAGACGATGAACAGGCTCGAACCAGCATGGTCCAGGCGCACCATGTCGTGCGCCTCGAACGCGTTCACCCCCAGCGCCACGCTTTCGCTGTAGTCGACGGTTTCCGTACCAACGTGCGCGCACGCCCGCGCTCCGCCCAGCCAAAGGGCGAGCTGCGTTTCCGAGTGCGCGTGCGACACCAGATTGGCGCTCGCCTCCAGGACGATCGCCGTGCCGAACGCGCCTTCGTGGAGTGCATAGGCTTCCTGCATCTGCGTGCTTCATCGAGGTCGTTTGCGGCGATTGTTCCTCCCCACACCCCTGACCGGCACAGCGCCTCGGGTAAGTCCTTAGGAGCACACCAGACGATTTGATACGCCGTTGGATCGGCCGATAAGCGCGCTCGGCTCGCAATTTCTAAAGTTGGCGCATCGCTAATACACAGGAGCAAACCTTTATGCGAATCGCCACTTTCACGAGCGAAGGTCACCGCAAGGTCGGCCTCGTCTCCGCAGACGGGAAGACCGTCACCCCACTGGAACTCACGCAGGCCCAAGCCGACAGCGGCGTACTGACGCTGATCGAAGCCCTGGCCGAGGGCGGCTCGCTTCCGGAGGCTGCCGGTCCGGCCGTCAACCTGGGCGATGTGGTGCTCGATGCGCCGTTGCCCAAGCCGCGTCGCAACCTCTGGTGC
This sequence comes from Variovorax sp. 05T418, assembly GCF_056396385.1. Lineage (NCBI taxonomy): Bacteria > Pseudomonadati > Pseudomonadota > Betaproteobacteria > Burkholderiales > Comamonadaceae > Variovorax > Variovorax sp. 05T418. The sequence continues at coordinate 19,022 of NZ_JBFTLJ010000030.1, read as the reverse complement.
GTGGGCCGCAATTACCACGCGCATGCCAAGGAACTGGCTGCCTCCGTGTTCAAGGACAACATGGCCAAGACCGACGACTGGCCCATCGTCTTCACCAAGGTGCCTGAGTGCGTCGTGGGCCCGCATGACGACGTGCTCGTGCCTTCCGAGGTGTCCACGCAAATCGACTACGAGGCCGAACTGGCGGTGGTCATCGGCAAGGGCGGCAAGAACATCACGCGCGCCGCTGCGATGTCGCACGTGTTCGGCTACACGGTCGTCAACGACGTGACCGCGCGCGATGTGCAGATGCGCCATGGGCAATGGGATCTGGGCAAGTCTTTCGACACTTTCTGCCCCATGGGCCCGTGGATCGTTACGGCCGACGAGTTCGACGGCACCAAGACGCGCGTGCGCTGCTGGGTCAATGGCGAGCTGCGCCAAGACGGCCCGACCGAGAACATGATCTTCGACATCCCCACGTTGATTGAGACTATCTCGCGCGGCATCACGCTGTACCCCGGCGATGTCATCGCTACCGGCACGCCGGCTGGCGTGGGCATGGGCATGAGCCCGCCGCGCTACCTGCGCGCGGGCGACGTGGTGCGTGTGGAGATCGATCGGCTGGGCGCCATCGAGAACAAGTTCGTCTGAGGGGCTGCGCAATGACGACCCAAGTTCTGAATGACCTCACCGTCGAGATCGACGGCGACGGCACGGCACTGCTGTGCATCCACGGGCTGGGCGGCTCGTCGAACAACTGGACACCCGTGTTGCCGGCACTCGGTGGTTTTCGCCGCATCAGGCCCGACCTGCCCGGCAGCGCGAGGTCACCGCTGCCGGCGGATGGCAAGGCCCTGTCGATCGAGCACTACGTGGACGCGATGCTGAGGCTTCTCTCGACGCTCGACGTCGGGTCGGTGCATGTGATGGCGCACTCGATGGGCACGATCGTCGCTCAGCACCTGGCACTGCGTAGCCCTGGTATGGTGAAATCGCTGGCGCTCTTCGGCCCGCTGGCTGCGCCTCCGGATGCCACGCGCTCCAATATCGCGGCCCGTGCCAACGCGGCACGTGGCGGTGTGGCAGCCATGCAGGACATCGCCGATGCCATCGTGAAGGCCGCGACGAGCACGCAGACGAAGGAACAGCAACCGGCAGTGCTCGCGCTGGTGCGCGAGAGCGTCATGCGCCAGTCGCCCGAGGGCTACGCGCAGAGCTGTGCGGCGCTCGCCGATGCAGAGGCGGCCGCGCTCGAACACATTGACGTTCCGACGCTGTTGGTCACCGGCGACCAAGACGTCGTAGCCCCGGTGGCCAACGTTCACGCCATGCAGGAACGCATCGTCGGCAGTCGTCTCGTTGTGCTCGATGAATGCGGCCACTGGACGACTTTCGAGCAGCCGCAGCGCTGCGTACAAGAACTCGAAGCCTTCTATGCGGCGCTCCGCTGAGACGACGCCAGGTCCCCCCTTTCGACAACCCATGGCCCGGCACAAGCCGGAGGAGACAACGATGACCCGTATTGCATTTACCAATGTCCGCATCTTCGACGGCTCGGGCGAAGACCCGTACACCGGCGATCTTCTCGTCGAAGGAAAGCGCATCATGGAAGTCGTTCGCTTTCCGAAGCGCGTGAGCACCGACGACGCGCGCGTGATCGACGGCAAGGGCCGCTTTCTCATGCCGGGCATGACTGAGGCCCACACGCACTTCTCCTGGAACGACCAGCCGTCGCTCGCGGCCATCCAGTTCATGCCGCCCGAAGAGCACATGCTCTGGTGCGTGCGCGTGGCCAAGCGCTACCTCGACATGGGATGGACCTCGGCGATCGGCGCGGCAGCGGCCAAGCCACGGCTGGACGTGGTCTTGCGCAACGCCATCGACGCGGGAGAATTCCCCGGCCCGCGCTACCTGGCGGGCAGCCAGGAGATCACCACCATCGGCGCACTGGGTGACAACACGCTGCCGCACATGAAGTTCGAGGAACTGAGCTTTGGCAGCGTGTGCAGCGGCCCCGAAGAGATCCGTAGGTCGGCTCGCACCTTCATCAAGTACGGGGTCGACCACCTGAAGATCAACTTGTCGGGCGAGTACATCGCAGGCTTGCCGGCGGAGATGTCGCCGTTTGCGGAAGACGAAGTCGCCATGCTGGCGCAAGAAGCCAAGCGCTACGGCAAGCGCATGGCGGCACATGCGCGATCGAGCGAGTCGGTCAAACAATGCGTGCGCCACGGCATCGAGATGGTCTACCACGCGAGCTTTGCCGATTCGGAAGCGCTGGACATGCTGGAGGCGGCGAAGGACCGGCACTTTGTGGCGCCCGGCATCGGCTGGCTCATTCGTACGACCTACAACGCGGCTGAATACGGCATTACCGAGGCCGTGGCGACGCAGATGGGCTACAAGCGCGAGCTGGAGATTGCGTCGGCCTCATTGCGCGAGATGCACAAGCGCGGCATTCGCATCCTGCCCGGCGGGGACTACGGCTTTGCATGGATGCCGCACGGAACCAATGCCAACGACCTCCAGTACTTTGTCGACTACATCGGCATGACGCCCAAGGAAGCGTTGATGGCGGCAACGCGCCTGGGCGGGCAGATCATGCAGCGGCCGGATGAGCTCGGACAGTTGAAGGCGGGATTTCTCGCCGACATCGTCCTGGTCGACGGCGATCCGCTGAAGAACCTGTCGCTGCTGACGGACCCTGCGAAGGTGCAATTGGTGATGAAGGACGGCGTGATCCATAAGGACTGTGCAACACCCGTGCCGTCGCATGCCGCCCTGCACCTCGAAGGCGGCGACACGCCGCTGCGAGAACAGGGTGTCAAGGAGGCTTTGACGGAAATGAACTGAGCGCAGCGGGGTCCGGCTGTTCGCCTATAGACCGCTGCAAGCAGCAGCCTTTGCAGCGCGGCAATCATTGGTTGACCCGGCTTGAAATTCGGCACTCGGCTTCGGGCTGCCTCTAATCCGCGCGGCCACGGTGCTGAGGCAGCGCATCGATGGGGCCGGCCGGTTATGCCGGCAAACGGATGAGTACTCTTTACGTCACCCACTGGAGCCAAGGCCGATGGCAGACGGCACGATGTCGGTCTTCCTCCTGTGGCCACGCCCACTCGGAGGGCTCCTGTGATGCCGATCTTCAGCGAACGCGCATCCTCGTAGATCTTGTCGATGCCAGCCAAAAATACTGTCGCGTGCCGGATCAGAAGCTGGCCCGCACCCGTCGGAATCGGACCTCGGTTTGTGCGCTCGAACAGCCGGCAGCAGAGCATCTCCTCAAGCTCATGCGGCAGCCGGGTCACCGCAGGCTGGCTCATGCCCAACTGGTCGGCCGCTGTGCGGCGAGGGAACCGCGCCGAGCGCAGCAAGCAAACTCAACTGTCGGACCTTGAGCCGGTTCCTCAACATACTCGGCGAAGTAACCGCAGATGGCAGCGGCATTTTTCCAGTCAACAGTTTCGAAGAGGATCAGCAACGATTCGCGAGGTATCGGCTTCCGTCTGAAGATGTCGCTCAAAACGCTCAAGTAGCGTGTGCATGCATTCGCGAGCCGCTCGGAACTCGGCCGAGTTGTTGCGCCTTGCAAGATCGGCCTCGTACGCGGCACGGTTCTCGAAGTAGCACTCCCAACGCACATCCGGCCCCGCGCCCTCCAATTTCCTGAAGATCCGGCCGGCTGGCAATCCCAGTTCCGCACGGACCTGGCTCGCGTGTTCGCGCTGCGCCAGGACGGCCTCGAACTGCCCGGGCAGCGCGTAGTAGTTGGTTATCTCGATGACCACATCTGTCTCCTGAATTGCTGCATCCGCAGCTTGTTGGTCTGCGAATTCTGCGTCTCAGCGCAAGACCCGTTGACACTCGCATAATTTGATCACAAAATGTGATCACAATCAGGTCTTTGCAGATGGGCTGCCAAGACCTGCCTAGAAATCCGAGGAGTTTCTCGATGCCGACGATCCAATCCATAGAAACGTTGCTTGTTCAGCTTCCCACGCGCAGAGAACACAAATGGACCGGCCTGACCGAATCCATCGGCCGTTATCTGCTGACCCGCGTCGTCGACAGCGACGGCCGCACAGGCTGGGGCGAGGCGCCTGCGCTAAAAGATTGGGGCGGCGAATTTGGGCGCTACTTCGGCGAGTCCACGCTCATCGCCAAGACGGTGATCGAGAAGTACCTTGCACCATCGCTGATTGGTGTTGAGCTCGGGAATTTCGCGGAGATGCATGCACGCATGGACGCGGTAATCCGTGGCTATCCGTACGCCAAGGCCGCGGTCGAATTCGCCGCTTACGACGTCACGGGCCGGTGGCTCGGCCTGCCAGTGCACATGCTGCTCGGTGGCAAGGTGCGACCGCGCGTGATGGTGACGCATTCGATCGGCTTGATCCCGATCGCAGAAGCCGAAAAGGAAGTGGCGCAGGTTGCTGCCGAAGGTATCAAGACGATCAAGATCAAGATCGGCGTTGATGCCAAGCGTGACATCGACATGGTGCGGACCATCCGGGGGGCGGTGGGCGACGACATCGAACTGTGCGTCGATGCGAACGAGGGCTATCGAACGCCCGGCGAAGCCATCGCGACGGTGCGTGCGATGGAGCCGTACCGGCTCAAATACGTGGAGCAACCGGTGATGGGCATAGAACGCATCGCGGAAGTGGCGCGGGCCATCGACCCGCCGGTGATGGCCGACGAATCGGCATGGAACGCGCACGACGTGATCCAGATCAGCGAGCGGCGCGCGGCGCAGATCGTATCGATCTACAGCACCAAACCCGGCGGCCTCTACAAGGCCATGGAGGTCGCGGCCGTGTGTCGCGCGGCCGGGATCATCTGCAACGTCAATGGCTCGGTCGAGACCGGCATAGGCAACCTCGCCAACGTCCATCTGGCCGCTGCGGCGCCTGCGGCCACGCTGTCGTGCGTGGTGCCCGTGTCAACGCCGGCTGAATGGCAGCACGGCCAAGTCGGCGGCATCTACTACCGCGACGACCTGATCGTCGCTCCCATGAAGCTCGTCGATGGCGGCATCGAGGTGCCGACGGCACCGGGCATGGGCATCGACGTCGATCTGGCCAAGGTCGAGAAGTACACCGTCCGCGACTGAGCGGCGCCTCGCACTCGTCAACATTCATCCAAGGAAGGTTCCAGATGCGCAAAGCAATCATCGATCGGCAGATCAAGGCGATCGCCGAACACAAGCTCGACGCCATGGTCTCGTGCTCGCCGGAAAACTACGCTTACGCCACTGGCTTCGTCGTCCCGTCGCAGCCACTGATCCGGCATCGCCATGCGATGGCCATCGTGACGGCGAACGGCCGCACCGAACTGTTCTCGGTGGACATGGAGGCCAGCACGGTGAAGCGCCATGCACCGGACGTATCGACCCGCATCTGGGCGGAGTTCACTGACGACGCGATGTCAGTGCTGGCCGATCAGTTGCGAAAGCTCGGCCTTGGACAAGGCCGCATCGGCATAGAGATGGACTACCTGCCGGCGGGCGACTTCGCACGCCTGCAGAAGGCGCTTCCGGAGGCTCGTTTCGAGCACTGCGAGCAGATCCTCGCACGGCTGCGTCAGATCAAGACGCCGGACGAAATCGCCTTGCTGCGTCGGCTCTCGCGCATTGCAGATCAAGCCATCACCGATGCGCTAGCAGCGGTGAAGGCGGGCGATTCGGAGATGGACATCGCCGGACACCTGACGCGCAACGTCTATGCGCTGGGTGCCGAGCACTTCAAATTGATGATCATCGCCACTGGCGAGCGCAGCGTGCTGCCGAACGTCGGCCCGAGCGATCGCAGGCTCACGCCACGCGATGTCTGCCGAGTCGAGATCTTTTCGGTGATCGACGGCTACCAAGCCGGCGTCTGCCGGACCGCCGTCGTGCACGAGGCGCCGCCCCATGCCGAGGCCATCTGGCAGCACCTGGTCGACTGCAAGTACCGCATCATGGAGATGGTGAAGCCGGGTGCCAGCTGCCGCGGCATCTACGACGCTTTCATTGCCAAGCTGGCCGAGATGAAGTTGCCACCGATCTCGTTCGTCGGTCATGGCATCGGCCTGCATCTGCACGAGGACCCCTACCTCGGCAAGACGCCGGTGTTGGGCCGTCCCGGCAGCGACGCCGTGATCGAGGAGGGCATGGTGCTGGGCTTCGAGCCGTTGTGCTATGAAACGGGGCATGGCTTCGGTATGCAGAACAAGGACATGTTGCTGGTCACCGCCAGTGGCTGCGAACTCCTGTCGGACTACGCCAACACCGACAAGCTGCTGGTCGTCAAGGGCTGAGCAGCGGCCCGATAACCCGATCTCGAAAGACACCTGTCATGCGTACGCTCATCGAGCACCTTGAATTCGCCTTCCTCGTCGATGCCAACGACACTGTGTTGCGCAACGCCAGCATCCTGCTCGATGACGACCGCATCGTCGACATCGGTCCGGCCGCCGAGGTGGCGGCGCGACACCGAGGCGAGGCCTTCGACCGCGTCATGGACGGCCGCATGCTCGGCATCTGCCCGGGCTTCGTCGACAGCCATGTCCATCTGTCGGAGACGCTGTCTCGCGCCGTGTTTCCGGACAACTTGAACACGCGAGCCTGGGTCTTCCATTGGGCCAAGCCCTTCTATGCCCACATCACCGAGGAGGACGAGTATTGGGGCGCACTGCTCGGTATCACCGAGATGCTGCGCAACGGTACGACCTGCTTCATCGACATGGGGTCGCAGTACGACCCTGGAATCACAGTACGGGCGATGGAAAAGACCGGTATCCGCGGCGTGACAGGTCGCCACGCTGCGGACAACCCGCCGCCCGAGCTGCCACGTGGTTGGACCGAAGAAATGGCGCGCCATCATTTCTTCCCCAGTGCGGAAGCAGCGCTTGCGGAACTCGAGGCCTGCGTTCGCAAGTACGACGGCGCACTCGATGGGCGGGTGCGGTGCTGGGTCAACATCGAGGGAAAAGAGCCGTGCACGCTCGAACTTCACGTCGGCGCGCAAAAGCTCGCCGAGCGGCTTGGCGTCGGCACCACCTATCACCTGGCGACCTCGATCGAAGAGGCGAAGGTCTGCGAGGAAAAGTATGGCTGCTGGCCGATCACGCGGATTGACCGCGCGGGTGGTATCGGCTCCAACTTGGTGATCGCGCACGGCGCCGCCGTGAGCGACGACGAGGTGGCGCTGCTGGCCAGTCGCGGCGCCAAGGTGGCGTTCTGCCCCTGCTCGTCGTTCAAGCTCGGCAAGGGCGCGACGGCAATCGGCAAGTACCCGGAGATGGTTGCCGCCGGCGTGACGGTGGGCCTTGGCACCGACGGTGTGTCAGCGGCCGGCAACATGAACCTGATGCGGCAGATGCTGATCGTTGCGGGCATGTTCAAGGACGCGCGCATGAAGCCCGATGTGTTCACGGCCCGCCAGGCGCTCCGGGCGGCCACCATCGACGGCGCCAAGGCGGCGATGTGGGATCACGACATCGGCTCGCTCGAAATCGGGAAGAAGGCCGACTTCATCCTGTTCGACCTCGACCACATCGAATGGACGCCATTCCACGATCCGCTGCAGGCGCTCGTCTTCTCGGCATCCACCGCGTCGATCTCGCAGACCTGGGTCGACGGCAAAACGCTCTACAGCGACGGCAAGGTGCACGGCGTCGACGAACCCGCGCTGCGCCAAAAGGCCAGGGAGCTGGCTGCTGCGGCCGTCGAGCGGGCCGGCCTGCACGATGAAAACGTCGAAACCACCACCACGCTCTACGACAACGGCAACTGATGCAACGGATCCTTCGAGGCGCGCGCTCGGCGGCCGGGCGGGCAGCTTCGACGTCACGCTGGAAAGCGAGCGCGTGGCCGCGATCTTGCCGGCCGTCGGCACTGTGAAGCCGCACTTGTTGGCGCTGCCTTCGCTCGTCAATCTGCATGCGCATGCCAATCGCGCTTTCGCGGCATCGGCGCAGCGTCCGCAGCCGCTGGACGCCGCCGGCGACGGCGACATGCTCGAGACCGCCTTCGTCGGCGCAATGGCCTCGCACGTCGATGACCCGGAGGCGCTCACGGCGTTGGTCTGCGGCGGACGGCGGCGCATCGAAGTCGGAGACGTGGCCGACCTGGTGCTGGTTCCGGCCTCGTCGTTCGACGACGCGCTCGCGCGCCGTCCGGGCGGCCGCGTGGTGCTGCGGCGCGGTCGGCAGGTCAGCGCCGCCCCGTTCGACGCCACCTCTTCATACCAGGCTGTGCTCGTAGACGCTGCGCAGTGAGTTTTCGATTGCACGCTGCGTCAGGTCGCGCGCAATGAAAACGATCCAGCCGGGCCGGGCCGATTCGTCCGGCCATGCCGGCAGCCGTTCGATCGGATAGAGCACGTGCTGGACGCCTTGCACGACCACGGGTCGCTCATCGTCGCTGACTGACAGCAATCCCTTGACTCGCAGGACCGCATCGCCCCGGCTTGCGAGCAGCAGCTCCAGCCAGTCGACGAAGTGTGCCCATTCGACCGGCTGTGGCAGCCGCACCGTGAAAGTCTTGATCGCTTCGTCGTGTCCGGGCGCATGGGGAATCGCCGGCATTCGCAGCGGATCGTCGTCCGACGCGAGCTGCGCAGGGACGACCGAACGGCGCCATTGGGCATCGATCGCTTCCAATATCTCGGCTGCGGGCAGCTGTTCCTTGCGCGAGATCTTCAGGCTGGCCGACGGATTCCTTGCCCGGAGCTTGTCCAACAGCACGGTGCAATCGGATTCGTCGATCAGGTCGGCCTTGGTCAGGATCACCCTATCGGCGCAAGCGAGCTGCTGCCTGGCTTCGCGATGGCGAGTCAAGGTCTGCTCCGCATTCACGGCATCGGCAGTCGTGATCACCTGGCCCATCCGGAACCAGGGGACCAGGCTCTGCTCGCTCAGGATGGCTTGCATGATCGGCGCGGGATCGGCCAGCCCGGTGGTCTCGACGACCACGCGAGCGAAGGCCGGAATCTCGCCGACTCGCATCAGCCCATGCAGCTCGGCCAGCGTAGACACCAGGTCGTCGCGCACGGAGCAGCACAGGCAGCCCGAGCTGAGAAGCACGACGTCTTCGGCGACTTCGCGCACCAGCAGATGGTCCAGGCCGACTTCCCCGAATTCGTTGATGACCACCGCGGTGTCTGCCAGATGGTTGTCGGCCAGCAAATGGCGCAGCAGGGTTGTCTTACCACTGCCAAGGAAGCCCGTCAACACATGGATGGGCACGCGGCCGTCGTCTTTCGAACCGAGGCGGTTCATCTCAGCCGATCTCGAAAATGGCATCCACTTCGACGGCCACGTTGCGCGGCAGCGAGTTGCAGCCCACCGCCGCGCGGGCATGTCGCCCTGCGTCGCCGAATACTTCGACCATCAGGTCGGACGCGCCGTTGATCACCTTTGGGTGGTCGCCGAACTCGGGCGTAGCGTTGACGAAACCGCCCAGGCGAATGCAACCGACCACGCTGTCGAGGCTTCCGCCCAGCGCAGTGCGCAGCTGGGCCAGGATGTTGATGGCGCACAGCCGGGCGGCTTTCTGGGCCTCTTCGATCGACACGTCCTTGCCGACCTTGCCGACGTACCGGTCCTTGCCGTCGGCGGTCGGAACCTGTCCCGCTATGTAGACGAAGGAGCCGCTCTTGCGCGCCGGCACGTAGTTCGCTGCAGGAGCAACCGCCTTTGGCAACTCGATGCCGAGTTGTTCGAGGCGCAAGTCATGTCCTGGCTGTGTCATGCTGTTCAAGCCTTTCATAGTGGGAGGTACCTCAGCTGCCGAAGTAGAGATCGTCGAGCGGGGCCGTCAGGAGGTCGGAGGTCTGCTGGGCACCGAGTGCGGGTGCGAGCGACAAGGCCGTGTTGCGGATGTCGCGCAGCACGCCACGCTTGGCGACGGCGGGCTTCTTTGCCTTCAGCCCTTCGAGTATCTCGACGTGTGCGGAGGCGTCCCATGGCATGTCGGGCGACAGCAGCGACAGGTACATGGTGGGTCCGAACTGCAGCCAAAGCGACTCGATCAGCGGCATGAACACTTCGGTCCCCGACGCCTGGTACAGCGTGAAGTGAAAGCGCTGGTTCGACGAAAGGCAGCCGATCAGATTGCGCTTGGCGATCGCCTCGAGCAATTCCTCGTTGACGGCATGCAGATTGGCCAGCAGGGAGGGCGTGCAATTGCGGCAGGCCATCTCGGTGGCCTCCCCTTCGATCATCTCGCGAACAGCGAATAGTTCGTTGAGCTTCTTGGGGGTCAGGTGCGGCACGCGGACCGATCCGGACGACGTGTCCTCCAGTGCGTTGATCACCACCAGTCGCGTGAGCGCTTCGCGGATCGGCATTGCGCTGGTGCCGAAGCTGCTCGCCAACTTGCGCAGGCTCATCACCTGGCCTGGGACGAAGGCGCCCACCATCAGCCCTCGCCGCAGGCGCTGAAAGACTTCCTCGGGGACGCTGCCGCGAGCCCGTTTGCTGGGTTCTGCGGTGGCCTCGCGTTGCGGGCGTTCGACGGTCTCTTGCATGGATAGCTCTCTTCGGTTCGATGTTTCTTGAGGGGTCCGGGTTAACCCTGTTGGCGCTGATTATAAGTGTGATCACACTCTGTGATCAATGGGCGCCACATGGCTGCGATGTGACGCAACCCTAAGCCCATCAAGCCTCAACGGCAAGCGTCTGTTCCGTTCACCACTCAACGAAATGGCAGGTATTTCATGCGATTCCATCATTCGGGTAGTTCGATGACTTGCAGGCTCAGGGCGGGCGCCTTGGTTGCAGCGTTCGCGTTGGCTTCGTCGGCGTGGGCCGCCGATGAGGTCAAGGTTCGATTCAGCTGGAAGCTCAAGGGCGAATATGCCCATCTCTATCTGGCACAGGAAAAGGGCCTGTACGCCTCGAAGGATCTGGTGGTGCGGATGGGCGAGGGCGCCGGTGCCCCGGCGGCATTGGGCGCATTGCTGCAGGGGCAGGAAGACGTGGTTGTGATGCCTGCGATTTTTGCAGCTTCCGCCATCCAGAAGGGCATGCCGGTCAAGATCATTGCGCTCTACCAGCCGAAGACCCCGGTGGTGCTGATCTCGCAGATCGACAAGCCGGTGTTGAAGCCGAAGGATCTCGAAGGCAAGTCAATCGCGCATTCCGTGGGCGAGACGGGCACCTCGTACCTTTCGGTTTTCTGCGCGGTGAACCAGATCGATTGCAGCAAGGTCAAGAAAGTGCAGATGGACGCGCAGTCGCGCGTGCCGCAGTTCCTGCAAAAGCAGGTCGACGTGGTCAGCCTCTACAAGAACAACGACCTGCCGGTGATCGAAGCACGTGTGGGCACCAAGTTTCCAATGCTCGACCTGGCGCAGTACGGCCTGGCGATCCCTGGTCTGGCCGCGGTCTCCAGCAACGCCCTGATCGCAAAGAAGCCGGACGTCCTCAAGCGCTACCTGGCAGCGGTCAACGAAGGTATCGACGCCACGCGCAAGGACCCGAAGGCCGCCACCGCCGCCATCGCCAAGGCCTGGCAGGGCGGGCCATCGGCCGATGTAATCGAAGCGCAGGTGCGAGCCACGATGGAAGCCATCGAGACCCAGTCCGGCAAGCCCACGGGCTGGACCGACCCGAAAACCATCGTCCAGGCGCTCGAGTTACTGAAGACCGATGAATCCATCGGAACGCCCAAGCCGACCGAAACCTTCTTCACCAACGATCTGCTGGCGCAGTGAGTCGAGGCCCCATGACTGAACTCAAACATCCCCCGTTCGTCGCCATGCCCGCTGTTCGCATCGTGAAGAAGAAGCCACCGCGGATCAACCCGCTCGAGCGCTATGCATCGTTGCTTCTGGCGGTGGCGATTCTCCTGATCTGGCAGTTCGCGGTTCCGCTGGCCGGCCTGTCGGAGTTCGTGCTGCCAACGCCGCTGGCCATCGCAAAACGAATGGTCACCGACTTCAACTTGCTTGCGACCCATTCCTACGTCACGCTGCTCGAAGTGCTCGGGGGCTTCCTGCTCGGCGTGCTGATAGGTATCCCGCTGGCGCTTGCGATCTTCTATTCGAAGGTCTTCGAGCGTGCCGTGTATCCGCTGCTGGTGGCGTTGCAAACGGTGCCGAAGATCGCATTGGCTCCACTGCTCGTTCTATATCTTGGCTATGGCTGGGCACCAAAGATCAGCCTGGCGTTCCTGATCTCGTTCTTCCCAATCGTGATCTCGACCGTGGTCGGCCTTCAGTCGCTTGACAAGGCACTCGTCAACATGGTTCGCTCCATGGGTGCGAGCGAGTCGCAGACCTTTTTCAAGGTGCGTTTGCCGGCCGCGCTGCCGAGCATCTTCGGCGGCCTGAAGGTGGCGATCTCGCTGGCTGTGATCGGCGCAATCATCGGCGAGTACATCGCCGCCGAGCGCGGCCTCGGTTATCTGCAGCTGCAGGCGAACTCGCAATTCGATACCACCCTCAACTTCGCGACCGTCGTCACGATCTCGCTGATCGGCGTGCTGCTCTATTTCGTCCTTGCCATTGTCGAGAGCAAGGTTTCGTTCCACCGTGAAAGTGCCAAATGATGAAGAACGACATGAATTGTTGGAAGAGGCTGTCATGAGCAGTGCCGCAACCGTCACCATCGAAGGGGTGTCCAAGTCTTACGAGGTGCGCGCCGGCGACGACGTGCTCGCACTCGACCGTGTCGACCTCGACATCACCCCCGGAAGTTTCGTGGCCATCGTCGGCCCGAGCGGCTGCGGCAAGAGCACGTTGCTGTCGCTGCTGGCCGGCCTGACACCGGTGTCCTCGGGCCGCCTGAGCATCGACGGAGACCAGGTGTTGAAGCCTCATCCCAAGGCCGGCGTGGTGTTCCAGTCCGACCTGCTCCTGTATTGGCGCAGCATCCTGGACAACATCCTTCTGCCCATCGAGATCAAAGGCCTCGACCGCAAGGCGTACGCCGATCGCGCGCGCGACCTGCTGGTTCAGGTCGGCCTCAAGGGCTTCGCCGACAAGTTTCCATCCGAGCTGTCGGGCGGCATGCGCCAGCGCGTGGCGATCTGTCGCGCGCTCATCCAGGAACCAGGCCTCCTGCTGATGGACGAACCCTTCGGCGCACTCGATGCACTGACGCGCGAGCAGATGATCATGGACCTGCAGACCATGTGGATGAGGCTCGGCAACACGGTACTCTTCATCACGCACGGTATCGACGAGGCCGTGTTCCTGGCCGACCGCGTGATCGTGATGTCGCCGCGGCCCGGTCGCGTCGACCTCGATCTCACGATCGACATTTCGCGGCCGCGGCGTTGGAGCGGCATTCATGAGAACCCGGGGTTCCAGCAATTCGTGCGCCAGGTGCGCGAGGTGTTCGAGGCCCAAGGCGTTCTCGTCGCCCATTGACCGGAGCGATCAAGCCATGAAGATATCGATATTGGGTGCGGGCGCCGGAGGTGCTGCGGCTGTGGCCGAGCTCACGCAGGCCGGCCACGAAGTCGTGCTGTGGAACCGGTCCGCCGAAACGTTGGCGCCGTTCCAAGCCTTGGGCGGTGTGCGCTATGCCGGCGTGCTAGGCGAGGGCATCGCGCGGCCCCGACTGATTACTGCGAACCTGGCCGAAGCCGTACGGGGCGCCGACGCCGCGGTGGTGACGCTCCCGACCTTTTCGCATGCGCCCGTGGCGCGCGCGCTCGCCGACGCGGGCTGGCCGGCCGACCGGCCGGTGGTGCTGAATCCTGGTCACACCGGCGGCGCACTGGACTTCGCCCACGCCTATCGCAGCGTGCGTGCCGACCTGCCGCCGATCGCCGAGTTCTCGACGTTGACTTACGTCGCGCGCAAATACCAGCCCGACAGCGTCACCGTGTCCGGCCGTGCCAAGCAGGTGCGGGCGGCGGCACTGCCGGGTGGCGACGCCGCGTTGCGGACGGCGTGCACCTTGTTTCCCGGGGCGTCACCTGTCGCGGACGTGCTGGCATCGGCGCTGGCGAATGCCAATTTGGTGCTGCATCCGCCCGGCGCCGTTCTGGCCGCGGCGTGGGTGGAAGCCACGCAGGGCGACTTCACCTTCTACGTGCAGGCCATGACGGCCGGCGTGGCGCGCACCATGCGCGCGTTGGACGACGAGCGGCTCGCGGTGGCCGCCGCCTTCGGTCATCGGTTGCCCAATCTTGTGGAGGAGATGAAGCTCATCGGCACCGTCGAGCCCTCGGTCACCGACACCCAAGATTTCGTGGCCGCGATTGCGGGTGGCGAGGCCAACAAGCGCATCAAGGGGCCGGACTCGCTGCAGCACCGCTACTACCGCGAGGACTTCGGCCACGGCCTGTTGCCCTTCCTTGAGCTCGCGGCCATTGCTGGCGTTGCCACGCCGGTCGCGCAGTCGCTGTTCACGCTGGCGCAAACGCTGATTGGTATTGATTACCGCCAGGGTGGCCGCAGCGCCGAGGCGATGGGCATTGCCGGCCTTTCCAGATCCGAACTTATTCAACGTGTGAGGCCATCATGAACTGGAATCAACTCGTCATCGCCATCGTCGGCGGCGACCGCCGCGAGCAGGAGATCGCGCGCTGCGCCGTGGCGGCCGGCGCCGAGGTGCGCGCCTATGGCTTTCCCTGGCCTGAGCAGGGACTTGCCGGGGTGCGAGCTTGCGACAGCGCGCGAGAGGCGCTGGAAGGCGCCGACATTGCGCTGTTCCCGATCCCTGGCATTGCGCCCGATGGCGCGCTGTTCGCGCCGCAATGCGAGCAGCGCATCGTTCCGGACCGCGAGATGCTCGCGGGCATGCGCAAGGGCGGCCACATCGTCCTGGGCTGGGCCGACCCCAAACTCAAGGCGCATTGCGAAGCACTGAGCATCGCCCTTCACGAATACGAGTGGGACGAAGACCTGATGCTGCTGCGCGGTCCTGCGATCGTCGAGGGAATGCTCAAAGTGCTGATCGAGAACACCGACATCACGATCCACCGCGCCAGGATCTGCTTGGTCGGACAGGGCACCATCGGCTCGCTGGTCACCCATACCCTGCTGGCGCTGGGCGCGCGAGTGCATGTTGCCGCGCGCAATGCCGTGCAGCGTGCCGCGGCGCATGCGGCCGGGGCCGAATCTCACGATCTGACAGAGCTGGCGCAGGTGCTGCCTGGCACCGACATTGTCATCGCCAGCGTGCCTGCACGCGTGCTCGGTCGGGAGCTGCTGCAGACGCTTCCCAAGCACGCCTTGCTGGTGGACCTCGCGGCGCCGCCGGGCGGCATCGACCGCGATGCGGCGCAGGAACTCGGGCTCAAGTTCATCTGGGCCCGTGGCCTCGGTGCGCGCGCACCCATCACTGTCGGACGCAGCCAGTGGAGCGGCGTGCAACGACGAATCGAGAACATCCTGAAGGAATCCCAATGAGCGCCGACCTTGTGATTAGAAACGCACGTGTGGTGCGTCATGACGGAGAGTTCCACGGCGGGGTGGCCATCAAGGACGGAAGGATCGTCCTCACGGGCGCCGACAGCGCCTTGCCGAAGGGCCATCGCGAAATCAATGCCGGCGGCCGCGTGCTGATGCCGGGCGTAGTGGACCCGCACTGCCACCTTGGCGTCAAGTATCCATACGCGGAAGACATGCGCACCGAGATGGCTGCAGCGGCTTCGGGAGGAGTCACAACCGCGCTGCTCTATATCCGCAATCTCAAGCCTTCGTACTTGCCGTTTTACGAGGAGCGCAAGGCCATCGGCGAAGAAAATTCGATCATCGATTTCGGTTTTCACTTCGGGATCCAGCGCGAGGAACACATCGCGGAAATTCCCGAGATCGTCGCCAAGACGGGCGTGCGCTCGTTCAAGTGCTACTTCGGCTACGAACCCGACAACCCCATCGGCATCGTGCCGGCAACCGACGGATGGGTATACGCTGCCATGCGCATCCTCGCGAAGATCCCGGGCGGCGTGATCAATGTCCACTGCGAGAACACCCAGATCGCCTCGTGGATGAAGAACGAGATCAAGGCCACAGGTCGGCAGGATCTTGCCGCCTATACCGAGTCGCGGCCAGCCTTCTGCGAGGTCGAGACGATCCGCCGGATGATCTTCCTGGCCGAGCGCACGGGCTGCTCGCTGCACCTCGTCCACACTTCGGTGGGCATGGGGCCGGTGCTGGCCGCCGAGGCGCAGGCACGCGGCGTGCACGTCACGGTCGAGACCTGCCAGCACTACCTGACCCGGACGGCCTATGACAGCGACCTCGACATGCGTGCCAAGATCTCTCCGCCACTGCGCGACAAGGAAGAGCAGGACGGGCTCTGGCGCGGCATCCTGAACGGCTCGGTCTACAGCCTGGGCACCGACCATGTGCCGTTCCTGCCGAAGAAGCTCGAGGATCTCTGGACCGAGTTGCCCGGCGTGGTGTCGTTTCCATGGGAACTGCCGTTGATGCTTCATTTCGGCGTGCATCAGCGTGGCCTGGCATTGTCGCGACTGGTTCAGCTGAACTCGGCAAATCCGGCACGCCGCTTCGGTCTCTGGCCGCGCAAGGGCAATATCGAGGTCGGTTTCGACGCCGATCTGGTGCTGGTCGATCTCGACGAAGAACGCACGGTACACCACACGGGGAAGGGAACCTGCATCTACGAAGGCTGGAAACTCAAGGGCTGGCCCGTGCTGACCGTGTCTCGTGGCGCGGTGGTCTACGAGAACGGCCAGGTCGACGAGAGCCACTTCGGTCGTGGTCGTTGTCTGTCCGTGCCGGCCTAGCCATGGAAACTGGATTCTGCGAACCCCTGATGGGCAGCGTGGCGCCGGCCGTGAGAAGCCTCGCGCAGCGCATCGGCGCCATGCATGCGGCCGCGCGCCAACTTGCGATCCGGCAGCCGCCGCTTCGTGCGGAGCGGTTGTCGGGTATCCACAGCCCGTGGGGGCACGCATCGGCGCTGACGGATGCCTGGTGTTTCCTGGACCTCTGCGAAGACCCGGAAATCCTGGACAACGTCGAGCGGCTGATCGGCCCAGATATCGTGCTGTGGGACACCGAACTGCATCTCGAGGCCGCTGCCTACAGGCGCTTCGTTGAAACAAGGCGCGAGGGACGCTACTGGCCGGCATTGCCGCTGGCGGGCGCCGTGGTGCTGGTTGCGCCGACGGCCGTGCAGAAAGTCTTTTTCCTGTCGCTCGACGCCATTGCACAGAACCTGCCGGTGCTGGACCCCTGCGCGCCGCTGTTCGTGATCCGCTACATGCCGGGCACGAGCCAGTTCGTGCGCGACGGGCGTGCGCTGGCCAACTGGATCGCGATGGAAGAGCAGCCGCTCATCAACTACACCACGCGGCCGCTCTGGCTGGTGCGCGGCGAAGACCGCGCCGGCAACGATTTCGTGACGGGCTTTGCGCCCACGGTCCCCCGCTGGGCCGGCATTCAACCTGAGGAAAACTGACATGCCATTCGTGATCGTCGAGATGTGGGAAGGCCGCACGGTCGACCAAAAACGTAACCTGGTCAAGGCCATTACCCAGGCCATGGTCGACCACGCGGGCTGCAAGCCCGACCACCTGCACGTCGTGATTCACGACACGCCCAAAGAAAGCTGGGGACGCAACGGCGTGCTCGGCATCGACATGAAGGAAAAATGATGGACCTCGACAACCTCGATCCAAAAACCTCGGCGCTGCTGGTCATCGACCTGCAAAACGCATTCATCCACGACAAGGGCACGCTTGGAATTTCAGGCGTCGACACACAGCGCCTGTCGGCGATCGTGCCGGTGCTTGCGGCTCTCATTCCGCGCTGCCAAGCCGCGGGCATTCCAGTGATCTGGACCGTGCAGGAACACTTCGCGGTCGACGCGAGCCGCGCGCACAAGAAGCTCGCGGGCCACACCTCGCGTCGCAAGCAGGTGTCGGCGCTCGCCGGCACCTGGGACGAAGAGATCGTCGAAGAATTGAAGCCTCTGGCGGCCGCCAATCCGGCCTACGTGATCCGCAAGCATCGCTTTGGCGCCTTTTACGAAACGCGCCTCGAGATGATGCTCAAGATGCTGGGCACGCGCACGCTCTTCGTGGCCGGAACCACTGCCAATGCATGCGTCGAAACCAGCATCCGTGAGGCCTATCTGCGCGACTACGACGTGGTGGCACTGAACGACTGCATCTCGGGCGTCAATGCAGAGTGGGAAGAGACGGCCAAGAAGGTCTGGAAGCAGTACTTCTGCGAGATTTCCGATGCGGCGGAGATGCGCGGCTGGATCGACGCGAAGTCCGCGCCTCGCACGCTGAGCTACGGCCACATGCTTCTGATGGTGCAGGACGTGCCGCGCTCGACCTCGTTCTACGTCGACCAACTCGGTTTCACGGTCCGACCCGCAAAGCCACTGGCTGATGGCCGGCCGTTCACGGCCTTCCATCAAGGTGTAGCCATCGTCGGCGGGCGGGCGCCTTCGCACCGGCAGATCGATCACATGGCATTCGAGGTCAACGACGTGCGCGCACTGCGCGACAGGCTGAAGAAGGCGAATATCGAGTTTCAAGAAGACCTGCATGACGGACCGTACGGGCTGACCATTTACGTGACCGATCCCGACGGCACGCGCGTCGAGCTGTACCAAGTAGGCGCGACCGCCTGAGCGTTCGACTTGCTTTTGTCCGCACCGGCGGCTCTCAGGTGACGCGGGAAGCACGGCCGACGCCGTGCATTCTCGTGTCCGGTCATACAACAAGGACATCCTATGCTGATAGGCGTGCCTGCCGAGACAATGGCCGGCGAAACCCGCGTGGCCGTAACGCCCGAGACGGTGAAGAAACTGGCCGCTTCCGGGCACACCGTGCGCGTGCAGTCCGGGGCTGGCATTGCAGCCAGCGTCACCGATGTCGCCTACGAGGCCGCCGGTGCCGAGATCGTCAACATGAACGCCGCCTTCGCGGCCGACATGGTGCTCAAGGTGCGCACCCCCACCGATGCCGAAACCGCGCTCATGAAGCCCGGCACCGTGGTCATCGGCATGCTCAACCCCTTCGATGCGGCCGGCCTGCAGCGCCTGGCCACGGCCGGCCTCACGGCCTTCGCGCTCGAAGCCGCGCCGCGCACCACCCGCGCCCAGAGCATGGACGTGCT
>NZ_JBFTLJ010000029.1:0-45041 GCF_056396385.1 Variovorax sp. 05T418 | reverse complement strand
TTGCCGGCCTTCGAGGCGGTGCCTCTCGCGTCGACCATGCGGCGCCACTTGTGGACGAGGTTGGCGTTGAGGCCATGGGCCAGCGCCACTTGAGCCACAGACGCCCCGGGCTCTGCGCACGCCGCCAACACTTGCCGCTTCAGTTCGGCCGCGTGGCGCCGCCGGCTCACGCGCTTGGAGTCTTCCATAGGTGTCCACCTAAATCCTTGGTGGACACCATCGTCATAGACACCGGGGCCAAGCTCAAGACGGGATCACCGCGCGCTTACCGATAGCGGCCATCGTTGCCGACTCAGAGATGGGTGAGCCAACGGCGAATTCGTGGCTGTGACTGTGAAGCGGGCAACGTCCTGCGAATGACAGCAACCGCTGCAATGCGGAAGCCGCATTGATTCTTAGCTGAAATTACTCCGCTTTGGAAGTTCTGGTCGAATACAGGTTCCGAAATTCACTGAGCTCTGCGCGCAGGACGTGCGCTTGTATCAGCAAAGCGCCGTCTGCAACTCGGCTCCCACCAAGACTGGCTATCAAGCTTTCGCCTGCCCTCTGGAGGAATTCCGTGGGGTGCACATAAGGCACCTGCCCTCGCGGCAATCGAGACAGAAGTTTTCCTACGAAGCATGGAGCAGATTGCTCGGTTGACGCGCTACAACACGAAGATCTAGCATCTTCCTCTCACCTGCCCTGGGCGGGTGGTGTTCGCCTGTCAGAGGTGATGAGGAGTCCGCATGGCAGCCCGTTCAATCGCGTCGCTCACGCTCAGCTTCGGCCTGGTTTCGATCCCCGTGCGCCTCTACTCCGCCACGGAAAGCGCCAGCGAGATCCGTTTCAACATGCTCACCAAGAGCGGCGAGCGTGTGAAGCAGCAGTACATCTCCGAGAAAACCCGCAAGGTGGTCGAGCGATCGGAAATGGTCAAGGGCTACGAGTTCGAGAAGGACCATTTCGTCCTCTTCACCCCGGAGGAGCTGAAGGCCCTCGAGGAAGGCAGCAGCCACGTCATCGAGATCGTGGCCTTCGTTCCGATCAAGAACATTGACCCGGTGTTCTACGACAAGGCCTATCTCCTGGCCCCGGACAAGCGGGGCGGCAAGCCCTATGCATTGCTGGCCGAAGCAATGCGCAAGAGCGGCCGCTGCGCGCTGGCGAAGTGGGCATGGAAGGCCAAACAGCATGTGGTCCAGGTCCGCCCTGTCGAGGACGGCCTCATCCTGCAGCAGCTCCTGTATGCGGACGAGGTCCGCTCCCTGCAGGACCTGGGCATCGAAAAGGTCACCGTCGCGCCGGCCGAGTTGCAGCTCGCGCTTCAACTCATCGACCAGATCTCCCAGGACACCTTCGATCCCACCCAGTTCGAGGACGAGGAGAAGCAACGGGTTCTTGCGGCCATTGACGAAAAGATCGCCGGCAAGCAGATCGTGGCTTCCGCCCACAGCGAGGATGCCGCCACCGGCCAGGTCATCGACCTGATGGACGCACTGAAGGCCAGCCTCGGCAGCAAGGCTGCGTCGTCAGCCGCCCGGTCGAACAAGCCGACCGACAAGTCGGCGCGCAGCAACGTCACCCCGATGCTCGAGGCAAAGGAACGCAAGTCGGCACGGCGCGCGCCGGCGAGGGCCCCGGCACCCGCACCTGCCCCGGCGCCGTCCCGAGCACGAGCGAAGAAGTGAACGCCAAGGCGGCGGAAGGCTACACCGTTCGGAAGGTCCAGCAGATGCTCGGCATCTCGAGGGCCATCATCGACCGGCTCGTGCGTGCAGGCTTCGTGTCGCCGACGCGCGGGCGCCGCAACGAGCATCGCTTCGCGTTCCAGGACGTCATGCTCTTGCGCACTGCCTACGACCTCCAGCGAGCACACATTCCCCCTCGCAAGATCCTGCGATCCCTGCAAAGTCTCAGGGCCTCCCTGCCCCGAGAGCTGCCTCTCACGGGCCTGCGCATTTCCGCCGTGGGTGAGGAGGTCGCCGTTCGAACCAGGGACAGCACCTGGGAAGCGACGTCGGGGCAACTGCTGATGGATTTCGAAGTGACGTCGAACGACGGAGAGCTCGCGTTCATCGATCCGATGAACGCCGCGCGCACCACCAACCCGTCGCCGGCGGATCTCGTGAACCTCGGTGCGTCGCTGGAAGAAACAGACCCGGTGGGTGCCGAGGCGGCGTACAGGTCAGCTCTCGAGACAGCACCGGACTTCGTGGACGCCATCCTGAACCTGGGCGCACTGCTGTGCGAGCGCGGGCGTTGCGCCGAGGCGGTTCAGCTGTACGAAAAGGCGCTTCCGGCTGTCACCGCATCGGCGCCCGTGCACTTCAACTACGCCATCGCGCTGGAAGATGCAGGCCAACTCACGGCCGCGGCGCAGGCGTACGCCCGCGCGCTCGAACTCGACCCGGGGTTGGCGGATGCCCACTACAACCTCGGGCGGCTGCACGAGCAGCTTCGCAATCCCCAGGCCGCCCTGCGGCATTTCAGCGCCTACAGGCGCCTGACGCGCGAACCGCCGGCGCAAATGGATGACGAAGGTGTCTAGCCGCCTCAGCTACCTGCCCTTGAGATGCTTTTCGACCGCTTCGGCACTGGTGCCGACGACCTTCACCGCGGCCTTCAACTGTTCCGGTGTGACCTTGAGCTTCTTCGACCAATCCCGCAGCTCGTAGTCTTCGTTCGCGTTGATCCGCGTGCGGTCCTGGCCGCCCGGTTTGCTCTTGTCGTCTGCCATGGGGGTCTCCTGCTCATGGGCTGTTCGCCGACCATCAGGTCGACGGCGAGCCGCAAAGATCCCTCGGCCGCCGCAAGCGCAACGACGGACGGGGTCGAGTCCGGTTGGAAGGCAAGTCCCACAGCCGGATGCGCCGACGACCGTCCCCCGGATCATCGGCACATGCCCACAGTCCAGCGATGGCCGCCCGCGACACCACCGCCGACCCCCTCTCCCGGTACTGGGCCAAGCGGGACTTCGCGATCACCTCGGAGCCGCGCGGTCAGCGCGCCAGGCCCGGCAAGGCCTTGTCCTTCGTGATCCAGAAGCACGATGCGTCACGCCTCCATTACGATTTCCGGCTGGAACTCGACGGCGTCCTCGTCTCCTGGGCCGTGCCGAAAGGGCCCAGCTACGACCCTGCCGACAAGCGGATGGCGATTCACGTGGAGGACCACCCGCTGTCCTACGGCTCGTTCGAGGGGACCATTCCTCCGAAGCAGTACGGCGCGGGCACGGTCATCGTCTGGGATCACGGGACCTGGGAGCCCGTCGGCGATCCCCACGAGGGCCTCGCCAAGGGAAAACTGGTCTTCCGACTGCATGGCCAGAAGATGGAAGGACTCTGGGAACTCGTGAAGATCGCCAAGGGCGGCGAGAAGCAGGAGCCCTGGCTGCTGTTCAAGAAACGCGACGAGTTCGCCCGCGCCAAGGCGGACTACGACGTCGTGTCCGCGCTGCCGGACAGCGTCATCGCGAAACCCTTGCGTGCCCCGGCGCCGCCGGCGCCCGCACCGCGCACCAAGGACAAGACCGGCGCTCCCACGCCGACCTCGAAGAAAAGTGCCAAGGCACAGGCTGCCGTTCCCGGCGCGAAGAAGGCGCCCATGCCGGCCACGATGTCGCCCCAGCTTGCGACGCTGGCGTCCGGCGTACCGGCCGACGGCGAGTGGGTCTACGAGATCAAGTTCGACGGCTATCGTGTCATGGCCCGGATCCAGGGGGGCAAAGCCTCGCTCATCACCCGCGGCGGCCATGACTGGTCCGCCAAGATGCCGCGGCTGGTTCAGGAACTGGGGCAGCTGGGCCTCAAGTCGGCCTGGCTCGACGGCGAGATCGTGGTGCTGAACGAGGCGGGCCTGCCGAGTTTCAACGCCCTGCAAAAAGCCTTTGACCGTGGCGCAGGCAGCGACGCGATCGTGCTGTTCCTGTTCGACGTCCCGTACTTCGAAGGCCACGACCTGCGAGAGGTGGCGCTCGGCGCCCGGCGGCAACTCCTGAAGGCGCTGCTGGACGAACGGGCGACGGAACATGTCCGCTACAGCGCCGATTTCGAATCCGACCCGTCCTCCATCCTCAGCTCGGCCTGCCAGATGAACCTCGAGGGCGTGATCGCCAAGCGCCTCGACGCGCCTTACGTGTCCAGGCGCTCGGAGACGTGGCTCAAGCTCAAGTGCAAGCAGCGCCAGGAGTTCGTGGTGTGCGGCTACACCGACCGAACCGACGGATCGCCGCAGATCGGCAGCCTGCTGCTTGGCGTGCATGGTCCGAACGGCGAGCTGGTTTCCGTCGGCAGCGTGGGCACGGGCTGGGACTCCACGGAGGCGCAGGACCTCAAGCGCAAGCTCGCCAGGCTCGAAGTGCCCGAGCCGCCGTTCGCCGCCGGCGCCACCAAGCCGGGCCGGTGGTCGAAACGGGTGGCCGGCAGCGAACGATGGGTGAAGCCGGTCACGGTCGCCGAGGTCGAGTTCGCCGAGTGGACCCCCGAAGGGCAGATCCGGCATGCGTCGTACGTCGCCCTGCGTACCGACAAGCCCGCCAGCACCATCGTGCGCGAGACGGCGAAGCAGATGGGCCCCCGACCGTCGAAGCCTGCCCGCAAGGCGGCGGAGGGCAGCGTCAAGGTCAGCAACGCCGAGCGTGTCATCGACCCGAGCACGGGCCTCACGAAGCTCGACCTGGTGCGCTACTACGAGTCGGTGGCCGAATGGATGCTGCCGCATCTCCAAGGCCGCCCCTGTTCGCTGGTCCGAGGACCCACCGGTATTCAAGGAGAGCTGTTCTTCCAGAAGCACGATGACAAGCTGAGCATCCCCGGGGTCAAGGCGCTTGACGAGAAGCTGTGGCCCGGGCACGCGGGGCTGCTCGAAGTGGGCACGATGCAGGCGCTGGCGAATGCGGCGCAGATGAACGTCATCGAGTTCCACACGTGGAACTCGCTCGCCAAGAACATCGACAAGCCGGACCGGATGATCTTTGATCTGGATCCCGGCGAGGGCACCACCTGGCAGCATGTGCAGGAGGCCGCGATGCTCGTTCGCACGCTCCTCTCGGAGCTGGGCCTCGAGTCCTGGTTGAAGACCAGCGGGGGCAAGGGGCTCCACGTCGTCGTGCCGCTGGCGCCAAGACTCGACTACGACACGGTCAGGGCGTTCTCGCAAGCGGTCGTGCAGCATCTCGCGAGGGCCATACCGTCGCGCTTTGTCGCAAAGAGCGGTCCGTCCAACCGGGTCGGCAAGCTCTTCGTCGATTACCTGCGCAATGGGCACGGCGCGACGACCGCTGCCGCGTTCTCGGCGCGTGCCCGCCCGGGCCTTGGCGTCTCCGTCCCTGTCAGTTGGAATGACCTCGCCACCCTGAAAAGCGGTGCGCAATGGACGATCGCCACCGCGCGCGAACACCTGTCGTTCCAGGCCAGTGACCCATGGGAGGGGTACTGGAAAGCCAAGCAGACGCTCACCAAGCCGATGAAGGTGCTTGGCTTCACAAAGAAGGTATGAACGCGCTGTCCAAACGCCTCGAACTTGGAACCTCGAAACACACGAGGTCGTGATCGGCCCCGAGATCGCGAAGATGCGCCGCAAGACGGAAGCACATGCAGTATCTCGCCCGGCGATTCGCCGAGGGTCCGGCAGCCAATGCTCTGACCGGATCCGACGCCGACCAGCCGGCAGGACAAAGGTTGCCAGACTACCCTGCCCTCATAGCCGCACAAGGACTTTGCCTTCGAAGTTTCAGTCGTCCAGCGACCGCCGCCTCCAGGGCTGTCGGAACCGACATCCATCCCATTCGCACAGCGAGCCCACAGCCGCTGCATGAATTTCCTCACGGCGCCATCAAGCAGAAGACCTCCGCTGTTGATAACGTTCGAGATTTTTCTCGGTGTTCGGCATGCCGAACACCGAGAAATAGAGCCGGACAGAGAGGTGAATTCGGCACCCAGCGAATTCGCGGGGGAACCATCGATGGGCATCCGCGTCACCGCGCGCTGCGCGGCAGGGCCGCCAAGAGTAGCCTACTCCCGCAGCGTGAACACCACCGACAGGTAAGAGACCGGCTGGGTCTGAATGGCCTCGATCCCATGCAGTGCGGTCGCATCGAACAGCAGCGAGTCCCCTGCCCTCACCTCCGCAGTCCTGCCGCCATAGCGGTAGCGGACCTCCCCGGACAGGAAGTACAGGAACTTGAGTCCCGGATGCTGGAAGGTCACGTAGGGATCGGCGCCGGGCAGCAGCGTGACCAGGTAGGGCTCGACGAACAGGTTGCCCGACAGGAGGTGACCCAGCAGCTCGTAGCGGTAGTCCGCCACGGCGCCGATCCGATCGACCAAGACACCATGTCCTGCACGCACATGGCAGAAGTCAGTGCGCCGCGCCTGATCACTGAAGAAACGTGAGGTCGGCACATGCAGCCCCTGCGCGAGGCGCTCCAAGGTCTCCACCGAAGGCGAGACCAAACCGCGCTCGATGCGAGAAAGCATCGAAGCAGAAATCCCAGAGGCCTTCGCCAGCGAACCAGCAGACATCTCAGCCGCCATGCGAAGCGCCCTCACCTGCGTCCCAATGCGTACCGCGGACAGGCTGCGCACAACATGCGCCGGCTGCCGCGGTCGGGCTCGCGTGACCGAGACCGGCAACCGCAGAGGTCGGGTCGTTGGCAGAGGCGAGGCGACTTGTCGACGCGTCATTGGAATTGGCTGGCAAACCGCGATGTGGATCGCAAATTAAGAGATCTGCACCAAGAGAAGAAGTGATGAGTTAAAGATAACGTGGTTTTAATTGTCTCTAAATCCGAGCCTTCTGTCCATGCAGAAGCAAGTTACTCGGAGAGGAAGGCCACTTGGGGCAACAACATTTGAGGCCGAGCCCGCTCTTGCGTTTGGCGCCGTTGTGAGAGCGCTGCGGACGGCGGATGGCGTCGGACAGGAAGCATTGGCCTACCAGGCAGGCATCGAACGGTCGCACATGGGAAAAATCGAGCGTGGTGAACACATGCCAACACTCGCCATGATCCTGCGCATCGCGAACGCTCTCGGCCGTACAGCTGGCGAACTGCTGCTCGAGACCGAGTCCGTTTTGACCGAGCAGCAAAATGCCAGGCAGCAGTCGCAAGCAACGGACTCTTAATCCGTTGGTCGAGTGTTCAAGCCACTCACGGCCTACCACCAGGCATCGCTTCTGCTCGCATTTCGACCGACTCTTAGACGTCAGACTCTGTCGCGAATTCCGGTGTAACTGAGGCTTCGCCCGTCGACACAGCGTCAGGTATTTTCGCGCTAGGCAAAGATGAAGGAATTCCTTCCGCCCCGCGCGTAGGCTGCCGTTCGAAGCGGCAGACAACTTGGATAGCCTTCGGTTTGGCGGTACTCCATAGCCGGTATAAGAGGGGAAGGCCGGATCAGAGAAGTGGACGTTCGTTCCGCCCTCTGCTTTCCCCCGAACGTTGAGACGTTTCTGCCAAAGAAGTTAGGCACAAATGCCCATTGCTCGCGACCGACGACGATGGGATGCTCCAGACATCGCGTTCGCGAGTCCTGAGGTTCAAATTGGATAGAGTTCACGACATGGCACATCTCAGCCTCACAGAAGCATTCGCCCGATACGGAGCCACCCTCAAGAATCCGATGTGGTCAGTCTCTGCCTGGACGATGCAGGGAGAGCTAGTGGTGAGCCAATGGGCGCACCACTACCGGAAGGGGCCGGAGAATTCGGCCGAGTATTGGGGCCGCACCACGCGTTGGGAGGGTCCTGGGAAGAACGAATTCAAGGCCAATCTCGAAAGAGCGAAGGCACACGGAAGTCAGGTCCGCCTTGTGATCGTGAGCACAAAGGAGGTCGCGCGAGTCGAGGCTGGCGAGGACGCGAGCAAGTTGAAGAAGGAATTTGACGCTCGCCCTGAGTTGGTCGGAGAAGTGGCGGAGCTAGATGGGGATGACTATGTCATCCGCTTCCGTCGGGCGTGACCCCTTTGGGGTTCGGCGATCAACTGCCACCCCACCCCCCTCGATACTAGGCCAGCACCGGAGGGCAAACGAGTACACAACCTAGTCGAGCGGGGCGCGACAGGCTACCGTCGGCCAAAGGCGGTCCTCCGCGGCTAGGCTACCGTGGGTACCCTGTCAGAAGGAATCTAGGATGCTTGGTGCGTTCAAGGCGAATCCGGCCAAGCGTGTTGGCAGGCGCTCGTCATGGCTCGATCTTTGGATGAACTTGCTACCTCGTCGATAGGCAATGGACATTTCGATTGGGTGAGCATCCGCGCGACCAACTGTCCGTCTCACTTGCAAGTATTCAACGCGCTTGATAGAAATGCTGTGGGCCTCTAGAAACCGGAGGGCATATGTTAGACGACACCAAGAAGTGCAGCACCTGCGGCAGCATTTTCCCGCTAACACGGGAGTTCTACGGGCAGCAGGCCTCGACTGGTGGTTTCCGCGGCAGATGCCGGGTTTGTGACAGGGATGCGAAGGCGCGATATGCCGAGAACAACCCAGACCAAATTCAGGAAAAGTGGCGGCGCCAGAACGCCAGACGAAAGGCCGCCGGGCTGCCTTGGTCACAGGACGATGTGACTGTCATTCGCGCAAGACTGCGGGACCGATGCTTCTACTGTGGAGTAACCCTATTCGGTGGCGGGGAGGTCGATCACATGACCTCTCTTGCGGAAGGCGGTACCAACGAATTCCGTAACCTCACCCTGGCGTGCTTGCCTTGCAACAGAGCAAAAGGAAGCCTCGACGCCAGGGCGTACATCGAGTGGAGGAAGTCTCGTGGAGAGTATTGCCGGGACATTTTTTGGCCCACCCAGGAGGACTTGGGCGATATTCAGCAGGCCATCGAGACTCTGAGGCTGACCCTTGAGTGCAAGACTGACAAGCGGCCAACAGGCGCAAAGATTTTGGCGTTCAAACGCCGATAGAGCAACGACGATCGTCTCAAATTCAAAGATAGGGCGCCGCGCTTTCTACGCCGCGCCTCAGAGGATAGCGGGGACGATCGCCGCGTGCAGTAACCATGGAAGGGCTGTTGGCGGCGCCTTTCCAGCCAAGCATCAAAGTCCCCTGCTAACCACTGCGTGCCGCTTTGGCCAGCGCATCTCTCCGACGCGGCAACTGATCAGCGGATATCGGTCGACAACGAAAAGACCGGGATCGTTCCGATCTTGCCGGCCGACGAAGAACAGCCAAGCCTTCTCGCGGATACCTTTCTTTCCAACGACCTCCTTGCGCGCACGTTGAAGCTCGTGTCGCAGCGTGGCGCGTTGCAAGCCGGTCCAGCCCGACCAGTCGATGCGCACGCGGTACTGCACACTCGGCCGCTTGGCTCCTTTCGGCCACGCGCCAGCGTTGAGCGTCCATTCCTCGAGACCAGCGCCTTTGGTCGCGATGAACTCACGAGCAGCGGCACAATGGCCGACATAAGGAGAAGAGGATGAAAGATAAGAGATTCTGGCTTGGAGTGACTGCGTCGGCCATTTGGCTTGGCGTTGCCGCCTACGTTCTTTGCACTACCACGACGCGCCCAGACAAGTTGAATGAATGGGGCGATTTCATTGCCGGTTTTTCGGCGCCGCTGGCGTTCTTCTGGCTGGTTCTCGGCTACATGCAGCAAGGGGAAGAACTGAAGAACAACACTGAGATGTTGCGACTGCAAGCCGAAGAATTGAAGCACAGCACGGATGCTCTGCGACTGCAGGCCGAGGAGCTTAAGAACTCGGTCGAACAACAAAGCAGACTAGTTGACGTTTCCCGCGAGCAGGTTCAATTAGAAATCGATGCGAAAACCGAAGAGAGGCAGCGTCGTCGCGAAGCAGCTCGTCCAAAATTCGCAGCAGCACGCAACGGCAGTGCCGAGTCGAGCGGGGTTAAAACCCATGGGTTGAAGATCGTGAACATAGGCAACCTCGCCACGGATGTCAGCTTTAAGCTGTCGCCTCAAGCGAATGCTCTCGATGGCAATTTCCCAGTGTTCGAGAACGGACGAGAATTCAGAGCGACTATCACCTACGCAACTGATTTCGACTGCGAGGTGCGGATCAGTTTCAATGATGCAGATGGGTTCCCGGGAGAAGTGATCTTTCCTATTGCGGTCTCTCGGCAAAGAATAGATATCGGTGCAATCGAAAGAGTTACGTGATCAGGTTTTCGCCAAGGAAGGAGCATCCATGGAATTTTCAGAATACGAACTGTCGGCAATGCTGCAAGAAGTAGTTGATGCCGGCCATGTGACAGAGGGTTCGCGTGAGCATGGCATCGCGAAACTGGTCATCGACAAAGGCGAGGCCGCCCTAACGGATGCTCAGAAGACGATCTACCAAAGACACGTGCTCCCGTTCTTGAAAGCAATCGCGCACAGGCACGATAAAGAAGATCGCGTGTCGCGCTGGCCGGACTAGTTCGTGGGCGGACCGCTGGTCAGCGGGCTCGCGAGTCGAGCACGACACGAGCGGTACGCCTCGTTCAGTTCGTCGGCATCGAAGTCATCGACTTCCTCGTCCGCCTCTCGATCAGACACTGCTAGAAATAGCCCACTGTCTTCGGCTCCACCTGCTGCACGATGGTCGGCACCGGCGCCTGCGCGCACCTGGGGCGCTACCACCACCGCCCCACCTCCGGCTGCTTCGGCGGAGCGCTGCAGGCGCTCGCGGCGTAGGCGATCGCGCAGATCAGCGACAGTCGCAAGATTCGTTGCATCGGTCTTATCCTGGGCCAAGTAGGCCTCATCGACCCGTTTCTGTTGGGCCAGCACGGAAGCCTGCCGGGTGCAGCGTCGCGGCCGCCTCTGCTTTCTGCGCAGTCACAGCGTCGGCCAGGGTGTTGCGCTGGCCGACGCGCGGTGTCGCGCTCGCGCCGGGCCTCATCTCGCTGATTGGTCGCCAGGCCAGCGCGCGCTCGGCGCACCCCATGCCCCAGCCGGCTACAACCACGGCCAGCCGCAGGCAGATAAACGGAGTCTTCATATCTGGGAGCGTGTCTCGGCCTCATCTGCCCTTCGATTGGCAAGGCCCAGCACGAAGGTGCATTGCCGTCCGCCGCGCACCGTCTTGCAGGTGTAAAACCGACCAGCGTGCCATCGTCGCCGCGCGCGAGGCGCTGGCACCCTAAGGTCCACAGTTCCCGGTTCCACGCTGCCATCGCGCCGCTTCCGCACGTCGCAGCCGGGCCGCGGTTCCACGCGAGCGAGATCGCCATGTCGAAGACCATCTGCGACGGCGGTCGCTTGACGCATGGCGCCACGCGCAGATGCATGGCGACGACGGCAGTGCGTTCCTCGGTCTCGCACTTTGCCTCGCTCCAGCGCTCGCCCACGATGATCAGCGTCGTGGTGACGTGCTTGGTCAGGCCGTTGCAGACGGTGGGCAGGCCGCAGCATAGCTGTGCCGCCAAGAACAGCTTACTCTCTCAGCGTGAACACCACGGACAGGTAAGAGACCGGCTGGGTCTGAATGGCCTCGACCCCATGCAGTGCGGTCGCATCGAACAGCAGCGAGTCCCCTGCCCCAACCGCAACCGACTTGGCCCCGTAGCGGTAGGTGACCTCCCCGGACAGAAAGTGCAGGAACTTCAGGCCTGGATGCTGGAAGGTCACATAGGGGTCGGCACCGGGCAGCAACGTGACCATGTACGGCTCGACGAACAGGTTGCCCGACAGCAGGTGGCCCAGCAGCTCGTAGCGGTAGTCCGCCACCGCGCCGATGCGATCGACCAAGACACCATGTCCGGCGCGCACATGGCAGAAGTCCGTGCGCCGCGCCTGGTCCCCGAAGAACCGCGACGTCGGCACGCCCAAACCATTCGAGAGACGCTCCAGGGTCTCCACCGAAGGCGAGACCAGGCCGCGCTCGATGCGCGAGAGCATCGAGGAAGAAATCCCAGAGGCCTTCGCCAGAGCCCCGGCAGACACATCAGCCGCCATGCGCAGCGCCCTCACCTGCGCACCAATGCGAGCCGCGGACAGGCTGCGCAGGACAGGTGCGAGTTGCCGTGGTCGGGCTCGCGTGACCGAGACTGGCAACCTCAGGGGCCGGGCCGTTGGCAGAGGCGAAGCGACTTGTCGGCGCGTCATTTGAATCTCACTCCGCTCCAGATAGTTGAGCTGACGAAGAAGGAAATTTGATAGAAGCAAAACACACTTTGCGTTTTGTTTTCGGTAGTTTGCCAGAATCCGCCTCATAACCAAACTGATAGTTTGTGTACTCTTAGTGTTGGAGATTGAAAACTTGGGCGCATGCCCCGAGTCGTTGCAAACAAGCCCCAGCCACTGGACTCTGTGTCCGGCAAAGAGCTGGAGCGTCTGCAACAGGCATTTGGCGAGCATCTGCGCGCCTTACGGCACGACCGTCTCATCACCATCGAGCAACTTGCGGAGTTGGCCGGCTTGCACCCCAATTACGTTGGTTCTGTTGAACGCGGCGAGCGCAACTTGTCGCTCTTCAACATTTGGAGGCTGGCCGGCGCCCTGGAGGTCTCGGTCTCGCAACTTGTGGAAACGCTGCCCGCGCGGGTGGTCAAGCGTGTCCGCCGAGCCGGCTAGCTGCCCCAGTCCCACTCAGACAAAGTACCTCGCCGAGCCGAGTAATCCTCCGACGATCGACAGACAACGCAGGCATCTATTGACCGACCTTCTCACCCGCCTGCTGTGAAGGTGTTGAAGCGAGGGAGCTGCCATTGCTTCGGTGCAGAGGCGACATTGCCATCGACCTGCGCCGCAGTGTCTTCACTGTCAAGGTCAGCTGGCAGTCTGTGCCTCCAGAGAAGTGACGTGCGCTGGGTCAAGGCGTGTTCGCCAGACGCTTACTATCCAAAACCTGACTTCCCGCCCGCGAAACCGACATGAGCAGATTCAACCCGCACTTTCCTAACGCCGCCCAGGTCTTTGAGGCGGCCGACAAGTTCAAACAACGCTGCCTGCTCGACCAGAAGTCGCTGTTCTTGGACGGCCAGACCCTGTGGACGGCCGAGCACTTCCAGGCCCTGATCGACAACTACGTCAAGCAGCCCGACGTGGGTGATGGTGGTTTTTACGACAAGCTGGCCAGCCAGTTGGCCACCTGCCAGGCGCTGGACGTGGCGCTGATGGCCGAGGTGTTCTGGATCGTGCAGCTTAGCCCGACCAACCTGCGCGCGCCGACGAAGGCGAAGACGTTGGAACGCATTTGGAACATGAAGCCGGCTGCGCCGTTCCCTTCGACCTCGCCTTTCTTGGCGACGCCAGTGTTGTCCGGCTTAGGCAGCGCAGGCCCTGGCTACAACCAATATTTGCCAAATGAGATTGCGTTTGCCGTGGAGGCTTTCGCCGCCTTCGTGACCAAGTCACGCAGCGAGCGCGAAGCATTGTTGGATGACTCTCAGGACTTCGCGTTGTGGCTGGACAGCATCCCCTCGGGCAAAGGGCGTCAGCTCTATCACACGCTATGCCATGTACTTTTTCCTGATGCCTTTGAACGCATCTTCAGCCAGGGCAACAAGTACCAGGTGGCGCGGGCGCACAAGATTTGGACGCCTGCGCTGGGCGAGAGCCGCACGGCCATGGACACTGCCCTGCACGACCTGCGCAAGCGCCTGGAGGTACAGCACCCCGGTACGGTGGACTATTACGAGTTGCCAGTGGGCACGCTCGTCAAGCAACAGGGTCTCCAACCTGGCAAGGTCTCGAAAAAGGCTGCTGTCGGCGACGGCGAGACTGCAGGGGCCGCCCCGCTGTTTGCGCACGAGCCAGACCCGGAGTACGACGTCGAATCCGCAACCAACGCCAAGCCGACGCTGCGCTTGGCCGACAACCTCGTCCTGTTTGGCCCACCTGGCACCGGCAAGACCTACGAGATGCAGGTCCGTATGAAGGCGGCCTTCGACAGGGGCGAGGATTTCGCGTTCGTGGCGTTCCATCCCAGCTACGCCTACGAGGACTTCATCGGCGGCTTGCGGCCGGTGGCCGTCAAAGATGGCTCGGGCGTGGCGGTTGTCTTTCAGAAAGGTCCGTTCGTTATCCTCTGTGAAAAGGCCCATGCCAATCCGACGCAGCAGTTCACCCTTTTCATCGACGAGATCAACCGCGCCAACGTGGCGAAGGTCTTCGGCGAGCTGATAACGCTGATCGAGCCCAGCAAGCGCGTGATCGCCGGCAGCGAGGCCAACGACGCAGGTGCCTGGGTCACTCTGCCGGGCCTGTCGGCACCCTTCGGCGTGCCCGACAACCTGAACCTGGTAGCCACGATGAACACGGCTGACCGATCCATTGCAATGATGGACATCGCCCTTCGGCGGCGCTTCCGCTTCAAGGAGTGCCCACCTGAGCCCGAACGCATCGAGCCAGCGATGGTCGGGGCCGTAGATCTATCTGCGTTGCTCCAGCGCCTGAACGACCGGCTTGAATACTTGCTGGACCGCGACCACGCCATCGGGCACGCGGTCTTTATGGGAATCACATCGCTGGCTGGGTTGCAACAAGTGTTGGCGCAGCGTGTGATCCCTCTGCTCCAGGAATACTTCTTCGAGGACATGGAAAAGGTGCGCCTTGTCTTGACCGGCAATGGAAAGGAAAGCGTGTTTTTCAAGTCCCGGTCGCTTTCGCCGTCGGAACTATTTCCTGGCGCAAAGCAGGCGGTAGGCACCGAAGCACGGCCAACTTTTTTGGTGGGAGAGCCCAGTACCTGGAGTGAGGCCCACATCATGGGCTTGTACGGAGCGGTGCCGGTCGTTGCGCCGCCGCCAGAGTCTGCCCTCGATAGTTCGGGAGAAGGTGCTGGCACCACCCAGAACGCGGGGTGATGCAATGGGCGGCCTTCGCACCATCACCGTCTTGGAGCATGAAGTCATCCCTGTCATCGACGGTGGCGAGATGCCGAGCATGTCGACGGACGCCGCTCCGTGGCTTTCAGAGGCTGAGGCTCAGGCGCTTCTGCAACTTAACGAGCTGCGCCGGGGTTTCTGCCAGCGACTGTCGGGCGGCATCAAGCTCACGCAACACTGCGGGATCGTTCGCCTGCCGAGCTGCGTGGTGGAAGTACTGCCCAAGGTCGGCATGGTAGATGCCCGGGGGCCCGATGAACTGGAGCGCTCGCGCGGTGCGCTTCTGACCATGCTGCACAGCGCCCGGCAGGTGGCGATCACGAAAATCGGCCCTGTGCCGCAGCAGGCCGTGCACGCGCCGCTTCTAGACATCTTCATCGAGGCATTCCTGCAATGCGCGCTCGATCAGGCCCGGCGAGGACTGTTGAGCCGCTACGTGGCGCATGCAGACGACCTTCCCGTCATCAAGGGACGCTTCCAGGCCCATGGACATGTCCGGCGCAACCTGGCACGGCCGCACCTGCTGCACTGCGAGTACGACGAGTTCTCCGCCGATAACGCCTACAACCGGGCCGTCCGTGCCACGCTGGAGGCGTGCCGCACGTGGGTCAGCAGAGCCAGCACCCAGCGCATGTGGTTCGAGACCCATACCAGGTATGCCAGCATTTCGGCCGTGAAGATGTCGGCGGCCAATGTGGCGCGCTTACCGCGCGACCGCACGACACACCGTTACGGACCTTTGCTGACCTGGTGCGAATGGCTGTTGGCCATGGCCAGCCCGGCTTTAAGCGCGGGGGCATCGCAGGCGCCGGGGTTGCTGTTTGACATGAACAAGCTCTTCGAGGCCCACACTGCCAGGCTGGAGCAAGCCGGTGCCGGGCTTGAGCACATGGTGCTCACGCAAGGGCCCCCTCGGCACCTGGCAACAAACGGGCAGGCCGATGCGTTCCTGTTGAAGCCTGACATCACTGTCTGGCGCGTCGGCCACGATGGCGCCGCCGCAGGCATTGACCGCGTCATCGATGCGAAATGGAAGCGGTTGAAACCTCAAGCGTCGGACTTCGGCGTAGATGGAGGGGACGTGTACCAGCTGCTGGCCTATGCCATGCGCTACGGTTGCAGCTCGCTCGAACTGGCGTATCCGCAGCCCGTCGACACGGAAAACTTGATGAGACTTCCGGTATTCAAGCTCCAGGCTGCAGGACTGGTCGGCAGCGTCACGATCAAAGTGAAGCTGGTGCCCCTATGGTCGGCTATGGCGCTGGAGCACGACCGTGAGACCGCGCATTTAGTAGAGGCGAAGGCCGCATAACTGGGCAGCCCTCAACCCTCGCGTGATCCGGCATCTGCGATGCCGCCTGGCCCCCCGCACCGGCATGGCTTGGGTCACAGGATCAACAGGGGCCGCAGAATGAGTAGGGTGGCCGACGGGAGGCCCGCCAGCACCTGCGCCACTCGAAACCGTGATTGCAAACCACGCGAAGTGTCGCAGCGCGCTGGAGCGCTGCCGGCGGGTGCGACGCAGCCCACGATTAGCTGATTACTTTAGGGACACTTGGGTACTTTAGCTATCTGGTTGTCTTCCCCGTCGCAGCAGTATTCGGCTTCATCCCTCTGTTCATCTACGGGGCGTGGCTTGGCGCACAACTTAGAGCGATCTGACGGCGATGGCGACAAGGACAACAACTTATGAAAAAGGTTGGGCGAAACGAACCTTGCCCGTGCGGTAGCGGCAAGAAGTACAAAAAGTGCCACGGTGACCTCGCGCAGCAGGACCGCATGTCCGCCGTGATGGCGGACTTGTCATTTGTGCGAGCGCGCCATGAAGCGAGGGAAGTCCAACGCTCCAACCAGCAGGGTCTCGGGAGGCCGATCATCTCTACAAAGACCGACAGCGGGCATCAGTTTGTCGCGGTCAACAACCGTCTGTTCCAGTCAACGAAGTGGAGGACCTTCCACGATTTTCTGGGCGAATACTTAACACATGTTTTGGGCCCGGAGTGGGGCAACGCTGAGTTCCAAAAACCACAGGACCAGCGGCACCCGATCCTGGTCTGGTATCACATGCTCTGCCATCAGCAGCGCGCGATCCTCCAAGAACCTGGGCAGGTTTCGTCAAGCCGGATGACAGGAGCAGTCGCCGCATACATGCACTTGGCATATGACTTGTACGCGCTCGACCACAACGCAGAACTGCAGGCAAAGCTGATCGCACGACTTCGGAATCACGATAATTTTTTCGGGGCTCGGTACGAAGTCAAGGTTGCCGCCATTCTTGTGCGCGCGGGGTTCTCTCTCAAGTTCGTGAACGAGGACGACCGGAACTCGTCTCACTGCGAATTCACGGCGACACACCCTCGCAGCGGCAAGCAATTTTCAGTCGAAGCAAAGCGTTCAGAAAGCAAACGTCGTTTCAATCGCCAGATTGTCCGAGCCTTGGAAAAGGCAGCGGACCATACCCGCATCGTCTTCGTTGACTTGAACATGCCGGACTCGTCGAAAAGCGAGGAGCTTCCCGACTTCTTCAAGCGCGCCTTCAATCTACTGCGTCGATTTGAGGCTTTGGACCCCATGGCCCAACGGTTGCCGCCAGCGTACATGTTTATAACCAACGCTCCCTTCGAGCACCACCTCGACAGCGTCGACTTTCGCGTGCTGGCGATGGGCGACGGTTTCCACATAGACGAGTTCAAGCTCGATCATGAATTTCCCTCCTTGCGCGCGGCCATTGATGGTCGACGGGCGCATGCTGAAATGCATGACCTGCTCAACTCCATGAAGGCGCATTCGGACATTCCGGTGACCTTTGATGGCGAGAGCCCGGAACTGGCGTTTGGCGCCGCTGAGGCTTGGTTAAAGGTCGGTAGTCGCTATGTCGTCCCTGGCCCAGATGGCACCGACATCGAAGGAGTCCTTGCATCGGCCACAGTTATCGAAAAAGACATGGTTGCCGTTTGCGCGATCAACGCCCCTGACGGGCAAGGGATGATCTTTCATGCCGCGCTGTCGGACGCAGAACTGGCTGCATGGAAACGGCACCCGGACACATTCTTCGGTGAGGTCTCGCGCAACAGGACGGCTAACACGGTGCTGGACCTGTACGACATTTTCATGGAATCTCAAATCGGAACGCCGAAAGCCAAGCTCTTGGAGTTCCTGGCAAATGCGCCTGACATGGTGCACCTGGCCACGCTCGATCAGCCAGAGCTAGCCAGCGTGTACTGTGAGCGCATCGCCACAAGCGTATTCTCCAGAATGGGACCTGCGCCGGAGCCGGTTTTGCGGTCTAGATTGCGGCCTCGTCCGGGCGGACCACGCTCTCCCGCAGGTTAGAGCACGGCGCTTGCGGCACCGCCTCCAGCGGAACAGGTGCATGCAGGTGCGATGCCATCAGGCCTTGGAGGGCTGCCTTGGTATACGAAAGCGGGCACGCCTCGCAGTTCCAGGCGCCGCATCAGCCGCTCGACCGTGCAGCGCACCACCGCCGTGCCCTCGCGTGCCAGTTGCCGCCAGACCTTGTCGGCACCGTAGACCTGCATCTTGGCCTGCCAGACGCGGTGTATCTCTGGCACGAGGGCATCGTGGGGTCGCCCCCTGGCGCAGCGCCTGTGCGGCTCGCGCAGCAGTGCTGCGTGCCGCCGATAGCCCGACGAGGCGACCTGCAGGACCTTGCAGATTGGCTCGACCCCGAAGGTGGCGCGATGCTTGAGGTAGGAGTTGAACCGCTCGACCTTACCCGTCTTGGCGCGATAGGGGCGACACAGCCGAGGCTTGAAGCCGCAGCTCTGCGCAAGTTCGCGCAGTTCGGCGCTCCAGCGATGTTGACTCTCGCCGTAAGCGCCAGCTCGATGACGACGGCCTTCGTGTAGTCGAAGAGCACGTGTTCGGGCACGCCGCCGAAGTAATCGAACGCCTCGCGCAGTCCGGTGCAGAGGGTAGCGACGTCCTCGCCCGAGCAGGCCACGAACTTCGCGTAGCTCGCTCGGCTGTAGGCCAGGGTGGCCACCAGCGCGAGCAACGGGTCGACGACTCAAATTCCAAAGTATGGCTTGTGCGACGCGGCGACGCGGCGACGCGGCGACGGAATTATTGACACAGCAAAACCGAAGTCAGGACTGATGCACCGAAGAACTCTACTGCTTGCCGAGTTGCCGCACCTTCGCTATACTTCTGGCTAGTTGCAGTAGAACTCTTCAGCAAATGTCATCCAAACTCTCTGATCTCGCCCAGATTCACACAGCCGTGATCTTTCGCGAGGAGGCACCTCAGCAAGATCCAGAGGGCAACGTGCGCGCCTTGGCCATCCGCAATTTGGCAGCGACCAAGCCGCTGAACTGGCAAGAACTGCCGCGAATCCTGGTTCAGGACAAATATCTTGCTTATTGCCTGCAACCGGGCGACGTGGTGATCCCGTCCAGAGGTGACTACTACAAAGCATGGCTGTTCGAGGGTGCGGACGAGCCCGTATTTCCACTGGGGCAACTGAACGTCATTCGAACCCAGGTGCCGTTGGACGCTCGATACCTCGTTTGGTTTCTCAACCAGAAGTCGGCACAGGTGAAGATTGCATCGACGCTGACCGGCACTGGCATCAAGGCGTTGACGAAGACCGCCCTGCTCTCGTTGAGCATCGAAGTGCCTCCGATGACCACGCAGCGGCGAATCGCGGAACTGGACCAAACTACGCGGCGGATCGTGGCCATCCGGCACCGCATGAACCAGCTGGACATGGAAGAAATCGCCTATCTGACCCAACAGGTGCTGCGCGAAGGAGACGTCCATGCTTGATCGACAAGCCCGAGACGCAATCAGCGCAGCCATTTGGCGTGTATGCGACGTACTCCGGGGCGCATATGACCTGGGTGAGAGCAAAAACCTCGTGGTGGCGATGCTGCTGTTGAAATACGTTTCGGACCTCGCCCAACGGCGCCCGTTCTCCCTTCACGAACTCGGCGAGCGCATTCATTACACCGTGCCCGAGGGTGCCAGCTTCGATGAGCTGCTTGCAGCCCGCCATGAAGGCGACAGTGGCCTGCGGATCAACAACGCGTTGCGTGCCATCGAAGCATCCAACATCTCCCTGCGCGGGACCTTCCAAGGAATCGATTTCGACGCGACCCGCCTGGGGAGCGCTGAACAGAGAGAACGCCTTCTGGGCGCCTTGCTCGAGGCCTTCACGACACCGGCGCTGAGCTTTGGCGGCCCGCCGGACAACGCGGCTGCCGCAGCTGCCGCCGCCTGCGATGCCCTCATCGAATATGTGGCGGCCAGCGGCGGCCGATGGGCGGCAGAGTCATTCACTCCCTCCGAAATTTCGCAGTTGATCGCTCGGCTGATGCAGCCCGTGGGAGGGGACACCGTGGGCGATCCCTGTTGCGGCTCGGGCTCGATGTTGGTCACCTGCAGCCAGGTAGCCCGCGAAACATCGAACGGTCAAGGCTGCGTTCTGTACGGCCAGGAGGTCAATGGCAGCACATGGGCCCTGGCGAAGATGAACATGATTCTGCACAGCGAAAACCGGCACCAACTGGAATGGGGCGACACCCTGCGCAACCCCAGGCTGCTTGCTGCGGACGGCAGCCTCAGGAAGTTCGACATCGTCGTGTCCAGTCCGCCGTTCTCCCTACGGGACTGGGGGCACGAAACGGCTGAGCAAGACATTCATCAACGTTACTGGAGAGGGATACCCCCGCGCACGGCAGGCGACTATGCGTTCATCAGTCACATGGTGCAAACGCTCAAGCCCGGGATCGGCCGCATGGCCGTGGTCGTATCTCACGGTGTGCTGTTTCGGGGGGGCGCTGAGCGCCCGATCCGAGAACATCTGATCAAGGAGAACCTGATCGATACCGTGATCGCTCTGCCGGTCAAGATGTTCACCCACACCGGCATCCCGGTGGCGATCCTGGTATTGCGCAAGCACAAGACGGATGACAACGTGCTGTTCATCGACGCCAGTCGTTCGTTCCAACCCGGCAAGATCCAGAACGTCTTGCGCCAGACGGATCTGGATCTCATCGAGAAGACATCGCGTACACGCCAACATGTTCATCGGTACGCGCAATTGGTGCCTCAGGCCGAAATCGCTGCAAGCGACTACAACCTGACCGTGGCTCGCTACGTCGACGCCACCGAAGACGACGCCGGCATCGACCTGGCTGCACTGCGCGCCGAGCGCGACGTGCTCAAAGCCGAAATGGCGAACTTGGAGGCCAAGCTTGCCTCCCTGCTTCAGGAAATAGGCCATGTCTAGCACAAAGGAAAACGGCCGCTTACGCGGCCGCTCCCTCTTTTGCGTCTTGGAGCCCGGCGTCCGTCCGAAGAGGGACCAGCCAAGCCATGTTGCCCAAGCGCTTACGCCTCAATCATAACACGCATGCTCAAACAGATCAAAACCGACCCTGCGGGGAACCATGCGCGTATCCAGGCGCTGTCGCATGCCCGCTTGAGCAACTACCGCCGCTTCTTCGGCGCAGCGGACGATGCGGAGGCACTCGGACTCTACCAATGGAACGAGGACCTGACCTCCGTGCTATTTCGCACCATCTCCCAGGTCGAGGTGGTACTCCGCAATCAGTTTCACCAGGCCATGAGCCTCCGATATGGCGTGATGGGAGCCCACGGCGCCAAGGACTGGTATGAGCACGTCGCACTCGACGCCTATGCCAAGTTCAAGATAGAAGGAATCACCCATTACAAACGAGGCCGGCAAATGGTGCCCCGGATCCCGGCCCCCTCGCCGGACGACGTGGTCTCCGGCCTGACATTCGGCTTCTGGCCCCACCTTCTGGACCTGACGCACGATCTCAATCACCGTCCCGTCAATTGGGGCGACATCCTCGTCGACGTCTTGCCCGGTCATCGGCAGCGCCAGGCGACGCATTGGGCCAAGCTCAAGCACCGCGACGGCCTGTTTGCTCGCCTGGACCTGTGCAACGAGTTACGCAACCGCATCGCCCACCACGAACCAATCTGGAAGCTTGGCGCGCTACTTCGGGAAGCCCGACCGCGCAGCGGCGCGCCACTCCCGACAGAGGCGCCGGCACCCACCACACCTGCCGACGCATTGGCCCGCCTGCGATTGTTGTACGGTCGCGTGATCGAATTGCTGGGCTGGCTTTCGCCGGCGATCGCTGCTCAGCACGCAGCCAGCGAAATGCACCTGCGCTGCCTCAACCTCCTGCATCCGGACGCACTGGATACCTATCGTCGCGCGCTGCGACCCGCCGAAATCAACTTCGCCACGGAGAATGGTTGGCGCACCTTTCGAAAAGCACTGCGCTATGCCGCGCGCCGCAAGCAGCCCGTGCTCATCAAGGACGGCAACCGCCTGATCGGTT
Source organism: Variovorax sp. 05T418 (assembly GCF_056396385.1). Classification (NCBI taxonomy): domain Bacteria; kingdom Pseudomonadati; phylum Pseudomonadota; class Betaproteobacteria; order Burkholderiales; family Comamonadaceae; genus Variovorax; species Variovorax sp. 05T418. The sequence continues at coordinate 22,936 of NZ_JBFTLJ010000029.1, read as the reverse complement.
ATCTGAACTGCAGCTTGGCTTGAGCTGGCACATTGGTCCTCGATGGCGTTTGCAGTTCTTGCCGCCCAACAACTCTGATCCGTCGTGGAGCGACTTGGACAGCCCCGCGCTGAGGTTACGGCGCTCTACGGGAACTCGGGCGGCGCATCCATGACCGTCAGTCTTCGGGAAAACGGCAGCGAGTAGGCAAGTGCCAATCCGACGAAGGACGAGCTTGCGCTGTTCAAGTCGCGAGGCGACGGCCTGCATGCGGCCAGATCATCAGAACGACGCGGAGCATTTCGGTCCGCATTGCCTCGCTAGTTGAGGCATACCCACGGTCCCAACCTCTGAACAGGCGTGTCGGGCATGTTGCCGTCCCGCTGCAGAGAGTTCAACCCAACCTTGGCCAGGGATCCTCGGCACAAGCTCGGGCCATCTCGTGACGCGCGTCCGCGTTATCGAGCCTTTTGGAAGAACTTCCCCAGTTCGTCCTTGCTCCTATTTACCAAGCACGGAAATTAGCGGCAGAGTTGATCCTTCGCCGTTTTGTAAGCCTGGAACGGTTTCGTTCGCCTTCAGAAGTTTTAACTATGCAGTCTCAGCTTCTTCATTGGAATTTTCAAACGGAAGATAGCCCTTATATACCAGCTGATTGCGCACCACGGAAGGGTGTACACCAAACCTCCGAGCCGCTTTTTCCATCATTTCGCGCGAAGGGTCGCTCACATCGATAACACTTTGCAGATCCTCGAAAGGGCAAAGAAGATTGTGGGCAAAGGCACGCTGAAACTTCTGCCGATCACTTTTTGAGCGGCTCACAATCCCAAAACCAGTGTCTTTATGCCATACGGCATCTCCGAACTGCCGGGCTAGCTCGAAGCGACGATCATATGGCTTTGAGGTCTGTAAAGCCACGCGGGATATTTTTTTGTCGGCTATCCTGGCCCCATATGGTAGCTTTCTCGCGGTAGCAGTGGCGGACTTTAAAGTATCCCAGCGTGTCCTGAAAATATCCGCAAACACTTTGTGTGTCAGCAAACCTCGTTCTATTCCAACGATGGCTCTAAGATTTCGTGCAGCCGCTTCTGCCATCTCCCACGGACTTGCGTAGCTCGGCAAATTTCTGTGAGCTTCGAGGGATGCCGCCAAACTCAGATCGACCTCTACACTCGACTCCCGCGAGGCCTCGATCGCCAAACTTAACGACTCCGCTGCACCTGTTCCGGGATGCGCGTGCGCCGCCTCCTCAACGCCATCCTCACCGGCGACATCTTCCAGATTGGACAAAGCGCCGATAACGTCATCCGGCGCGGCGTCTGGATCGAACCCCAAGCAGGCCTCTAAACGTCGCCAAGCTGCCAACTCCGGGTCATTTCGCTCGGTTGTAATTTGATGGAGTAATGTACGTAGAGCTTTGCCGTCTTGTGATCTAGCACAGTGCTCAATAACAGCACTGAAAAACTCGTCCAACTCCCGCTCGTATTCGTTGGCCGCAACCAATCCTATCTTAAATTCAAAATAAGACTGAGGACCATCGACTACCTTTTTTCCGACACTTGGCGCAAATGCAATGCGATCCCCGACGCTGAAAATCATCACTGGGGGCCAGAGCGCACCGCCGCTGGCGGAATTTAATTCATGGCGCAGGCGCCAGTCGACGGAAGGAAACCTAGAATCCGCAACGGTTTCCCAGCGCAACCGCCACCAATTGTCGGCCATCCACAATGCCAGACCAGTCGAGGAGGCGCGGAAGAAATCTCTCACCGTTCGCTTTTCAGTATCAGCAAGCCGAGAGATGACCCGGTCTCCAACACGAAGTGAAACTTCGGCCACGTCACCGCTGTCCGTCGGCCAATTGGCAGTGAATTGGAAAAATTTTGGGCTGATCATCTATAAAAGGCTTCGGCTGCCGCTATAGCGACGTGTGTGCTTGAGGCAAGGCTCACCGGGAATTCGCCTTCGTCAAAGGCAACCGCTCTAGCTCGGACCAAAACATGTCTTGCAAAGGCATCACCGGGGAGAACAGGGTAACCGTGATATTGCGACAGGCCCGGATTAGTGATCCGTAGCTCAAAAATCCATCCACTTTCGTCAAGAGTCCAGATCAGGCTCGGCGCGCCGCCGTTTAGTTGTTCTGACCAGAGGCCCAGCATCACGCCGCGTTCTAGGAGACCGGGAATCCGGTCGAACTGTTCCTTGCCAAAGTGGGCGTGCGCGTCGCAGTACGTTCGCTCCTCATCCAGCCCAGCATACGGTGCAAGCTTGTAGGCAGTTGGGTTAAATTTGTGCTTCGAGTACGCACCATATGCCACGACCGCGGCTAGCTGCAACCGTGCATCGGCGTCTGGTAAGGCGGCGATCAGCTTTCGCTTGGCGTTGTTTCGCGAGCGTTGCTCCACAATCCGGGGCGCCGGCTTCTTTCTGGGCATCAGAGTTCTTAATCCGTTCGAAGCACACTATGGCTCGCCGCTCGGTGATTGAGCGGCCAAGCGCACCGGACTAGCAAGGTGTCCTGCATTTCTATGGTACCTCACGCCTGCACGCAGGCGTGCCTGTCTGCGGGCTTCCCGCCACTAACCCTTGAGCGCCCGCAGGCGAGAAATCGTGCCAAATCAACACCCTTGGCGATCTGCGTCGGCATCGGTCCTCATTACATCGGGTGCGGGTAGAACGGCTGCCGGAATCCGACGCTCTGAAGCCGTTCGATTTTAGGCGGCACACTCCTCGGCTGACCAGCGAGGTCATCTACTCGGTCAGCCTCAGATCAGTGAATGCTTGCGACGCAAGTGTTCATCAAGGTCGGCGATACGTGCCTGATAGACATCGCGCTTTCGCGGCGGAATGTTGTCGACATTGCTATCGATCTCCCATCGAACACCTTCGGCCAGCGCCATCTGATACAGCGCGTGCCCATTCACTTCAACGCGGTGACCGCCTGGATAGATCACCTCCAGAACCCCACCGTCATCCTCAGGATCGGACAGGTCACCGAGCGGCAATACCCGCACTCCTGTCATCACATGAGTCAGGGGCCCTCGGTAATCTAGATTGTTGAAGTACTGCGGCAACTGCCGCATTGCGTTGATGTATCGAGCTGCAAGGTTCACCGTGTTCTCCAGACTAATTTCATCAAGGTAGGCGGCCAGGGATAGCTGAGATCGCAGCCACTCCGCCCCACCGAGATCGTCCAATTTGGCGCGTAGCTCGGCTGGAAGAAGAAGCTTGTACGGGCGAGCATCGTCGGAGATTGGCTTTCGCCCTTGACCTCTGCCTGCGCCTCCTCGCCCAATGAGTTCGTTAGGTGACATGATTTCATTATGCATTTGATTTAATGTCCTATCAATCAATCATCATCCGGACAAACATCATCTTGCCTAAAATTGATTTACAGGGCATGAATTCAAAGCTCACATCTTTCGTGAGACAACATGTTGAGCAAAGAATCCAAGGCGTCGTCCGACCTCAACGGAGCTGAGTGGCCAGACAGGTCATTCGCTAACCAGATCGCCCCAACAGCAGCTCAGGGTCGCCGAGCACGCGTTTGCCGGTGACCTGCCCCTCCCGGCCGTACCAGCGTGTTGGCGCCGACCGGAAATTGAGCCGGTCGCCCGGTTTTACTTCGGCGCGGACGTGTCGGGCACTTACTCAGTAGTCGATAATTTAGGCTACAAAATTCACCGCGGCGATCGGTTTGATGATCCAATAGTGCATGAAGCGAGATGGCCGCACGCTGGATCACAAAACGCTTGAAGAGATTCGCCTGATGGCGGTGGAGCGAGTTCGCGACGGGGAGAAGCCCTCTGCAGTGATTGCCGCCTACGGTTTCAGCCGCACAACCATCTACAAATGGCTGAAGGCCTCGTCGGGTCGAGGCAAGGGACTCAAGGCATTGCGCGGCACGCGCGGCACCGGGCGACCACGGACGCTGAGTGCCGCGCAAGAGCGCCAAATATTTCGTTGGATCAATGGGCGCGACCCGCGACAGTACGGACTGGACTTTGGGCTGTGGACACGCGCCATTGTCGTGGCGCTGATCGAGCAGAAGTTCGGCGTGAATATGGGGGTGACCGCAGTCGGTGCGTTGCTGGCCAAGCTCGGACTGACCCCGCAAAAGCCGCTGCAACGCGCCTACCAACGCGATCCTCAAGCCATCGAGCGCTGGCAGCGTGAAACCTACCCCGGCATCGCCACGGCTGCGAGGCAAAGTGGTGCCGACGTCTACTTCTGGGACGAATCGGGCTTTCGGGCTGACACCGTGCACGGCAAGACCTGGGCGCCCATGGGCAAGACCCCGGTTATCGAGCGGCCCGGCCAACGCCAGTCGATCTCCGCGGCATCGGCCGTCAACGCCAGGGGTGGATTCTGGTTTGCGACTTACCAGGGTGCGCTCAATGCCGAACTGTTCATCGAATTGCTCAAGAAGATGATGAAGGGTCGCAGCAAGCCGGTGCACTTGGTGGTCGACGGATTGCCGGCCCACAAGAAAGCCAACGTGCGCGAGTACATCGAATCCACTCAGGGCAAGCTGAGCATGCACATTCTGCCGGGCTACGCACCGGACCTGAACCCGGACGAACTGGTCTGGAGTCACGTCAAACGTACCGGCGTGGCTCGCAACCCATTGCGAGCTGGCGAGAAACTCGAAATCCGCGTCGACCAGCAACTGCGCAACATGCAGAAGAATCGCCGGCTTGTTCGATCATTCTTCGAAGCGCCCTCTGTCGCCTATATTTCCGACTGCTGAGTAGGTAGCTCGGGCGCCGAGCGACCGTCCAACCGAAGCCCCTTCCCCCAAGAGCTCAGGGCCTGGGTTTGACGCCTTGCGCGGCCCCTGTACGGGCAACCGCGCGATTTGGCGGGCAGAATGCAACAGAACGTGCCGTGATGCTGAATCGGCTCCCGCAAGAATAGATTTATGAATCAAGTCGAACAACAGTTTTTCAACGACCTCGAAAAGAAGCTCTGGACATCCGCCGATAAATTGCGCTCCAACCTAGACGCCGCCGTCTACAAGCACATCGCGCTCGGCCTACTGTTCCTCAAGTTTGTGTCTGACGCCTTCGACGAGCGGCGGAAGCAGCTGGTTGCTCAGTTCCGCGACCCATTCCATGACTACTACATGGATCCGGCGGACTTTCCCGAAGACTATGAGGCGAACGTCGCGGCCGAGCTGGAATTGCGCGACTACTACACCGAGAAGAACGTGTTCTGGGTACCACTCGAAGCCCGCTGGCAGACCCTGGTGGCCTGCGCTCAACTGCCACCCAAGACCCCTTTGTCGTGGAACAAGCCCGGCAAGGACGAACCCGAAGAGATGCGCAGCGTCGGATGGCTGATCGACAACGCCATGGAAGCGATCGAGCGCGAGAACGCAAAGCTCAAGAATGTGCTGAACAAGAACTTCGCCAGCACTGAACTGGCATCGGCCAAGCTGGCCGACCTGATCGCCTTGTTCTCGGACACGAATTTCCACGCCACCGAGTACAAGGGCCAACCGCTGAACCTGCAGGCCAAGGACATCCTGGGCCACATCTACGAGTACTTCCTGGGCGAGTTCGCGCTGGCCGAAGGCAAGAAGGGCGGCCAGTACTACACGCCTAAAAGCATCGTCAGTCTGATCGTGATCATGCTAGAGCCCTTCAAGGGCCGGGTGTATGACCCGGCAATGGGCTCGGGCGGCTTCTTCGTGCAAAGCGAAGACTTCATTGAGCAGCACGCCGGCAAGAGCGCCAACGGCCAGGGCAATAAGGCCAGCGGCCAGATCAGTGTCTACGGCCAGGAGAGCAACCCCACCACCTGGAAGCTGGCCGCCATGAACATGGCCATCCGCGGGATCGACTTCAATTTTGGTGGCGGCCCCGGCGATACGTTGCAGAACGACCTTCACCCCGACCTGCGCGCCGACTACGTGATGGCCAACCCGCCCTTCAACATGAAAGAGTGGTGGAGCGAGAAGTTGGCGAACGACCCGCGCTGGCTAGCCGGCACACCGCCGCAGGGCAACGCCAACTTCGCCTGGCTGCAGCACATGCTGTACCACCTGGCGCCCACCGGCAGCATGGCCCTGCTTCTGGCCAATGGCTCAATGAGCAGCAACACCAACAACGAAGGCGAGATCCGCAAGCGGCTGGTGGAAGACGACTACGTGGAATGCATGGTGGCCCTGCCCGGCCAGCTGTTCACCAATACGCAGATCCCAGCCTGCATCTGGTTCCTCACTCGCGACAAAGTCAACGGCATCAACCTCAGCAAAAAGAAGCGTGATCGGCGCCGGCAATTCCTCTTCATCGATGCCCGTCAGATGGGCTACCTGAAAGACCGCGTGCTGCGTGACTTCACTGCGCAGGACATTCAAAAGATCGCCGACACCTTCCATGCCTGGCAGCAGGGCGAGGGCTACAAAGACATCAAGGGCTTCTGCGCGTCAGTCTCTTTGGGCGATATCCGCAAGCACGAACATGTGCTGACCCCTGGTCGCTATGTGGGAGCTGAAGAGCAAGATGATGATGGCGAAGCCTTCGCCGACAAGATGGCGCGTTTGACGGCGCAACTGGCAGAACAGTTCGCGGAGAGCGCGGAACTGGAAGTCGAGATCAAGAAGAATCTTGCGGGGTTGGGGTATGCCATCTAACGCACCGGCAGGGATCACAACCTCGTGGCCGACAGTGCGGATAGGAGACGTGGCAGAAGTCTTCGACGGTCCGCACGCGACACCCACCAAGACATTGGACGGGCCAGTTTTTCTCGGCATTAGCTCGCTGAACCACGGCCGGCTCGACTTGTCAAACACTGAGCACCTTTCTGAAGAAGAGTTCGTCAAGTGGACAAGACGGGTCACCCCTCGGGCTGGAGATGTCGTTTTTTCTTATGAAACCCGTATCGGCGAAGTCGCAATCATTCCGGAGGGGCTTCGCTGTTGTCTCGGGCGCCGTATGGGACTCGTCAGGACTGAGCCCTCCAAGTTAGACCCTCACTTCTTCCTGTACCAGTATCTTTCCCCAAAGTTTCAAGAGTTTTTGAGCTCGCGAACTATTCACGGCAGTACCGTGGACAGACTTGCACTGAAGGAGTTTCCGGACTTCGAGATAGCTCTGCCCCCACTTCCGTTGCAACGGGAAATTGCCAAAGAAATGCATGACGTCGACGCAAAGATCGACGTGAACCGCCGCATCAACCAAACCCTCGAAGCTATGGCCCAAGCCATCTTCAAGTCGTGGTTTGTGGACTTCGATCCTGTCAAAGCCAAGATCGCCGCCAAGGCCGAAGGCCGTGACCCACTGCGCGCGGCCATGAGCGCCATCAGCGGCAAGCCCGATGCTGAACTCGATGCTCTGCCCGAGGACCAGCAAGTCCAGCTCGCCACCACCGCCACGCTGTTTCCCGATGAGCTCGTTCAATTGCCATCCGGTGAAGCGCCTGCAGGCTGGTCCGTGAAGCCACTCGCGGAGTTGACCGACAAGATCGGAAGTGGCGCGACCCCGCGCGGTGGCAAAGAGGTGTACCAGGACGAGGGCGTCGCCCTCATTCGCAGCCAGAACGTGTACGACAGCCGGTTTGTGTGGGAGGGCTTGGCACGGATCACAGATGGGGCCGCCGACCAACTCAGGGGCGTCAGCGTGCAAGAGGGCGATGTGCTCTTGAACATTACCGGTGCGTCCATCCTGCGCACCTGCGTCGTGGTACCTGATGTCCTGCCCGCGCGCGTCAACCAACACGTAGCCATCATCCGCGCCAAGACCGCAGTTCCGCCACGATTTCTGCATCAACATCTGCTTCTGTCCGAGACCAAGAATTATCTGCTTGGCTTAAATGCGGGGGCATCACGCGAAGCAATCACCAAAGGCCACATCGAGTCACTCGAAGTGCTGGTTTCGTCTCCCGAGCTGCTGGCTTTGTTTCAGACATTCACCGACCCGCTGTTCCGTAAAGTCGAGTGTGGCGCGCAACAGATGAGGGCGCTGGCCGAGATGCGCGACACGCTTCTGCCAAAGCTGCTCTCTGCCGAACTGCTTGTCAATTCGGTTTCTGACGCAACTGAAATCTTGGAAGCGACCTGATGGACATTCAGAAGCTCCGGGATAGCAAGCTCATCGTCGACAAGGTCGAGGAGGCCTTGCAGGCGGCCTACAACTCCAAGGTCGAATTCAATGAACTGCTGGATCAGGCGGACCCGGTCGTGCTCAAGAGTTTAAGAGACCCTGATCACGAGTACGTAGTCAAAGTCAGCGACGTCCTGTACTGGGCAGAGCGCGACGCCTACCTGGATGAGCTGGACCATTGGGAGGGTAAGCGGCAAGCCGATGAGCATGAAAGCGCCGTCGATTTCATCCGCGATTCGGACCAGCGCGCGGTGTTGCTGGACTTGGTTGATGCGGTCCGGGGTGGGCGGGTTGCGCCCTTTGTCGGTGCAGGCTTGTCCAAGGCCTGCGGCTATCCCATGTGGGGGGAGGCGCTGCACAAGATGGCACTCAAGCCCTGGAGCCTGGGTGCGCAAGACATCGAGCCGTTGATGGCGCAGTACGACTACCTGCAGGCCGCGCAGGTGTTGCACGATTTGGCTGCCGATCAGGTGCGGCACTTCATCAAAACTGAGTTCCGTCAACGTGGTGCCATCGTCGGCCCGGTCGGGTTGCTCCCGGATCTGGCAAAGGGGTGCATCGTCACCACCAACTTCGACACCGTCATCGAAGACCTGTTCCGTGACCGCGGTCAGCCATTGGATGGCTACATGCACGGCACACAGGCCGGGAACAACTTCGTGCAGCGCCTGCTGCGCGGAGAGCGGTGCATCCTCAAGCTGCATGGTGATGCGGGGCAGGACAACACACATGTGTTTACCCGATCGCAGTACGAAGTGGCGTATGGTGAGCCGCTCGCATTTCAGAACCAGCTCCCTAGGGCGCTGCGGCAGATCTTCATCAGCCACTCGCTCCTATTCATCGGATGCAGCTTGGAGCAGGACAAGACTCTGGAATTGTTCCAGCGGGTAGTGGACGAGGCCGCTTTCGAGATTCCGGATCACTTTGCCGTATTGAACGAGCCCGAAGAAGCTGCACTGAAGGCGCAGAAGGAGGCCCGCCTCTTGCACCTCAAGGTGCGCCCGATCTGGTACCCCACCCCGCTGTCAAGCGACGGCAAACCGGATCACGGTATGTTGGAGCAGATCCTTCGCCTTGTGGTTGCGGTGTCGCGTCGGCAGGTTGTGTTCGATTGACGAGAAGTTGAAGCGACCCATGATGCTGAACGAACATCAACTCGAAGAGCAATGCATCCGCTGGTTTGAAGAGTCCGGCTGGCGGTATGTGCACGGCCCGGACATTGCGCCTGAGGGGGTGAACGCCGAGCGGGCCGACTATCGGCAGATGGTGCTACTTGGCCGTCTGCTGGCAGCCCTGGCGCGCATCAACCCGCACATTCCGCCGCAGGCGCTGGAAGAGGCAGTCGATGCCATCGCCAGGGTGAGCGAGCCGCTGCTAGTGGTGCGCAACCGCGCTGTGCATAGGCTCTTGCTGAGCGGCGTGGAGGTGAGCTTCCCCAAGCCTGACGGCGAAGGCAAGGCCACGGATCTGGCCAGCCTGATCGACTTCAACAACCTGTCGAACAACGAGTTCCTGGTGGTAAATCAGTTCACCGTTCAAGGTAGCAAGCAGCCGCTGCGGCCCGATCTGGTGGCCTTCATCAACGGCCTGCCAGTGGCGGTGATCGAGTTGAAGAACCCGGCCAACGAGCAGGTGGACATCTGGGATGCCTTCAACCAACTGCAGACCTATAAGGCAGAGGCCGGCGACCTATTCAATTGCAATGCGGCGCTGGTCATTACCGATGGCTTCACGGCCCGCGTGGGCTCGCTGACTGCAGACGCCGAGCGAATGCTGCCCTGGCGAACCATCGCTCGCGAGGACGATCGGCCGCGGCTGCAGATGGAGCTGGAAACGATGGTGCGCGGCTTCTTCAAGCCGGAGCTGTTGCTGGACTATCTGCGGCACTTCGTGCTGTTCGAGCAGGATGGAGACATCCTGATCAAGAAGGTGGCAGGCTACCACCAGTTCCACGCAGTGCGCGAGGCAGTGGCCGCCACGGTGATCGCAGCTCAGGAGGCCGACAAGGGCCTTCTAGAGGTGCAGGAAGAGCGCGCCACCTACGGCAAGCAGGTGCAGCCCGGCTCGCGCAAGGCGGGTGTGGTGTGGCACACCCAAGGCTCGGGCAAGAGCATCACCATGGCCTGCTATGCCGGCAAGCTATTGCAACAGTCGGCGATGAAGAACCCAACGCTGGTGGTGGTCACCGACCGTAACGATCTCGATGGCCAGTTGTTCGGTACCTTCTGCGCGGCCAGTGACCTGCTGAAGACCACACCCCTGCAGGCGACCGGCCGCGCTGATCTGCGCGACATGCTGGCCTCACGCCAGGCCGGCGGCGTCATCTTCACCACGGTGCAGAAGTTCGCGCTGCTGGAAGGCGAAGAGCTGCACCCCGAGCTGTCGGCGCGGACCAACATCGTGGTGATGTCGGATGAGGCCCACCGCAGCCAGTACGGCATGAACGGGCGGCTGAACACCCAGACGGGCAAGTATGTGTTCGGCTTCGCCAAGCACATGCGTGACGCGCTGAAGAATGCCACCTTCATCGGCTTCACCGGCACTCCCATCGCGCTCGAAGACAAGGACACCCGGGCGGTGTTCGGCGACTACGTGAGCATCTACGACATCCAGGATGCGGTGGATGACCGTGCCACGGTGCCCATCTACTATGAGAGCCGGCTAGCCAAGCTGGATGTGAACCAGGCCGAAATTGACCGGCTGAATGCACAGGTCGATGAAGTGGTGGAGGACGAGGAAGACGTCGCCAGCCGCGAGAAGACCAAGAGCGAATGGGCGACGCTGGAAAAGCTGGTGGGCGCCGACCCGCGCCTGAGGCAGGTGGCGATGGACTTAGTGCAGCACTTTGAGGCGCGCATCAGCACGATCGATGGCAAAGCCATGATCGTGTGCATGAGCCGCGAGATCTGCGTGCGGCTCTACGACGCTATCACGGCGGTGCGGCCAAGCTGGCACAGCGACGACCCTACAGAAGGCGCCATCAAGGTGGTGATGACGGCGTCATCTGCTGACAAGGCGCTGCTACAACCGCACCGCTACACCCATGCAGTGAAGAAATCGCTGGAGAAGCGATTTAAGAACCCGGCCGACTCGCTGAGGCTAGTGATCGTGCGTGACATGTGGCTGACGGGCTTTGACGCCCCTTGCTGCCACACGATGTACGTGGACAAGCCCATGAAGGGCCACAACCTGATGCAGGCCATCGCCCGAGTAAACCGGGTGTTCAAGAACAAGCCCGGCGGCCTGGTGGTGGATTACATCGGCATCGCCAACGAGTTGAAGGCGGCGCTGAAGACCTACACCGACGCGAAGGGCAAGGGGGATCCGACGCACAACGCTGCAGAGGCGTTGGCGGTGCTACTAGAGAAGATGGACGTGCTGCACGGCTTGATGCACGGCTTTAACTACAGCGCCTACGAGGCTCAGGCGATGGCGCTGCTGGTGCCGACAGCCAATCATCTGCTGGGTCTGAAGGACGGCAAGCAACGTTTCCTGGATGTAATGACGGCGGTGAGCAAGGCGTTCTCGATTTGCGGCACACTGGATGAGGCGGTGGCGCTGCGCAAGGAGATCGCCTTCTTCGCGGCGGTCAAGGCGGCCATCACCAAGTTCACCACGGTGGACAAGAAACGTACCGCCGAAGACAAAAACAGCGCGCTCAAGCTGATCCTAGACAACGCCATCTTGGCCGACGGCGTGTCGGACATCTTCGCGCTGGCCGGCCTGAACAAACCCAATATTGGCCTGCTGTCCGACGAGTTCCTGGAAGACATTCGGCAGATGAAGAGCCGCAACCTGGCCGTGGAATTGCTGGAGAAGCTGCTGCGCGACGAAATCAAGGCCCGCGCCCGCAACAATGTCGTCCAGGAAAAGAAATATGGCGACCGGCTGCTGGAGACGCTGCGACAGTACCACAACCGCGCGATCGAGACGGCCCAGGTCGTCGAAGAGCTGATTGCCATGGCCAAGGAGTTCCAGGCCGTGCTTGAACGCGAGGCCGCGCTAGGCCTCGGCCATGATGAGATCGCCTTCTACGATGCGCTCGCGAACAACGAAAGCGCGGTGCGTGAGCTGGGCGACGACACCCTCAAGAAGATCGCCACCGAGATCACCGAGAAGCTTCGAGCCAGCACCACGGTGGACTGGCAGGTGCGTGACAGCGTACGTGCCAAGCTGCGCATCTTGGTCCGCCGCACGCTGCAGCGTTGGAAGTACCCGCCCGATCAGCAGGCTGACGCGGTGGAACTGGTGTTGAAGCAGGCCGAAACGCTGTCGGACGAGTGGTCCAAGTAGGTCGAGATGGCAGCCAAGCGCTTTGGCACAGGCTGCACGCAACCTCGATGTGCGCGAGAACTTGTTGCGCAAGTGGGTGCGCCTGCTGCGGTCGACCCGCAGCAGGCGTTTCCTGGACAAGGCGTGATGAAGCACGAACAGGCCGAGCTCGTAAGCACTGCTGTGCTGAGGTCTCGTGCTTGCTAGGAAGCTGCCGCGCGCGACATGTGCGCAAATCGCTCGATGGAAGTACGCTGCTCGAGCGGCAAACCAAGGCACTCAACGAAGCACGTCCGCCTGTGCTGTCGCCCGATGTCATCCATCACAAGGATCGGCCGAGCCCGTGTGCCGGTGAATGGGTGGGAGCCGACTTCGAGGGCAGGCGGCACATGGAGATCATTCGTCCGCCTTGTCTGCGGGCCGGCTGGCACTGGATCGAAAACGGTGCGCGCCTGCAAATCCTCCAGGCCTCCAAGATAACAAGGAATGAGGGGTGCCAAGCGCGATAGTTTTGGGCTACTCCAGCAAAGCTGCGCCGTGGTCATGCGCGGTGCGGTCCGCCTTACCCGGCTGTTGTTGGGCCTCAGTTGTGCACCTATTGCGCCTCGAGTTAGCGTGTGCTAATGTTCCTCAACGGACGTTTGCAGTGCACACTGCCTTCCGCCGTGTCATAATCGCCGGTTAATTTTTTGAGGTCCTCATGTCACTGGTTCTGTCGTTAGAGCTGAAAGGCGCCGAGGGCTTGACCAGCAATATCCGCGATGTGGTTCGGCAGGCTAGCGCTAGGCCCGGGACCGTGTTTGAGGTCGAAAAGGTTGTTGCTGAGCGGTTGTGCGAAGAGCTAACTGCAAAGACCGCTGCGGAGCTGGTGGAAGTACGCAAACGCGAACGATCCCTGCCGCCTCAGGTTCTAGCATTTCAATTTGGCTAGTCCGCATAGTCGGTAACAATCGGGTGCATGCCCTTTCGTTACCGAATTATCGGCTTCGGTGCCGCTGAAGTAGCAGACCCAAAGTCGCTACTGGCCGCCATCGGTGGCTCACCTCTTCCGGCCACTCGTCTATTTGGACAATGGAAAGAGTTGGTCGAACACCTTGGAGCAATTGGGACGACCACGCTGCTCGTTCAGGACGGTGTTCGCGATCCCGACTTTTTGCAGGAACACGAGGCTTTCTATTCCAAACAGCATCGGACGATTTCGCGCCATTGCGTTCGCATTCATGCATTTCGTCAACCGCTTCCAGCGGTAGGTCCGACTGCCGACCGGACAGAAGTTCTTGCTTTCATTGATGCAGCTGCGAGAAATGATGGCTGCTATCTTGGTTTCACAACTGTTCGACCGCTTCGGCATGCGCCAGTCGGCGCCACAATCGTTGCGCCCTTAGACGCAAAGCCTACCCTTTGCCGGGACATTTTCCCCGTGCACATTGCAGGGACTGCGTTCGAGGTGACCGGGACGCCATACCTGCAGCAGGACAACGCAGTCGGTGCCTGCGCCCAAGCGAGCATTTGGATGGCATTACGAACGATCCGGAAGCGATCGGGTAACTCCGCGTACTCGCCCGCTGAACTTACTCTCTCTGCAACCCGCTATCTCACTTTGGACCGTGTATTTCCCGGACGGAAAGGTCTCACCATCCAACAAATGGTCGCGGCCATTACCGCAACTGACCACGATCCATTGGTGATCCAGCTCGCAGAGCCACCTAACCGAGCCAATGCAGACCATGTGATCAGCCAAGCGCTGCCTTATCTTGATTCAGGGCTTCCAGTTATTCTGGGTCTTATGCATCCCACCTCTGGTGGTCACGCAGTGGTGGCCATTGGGGTCGATGCGGCGCATCAGAACTTCCTGCCGATCAGCTTGGTGATTCATAACGACAACCGAGGACCGTATCGCCTACTGCCGAAGGCCACACAGCAGGGCTCGGATGAATATGCGCTGGATCAGGCGTTCACTCTAATCGTGCCATTGCCCCAAGGAGTGTTCATGTCCGCGGCAGAGGCGGTTCCTCAAGCAATAAGCCACCTCGACTTCTGGCTCACGGCGTTTATGTCCGCGCCGTTGGCGCCCAATGCGGTAAGTCCCGTAGTTCCCATGGTATTGCGCACGTACTTGTGCCCACGTCACACCTTCCGCAGATGGGCAAAGGACTGCGTAGCATTGGATCCGATCGCTGCGGACGTATATCGAACGGCTGAAATGCCGAAGCTAGTCTGGGTCGTGGAGATCCACGATGCAGCCAGCTTCACCCCGGCGAGCGCCTCGCATCCCTCGCGTCTTGGCGAGGTGGTCCTGGACGCCGCCGCAGATGCGGAGCACGGGGACGCGCTTGTTTTTATACGCATTGCGTCCCAAATGCTCACTGTTCCCACTCAGTCTCCTGGGATGTTGATTGTTCAGGAAGCTATCACTACGACCGTCGCACTCACTCGGTCTATTCCTTGCGCGGGTCTCACGCAACAGTGGGACCAGTAGCGGGATCTCGCCGGGCACGCGAAGATTTGCCGGTACTTTTGTCGGTATCTTTTCGAGAAAGATTAGGCGAGCCTAGCATTCACGCCACTTAGAGCTTAATTTTCGATTCCTGTCGAAGCACCAAAGACCCGAATCACGGCGTCTCACCCCACATCAAAAACCCGCACGCTCCTGGGCGTAGCGGGTCGACGGCCCGGTCGCCGGCCGGCAGTTCAGTGCGGGATCAGGTCCAGGCATTGCCGACGGCGCCACGCGGCGCTGCGCACGGTTTGGCTGTCGTCGAACACGACTTTGTACTGGCATACGAGGTAGTTGGCCGATTGCGGCATCTGGAACTTGAACTGGTAGTCCCACTCAGTGCCGAGCGCGCCGCGCTGCTGCCTCAGCGCCTGCCCGAGCACGGCGAGCACCTGGGCCTGATCGATCCCGGGCTTGATCTCGCGAAAGCGCTCGGGCCGCGACACGATGCCGTCGCGCAGAAAGGGCTCCTTGAAGTCGGGGCGGCGCGCCTCGACGTCGCGATAGTCCAGCTTGTCGGGGTTGCTCACGGGGTCTACAGGGTTATCGCGCGCCGCCACATGGGTGGCGGTGCCGAGCAGCGCGGCGGCGAGCGCGAAGGCGGCAACGGTGGGTGATGCGTGCGGGGTCTTTTTCATGGCTGGCTTCCTCTTGGGTCGGATGGGATTCTTGGGAGAGATGAGCGCGCGCGAATCAGCGCTCGCGCATGGCTTCGCGCGCCTTGTTCAGCGGCTTGGTCAGGTAGTCCCACACGGTCTTGCGGCCGGTGCGGATGTCGGCGGTGGTCACCATGCCAGGCACGATGGGCATGCGGCGGCCGGCCTTGTCGGTCAGTGCGTCGGAGTCGGTGCGCACGAGCACGGGGTAGTAGACGATCTCGGGCTTGACCTCGTCGCGCTGCGTGTCGGGTGCGATGGTCACCACACGCCCTTTGAGGCCGCCGTACACGGCGTAGTCATAGGCGGTGACCTTGATCTGCGCCTCCTGCCCGGGCCGCATGAAGGCGATGTCGCGGGGCGAGATGCGCGCTTCGACCAGCAACTGGTCGTCCAGCGGCACCAGGGTCAGGAGCGAGCCGTTGGGCGGCACGACGCCGCCGATGGTGGTGACCTGCAAGCTCTTGACGATGCCGCGCACGGGCGAGTTCAGGGTGAGCCGCTCGAGCGAGTCTGCACGCCCGCGCACCACGGACGACAAAGACTTCACCTCGGCATCGGCCTTGGCGAGTTCTTCGCGGCTGCGCACCATGTAGTTCGATCGCGCCTCGGAGATCTTCAGCTCCAGGTCGGCGGCCTGGCGTTGCAGGCGGATGAGCTCGACGTTGCTGGCCGCGCCGCTCACCTGCAGCGAGCGCGTGATGTCGAGCTCTTTGCGCACGAGCGCAAGCGCCTGGCCCAGGCCTGAAACGGTGTCGCGCATGCTGCCCTGCCGCGAGCGGAAGAGCGCGCTTTCGGAGTCGACCAGCTGCGCGTACGCCTTCAGCTCGGCGGGGAACTGAAGGGTGCTATGCCCTTCCACCTCAGCGCGCAGGCGCACGCTGCTGGCCAGCGCGGCGCGGTAGCGCGCGGCGGTTTCTTCCACGCTCGATTCGCCGCGCGTCGGGTCGAGCTGCGCGAGCACCTCGCCCTTCTCGACGATCTGGCCTTCGTGCACGCGCAGCTCGGCAAGGATGCCGCCTTCGAGCGACTGGATGCGCTGCTCACGCGAGCTGGGAATCACCTTGCCCATGCCGCTGGACACTTCGTCGATCTCGAAGCACCAGGCCCACACGAAGAACGCGAGCAGAAAGAGCGCGACGAACCACACGACGCGCGCGGAGCCGCTGGCGCGCGCCTCGTCGAAGTCGCCGGCGCCGCCGGGGCCCCACACGGTGGCGGTGGATACCTGCGCAGGCACCGGTGCCTTGGTCAATGTCACGGCGTTCATGCCTGTGCCTCCTTGCCACGGCCCGCGAGGGCCGTTGTCTCGCGCGATACGGCCGCGCCCTGGCGCAGCCGCGCCATCACCTGGTCGCGCGGCCCGTCGAGCACGACGGCGCCGCCGTCCACCACGAGGATGCGGTCCACCGCATCGAGCACGGCCGGGCGATGCGTGGCCAGCACCAGCGTGCGGCCTGCGGACAGAGCGCGCAGTTGTTCGATCACTTCGCGCTCGGCCACTTCGTCGAGCGAGGCGGTGGGCTCGTCGAGCAGCAGCACGCTGGGGCGGCGCAGCATGAGCCGCGCGAGCAGCAGGCTCTGGCGCTGCCCGCCCGAGAGGCCGCGCCCGCCTTCCAGCAGCGGATGGTCCAGCCCGGTGGGCAGGCGGCGCACGAAGGCCCAGGCGCCGGTGGCTTGCAGGGCGGTGATCAGTTCGGCATCGGTGGCATGGGGCGTGCCCATCTGCAGGTTCTCGCGCAGGGTGCCGTGAAACAGGCGCGCGTCTTGCGCGAGCAGGCCGACGTCGCGGCGCACGTCGGCGGGGTCGATGTGGGCCATCGACACGCCGTCGAGCACCACGCTGCCCGCGCGCGGTTCGATGAGACCCGACAGCGCCTGCAGCAGCGTCGACTTGCCCGCACCGTTGCACCCGAGCACGGCAATGCGCTCGCCAGGGCCGATGTGCAGCGCCTTCACGTGCAGCGCGGTGGTCTGGCCGTCGTGGCTGAAGACGGCGTCGCGCAGCGTGTAGTCGCCCTGCACGGCGGGCCGGTGCACGCGCGTCTCATGGGGCGGGTGGTCGACCGGGAGCTTCATGAGCTGGTCGAGCGATTCGCCGGCCACCTTGGCCTGCTGCCAGCGGTTGAGCACCTGCGTCACGCCGGCCAGCGGCGCGAGCATGCGGGTCGACAAAATCGATGCGGCCACGAGCACGCCGGTGCTCATCTGCCCGTCCATCACCAGCGGCGCACCGAAGAACACGACGAAGGCAAAGGCGCCGCCCTGCACGGTCTGCGACCAGTTGCTCAGGGTGTTGAGCAGCGCGCGCAGTTGCAGGCCCGAGTCGGCGTTGACGGCGTTGTAGTGGTTCCACTGGTTCTGGAAGCGCGGCTCGGCCTGCAGCACCTTGATGTCGTCGATGCCCTGCACGGCCTCGACCAGCATGGCGTTGCGCAGCGACGATTCGCGCATGCCCGCCTGGGCCAGCGCGCGCAGGCGCGGCTGCGCCAGCAGGCTGGGCACGAGCAGCAGCACGCACGCGGCCAGCGGCACGAGCACGAGCCAGCCGGCAATGAACCAGAAGAGCACGCAGAACACGAAGAAGAACGGCAGGTCGGCCACCGCCGCCACGGTGGTCGACGTGAGCATTTCGCGCACGGGCTCCAGCTCGCGCAGCTGCGAGATGAAGGTGCCGGTGGCGCGCGGGCGCGCCGAGCCGCGCACGCGCAGCGCGTGGCCGAACACGCGGTCAGAAATGCGCAGGTCGGCGCGCTTGCCCACCACGTCGGTGATGCGCATGCGCGCGCCGCGCATGACCCAGCTGAACGCGATCGACAGCAGCACGCCGCCGAACAGCACATGCAGCGTGGGCAGCGACTGCGCGGGCACGACGCGGTCGTACACCTGCATCGAGAACAGCGTGCCGGCGAGCGCCATCAGGTTATAGGCGAGCGATGCGACAAGGATGTGGGCGTAGGGCCGCCAGTCCGCCAGCACGATCTGTCGCAGCCAGTGCGGCTCGACGGGGCGGATGTAGGCATCGACGCGCGAGTCGGGTGCGGACTGCGCGGGCCGCAGCACGGCCATGGCTTCGAGCGCGGGCTGCAGCTCGTCGATCGTGCAGACGGTTTCCGCGCCCTGGTCGCCACCGAGCATCACGCGCAGGCCCTGCGCCGAGATGGCGGTGACCACGGCCACCTGTCCGTCGCGCAATTGCAGCACCACGGGCAGCCGCCAGGGGTTCAGGGTGTCCAGTCGCGGCGCGACCTGGCGCACGGTGAGCCCGGCCTGGCGGGCCATCTGGCGCACGCGCTCGCCAATGTCTTCGTGGCCGCTCCACGCGGCAGCGCCGCGGATGCGCTCGCGCGAGGTGTCCAGGTGGTAGTGGGCGGCCACGGCCAGCACGGCGTCGACCCAGCCGGCGAGCAGCTCGGGGCCGCGCGCGGCAGAAAGCTCGGGCATCGTGGTGGCGGTCATGGCTGGCCTCCGGCCACGAGCTCGCCCGCATCGACCAGCCCGAAGGCCTCGCGCAGGCGGCCCGACTGGTACAGGCACTCGACCGCGAGGCGCTGCACTTCGTGCACGCTCTCGGCCTGCTCGAAGCGCGCGCCGTGGAACTCCTGCTCGGCATTGAGCAGGTCGAGCAGCGAGCGCGTGCCCAGCTGCAGGTACTGCTCGCGGTACAGGTCGCGCGTGCGCTGCGTGCTGTGCACGCGCGCGGCGAGCACGGGCAGGCGCTGCGCGTGGCCTTGCGATTGCACGCGCGCATCCTCGAGCCGCTGCCGCACGTTGAGCTGTGCATAGCCCAGCGCGGCCTCCGCCGCTTCGACCGCGTGCACGGCGGCGCGCTGGCGGGCCTGGCTGCGCCCGCCTTCGTACAGCGGCGCGCTGAAGTTCACGGTGAGCGTGCTTTCGGTGCCGGACTGGCCGGCAAGCCGCGCGCCCGATTCGAGCCCCCGGTTGACGCCGGCGTTGAGCGACAGCGTGGGCAGCAATTGCGCATCGGCACCGCGCAGTGCGGCCTGTGCCATGTCGCGCTCGGCCTGCGCCATCTGCACGGCCGGTGCGGGCAAGGCCGTCTGCGGGTGCGCGGCGCAGGCGCTCGCGAGCGGCGCCGACGCTTCGCCGGCAATGTCGACCGGCATGCGGCCCTGGGTCAGATGCATGAGGTTGAGGCGCCAGCGCTCGGCCTGGGACGCAGTGTTGAGTTGCTGGGCACGCGCGGCCTCCAGGCGCGACTGCGCCTGTGCCACGTCGGACTGGCTGGTGGCGCCCTTGGCCTGGCGCTCGCCCACCAGGCCGGCCAGCGACTGCACGCCCTTCACCTGGGCCTGCGCGATTTCGCCGAGCGCCTGCTGGCGATGCACTTCGATCCACGCCTGGGCGGTGTCGCGCACCACGTCGTCGACCGCCAACAGCAGCTTGGCGCGCGCGGCCGTGGCCGAGGCCTCGGCCTCGTTCACGGCGCTCGACACCTTGCCGAAGTCGTACAGCATCTGGGTCACCGACAGCGAGGCCTGGTGCACTTGGCGGCGACCGTCGGTCTGCAACTGCCGGTTGCCCGTGCGTGCGCTGAGGCCCGCGCTGACCTGCGGGTAGTAGCCCGAGCGCGCGTCCGCAATGCCCTCGCCCGCCTGCAGCGCTTGCCCGACGGCGTTGCGCACGGTCGGGTGCGATGTGGCGGCCAGGCGCACGGCCTCGGCCATGCCCAGCGGGGTGGCGGCGCTCGCTTGCGCAAACGCCCCCGTGCCGGCGAGCAGGAAGAAAAGGCCCGCGGCGGCGGACGGAAGGAGACGGGAAGCAGACATGCGTAAGAACGTGCGGACAGCGTGTGGACCACAAGGTGTCGACGCCGCAAGCGGCGCCGACGCCCCGGTGGGTCAGTGGTGAAACGCGAGGCCCATGTGAAGCTCGTCGTCGAGCGAAGGGGCCACGGGCGGTGCGTAGGCCGTGAGCGAGTCGGCCGACGACGCCAGGGCCAGCACCGTGGGCGATGTCTGCGTGCTCGCAAAGGCCGGCGGGAACGCGGCCTGCAGCAGCACCTGCAGCGACTCGGCCGCGTTGTAGGCATGCAGCATGTCGGACAGCTGCGTGCCACCCCACGGGCTGTCGCCGTAGGGGGAATGCGGCGCGTCGTGCGGTTGCTGCTGCTCGAGCGACACCGTCGCTTCGTCGACGCCGGCCAGCCCCAGCGAGTCGGCCGAGGTGAAGAGCGCTGCCGCCCCCGCTGCACCGGCTGCGGGCGTGTAGTTGACGTGCAGCGTCTGCGTGGCCGCGTTGCTCGCATCGCCGTCGCGGTCGACCACCTGGTAGCTGAGCGTCTCGTCGTAGTTGTGCGAGCCGCTGGTGCGCGGTGCCACCTGGTAGCTGAACTCGCCCGAGTCGAAGTCCACGACCAGCTTGCCGCCCTGCGCCGTGGCAATGGTGACCTGGTGCGTCGCCGCGTCGTAGCTGTAGTCGCTGCCGGCGGCGGGGCCGGTCTTCGTCATCAGGCCGGTGCTGCTGTCGAAGGCGTAGGTGGTGCCGTCGATGCTCAGCGTGGACACATGGCCGCCGTCGGCACCAAAACCCGACGAGCCGCCGAGGCCGCCGGTCAGCAGGTTGCTGACGGTGGGTGGCACGCTGATCGTGCCTTGCAGCACGTCGTTCAGCTGGCTCGTGTCGGTGATGATCTGGCCATTGGTGTTCGCGCCGGTGTTGCCGTTGTAGGCGATGGGGTCGATGAAAGCCTGTGCCTCCGCGTTCAGGCTCGAGCCCAGGCCCAGTGCGAACGAGTTGATCTGGTGGGTGTTGAGGAAGTTCGTCCAGATCGCTTCTTCCCCGGCCTGGATGCCCCTGTCGGCCGTACTGCTGTTGCTGCTGTTCGCCAACTGCGCCGTATTGCCGTCGCCCAGGGTCGGCTCGCCGTCCGTGAGGAAGTAGGACACGTTCTGGGCCCCGTCCAGCTTGCCGGTGGCCGAGAAGCCGTTCATCGCCGCAGCCAGGGCCGCGTCGTAGTTGGTGCTGCCAGCGGCCTGCAGGTTCTGCACCAGCGCCTTGGCTTCGGCCGCCGTCATCCAGGCCTGCTGCGAGGCCCCGGTCGTGCTGAAGGTGACGAGCTGCACCCGCACGTCGCCGTACAGGTCGTAGCCGTCGATCAGATTCTGGATCGCCTCTTTCGCACGGCTGAGGCGTGTCGGGGTTTCCTGGCCCATGCTCCCGGAAAGGTCCAGGATCACCATGAGGTTGGTATCGATCGGCGCCACGTCGACGGCCTGCTCGCCGTTCACGAGCACCGGCGCATCGTCCTTGACGGGCACCTCGAAGCCCACCGGCGCGCCGCTGGCCTGGCCATCGCTCACCACGGCTTCGAAGTGCAGGTTCGACACGCCTTCGCCGTTGCCCGGCGGATGGTCGATCGGCGCCTTCAGCGTGACGGTGTAGCCCGCCTCGAACTGCCCCGCGCCCGTGGCGCTGACATTGCCCACCGCCACGGTCATCACCTCGGTGGTGACGCCGCCGACGGTGACGCTGCCCGTGAGCGTGTGCGTGCCCGCGTCCCAGGTCCACGACACCGGCTGGCCGCCGGAGGTGACGCCGTTGGGGCCACTCAGCGACACCGACAGGTCGCCGGCCGCGCTGTCCGGGTCCGCGATGGAAATGGTGCCGGTCGATTGCAGCGGCGGCTCTCCCGCAGCCGGAATGCCGCCGGGCAGGCTGCCCTCGGAGACGGCTTCTGCGTTGTTCACCGTGGCCGATGGCGCGTCGTTCACCGGGTTGACGGTCACGTTCACCGTGCTGGTGGTCGTGCCGCCGTGGCCGTCGCTCACCGTGACGGTGAAGCTGTCGGTGCCGTTGAAGTTGGCACCGGGCGTGTACGTGTACGTGCCGTCGGCGTTGACCGTGACCGTGCCATGCGACGGATCGCTGCCCTTCACGTAGGTCAGCGTGTCGCCGTCGACGTCGCTGCCGACGACCTGGCCGCTGACCGGCGTGTCTTCGTCCGTGGTCTTGGTGTCGCCGGGCGCCGTCGGTGCTTCGTTGAGGTTCTGCTCGTTGAGCGTGACGGGGATGGACGTCGTGACCGTGCCGTCGTTCGCGCCGACCACCAGCGCGTGCGCGTTGGCGCCCGCTTCGTAGTCGTTGACGAACGCCGCAGCGCCTGCAGCCGTGAGGCTGATCGCGCCCGTGACCGGGTCGATGGCGAAGTAGCCGTTGTCGTTGCCCGAGAGGATGCTGTAGGTGACGGTCGCGCTGTCGACGTCGGTGGCGTGGACCGTGCCGAGCACGGTGCCTGCGGGCCGGTTCTCGTCGTAGCCGAAGACGTAGCCGTCTGTCGTGTTCACCGGGGTGCCGCCACCGTCGACGAACACAGGGGCGTCGTTGACGGGGTTGATCGTCACGGTCACCGTGCTGGTGGTCGTGCCGCCGTGGCCGTCGCTCACCGTGACGGTGAAGCTGTCGGTGCC
>NZ_JBFTLJ010000028.1:0-47085 GCF_056396385.1 Variovorax sp. 05T418 | reverse complement strand
TGACCATAGCGACGTGGTACCACTCCTTCCCATCCCGAACAGGACAGTGAAACGCGTCAGCGCCGATGATAGTGCGGGTTCCCGTGTGAAAGTAGGTCATCGTCAGGCTCTTACAGCCAGGAAAAGCCCAACACGGTGTGTTGGGCTTTTTTCTTTGCAGCTTTAAAAAGCGCGTCATCTTTCGGTGGCGCGCTTTTTTTATTCCAGCAGACAAAGATCAGATATTGCGGATGCCCGAGGAGTCCATCTCCGCCGCACCTGCGCCGATCAGTTCGTGCAAGACGTCCCCGGCCAGTTGCTCCAATTCCACGTCGGCAAAGAAGCGCGAACGAACGATATCCACATACGACGTGCTGCGGACCCAGGCTTTCCAGTCGTCAAGGGCAATGGACTGCACCTCCAGCAGCTTGAACTTCATCAGCACCTTGATGGCGTGCCGCGCATGCTTCACGGGGTCGCGCTGAAGACCCTCGAGCCGGCGGCGCGCCATGGCCAAGGCTTTGCCGACATCGCCAAAGACCGAACCATGGCCCGGGATCACCTGCAGCGGCCCCAGCGCCTCGATCCGATCCAGCGTCACAGCCAGATCGCCGAATGACGGTTCGCCCACGAGTTCGGGAAAGGCGACGCCGAAGCCGCTTTCCCACAGGGCGTCCGCCGAGATCAGCGTCCGTGAAGCGGGATCGAAGAGGATGATCGAGTGGGGATCATGGCCAGGCGCGCCATGCACCTGCCACGGGATGCCGCCGAGCATGCATTCGGTCCCGGGCCGCAAGAGGCCGGTGAACCGGAACCGCGGGCAGGTCTGTCCCGTCGCAAGAAAACTCAGCCCGCGCTCATCCCACCGCTCCACCAACGCCGCCTCGCCGGGCGGAATGTCTGTCCGGACCGCCGGGTAGCGCTGCTGCAGCGCCGCGTTGCCGCCGCAATGGTCGCTGTGCAGATGCGTATTCACGATGCGGTCGAGTGGCCGGCCGCCCAGTGCCGATTCGACCAGTGCCAGTGTCTGATCGGCATGCGTGCAGTACCCGGTGTCGACCAGCGTGGTCTCGCCGGCCCCGGTGAACAGGATGTTGTTCGACGACAGCCAGCCGCGCTCGAAGACCACCAGATTCGCCGGCAGCCCGGCCGCGGCGCGATCGTTCATTCAGGCGCCCGCGCTGGTGCGCAACTCGCGCCGCAGGATCTTCCCGACATTGGTCTTCGGCAGCGAGTCGCGGAATTCGATGTGCTTGGGCCGCTTGTAGCCGGTGAGCTGTCCATTGCAGTATTGCAGCACGGCTTCCTCGGTGAGCGCCGCATCCTTGCGCACGACAAAAACCTTGATCGCCTCGCCCTGCTTTTCGTCGGGCACACCGACAGCCGCGCACTCGACGACGCCGGGACACAGCGAAATGACGTTCTCCAGTTCGTTCGGAAAGACGTTGAAGCCGCTCACCAGGATCATGTCCTTCTTGCGGTCGACGATGCGGCTGTAACCATCCTCTTGCATGACGGCGATGTCGCCGGTGCGCATGAAGCCATCGGGCGTGAAGGCAGCGGCGGTCTCGGCGGGCTGGTTGTAGTAGCCGGTCATGACGTTGGGCCCCTTGATGCAGAGCTCGCCCGGCGTGCCGACGGGCAGGGAGTTGCCTTCGTCGTCCTTGATGGCGATCTCGATGCTGGGCAGCGGCAAGCCGATGGTGCCGGTGAAGCTGGTGTTCGACACCGGGTTGTTGGTGCCGATCGCGCAGGTCTCGCTCATGCCCCAGCCTTCGATCATCGGGCAGCCGGTGGCCTCGAACCAGCGCCGTGCCGTGCCTTCGGAGGCGGCCATTCCGCCCGCCTGCGAAACGAACAGCGTGGAGAAATCGATCGACTTGAACCCGGGGTGCATCAAGAGCGCATTGAAGAGCGTGTTCACCGCGGGCAGCATGTGGAAGGGCCGCTTCTTGAGCACCGCAATGAACTTGCCGAAATCGCGCGGATTGGGAATCAGCGTCATGTGCGAGCCCTGGCGGATGACCAGGAGGCAAAGCGTGAGCGCGAAGATGTGATAGAGCGGCAGCGCCGCGATGCTGTTGACCTTGGCCAGGTCGCCCGCCCGCGACAGCGCCGGCGTGAACCAGGCCTCCGCCTGCAGCGTGGCCGCGACGATGTTGCGGTGGGTCAGCACCGCGCCCTTGGACAAACCCGTGGTGCCGCCGGTGTATTGCAGGAACGCGATCGAATCGAGCGTGCTCTGGTCCGGCGCCAGCGCGCGCCCGCGCCCTTCTTCGATGACCTTGGAAAACGGCGTGACGCTGCGGCCGTTGCCCAGCGGCAGCTTGTACGGCGGAACCATCTTCGCCAGGTGGCGGACCGCCACCGTGATCCAGGCGCCATAGAGTCCGCCGAGCAGGTCGCCCATCGAAGTGATGACCACGTGCTTGACGGGCGTGCGCTCGATCACCTGTTCCAGCGTCGCGGCGAAGTTCTCGAGGATGACGATGGCCGTGGCGCCCGAATCCTTGAGCTGGTGCTCGAGCTCGCGCGCCGTGTAGAGCGGATTGACGTTGACGCAGGTGTAGCCGGCGCGCAGCACGCCGCACATCGTGACCGCGAACTGGGGCACGTTGGGCAGCATGATGGCGACCCGCGCGCCGGGCTCGAGGCCCAGCGATTGCAGCCACGCGCCCAGGGCCTTCGACAGCGTGTCGAGCTCGCCATACGACATCCAGCGCTCCATGCAAACCGAGAACGGCCGATCGGCATAGCGGGCGAAGGCCTCGTCGAACATGTGGGGCAGGGACCGGTACTGCCCGGGGTCGATCTCGTGCGGCACGCCGGCCGGATAGTTCTGTCGCGCGGATGTCTGCATGCAAGCTCCTTTTGCGCGGATTGTGGGAGCCAGACACATCTGGCCGCCAGCGGGCTTGTCCTAGGAGCAGGGCATGCGCTGTCGCGCACGCGATAGTGAACCGCAGCGCATGCATGCCGCCGCAATCACTTCGAAAGGAGCGTTCAGGCCCGGCCGGACTCGCCCGGCAGCAGCACCCCGGCCGGAATGTCGGGCAGGGCGTCGAGCGCCTGGTAGAGCGGCGTGAAGTCGGGAGCCGTGAGGTCGAAGAGCTGCGCGAAGCTCTCGATCACGAAGTAGTTGCTCTGGTAGGTGTCGATCTTGTAGCTCGTGCGCATGGTGCGCAGCAGGTCGAGCGGCAGCCGGTGCGGCTCGTCGCTGCGCACGGCGTGCTGCAGTTCGCCGACGGAACTCAGGATGCCGGCGCCGTAGGCTCGCAGGCCGTCGGGCTGGCGGATCAGGCCGAACTCGACCGTGTACCAGTACAGCCGCGCGAGCTTCTCGCCCGCGCCGAGCTCATGCGCCTTGATGCCTCCCTGGCCATAGCGCTGCACGTAGTCGGCAAAGACCGGGTCGAACAGCATCGGCACATGGCCGAACAGGTCGTGGAACACGTCGGGCTCGACGATGTAGTTGAACTCCTCGGGCTTGCGGATCCAGTCGGTCACCGGAAACTTGCGGTTTGCGAGCAAGGTGAAGAACGGCAGCTCGGGAATCAGCCCCGGCACCGCCACGATTTCCCAGCCGGTGGCGCGGTGCAGCCGCTCGTTGATCTCCTCGAAGCGAGGGATGCGGTCCTTCACGCCCAGCAGCGGCAGCGCCTTGATGAATGCGTCGCAGGCGAGGCCCGGCAGCTGCGCGGCCTGGCGTTCGTAGAGCCGCTGGTAGGTCTCGTGGTCGGCCGGCGTGTAGCTGGCCCAGTCCTGCGGGCAGGTGTAGTCGGCAAGCACCGCCCCGCCGCGCGAGTAGTCGCCGCGCGGCGGACGGTCCGAAGCGCCGTAGACGGCGGGCGTGACGACAGCGGCTGCTGCAGGGGTGTCCATGGGAATGCTCTTTCGGTTTATTTGAGCCAGCGGTCCATCACGCGCTGGAAGTCGCCGCCGGCTTGCTGCAGGTGCAGCCATTGGTCGACGTAGGCCTTGAAGGCCACGTCGTCGCGCGGCAGCATCCAGGCCATTTCGCCGTATTGCAGCGGCTTGTCGGGGTTGATCGCGCACAGGCCCGGCTTGAGCTTCTGCTGCGTGATGGCTTCGGCGGATTCGGTCACGAACACGTCGGCGCGGTTGGCAAGGATCTCGTCGAAGATCGTCACGTTCTCGCCGTGCAGCGTGAGCTTGGCCTGCTTGAAGTTGGCGCGCGCAAAGCGCTCGTTGCTGCCGCCCGGATTGAAGATCACGCGGGTGGAAGGCTTGTCGATGTCGGCCACGCTCTGGTACTTGGCAACGTCGGCGCAGCGCGCAATGGGCGCCTTGCCGTTCACCATGTAGGGCGCGCTGAAGAAGGCGCGCTTTTGCCGGTCGGTGGTCACGGAAACGCCGCCCACGGCGATGTCGCACTTGCCGGCGCCGAGGTCGGGCAGCAGGTTGGCCCAGGTGGTCTTGACCCATTCGGGCTTGGCGCCGAGGCTGGCGCTGAAGCCCGCCATGAGATCGACGTCGATGCCCTCGAACGCGCCGTCGGCCTTCTGGAAGCTGAAGGGCTTGTAGTCGCCCGGCGTGCAGATGCGCAGCACCGCCGCCTTCTGCACCGCGTCGAGGTGCGAGCCGCCCGCCGGGGCGGCCGGCGCCATGGCGCAGCCCGAAAGAAGAACAGCGGCGGTTGCCGCAGTGAGGGTCAAGCCGATCGAGAACGTGCTGCGCATGGAGGCTCCTGGCCAGTGAAAAAGGCGCTTATTTTGCGGCCGACAGCACGCCGCGGCGCATCTGGTCGAGCTCGATGCTTTCGAACAGCGCCTTGAAGTTGCCGTTGCCGAAACCGTCGTCGCCCTTGCGCTGGATGAACTCGAAGAAGATCGGGCCGAGCTGGTTCTCGCTGAAGATCTGCAGCAGCAGCGCGTCCTTCTTGCCGTCGATCAGGATCTTGCGCTTCTGCAGCTCGGCCACGCTTTCGCCATGGCCGGGAATGCGCTTGTCGACCAGCTCGTAGTAGGTGTCGATGGTGTCGAGCAGGGTGACGCCGTTGGCGCGCAGCGCGTCGACGGTCTCGTACAGGTTGTCCGAGCCCATCGCGATGTGCTGGATGCCTTCGCCGCGGTACATGTCCAGGTACTCCTGGATCTGGCCGGCCTGCTCCTTGCCCTCTTCATTGATGGGGATGCGGATCTTGCCGCAGGGGCTGGTCATGGCCTTGCTCTTCACGCCCGTGACCTGGCCTTCGATGTCGAAGTACTTGATCTCGCGGAAGTTGAAGAGCTTCTCGTAGAAGCCGGCCCAGACGTTCATGCGGCCGCGGTACACATTGTGCGTGAGATGGTCGATGTAGGTCAGGCCGTTGCCCTTGGGCGCCAGCGCATCCTGCGAGGCCACGCCCGGCAACGGTTCGAAGTCGACGTCGTAGAAGCCGATGTTGCCGATGTCGCCCGGCTTCGCGCCGTTCTTGCCGGGCCAGCGGTCGACCAGGTAGATCAGGCTGTCGCCGATGCCCTTGATGGCGGGAATGTTCAATTCGCCCGGACCCGCCTTGTCGGCAAAGCCCCATGCGCCGAGCGAGATCGCGCGTTCGTAGGCCTGCTTGGCGTCCTGCACGCGGAAGGCGATGGCGCAGACGCTCGGGCCGTGTTCGCGCGCAAAGCGCT
Source organism: Variovorax sp. 05T418 (assembly GCF_056396385.1). Lineage (NCBI taxonomy): Bacteria > Pseudomonadati > Pseudomonadota > Betaproteobacteria > Burkholderiales > Comamonadaceae > Variovorax > Variovorax sp. 05T418. The sequence goes on along the minus strand of NZ_JBFTLJ010000028.1, from coordinate 41,473 downwards.
GCGCGAAGGAGTCGGGCTCGGCGTTGACGATGAAATTGATCGTGCCCTGGCGGTACAGCAGCACGTTCTTGTGGCGGTGCCGCGCCACGGCCTTGAAGCCCATGCGCTCGAACACCTTGCCCATCGCGACCGGATCCGGCGCCGCGTATTCGATGAATTCGAAGCCGTCGGTTCCCATGGGGTTCTCCCAGGGCGTGAAGGGGGGCGCGTCGGTGTGGCTCATGGGGGTCTCCAGAAGTGGGGTTCGAATGAAGGAAATAGCGAACGGGTGGGCGAGAACGACCAGTGCTGCACTGTAGAGCGGATGCCACTCACGTTTTCAGCGTTATTGGGCGCCGAGGAGATGCGTGGCGCAGTAAAACTGCGAAAATGCCGCCATGGAAGCATTAGACAAGATCGACAGGCTCATTCTGCGCACGCTGCAAGCAGACGGGCGCGCCACCTACGACCAGATCGCCGAGCAGGTCAGCCTTTCCCCGAGCGCCGTGCTGCGGCGCGTCAAGCGGCTGGAGGAAAGCGGCGTCATCGACCGCTACGTCGCGCTTGTGCGCCCCGAAGTCATTGGCCTGGGGCTGACCGCCTACCTCAATGTGCGCCTCGAAAAGCACACCGAAACCCACAAGCGCAACCCCATGGACCTGTTCCGCGCCAGCGTCCAGACCTGGCCCGAAGTGGTCGAGTGCGCGGCGCTCACCGGCGAGATGGACTACCTGCTGCGCGTGGTGGTCGCCGACATGGGGCATTACAGCCGTTTCATCATGGACACCCTGCTCAAGCACCCCAGCGTGGAGGATTGCAAGACCAGCTTCGTGCTCGACCGTGTCAAGGCCACAACAGCCGTGCCGGTTTAGCCAGCTGATGGTTGCGTGAACGACACGCTCTCTGGTATTGATTCACAAATGTCGCCCGAAAGTACCCCTGCAGGCTTGGTGTTTAAGGGAAAACCCTTATATTTGAGCCATGCTTACCGCCAAGACCCTCCTGAAGGCGTCTCTCGGCCTCGGCTCTTTCCTGAAGGCGCCGATGGTTGAGGCGCAACCGCGCGCAGCCTCTGCGCCGCAACCCGTCATGGTGCCGATCCGCTCGATCGGCCCGCGCGAGCGCGACCGCATCGCCCAGCACCTGCTGGCGCTCACGCCGCACGACCGCTACCTGCGCTTCGGCTACGCCGCGGGCGACGAGCAGGTGCAGCGCTACGTCGACGGGCTCGATTTCGAGCGCGACGAGCTCTTCGGCATCTACAACCGCCGGCTCGACCTGATCGCGATGGCCCACCTCGCGTTCGCGCCGGACGCGCAGCACAGCGACTGCGCCGAATTCGGCGTGTCGGTGGCGGCGCATGCGCGGGGCCGCGGCTACGGCGCGCGGCTGTTCGAGCGGGCCGTGGTCGTGGCGCGCAACGAAGGCGTGGGCATGCTCTTCATCCATGCGCTGAGCGAAAACGCCGCCATGCTGAAGATCGCCCGCAACGCCGGCGCCACCGTGGTGCGCAGCGGCTCGGAATCCGAAGCCCACCTGCAACTGCCGAGCGCCACCTTCGACAGCCGCATGAGCGAGATCGCGCTCGAGCAGTACGCAGCGGTCGACTACCACCTCAAGACCCGCGCCAAGCAGTTCTGGGCCTTCCTGGCCAGCCTGCAGGAAGTGCGCAGCGGCATGCGGGACGCGCGCAGCAAGTCTGCCCCCTGAATACCTGAAAAGCGCCCCTGGCGGCCAGGCGGTAGAGCCTGTCACGCGCAATCCGGTATCCTTGTATCTCTTCAACTACGCCTCCCGCAGTGGCCGACCCTCACCCTGAACGCGCACCCGTCGAACGGGAAGACAAGCGCGGCTTTCTCCAGAAGCTGGCCGAATTCATCCACCCCGGTCCCGACTCGCGCGACGAGTTGATCGAAACCCTCGCGGACGCCGAGGACAACGAGGTGATCGGCGCCGAATCGCGCGTCATGCTCGAGGGCGTGCTGCGCATGGCCGACATGACGGCCGGCGACGTGATGGTCGCGGCGCCGCGCATGGACCTGGTGAACATCGACGCGCCCTTCGACGCGCTGCTGCACCTGGTCATCGACACCGCGCACTCGCGCTTCCCGGTGTACGAGGGCGAGAAGGAAAACATCATCGGCATCCTGCTCGCGAAAGACCTGCTCAAGCTGCAGCGCGCGCCGGGGCTCAACATCCGCGCGCTGCTGCGGCCCGCGACCTTCATCCCCGAGAGCAAGGGCCTGAACGACCTGCTGCGCGAGTTCCGCGGCAACCGCAACCACCTGGCGATCGTGATCGACGAGTTCGGCCGCGTGGCCGGCCTCATCACCATCGAGGACGTGCTCGAGCAGATCGTCGGCGAGATCGAGGACGAGTTCGACATTGCCGAGGACGAGGGCGACATCTTCGGCCTGGCCGACCACACCTACCGCGTCTCGGGCGACACGCCGATCGAGCGCGTGGCCGAGGCCTTCGGCATCGTCTTCGACGAAGAGCAGCTGAGCGAAGACTTCGACACCATCGGCGGGCTCATCGCGCACGAGATGGGGCACGTGCCCAAGCGCGGCGAGCACCACGCGATCGGCGGCTTCGACTTCGTGGTGCTGCACACCAAGGGCGGGGCCGTGCGCTGGTTCAAGGTGTCCCCGGCCCGCGGCAGCGACGCGGCCGACTGATGCCGCTGCCGGCAGCGGCCACGCTCCGCACGTCTCCCGCCTTTTCCGCCGTGGGCCTGCTGCGCTTGCTGGGCTTTGCCTTCGCGGGCCTCGCCCAGGCCGCGGCCATTGCCTGGCCCGCGAACGGCCGGCCGCTGTGGTGGCTGCAGCTTGTTTCGCTGGCGGTGCTCGTCGGACTGCTGGACTGGCTGCGCGCCGAGGGTGCGGGCTGGCGCCGCGCCGGGCTGCATGGCTGGCTTTTCTCGACCGCCTGGCTCACCGGCAGCTTCTGGTGGCTCTTCATTTCGATGCACACCTACGGCGGGCTGCCGGCGCCGCTCGCGGCCATTGCGGTGCTTTCGCTCGCGGCCGCGCTCGGGCTCTATTACGCGGCGGCCTGCGCCTGGTTCGTCGTTCGCGGGCCGCGCGGGCCGGTGGCCGGGGCGCTGGTGTTCGCCGCGCTGTGGACGCTGGCCGAGCTCGTGCGCGGCAGCTGGTTCACCGGCTTTCCCTGGGGCGCCGGCGGCTATGCGCACGTCGAGGGGCCGCTGGCGGCCTGGGCGCCGTGGATCGGCGTGTACGGCATCGGCGCGGTGGCTGCGCTGGTGGCCGCGCTGGTGGCGCTGACCCGGCCGGCGCGCAGCATCGCGCTTGCACAGGCCCTGGCGCTGGTCGCCGCTGCATTCGTCGCGCCGCACCTCGTGGCACCGCTGTCCGGCGACGCGCAGGGCGCCAGGGGTTCGAGCGGCAAGCTGCAGCTCGCGCTGCTGCAGGGCAACATCCCGCAGGACGAAAAATTCATTCCGGGCGGCGGCATCGACCTGGCGCTGCGCTGGTATGGAGAGCAGCTGCGCGATGCCAAGGCCTCGCTCGTGGTGACCCCCGAAACCGCACTGCCGCTGCTGCCGCAGCAACTGCCCGAGGGCTACCTGGAGGCGATCCAGGCGCGCTACAGCCAGGGCACGCAAGCGGCCATCGTCGGCCTGCCGCTGGGCGCCCAGGGCACCTACAGCAACGCGGTGCTCGGCTTCGAGCCCGGTGCGGCGCAGCCCTACCGCTACAGCAAGCACCACCTGGTTCCGTTCGGCGAATTCATTCCGCCGGGCTTTCGCTGGTTCATCCGCATGATGAACATCCCGCTCGGCGACTTCGCGCGCGGCGGCCTGGCGCAGGCGCCCTTTGCCTGGCAGGGCCAGCGCATTGCGCCGAACATCTGCTACGAAGACCTGTTCGGCGACGAGATCGGCGCCAACTTCAAGGACGAGGCCACGGCGCCGACCATCCTGCTCAACGTGAGCAACATCGCGTGGTTCGGCAACTCGGTGGCCATCGACCAGCACCTGGCCATCTCGCGCATGCGCTCGCTCGAATTCGCGCGGCCGATGGTGCGCGCCACCAACACCGGCGCCACGGTGGTCATCGATGCCGAAGGCCGCGTCACGCACCAGCTGCCGCGGCTCACGCGCGGCGTGCTCGAGGCCTCGGTCGAAGGCCGCACGGGGCTCACGCCCTTTGCGCGCTGGGTCGCGCCGTTCGGGCTGTGGCCGCTGTGGATTGCGGCGATCGCCATCATGGCCATCGCCTTCGTGCTGCGCCGGCGCCAGGGCTGACCCGGCGGCGTCCCCGTCGTCGTCAGACCTCCGCCGGCACCGCCTTCACGGGCCAGTCGCGCAGCTTGCCCGGGTTCAGCAGGCCCATCGGGTCGAAGCGCTTCTTCATCTCGATGACCTCGGGCGGCAGCGGCCCGCCCGCCTTGCCGTCCTCCACGATGTTCACGTGCGGGTTGTTGATGTGCACGCCGCGCGCGCGGTGGATGCCGATGATCTCGGCGAGCCGCTCCTCGGTGCTGAAGCGCACCAGCTGCAGCCCGCTGCAGGTCATGAGACCGGCCACGTTGCGGATGAACTCGGTGTGCATCATCACCTCGCCGCCCAGCAGCTGCTCCATCTCGATGATCTGCTCGACGTGCCGGCCCGGCACGAAGCCGCTCTGCAGGTAGGTGAGCGTCGGATCGACCTTGAGCGCATGCAGCGTGGTGTGGTTCCAGGTGAACTCCATCAGCGTGCGGTTGCTCTTTTGCACCTCGGCCGCGGTCCTGCGGTAGCTCACGGTGCCGCCGTGCGCCTCGGCCAGCTGCAGCATGGCCGGCTCGCAGGATTCGGCCACCAGCGACAGCACCGTGTGGCAGCCCTTGGGCAGGTGCGCCGCGAGTTGTGCCAGGTGGTCCGAGATCGGCGCGGCGAAGAAGGCGATCTCCCGCTTCACGATGCCGGGCGCATTCGCGAGCTTGTCGGCGAAGTGCAATGCATCCGCGAAGCTGTCGAAAGTCACCAGCGTCTCGAGCCAGGGATGCGCCGGCGCCAGTGCGATTTCCAGTTCCAGCACCAGCCCGTTGGTGCCCCAGAGGTGGTGCATGCGCATGGCTTCGGCGCCGCGCAACTCGATCACCTGCGGCTCGGGCTCGATGGTCATCGCGCGGATGCCCAGCACATTGCCGGGCGCGCCCAGCGGCCCGTAGTTGATGGAGCCCACGCCGCCGAAGCCACCGCCGAACAGGCCGCCGAGCGTGGCGCTGCGATAGGTGGAAGGCATGCTGCGCATCTCCTGGCCCGAGGGCCGGGTCTGCTTCTCGAGCTCGCCCAGGCGAATGCCGGCCTGTGCGCGGGCCACGCCGGGCTGCACCCACAGGAAGGCGTTGTAGCCGGTCATGTCGAGCACCACGCCACCCGCGAGCGGCGTGGTCTGGCCGTAGTTGCCGGTGCCGCTGCCGCGCAGCGTGATCGGCACGCCGCGGCGCGCGCAGGCACCGACCACGGCGCGGATCTCGTCCTCGGTGCGCGGACGCACGGCCACGTCGGCGCGCTTGTCCTTCAACTGGCGGTTGAGCACGGGGCTGAACCACGAGAAGTCCTGCGACAGGCGCGTGACGCGGCCCTCGTCGGTGATCCAGTCGAGGCCGGGCAGTTCGAGCCGCAGCTCTTCGATGGCGGAAATGGAGGCGGTCATGGTCAAGGTTCAATCCTGGGAAAGTTCGCTCGCGTGCCACGAGCCCAGCGCCAGCTTGGTGAGCCAGGCCATCAGCACGAAGAGCGCGACGCCGGTCAGCGAGATCAGCAGCAGGGCCGCGAACATGCGCGGGATGTTCAGCTGGAAGCCGGCCTGGAGGATCTGGTAGGCCAGGCCCGCGCCCGAGCCGCCGGTGCCGGCCACGAATTCGGCCACCACCGCGCCGATCAGCGCCAGGCCGCTCGAGATGCGCAGCCCGCCAAAGAAGTACGGCAGCGCGCTCGGGATGCGCAGCCGCACCAGCTGCTGCCAGCGCGTCGCGCGGTTGAGCTTGAAGTAGCTCTGCAGGTCGGGGTCGATGCTGCGCAGGCCGAGCGTGGTGTTGCTGATGATCGGGAACAGCGCCACCAGCGCGGCGCACACCGTCATCGCCGCCACCGGGTTCTTCACCCAGATGATGATGAGCGGCGCCACCGCCACGATGGGCGTGACCTGCAGCAGCACCGCATACGGAAAGAGCGCGGTCTCGATGCGCTTGCTCTGCACGAACAGGAACGAGATCAGCACCCCGGCGACGGTGGCCAGCAGGAACGACAGCAGCGTGATCTTGAGCGTGACCAGGAGCGCGCTGCCGAGCGGCGCCCAGTCGGTCACGAGCGTCTGCACCATGAGGAAGGGCGAGGGCACCAGGTAGGGCGGCAGCTCCATGGCCACCACCATCCATTGCCATAGCGCGACCAGCACTACGCCGATGAGCAGGGGATAGAGCACGCGCTGCACGCGCGGCTGGCTCAGGAGGGGCGGGCTTTTCATCGTGCGTGCTCCTCGTCGCCCTGGCTCGCGCGCAGCAGGCTGTCCTGCAGGCGCCTGGCGTGGCGCGCGAATTCCGGCGTCACCATGAAGTCGGGGGTGCGCGGGTAGGGCTCGTCGATGTGGAACTGCTCCACCACGCGGCCCGGCCGCGCGGCCATCATCACCACGCGGGTCGACAGGAACACCGCCTCGTGGATCGAATGCGTCACGAAGATCACCGTGAGCTTCTTCTTGCGCCAGAGGTCGAGCAGGTCGGCGTCGAGCTTGTGGCGCGTGATCTCGTCGAGCGCGCCGAAGGGCTCGTCCATCAGCAGCAGGTCGGGTTGCGTGACCAGGCCGCGCGCGATCGACACGCGCATCTGCATGCCGCCCGAGAGCGCGCGCGGCAGTGCATCGGCAAACTTCTCGAGCCCCACCAGCGCGAGCGATTCCACCACCCGCGCGTCGGCCTCCTTGCGCGGCACGCCGGCCAGGTCGAGCGGCAGCCGCACGTTGGTGCGCACGCTGGCCCACGGCATCAGCGTGGCCGACTGGAACACGAAGGACAGCTTGTGCGGGCAGCTGTGGATCTCCGCCACCGGCTTGCGCCACACCAGCAGCCGCCCGTCGCTCGGCTCGAGCATGCCCGCCACCATCTTGAGCAGCGTGCTCTTGCCGCAGCCCGAAGGCCCGAGCAGCGTGACGAATTCGCCTTCGGCGATCGACAGGTCCACCGGCAGCAGCGCCTGCGTGCCGTTGGGGTAGGTCTTCTCGGCCGAGAGCACTTCCACCGCGGGCACGGCAGGCGCCGCGGGCGGCGCGAGGGTGTGGGGTTCGATGCGGTTCATGGGTGGATGGCTCAGGGCAAAACCTTGGCGTCCTTGACGAACTCGGTGGTGTAGGTCTTGGCGAGTTCCACCTTTGCCGGGTCGAGCAGCTTGGCGCCCACGAGGAAGTCGTAGCTCGCCTTGGAACGCGCATCGGTGATCACGCCGATGCCGAGCTTGGCCGCATCGCCGCCAGTGACCATGCCCATTTCCTTGAGCTTGGCCACGCTGTAGGCCAGCTGGTCGTCGGTCATGTTGGGGTTGTCCTTCTTGATCAGCGCATTCGCGGGCGCCGGATCGGCGAGGTAGCTCTTCCAGCCTTCGGCCGAGGCCTTCACGAAGGCTTCCACCTGCTTGCTGCGGTCCTTCACGGTCTTTTCCATGCACGACACGGTGGTGGCGTAGGCCGGGAAGCCGTGGTCGCTGAACATCAGCACGGTGCTCTTCACGCCGGCCTTCTGGATCGCGTAGGGCTCCGAGGTCAGGTAGCCCTGCTGCGCGGCGTTCGGGTCGGCCACGAAGGGCTGGATGTTGAAGGTGTAGGGGCGCGTCTGTTCGTCCTTGAGGCCGAACCGGGCCTTGAGCCACGGCCAGTAGCCGCGGTTGGCCTGCGCGCCGATCAGCAGCGTCTTGCCCTTGAGGTCCTCGAACTTCTTGACGTCGTCGTGCGCGATCAGCACCTGCGGGTCCTTCTGGAAGAAGGCCGCCACGTTGACCACCGGCACGCCGCCTTCGCGCACCTGCATCATCTGGATGTCGCTCGAACCCATGATGCAGTCGGCCTGGCCCGCGGCCATCATCTGTGTGATGTTGACCTGCGGACCGCCCATCTTGATGGTCACGTCCAGGCCGTGCTTCTTGTAGATGCCCAGCGCCACCGCCTGGTAGAAGCCGCCATGCTCGGCCTGCGCATACCAGTTGGTCATGTAGGTGAACTTGTCTTGCGCCTGGGCCGGTGCGGCCGCGGCGAACAGTGCGAGCGCGGCGGCGCCGGCCATGGAAAGAGCGAAGGAGCGCATGGTGGGAACCTCTCGAAGGCTGGTGAAGGAACGGGTGGAAAAAAGCGATGAAACCGATGCAAGTAGCGCGCCTCAGGCGGCCTCGAAGGACTGCTGGATGAAGCCCTGCTGGTGGCCGCGCTCCCAGGTGGCTTCCTCGCGCACCACCCAGCGCAGCGCATGCAGCTCGGTCAATGCCTGCACCCAGCTGTCGGACAGCGTGTCCAGGATCTCCTGGCCCTGTTCGCGCGTGGCGCTGGTCGGGTCGCCGATCACGCCGCTCGGGCCGAAGTCGCGCGCGGTCCAGGCGCAGGCCGGGCGGCCATCGGCCGACAGCAGCTTGATCGGGAACGGCGGCGGAAAGTTGGCGGCCGCGCGCTCCATGTGCACGGTGTCGGGCGCCAGCGCGAGCATCAGCGCGGTCTCGGAATGGCCGGCGTGCATCGAGAGCTTCTTTTCCTGCTCGCTGATCTGCCTGCTCGATGCGTTCGGCAGGCGCGACACGCCATGCGGCACCACCACGAAGTCGCCATGGCGCAGCCGCAACTCGCGCGCCGCCATCTCCAGCACCTGCGGCTGGCCGCCATGGCCGTTGGCGAACAGCAGCTTGCGAAAGCCGGCGCGGTAGACCGACTCGCCGATCTCGGTGACGGTCGACAAGAGCGTGGTGCCGGTGAGCGTCATGGTGCCGGGAAAGTGCAAATGCTCTTCCGACTTGCCGTAGGTGATGGTGGGCAGCGCGAAGGCGCGCACCTCGGCCGGCAGCTTCTCGAGCGCCTTGCCCATCACGCCCGAGGCGATCACGCTGTCGACCGAGCACGGCAGGTGCGGGCCGTGCTGCTCGATGGCGCCGCAGGGCAGCACGATGACGGTGTTCTCGCGGTCGGGCAGTGCCGCGATTTCGGTCCAGCTCAGGTAGGGCAGGAAGCGGTGGGGCGGGATGTAGCCGTGGAGCATGGGGTTCCTTTGTTCGTCAGCGGGGAAGGAAGGGCGCCGCATCGCCATGCGTGACGCGGCCTTCGCGCAGCACCACGCGGGTGGCGCTGCGCGAAGGCCAGCCATGGCGGTCGGCCTGGGTGAACAGCACGAGGTCGGCCTTGGCGCCCACCAGCGTGGGCGCCGCCGTGGCGGGGGCGCGCTGCAGCCAGTCGCCGCGGCACAGCGCCTGCGACCAGTCGTCGAAGGGATCGGGCAGTTGTGCGACGAGCGCGGCCGTGCCCAGCGCCTCGACCGGGTCGAAGCTGCCGAGGCGGCAGAACGGGTCCTGCACGTTGTCGCTCGCAAACAGCAGCGGAATGCCGCGTTCGCGCGCTTCCTTCACCAGCGTGAGGCCGCGCAGGCGCGGCGTGCGGCCCGTCACCGCGTCCTGCAGCAGCAGGTTGGTGGCGGGCAGCGAGACGATGGTGACCGGCGCGCGTGCGACGGCATCGAGCGTGGCAAGGGCCTCCGCCTCGGGTTGCGCGGCCAGCGCACAGACGTGGCCGCAGACCACGCGGCCTTCGAAGCCGATCTCGCGCAGGATGCGCGCGGTGGCCTGCAGGCCGGCCGCCGACGCATTCAGTTCTTCATCGACGTGCAGGTCGACGTCGAGGTCGCAGGCCTGCGCCGCCACCAGCAGGTTGCGCAGCGCGTTCTCGCTCCAGTTGGTGGAAGGCACGAAGCCGCCAAGCAGCGCATGCGGCCCGGTGGCCTTCACCTGCCTGGCAAGCCGCAGGGCCTGCGCGGCGTCCTCGAACAGCGGCAGCTTGATGAGGCTGACCTGCTCCAGCCGCACCCTGCCGGCCCATTCCTGCGCGAGCTCGGCCATCACGGGCCAGGCCAGCGGCACCGTGTCGGGCTCCCACCAGTCGACATGCGTGCGCACATGCGTGGTGCCGCATTCCCAGGCCCACTGCAGGCCGCGCGCGGCGCGCTCGTGCACGTCGGCGGCGTTCCAGTGCACGCGGTCGGCCAGCATGGCGTCGATGGCGCCGAGCAGGCCGGGCTGCACCTTTTTCATGCGCGGCAGCGTGAAGGCCTTGTCCAGGTGCGTGTGGGCGTCGACAAAACCCGGCAGCACCAGCGTGCCGGCCAGGTCCCATGCTTCAGGGTCGGGCTCGTCCGGGTCGGAAGCGGGCCGCACCGACTGCACGCGGCCGGCCTCGAGCGCGATGCGCGCCAGCACCGGCACGCCGTCGCGCTCTGGCCAGCCGGCCGGCAGCAGCCAGCGCGGCAGGCGCGCATTGCCGAGCAGCGCGGGCGCCTTCATGCGAAGCGCGCCATCGCGGCGCCGACCCGTGCCATGAAGCGCTTGAGCTGGGGCTCGTTCGCCACGTTCATGTGGTAGTGGGCGTGGTAGTCCACGCGGGCGCGGCGGCCCGTGAGCCGCAGCATGTAGCGCGTGACGATCTTGCGCGGCGGGTCGCCCATGTACCAGGCCATCCAGCGCGGCCGCCCGTAGGTGACCACGGCGCTGATGCGCTTGATGTGCGTGAGCATCGGCTTCACGTTGGCCGGATCGCTGATGTCGAAGGCCACGCCGGGCATGAAGAGCCGGTCGAAGTAGCCCTTGAGCATCGCCGGCAGGCCGAAGCACCAGGTCGGAAAGCAGAACACGATGCCCTCGGCCCACAGCAGCCGCTCCACATAGGGCTTGAGCGGCAGCTGGTTGCCCGGCACCTCGTGGTAGCCGAGCCGCTCCTCGCGCGAGAGCACCGGGTTGAAGCCTTCGGCGTACAGATCGCAGTCGTCCACCTCGTGCCCGGCCGCGCGCAGGTTCTTCAGCACCTCCTGGTGCAGGGCGGCGTGGAAGCTGGTTTCGACCGGATGGCAGTAGACGACGAGCACGCGCATGAATTTGACCGCTTAATCAGAGCAAGTGGTCAGGTTATGCAAGCGACGTGCCAGTCCGGATGCACCGGAGTGGGGCTCGGGGGGGGGCCGTCATTGCTTCGGAGGACGCGGCGGCGGCGCCGATCGCCTATGTTTGCCGCCAGTGCGCACCGATGCGCAGGAGAGCCATATGCAACCGCGCCATGCACAGAGCATTTCTTCCGTCTACGAGAAGGTGATCGCGCTGGCGCTCGTCGTGAACGCCGCGCTCTTCGCCGTCTACGTCATGCTGCCGCGCGCCCATGGCAAGGCGCCGCTCGACGAGGCGCAGTCCGAGGAAGTGCGGCGCATCGGCGCCGCGGCGGCCGGTGGCGGCGGCGGAGAAGACCTGCAGGCGGAATCGCGTACCCGGGTCATCGACACTGCCTTCGGCCCCACCGTCGAATTCAAGCCGTGCTGCGCAGCGGGCTCAAGGTGAGCCGACGCTACCTGGCCTTGCGCGGCCAGAGCCGCACCGCCAGCGCCGCGGCGGCCGTGGCGGTCGCCAGCCCGGTCACGCCGGCCCAGCCCCACTGCGCGAGCGCCAGCGCACCCAGCGCCGAGCCGGCCGCCATGCCGATGAACATGCTGGTGAACAGCACCGCGTTGAGCCGGCTGCGCGCACCGGGCTCGATGCCGTAGACGATGGTCTGGTGCGCGATCAGCGCCGCCTGCATGCCCAGGTCGAAGCCGACCGCGGCCAGCGCCAGCAGCCAGAGCTGCGCCTGCGGCGCCATCAGCGGTGCCAGGCCCATGGCCGCGAACGACAGCACCGCCAGCCCGGCGCCCAGCCGCGTCACCAGCTCGGGCCCGCGGCGGTCGGCCAGCCGGCCGGCCAGCGGCGCCGCCAGCGCGCCGGCCGCGCCGGCCAGGCCGAAGGCGCCCGCCGCCGCGCTGCCCAGGTGGAAGGGGGCGCCATGCAGCATCACGGCCAGCGTCGACCAGAACGCGCTGAATCCCACCGCCAGCAGCGCCTGGGCCAGCGCGGCGCGGCGCAGCATGCCGTGGCGCGACCACAGCGTGCCCAGGGAGCCGAGCAGCGCGGCGTAGGCCAGGTGCGTGGTGGGCCGGAAGCGCGGCAGCCCGCGCCAGGCGGCCGCGCCGATCAGCGCGATGCTGGCCGCGGCCGCGATGAACATCGCGCGCCAGCCGAAGTGCTCGGCCACGAAACCGCTCACCACGCGCGACAGCAGGATGCCCAGCAGCAGCCCGGTCATCACCGTGCCCACCGTCTTGCCGCGCGAGGCCTCGGGTGCCAGCGTGGCGGCCGCGGGCACGATGTCCTGCGCCATGGTGGCCGCCAGGCCGATCGCCAGGCTGGCCGCGAGCAGCACGCCGATCGACGGCGCGGCGCCGGCCACCAGCAGCGCGGCGCACAGCGCGGCCGCCTTGGCCAGCACGATGCGGCGCCGGTCGAAGCGGTCGCCCAGCGGCGCCAGCAGCAGGATGCCGAGTGCGTAGCCCAGCTGCGTGAGCGTGGGAATGAGCCCCACCGAGCGGGGCGAGGCGCCGATGTCCGCGCCCAGCACGCCGAGCATCGGCTGGGCGTAGTAGAGCGACGCCACCGACAGGCCCGCACCCGTGGCCAGCAGCAGCACCAGCGATCCCGGCAGGCTGCGCCCCTCCGGCGCGGCGCCAGCCGATGCATGCATATTTTGAATGGAAGACATGGTGTTAACCCTTGAATATCGAGCGATGACTGAAATGTGCACGCTTAGGGTTTGGCTTGGTAGTCTCGAGAATCGCACAATGCCTATACGCCAAGCGAATAAAGCAAGCCATGTCGACTCTCTCCTCTCCCGCCGCCGACCGCATCGAACTGATGCAGACCTTCGTCCATATCGTCGAGGCCGGCAGCCTTTCGGCCGCCGCGCTCCAGATGGGCGCGACGCAGCCCACCGTGAGCCGCCGCCTGCAGGCGCTGGAGCGCTCGCTGGGCGTGCGGCTCCTGCGCCGGTCCACGCACGCCATGAAGCTCACCGAGGATGGCGAGCGCTGCTACGAGCGCGCCCGGGAGCTGCTCGCCGACTGGCACGCCTTCGAGGCCGACCTGCGCGGCGTGGGCGACGAGCCCGAAGGCACGCTGCGCGTGGTGGCGCCGCATGCGCTGGGCCAGCTGCTGCTGGTCGGTCCGCTGGCCGACTACCTCCGGGCCTATCCGCGCGTGTCGGTCGAATGGCTGCTGAACGACCGCCGGCCCGACTTCATCGCCGAAGGCGTCGACTGCGCGATCCAGGTCGGCGAGGTGACCGACACCCTGGCGGTGGCGCTCAAGCTCTCGGAAGTGCCGCGCGTGGTGGTCGCCGCGCCCTCGGTGCTGGCTGGGCGCGCGCCGCCCGCGCATCCGTCGGAGCTGGCCGAACTGCCGTGGCTCGCGCTGCGCACCTTCTATCGCAATGAGGTGCTGCTCACGCACCGCCCGAGCGGCGAGGTCGCGCGCGTGCCGATCCGCCCGCGCATGAGCACCGACAGCCTCTATGCGCTGCAAAGCGCGGCGCGCATGGGCCTGGGTGCCTGCATGGCCTCGGCCTGGCTGGTGAACGAGGACATTGCCGCCGGCCGGCTGGTGCAGCTGGTGCCGCAATGGCATGTGGCGCCGCTGCCGGTGTACCTGATCTATCCGCCGTCGCGCTTCCAGCCGGCGCGCCTGCGCCGCTTCATCGAGACCATGCGGCTCGCGCTGGCCGATCCGGCAGGCCGCACCTGGGAGGCGGGCGCGGCCTGAACGCGGCCGGCGGCGGCCTCAGCCGGCCCGCCGCGCCGCATGCGCGGCATCGGCGAACCACGACAGGAAGTGCAGCAGCCAGCTCGTCGCTTCGTCCAGGAAGCGCGGCGTGAGCCGCAGCTGCGCGCGTCCCGCGTCATGCGCCAGGTGGCCCGCCTCCGTCGCCTCCTTCAGCATGCCGCGCACGTGCGAGTGCGACAGGCCCAGTCCCTCGGCGAGTTCGCGTGCGCGCAGCGGGAAGGCCGCCGGGGGCGAGCCTGCCACTGGGTTGGCCTTGAAGTGGTCGCGCAGCAGCAGCATCGCGACCCGGCCGCCGCCGTCGCGCTCGTCGAACCAGCTCCAGCCGCCGAAGCGGCCGCGGTGCAGCGCCACCTGGTCCAGGATGGTGCCGGCGCGGCTCACGAAGGCCGAGAAAAAGGCGGCGTCGTCCGTCAGCCTGTCGGCATGGCCGGCGCCCAGCAGGCCGAGCGCCTCGCAGCAGCGCAGGTGGTGGGCGATCCAGGCGCGCAGGCCGGCAATCAGCCGCTCCTGCGGCACCAGGTAGCGCACGCGGCGGTCGCCGGGATCGGCCTCGGCCGCCACCATGCCCGTGAGCCGCAGCACGGCGACGAAGCTGGCCAGCGTGCGCGTGCCGCGGCTCGCGTGGCGCTGCAGCAGCGCCAGCGTGGGGCGCTCGGCGCCCTCTTCCTTCCAGCGGTAGTGCTGCACCACGATGCGGCCCGCGGCGTGCGACTGCATCGCGCGGCCGAAGATCTTGTTGATGAGCCGCTCGCCCCAGTGCATGCGCACGATCGCGTCGCAATAGAGCGCCACGGCTTGGGCGCGGGCTTCGTAGGAGATCGAAAGCGCCAGCTCGGGCGGCGGCAGGAAATCCATGCAATGTTTGGACTTTGTTGTTCTCGATACATAGCGTAACAATTCGCGCGCCAGTGCGAAAGCCCGGCATTTCCTGCCGGGAGACCCGGCGAACTCGACAACCACCAAGAACGGAGTTCCTCATGTGTGACTGCCAATCTTCCGCCGCGCTGCCGGCAACCTCGCGCCGCCGGCTGCTGGGCGGCGCGGCCGCTTTGGCCGCCCTGGCGTCCGGCGCCGATGCGTTCGCGGCCGACACGCCGCTGCCCGACAACCGCATCGGCGGCGATGCCGCGCTCCAGCGGCTGGTGCAGGGCAATCTGCGCTATTCGCAGGGCCGGCAGACGCAGCGCGATTTCAGCGTGGGCCGCGTGGCGCGCACCTCGGGCCAGAAGCCGTTCGCGGCGATCCTTGCCTGCGCGGATTCGCGCGTGGCGCCCGAACTGGCCTTCGACCAGGGCCCGGGCGATCTTTTCGTGGTGCGGCTGGCCGGCAACTTCGTCAACGACGATGGCATCGCCAGCATGGAATACGCGGCCAAGTTCCTCGACGTGCCGCTCATCATGGTGCTCGGCCACAGCAACTGCGGCGCCATCTCGGCCACCATCAAGGTGCTGCAGGAAAACGCCGTGCTGCCCGGGCACCTGCCGGGGCTGGTCGCGTCGATCCGCCCGGCCGTGGAAGCCGCATCGCGCCGCGAGCCCGCCTCGCTGCTGCAGGCGGCCACCGAGCAGAACGTGCGCCAGAGCGTGGCGCGCCTGGCCACGTCGGCGCCCATCCTCGGCGGCATGGCCGCGAGCGGCGCGGTCAAGGTCGTCGGCGGAATCTACGACCTGGCGACCGGCCGGGTCAGCATGGTCTGACGAAGGCCTGCGGCTAGGCTTGGCTGCCGATGCCGCAGCCGCCCAGCACGAAGGCCACCAGCTCGCGCGCGATCGGCTCGCGGTCGATCGGCGCGTCGGGCGGCAGGCCGAGCATCACGCGTGTCTGGATCGCATAGTCGGCGTAGCTCTGGGTCATGGCCCAGATGTGCATCAGGAGCAGGCGCGCATCGAGCGGGCGCATCTGCCCGCGCGCGATCCAGCCGTTGATGATGTCGACCTTCTTCTGCGTCCAGGCCTGCGCGTTGGGCCAGTAGCGGTCGAGGTTGCGGCCGCCGTCGAGCACTTCGCGCGTGAAGATGCGCGAGATCTCGGGGTTGTCGAAGGCGTGGTCGAGCTTCTTGCGGATGTAGTCGCCCAGCACGGTGGCCGGGTCGCTGGCGTCCTCGAACGAGAACACCACCTTCCAGGCATGCAGCACCTGCATCAGCAGCTCTTCGTAGAGCTCTTCCTTGCCGGCGATGTAGTAGTGCAGCTGGGGCTTGGTGAGGCCGGCGCGCGCGGCAATGGCCTGGGTGGAGGTGCCCTTGAGGCCATGCAGGCTGAACTCGGCCACGGCCGCGGTGCGGATCGCCGCCATGATGCGTTCGCGCCCCGGCCGCGCGCGCGACAGCGGGCCGTCGGGGGCGGGCATTTCCTGGGCGGTGCTGGGGGACAGGGCGGCGGGATCGGCGTTCATGGCATGGCGGATATGCGGCGGTGCGCCCGGCGATGGTAATCCTTGGCGCATGGCCGCATGCCATGCCGGCATGGAAGCGGAGGGCATGCGGGCACGGTTCATGTATCTTCTCGCCGCTTCCAGAATTTCGTCCCAACAAAGGAGTTCCTTCATGTACCTTTCCCCCCGTTTCCGCGCCTTCGCGGCCGGTGCCGCACTGCTCGCGGCCAGCGCCCTGGCGCAAGCCCAGCAGGCGTTGCCCAATGTGGTGATCCTGGCCACCGGCGGCACCATCGCGGGCGCCGGCGCCTCGGCCGTCAACAGCGCCACCTACGCGGCCGCCAAGGTCGGCGTCGAGAAGCTGATCGCCGGCCTGCCCGAGCTCTCCAAGATCGCCAACGTGCGCGGCGAGCAGGTGTTCCAGGTCGCTTCCGAAAGCCTGACCAACGACAACCTGCTGACGCTGGCCAAGCGCGTCTCGGCGCTGTCGAAGCAGGCGGACGTGGACGGCATCGTCATCACCCACGGCACCGACACGCTCGAGGAAACCGCCTACTTCCTCACGCTCACCGTGCACACCAGCAAGCCGATCGTGGTGGTCGGCTCGATGCGCCCGGGCACGGCCCTTTCCGCCGACGGTGCGCTCAACCTGTACGACGCCGTCAGCGTGGCCGGCAGCAAGGACGCGGCGGGCAAGGGCGTGCTCGTGACGATGAACGACAACATCGACAGCGGCCGCGACGTGAGCAAGAACGTCAACATCAAGACCAGCGCCTTCTCGAGCCAGTGGGGCCCGCTCGGCATGGTGGTCGAGGGCAAGAACTACTGGTTCCGCGCGCCGGTCAAGCGCCACACCATGAGTTCGGAGTTCGACATCGACGCCATCACCGCGCTGCCGCCGGTCGAGATCGCGATGGGCTACGAGGGCGTCTCGTCCATCGCCATCGACGCGCTGGCCAAGAGCGGCGTGAAGGCAATCATCCACGGCGGCACGGGCAATGGCTCGGTGGCCAACCGCATCGTGCCCAACCTGCAGAAGGCGCGCACCGACGGCGCAATCATCATCCGCAGCTCGCGCGTGCCCGACGGCTTCGTGATCCGCAATGCCGAACAGCCCGACGACAAGTACGACTGGGTGGTGGCGCACGACCTGCGTCCGCAGAAGGCGCGCATCCTGGCGATGGTGGCGCTGACCAAGACCAGCGACACGAAAGAACTGCAGCGCATCTTCTGGGAGTATTGACCCGCCCTAGCGCGCGGCGCGGCGCTTGCGGTGCCGCGCGTATTCGAGGCTGCCCACGCACACGAGCAGCCAGGCCAGGCCGGTCAGCAGGCCGGCCGCCACGTCGCTTGCGAAATGCACCTGCAAGAACACGCGGCTGCACGCGATGGTGACGATGGCGGCGGCGGCCGCCATGGCCGCCGGCACATGCCAGCGCGCCGGCAGCAGGCGCAGCGCCAAGTACATCAGCATGCCGTAGCTCACGATCGCGCCCGCGCTGTGGCCGCTCGGGAAGCTGTAGCTCGTCTCCAGCGCCAGCCCGTGGTCGTGCAGCGGCCGCGCGCGCGCGAAGATGCGCTTGAGCGCCGGGTTCAGCAGCACGATGCCGCCGAGCGCCATGACCCAGCCCAGCGCCAGGCCGTGGTGCGCGCGGCGCCACAGCAGCAGCGCCACCACCACGCACACCGGCGCCAGCAGTTCGGCATCGCCCAGGTGCGTGAGCCAGCTGAAAGCCACCAGCGCCGCCCACGGCAGGTGCTCGCCGATGGCATCGGCCAGCGCCTGGTCGGCCAGGCCCAGCAGGCGCCCGTCGCCGAGCTTCGATGCGATGTATGCCACCAGGCTGGCCGCCCCGAGGATCGAGAGGAAGCCGATGGCCAGCCCGGCGGCCAGCCGCGGTTCATCGGGTTCTTCGTTCGACGATCTCCTGAGGCGCCGCCGCTGCAATGCCCGGCAGGCCAGGCCGGCGCCGAGCACCGAGACGGCGAAGGCGCCGGCGAACCAGGCCAGTGAATGCTCGCCCAGCTGGCGGGCGAGAAGAACGAGTGCAGGGGCTTCCATCGGCATGCGGCGCACCCTAAGCGGGCGCCCCGGCGCTGGCAAGCGGAAGCTGCAAAACCTTGGCGCACACGAAGGCCTTGTCGGCGGCCGAATGGTCCCAGCGCTCGGCCTGGCACACGCGGCCGTCTTCCGGCGCGCCCAGGCGCAGCACGTTCACCGAATTGGGATGGCCCGCGCGCACGCGCGACGACACCGCCGTGCCGGCCTGCACCGCCCATGCGGTGCGCGGGCAGCCGGCGTACGCACCGTGCAGCGAACGCACGAACGGCAGGTGGATGTGGCCGCCCAGGATCAGGTCCGCGCCGGCTGCGCACCAGCGCGCGACGGCGGCTTCGCGCCCGTGCAGCCGGTTTCGCATGTCTTCCTGCCGCGTCACCATCACCGGCTGGTGCGTGACCACCACGCGCAGTTGCGAAGGCAGGGCGCCCGCCAGCCGCGCTGCCACCCGCTCGATCTGCGCCGGCGAGACCTCGCCGTCCGCATGCCGCCACCAGCGCGTGGTGTTGACCGCCACCACCAGCCAGTCGGCGGATTCGAACACCGGCTCCAGGTCGGTGCCGAAGGCGCCGGCGTAGCGCCCATAAGGCGAGAACAGGCGCGCCCCCAGCTGGAACAGCGGAATGTCGTGGTTGCCCGGAATCGCTATCACGGCCGGTGCGGCCAACCGGTCGACGAAGGCGCGTGCGGCCGCGAACTGCCTGCGCGTGGCGCGCTGCGTGATGTCGCCCGAGAGCACCACCACCTGCGGCGCCAGGGCCTGCGCGAGCCGCTCGAGCGCGGCCATCACCTCGGGCTGTTCGGTGCCGAAATGCGTATCGGAGATCTGCAGCAGGCAGCTCATTGCTTGGCGGCCTCCAACTCGGGCGCGACGTCGGGCCGTACCAGCCACAGCGGTTCGGGCGAGACCCGGAACAGCAGCGGCATCTCGGCCCAGGCGATCTCGCCGTCGGTGGCCACCTTGACGCGGCGCGGCGGGTGCAGGCGGCCGGCCTTCACCGTCATCGACTCGAACGGAAAGCTCAGCACCTCGTCGGCGTTCCCCAGCCGGCCGAGCGCGCCGCGCACCAGCAGGCCGGGCATGGCCAGCACGCCCACCGGCTTCAGCGCCACGGCGGCCAGCTGGCCGTTCTCGGGTGCATCGGCATGCGCGATGCCCACCTGCAGCAGCTGCAGCGGGTTGTTGCCCACGAAAAGCGTGGTCGTGCGGATGTCGCGCTCCACCCCGTGCGAGGCGATGCGCAGGTTCCAGTGCCGGTGGCCGCGCATCACGGTGAGCAGGCCGGCAAAGAACGCGACCCAGCGGCTGCGGCCGTAGCGCACCTTGTAGCTTTCGCGTTCCTCCAGCAGTTCGGCATACAGGCCCATGCTGGCGTTCACCAGGAAGATGCGGTCGTTGACCAGCCCCACCTGCACCGGCCGCGGCTGCTCGTCCAGCAGCACCTGCAGCGCCTGCGCCGTGTCGCGCGGAATGCCGTGGGCGCGGCTGAAATAGTTGAAGGTGCCCTGCGGCAGCACGCCGAAGGCCAGCCCGCTGCCGAGCGTGGCCCGCGCCACCGTGTTGAGGGTGCCGTCGCCGCCCGCGGCCACCACCACGCCGTCCACGGCGCGGGCGCGCTCCACCGCCTCGCGCGCCAGCGCCTGCACCGTCGTGCGTTCGTCGACCAGGAAGATGCGCAGCCTGCGGCCGGCCGCGGCGCAGCCTTGCTCGATGATTTCGCGGGTTTCGGCGGCGTCCGCGCTGCCGGAACCGGCGTTGAGAACGACGAACAAGGGGGAGTTCGGACCGAGGGGAGACGGCTGCATGTCGATGGAAACCGGAAAAAGGAGGGGAAGAGCCCGGCGGGCTGCGAAAGTTCGGGCGCGGGGGACAGGAAGCCCGGGAAAAGCACGGTGCGCGCCCCTGACCCGCGGTTGTCGCACGGCCGGCCGGTCCGCGCAGGCGGCCGGCATGCCGGCTTGCTGTGGGAGAGCGGCCCTCCGCCCGTAAAATCGTCTGCTTTCGCGGTGCTTCATCGCGCTACCGTCCAACGCCCGGTCACGCCGGCCTGCTTCATGTTGACCTTCCAGCAAATCATTCTCAAACTGCAGTCGTACTGGGCCGACAAGGGCTGTGCGCTGCTGCAACCCTACGACATGGAAGTGGGCGCGGGCACCTCGCACACCGCCACCTTCCTGCGCGCACTCGGCCCCGAGCCCTGGAAGGCCGCCTACGTGCAGCCCAGCCGCCGCCCCAAGGACGGCCGCTACGGCGAGAACCCCAACCGCCTGCAGCACTACTACCAGTACCAGGTGGTGCTCAAGCCGGCGCCCAGCAACATCCTGGAGCTGTACCTCGGCAGCCTCGAGGCGCTGGGCTTCGACTTGAAGAAAAACGACATCCGCTTCGTCGAAGACGACTGGGAGAATCCCACGCTCGGCGCCTGGGGCCTGGGCTGGGAAGTCTGGCTCAACGGCATGGAAGTGACGCAGTTCACCTATTTCCAGCAGGTCGGCGGCATCGACTGCAAGCCGATCACCGGCGAGATCACCTACGGCCTGGAGCGCCTGGCCATGTACCTGCAGGGCGTGGACAACGTCTACAACCTCACCTGGACCGACGGCCTGAGCTACGGCGACGTCTACAAGCAGAACGAGGTCGAGCAGTCGACCTACAACTTCGAGCACAGCGACGCCGAGTTTTTGTTCACCGCCTTCGCGGCGCACGAGAAGCAGGCCAGGCACCTCATGACCGAGCAGCTCGCGCTGCCGGCCTACGAACAGGTGCTCAAGGCCGCGCACAGCTTCAACCTGCTCGACGCGCGCGGCGCCATCAGCGTGACCGAGCGCGCGGCCTACATCGGCCGCATCCGCAACCTCGCGCGCAGCGTGGCGCAGAGCTACTACGAGAGCCGCGAGCGGCTCGGTTTTCCGATGGCGCCTCGCGAGTGGGTTGCACAAATCACGAAGAAGGCGGCCTGAGCGATGACGAGCGTGCAAAAGAACCTGTTGGTCGAACTCTTCGTCGAAGAGCTGCCGCCCAAGGCGCTGAAGAAACTCGGCGATGCCTTCGCCGGCGTGCTGCGCGACCAGCTCGTGGCCCAGGGGCTCGCCGAGCCCGCCTCGGTGCTCACGGCCTACGCGTCGCCGCGCCGCCTCGCTGCGCACCTCACGCACGTGGCCGAGCGCGCCGCCGACAAGGCCGTCTCGCAAAAGCTCATGCCCGTGGCCGTGGGACTCGATGCCTCGGGCCAGCCCACGCCCGCCTTGCTGAAGCGCCTGGCCGCGCTGGGCGCCGACGCCTCGGCCGTGCCCGGCCTCAAGCGCGCGATGGACGGCAAGGCCGAAGCGCTGTTCTACGAAAGCACCGCCAAGGGCGCAACGCTGGCCGAAGGCCTGCAGAAGGCGCTGGCCGAAGCCATTGCCAAGCTGCCGATTCCCAAGGTGATGAGCTACCAGCTCGAAAGCGGCTGCGAGCTGCCCGGCTGGAGCAGCGTGAGCTTCGTGCGCCCCGCGCATGGCCTGGTGGCGCTGCATGGCAATGCCGTGGTGCCAGTCGAGGCGCTCGGCCTGAAGGCCGGCCGCGAGACCCACGGCCACCGCTTCGAGGCGGCCGTCGATCCGGTCGTGCTGCGCGACGCCAACAGCTATGCGCTGCAGATGCAGGACGAGGGCGCGGTCATCGCGAGCTTCGAAGCCCGCCGCACCGAGATCGCGCGCCAGCTCGCGGCCGCGGCCGTGCGGGTCGGCGGCGCTGCCGTGCCCATCCACGATGACGCGCTGCTCGACGAAGTGACCGCGCTGGTCGAGCGGCCCAACGTGCTGGTCTGCAGCTTCGAGCGCGAATTCCTCGAGGTGCCGCAGGAGTGCCTCATCCTCACGATGAAGGCCAACCAGAAGTACTTTCCGCTGCTGGACGCCTCGAACCGGCTCACCAACAAGTTCCTGGTGGTCAGCAACATCAGCCCGGAAGATGCGAGCGCGGTGGTCGGCGGCAACGAGCGCGTGGTGCGTCCGCGCCTGGCCGACGCCAAGTTCTTCTTCGACCAGGACCGCAAGAAGTCGCTGGCCTCGCGCGTCGAATCGCTGGGCAAGGTGGTCTATCACAACAAGCTCGGCACCCAGGGCGAGCGCGTCGAACGCGTGATGCGCATTGCGCGCGGCATCGCCGAAAAGCTCGGCGGCGCCGCGCTCATCGCGCATGCCGTGCAGGCCGCGCAGCTGGCCAAGGCCGACCTGGTGACCGACATGGTCGGCGAGTTCCCGGAGCTGCAGGGCACCATGGGCCGCTACTACGCGCTGCACGACGGCCTCTCTGCCGAGGTGGCCGACGCGATCGAAGACCACTACAAGCCGCGCTTTGCCGGCGACGAGCTGCCGCGCAACAGTGTGGGCCTGGTGGTCGCGCTGGCCGACAAGCTCGAGACGCTGGTCGGCATGTTCGGCATCGGCAACCTGCCCACCGGCGACCGCGATCCCTTCGCGCTGCGCCGCCATGCGCTCGGCGTGATCCGCATGCTGATCGAGAAAGACCTGCCGCTGAAGCTCGACGCGCTGCTGCAGGACGCCGCCGCGCAGTTCAAGGACATCGACGGCTTCGACACCGGCAAGGCCACGGCCGAGCTGCAGGACTTCATCCTCGACCGCCTGGCCGGCAGCCTGCGCGAGCAGGGCGCCAGCGCGCAGGAAGTCGACGCCGTGCTGGCGCCGCGGCCGCAGCGCCTGGGCGAAGTGCCCAAGCTGCTGGCGGCGGTGCGCGCCTTTGCCGCACTGCCCGCGGCCGCCGCGCTGGCCGCCGCCAACAAGCGCATCGGCAACATCCTCAAGAAGGCGCCTGAGGCCGACGCGCACGTCAGCGAGCTGCTGCTGAAGGAGCCCGCCGAGAAGGCGCTGCATGCCGCCATGGCCGAGGTCGTGCCCGCGGCCAACGCCCAGTTCGATGCCGGCGACTACACCGCTTCGCTGCAGACCCTGGCCGCGCTGCGCGAGCCGGTCGATGCGTTCTTCGACGGCGTGATGGTCAACGCCGAACAGGCCGACCTGCGCCTGAACCGGCTGGGCCTGCTGATGTCGCTGCACGCCGCGATGAACCGCGTGGCGCAGCTCGAGCGGCTGGCTGCTTGATCATCCCCCCGGCGACCTCACGATGGGCGGCACTGCCATGAAACTCGTCATCCTCGACCGCAACGGCACGATCAACGTGCACCGCGAAGACTTCGTCAAGAGCGACATCGAGTGGACGCCGCTGCCCGGTGCGCTCGAGGCCGTGGCCCGGCTCAACCATGCGGGCTGGCACGTGGTGATCGCGTCCAACCAGTCGGGCCTGGGCCGCGGGCTGTTCGACATGGCCTCGCTCAATGCCATGCACGCCAAGATGCACAAGATGCTCGCGGCCGTGGGCGGTCGGGTCGATGCGGTCTTCTATTGCCCGCACAGCCCCGATGAGGGCTGCGATTGCCGCAAGCCCGCGCCGGGCCTGTTCCGCCAGATTGCCGACCGCTACGGCATCGACCTGAAGGACGTGCCCACCGCGGGCGACAGCCTGCGCGACCTGCAGGCCGGCGCGGCCGCCGGCTGCGAGCCGCACCTGCTGCTCACCGGCATGGGCGCGGCCTGCCGCGGCGTCGATCCGCTGCCTCCCGAATACCCGGCGAACACCGTGGTTCACGAGAACCTCGCCGCCTTTGTCGACTTTTTGCTTGCGCGCGAAGCGCAGGCTGCACTGCAGGTGGCTGTCTGATGGCTTTTATCCGTTCCGTTGTCCATGCCCTGTGGATGCTCGTCACCGTGGTGCCCTGGGGCATCATCATGTGCGTCAGTTCGCTCTGGAAGCGCGGCATTCCGCTCTACTGGATGGCGGTGCAGTGGCTCAGCTGGGCCATCGGCGGCGCGCGCGTGCTGCTGGGCATCCAGACGCGCGTGACCGGCATGGAAAACCTGCCCGCCGACAAGCTGGCCGGCGCGGTCCTGCTGGTGAAGCACCAGTCGACCTTCGAGACCTTCCTGATGCCCACGCTGATGCCGCATCCGCTGGCCTTCGTGTTCAAGAAGGAGCTGATCTACGTGCCCTTCTTCGGCTGGGCGATGGCCCGGCTCGACATGATCCACATCGACCGCAGCCAGCGCGCGCAGGCCTTCAACAAGGTCGTGAACCAGGGCCGCAAGCTGCTGGCGCAGGGCATCTGGATCATCATGTTTCCCGAGGGCACCCGCATTCCGCGCGGCCAGAAGGGCACCTACAAGAGCGGCGGCACGCGCCTCGCATGCGAGACCGGCGTGCCGGTGATCCCGGTGGCCGTCACCTCGGCCAAGGTCTGGCCACGCAAGGCCTTCATCAAGCGTCCCGGCGTGGTCGACGTGTCGATCGGCCCGGCCATTCCCAGCGTGGGCCGCAAGCCCGACGAGCTGATGCGCGAGGTCGAGGCCTGGATCGAATCCGAGATGCGCCGGCTCGATCCCGAGGCCTACCGCGACAGCCTGCCGCTGCCGCAGGCGCCGCAAGAGGCGCTGAAGTAGAAGAAAAGAAAGAGCCCGAGATGCGGGGACTGCTTCAGTTCACGATGGACCTGTTCGAAGGGCTGGGCAACGAGTTTGCGCCGGCCAAGCCGAGCGAGCCGCGCGGCAAGAAGGTTCGGAAAAAGGCGGCGCCGCCGGCCGTGCCCGCACCCCCGGTCGCCGATGCGCAGCCAACAGGCAGGGCCGGGGACGCCGGTCCCGCGCAGCCCGCCGTCCCGCTGCGCGACACGCTCGCGCTCGCAAGCTTCGTGCACCCTGAGGCCACGCGCGAAGCGGTGCTGGGATCGGCGCGCGTGGCCTACGAGTTCAAGCGCGGCAAGCGCAAGACCATCGGCTTCGTGGTGGGCGCCGAAGGCCTGTCGGTGCGCGCGCCGCGCTGGGTCACGCTGCGCGACGTCGATGCCGCCATCCAGGAAAAGGCCGGCTGGATCCTGCGCAAGCTGCTGGAGACGCAGCAGCGCCACGCACGCGTCGAGGCCACGCGCATCGACTGGAAGGACGGCGCGGAGTTTCCCTTCATGGGCGAGACGGTCGTGATCCGCCTCGATCCGAAGCACGGCTTTGCAAGCGTCGGCGGCACGCTCGATGCAAGCGATGACGCCGCCGGCCCGCGCACTTTGCGCCTGGCCGTGGCGCAGAACGCCGAGGCCTCGCAGATCCGCGATGCCGCCCAAGCCTGGCTCATGCGGCAGGCGCGCCGGCTGTTCATCGAGCGGCTCGACCATTTCGCGCCCCGGCTGGGGGTGCGGTGGCAGAAGCTGTCGCTGTCGAATGCCGCGACTCGCTGGGGAAGCGCGAGCGCGGATGGGTCGATCCGGCTGAACTGGCGGCTGATCCACTTTCGCCTGCCGGTGATCGACTATGTGGTGGCGCACGAGCTGGCGCACCTGCGGGTGATGGACCACTCGCAGCGGTTCTGGGATACGGTGGAGAGCGTGGTGCCGGACTATGACCTGCTGCGGCGGCAGCTCAAGGATGAGGCTGTGCCTCGGTGGTCTTGAGGTTTGTTTTTTTGTTTTCCGGGGCCGGGATTCCGCCCGGCGGCGGACTCACTTTCTTTTGCTTCGCCAAAAGAAAGTAAGCAAAGAAAAGGCGACCCCACTGTCTGCGACCCCTTCGCTGCGCTACGGGGCAACCTGCGGTGCTCGCGTTTCGCGGGGTCTCGCAGAACTCGCCTTCGGCTCAAACAGCTGCGAGCCCTGATCCGCGAAACGCTGCGCTCCTCGGCGCATACAGAGGGGAGGGCAAACCACACGGGCCTTTGCTTCGCTCGGCCACCAAGCCACCGCGGCGCGCAGCGCCGCGGTGGTTGGGCTGTTGTTATTGGCTGTTGGATATTGGGGCCGAGCGAAGCGAAGGCTGCCCGCTCCCACCCCTTCTGTATGCGCCGAGGAGCGCAGATGGAGGCGGGATCAGGGCCGCAGCTGTTTGAGCGAAGCGAGTTCTGCGGACCCCCGCCGTAATCGAGCACCGCAGGTTGCCCGTAGCGAAGCGGAGGGACGCAGACAGTAGGGTCGCCTTTTCTTTGCTTACTTTCTTTTGGCGAAGCAAAAGAAAGTGAGTCGCCCGCCGGGGCGAGACCCGGCCCCCCACCTCAAAAAAATCACCGCGCGTGCGTAACCCCCCCATCCACCACCAGCGTAGACCCCATCACATAGTCCCCCGCCCGGGAGGCGAGATAAATGGCCGCCCCCGCCATGTCCTCCGGCACCCCGATGCGCCCCGCGGGAATCCGCTCCTTCACTTCATCGCCATGGTCGCGCGCGAGCTTGTTCATGTCCGAGGCAAACGCCCCGGGCGCGATCGCGCTCACCACGATCCGCTCCTGCGCGAGCCGCAGCGCCATGCGCCGCGTGAGCTGGATCAGGCCGGCCTTGCTCGCCGCGTACGAATAAGTCTCCTGCGGATTCACCGAGATGCCGTCGATGGACGCAATGTTGATCACCTTCGCGAGGTGGTCGGTCGCCGCCTTCTTGAGCATCGGCGTCAGCGCCTGGGTCAGGAAGAAGGGCGTCTTCAGGTTCAGGTCCACCACCTTGTCCCAGCCGCTCTCGGGAAATTCGTCGTACGGTGCACCCCAGGCCGCGCCCGCGTTGTTGACCAAAATGTCGAGCGCGTCTTCATGCTTCGCATAGGCAGCGACCAGCGCCTGCGCGCCTTCCAGCGTGGACACGTCGGCCGGCAGCGACACGCAATGGCCGAAGGCCGAAAGCTCCTTGGCGGCCTGGTCGCAGGCTGCGGCCTTGCGGGCGGAGATGTACACGCGCGCGCCCTGGGCCAGGAAGCCCTCGGCAATCATGCGGCCGATGCCGCGCGAGCCGCCAGTGATCAAGGCGCTGCGGCCCTTCAGCGAGAAGAGTTGGGTGGTGTCCATGGTGCAGGTGTCTCCTGAATGAAAGATTTCAGGAAACGAGCTTAGTGCGCGGCGTGCCCGCGGGGCGTCACCTTGGCGGCAGTGCCAGGCTGCGCGGGCTCGTGAAACGGCGCAGCTCGCCGCTCACCGGATCCTGGAACGCCACCGACTTGGCCAGCAGCTGCAAGGGCTTGTCGAAGTCGTCGCTGTCGGGCGGCAGCAGCGTGGGATAGAACGGATCGTTGACGATCGGCATGCCCAGCGCCATGCAGTGCACCCGCAGCTGGTGCTTGCGGCCGGTGACGGGCGAGAGCCTCAGCAGGGCATGGCCGCCCGCCGCCTGTTCCACGGCGATGCGCGTTTCCGAATTGGGCTCGCCGGCCTCTTCCTTCACGCGCATGAAATGGTCGTCGTCGACCAGCCGGCTGCGGTAGGTGCCGGGCACCGACGACACGCCGGGCTGCCACGGCACCACGGCCTCGTAGTGCTTGTCGATGCGGCGCTCGGGGAACATGGCCTGGTAGGCGCCGCGCGTTTCGGGACGCACCGAGAACAGCACCAGCCCCGCGGTGCTGCGGTCGATGCGGTGCAGCGGCACCAGGTCGTCGAGCTTCAGCTTGCGCTTGAGCCGCACCAGCAGGCTCTCCTGCAGGTACTTGCCGGTGGGGGTCACGGGCAGGAAAGGGGGCTTGTCCGCCACCACGAGCTGGTCGTCCTGGAACAGCACCTGCTCGTCGAAGGGGATGCGCACCTCGGCATCGAGCGTGCGGTAGTAGTACACGCGCAATGGCGCCTGGTAGCGGCGC
This sequence comes from Variovorax sp. 05T418, assembly GCF_056396385.1. NCBI lineage: Bacteria > Pseudomonadati > Pseudomonadota > Betaproteobacteria > Burkholderiales > Comamonadaceae > Variovorax > Variovorax sp. 05T418. The sequence continues at coordinate 13,532 of NZ_JBFTLJ010000028.1, read as the reverse complement.
TGCGCGGTCACGGGGACGCCGTGCTCGTCGACCACGTCGCGGGCTTCCATGCGGGCCAGCCAGGCCTCGCGCGTGATTGCCGGAAAGCGTTCGATCAGGAACTCGGCGATGGTGGGCCATGCGCCTTGCGGAAGGCCGACGCAGCTCGGGCCGACGCCGTCGCGCGTGGGCAGGGGCAGGCGCTGGCCCGTCATGGCGAGAGCTCGCCCTCGAGCAGCGCCAAGGCCTCGGCGAACGAGGGCCGCGCGGACGCATCGGCCTGCAGGCAGCGGTCCTTCAGCACCACGATGATGTGCGGCGGCGCGTCGCTGCAGCGCTCGAGCAGTTCTTCCAGCAGGCAGCCGAAGGCGCGCATCTCCAGCCGCTGCAGTGCCTGGGCTTGCGCCGTGTCGAGTGCGCCCGTCATCCAGGCCGCACCGAAATCGCCGAGCAGTCCGCCGCCTTGCGCGTTCCAGAGGATGTTGTGCGCGTAGAGGTCGCCGTGCAGGATGCCGCGCGCATGCAGGTGCCGCATGGCGGAAGCGATGTCGCGGGCCATGCGCAATGCCACGGCGGAAGTCCACTGCGCATCGGCCGCATAGACGTCGCGCGTGCAGGACGCGAGGCTCGGCGGGCCGGCGAGCGTGCGGAAAGACGGATCCACCAGCGCCATGACCAGGCCCTGGGTGCCATCCGGATGTCCATCGATCCGGCCTTGTGCGGCGATCAGTGTCGGATGCGCGCCGGCCGCGATGCTGGCGGCCATCTCGCTGTGCGGCCAGCCGTCGCTGGTGACTGCGCCCTTGAACAGCTTGACGGCCACCGGCCGCGACGCGGGGCCCAGCACCGCCTGGTGGATGACGCCCGATGCACCTTCGCCGAGCTTCTGTCCCAGCGCCAGGTCGCGCCAGTCGACATGCGGCACCGACTGCGCGGCGATGGCTGCCTGCTCGGCCTGCATGTCAAAGGGGTTGCCTGCACCCGCGAGCCACGACAGGCGCGGCAGCGCCAGCAGCCATGCGGGCAGCGCCTCGAAGTTGTTGGCCGAAATGCGCAGCAGCTCGAGCCGGCCGCAGGCCGCCAGCGATTCCGGCAGCGCACGCAGCCGGTTGCCGGCCAGCATGAGCTTCTGCATGGCGGTGCATTGGCCCAGCGCCTCGGGCAGGGTCTCGATCTGGTTGTCCGTGAGGATCAGCCAGCGCAGCGCCGGCAGCCGCAGCGCGGCGGCAGGCACGGTGCGGATGCGGTTGGCCTTGAATCCGACCATCTCCAGCGCCTGGCACTGGCCGATGGATTCGGGCAGCCGCGTGAAGCGGTTGTCGGAGCAGAACAGTACGCGCAGGCGGTGCAGCCGGCCGAGGTCGTCGGGCAATGCGTCGAGCGCATTGCCGGAGAGGTTCAGTGTCTCGAGCGAATCGGCCAGGTCGAAGATCTCGCGCGGAAACTCGGTGAGTCCGCACGAGAGGTCGATTCGTCTTGCGCCTGCCAGCCGGCCCGCGCGCAGCTCAGCCAGCGTGTCCATCCACCGAGTCTAAAGTGCCCGGGCCGTGGCGCTGCGGGGTCCGAAGCGGTAGATGCCGTCCTCGCCGAGCTCGCGCCGGACCTGGCCCGCGAACCACAGCAGGTGCAGGTGGGCCACGGTCTCGCCCATGGCGAAGGTCATCTGGTGCAGATCGAGTTCGCGCTTGAACAGGATCGGCAGGCCCTCGGCCGCGGTCAGCGGGCGCGCGGTGCAGGCTTCGAGCAGTTCGGCCAGGCGGTCGCGGTGGTGCTCCTGCAGCTGGTCGACGCGGCGGTGAATGCCGGTGAATGGCTTGCCGTGCGAGGGCAGGCCCAGCGTGTCGGCCGGCAGCGCCTTGAACTTGTCGATGCTGTCCAGGAAGAGCCGCAGCGAATTGGCTTCGGGCTCGCCTGCATGCACGCTCACGTTGGTCGAGATGCGCGGCAGCATCATGTCGCCGCCCAGCAGCAGCTTGAGATCGTCGCAGTACAGCGCGATGTGCTCGGGCGCATGGCCGTAGCCGCTGATGCAGCGCCAGGCGTGGCCGTTGATGGCCACGGTGTCGCCGTCCATCATTCGCGTGAAGCGGTCGGGCACGGAGGGCACCATGTTGGCGTAGTAGTTGGTGCGGGCGCGGATCTTGGCCACCGCCTCGGGGTCGACGAGGCCGTGCGAGGCAAAGAAGCTCGCCGCCGCGTCGCCGCCCGCCAGCGTGTCGCCGGCGGTGCTCAGCACGCGCGCCACGTGGTAGTCGGTCGAGCTGATCCACAGCGGCGCGTTCCAGCGCGTGCACAGCCATTCGGCCAGGCCGATGTGGTCGGGGTGCATGTGGGTGACGATCACGCGCAGGATCGGCAGGCCCTGCAGCTGCGTTTCGAACACCTGCTCCCACTGGGCGCGGGCTTCGTCATGCGCGATGCAGCAGTCGACCACGGTCCAGCCCTCGACGCCGTCGAGGCTGTCGCGCAGCAGCCAGAGGTTGATGTGGTCGAGCGCGAACGGCAGCCGCATGCGGATCCATCGCACGCCCGGCGCGACTTCCAGTGCTTCGCCGGGGGCGGGCAGGGTGTCGCCCAGGGGGTAGTGGAGTTCGCGTTCGAGGAGGTTCATGTAAGATTGACGTTTACGTAAACGTCATGGGTTGAGGGCATCATTGTAGGCAGAGCGGGGCCATCCTGCTGTCGCCGCCGCAACGCCCCTCCAGACGGCTTTTTTCGGCAGATCCCAGTCCAATGTCCGCGCAAACCTTCACCATCAGCCAGCTCGCGAAGGAATTCGACCTCACGACGCGCGCCATCCGCTTCTATGAAGACATGGGGCTGCTCACGCCCGAGCGCGCCGGCGTGCAGCGCGTCTACAGCGCGCGCGACCGGGCGCGGCTCACGCTCACGCTGCGTGCCAAGCGCCTGGGCCTGAGCCTGACCGAGGCCAGGGACATCCTCGACATGTACGACAGCCCGCGCGACACCGTGCCGCAGCTGCAGAAGTTCCTCGGCGTGCTGGGTGCGCACCGCGCCCAGCTCGAGGCGCAGCTGGCCGAGCTGCAGGCCAACCTGGCGGAAGTGCGCGAGCACGAGAAAAAGGGCCGCGCGGCCCTGGCCAAGGCACAGAAAGCGGCCAGAGCGGCCTGAGATCCCGACCGAACCACCACGACTCATCGACAATCACGCCCATGTCCGACAATCTTGATGACCTGTTTGCCCACAACCGTGCCTGGTCCGCACAGATGGAACGCGACCGGCCCGGCTTCTTCACCGGCCTGGTGAAGCAGCAGACGCCGCGCTACATGTGGATCGGCTGTTCCGACAGCCGCGTGCCCGCCAACCAGATCACCGGCCTGGAGCCGGGCGAGGTGTTCGTGCACCGCAACGTCGCCAACATCGTGGTGCACTCCGACCTCAACGCGCTCTCGGCGATCCAGTTCGCGGTCGAGCACCTGAAGGTCGAGCACATCATGGTGGTGGGCCACTACGGCTGCGCCGGCGTGAAGGCGGCGCTCAGCGGCAAGCGCATCGGCCTGGCCGACAACTGGATCCGCCACATCCAGGACGTGCGCGACCGCCACGCCGTGATGCTCGATTCCCTGCCCGAGGACGTGCGCGTCGATGCGCTGTGCGAGCTCAATGTGGCCGAGCAGGTGGTCAACGTGGCCGTCAGCACCGTCATGGTCGATGCCTGGGGCCGCGGCCAGAAGGTCAAGATCCACGGCTGGACCTTCGGCGTGCACGACGGCCTGCTGCAGGACCTGGGCCTGAACGTGGATGGCGCCAGGCCGCTCGACGCGGTCTACAAGGCCGCGGTGCAGCGCATCCGCTACAAGTGGAGCAAGCCCGCGGGAGCCTCGCCGTCGGCGCAGGCCGGGGCCGACGGGACCGAAGGCATCGATGCCGCCGCGGCCGTTGCCCAGGCCATCGAGAGCACCGGAACGAAAACCGGCTGAACCCATGTTCCCGCAGCGTCTCGATTCACCGCTGGCCTACGACATCGCCAAGGCGATGATCGACGGGTTCAATCGCCACTACACCCTGTTCCGCGCCGAGTCGGCGCGCGCCAAGCACCGCTTCGAAACGGCCGACTGGCACGGCCAGCAGCGCGCGCAGCGCGAGCGCATCGAGTTCTACGACATGCGCGTGAACGAGGCCGTGGCCCGGCTCGAGAAAGAGTTCAAGGCCGGCGACCAGCCGATGGAAGTGTGGCACCAGGTCAAGCTGCACTTCATCGGCCTGCTGGTGGACCACCACCAGCCCGAGCTGGCCGAGAGCTTCTTCAATTCGGTGACCACGAAGATCCTGCACCGGGCCTACTTCCAGAACGACTTCATCTTCGTTCGCCCGGCCATCAGCACCGAGTACATCGAGCCGCGCGGCGCGCCCACGTACAGGCCCTACTACCCCTCGCACGACACGCTGGCCGACACCATCGAGCAGATGCTGGACGACTACGGCCTGCAGGGCGGCTTTGCCAACAAGCGGCGCGATGCCGAGCGCGTGGCGCACGCCATCATGGGGCGCTTCCACCAGGTGAAGCTGCGCGCCAACTTCCAGCTGCAGGTGCTCTCGGGGCTGTTCTACCGCAACAAGGGCGCCTACGTGGTCGGCAAGATCATGAACGGCTTCGTCGAACTCCCGTTCTCGCTGCCGATCCTGCACGACAGCCATGGCAAGTTCTACGTGGACGCGGCGCTCTTCGGCGAGGACGACCTGCAGATGCTCTTCAGCTTTGCGCGCGCCTACTTCATGGTCGACATGGAAGTGCCCTCGGCCTGCGTGCAGTTCCTGCGCTCGCTCATGCCGCGCAAGCCGCGCGCCGAAATCTACAACGCACTGGGCCTTGCCAAGCAAGGCAAGACGCTGTTCTACCGCGACTTCCTCTCGCACCTGAACTACTCGAGCGACCGCTTCCGCATCGCGCCCGGCATCAAGGGCATGGTCATGCTGGTGTTCGACCTGCCGTCGTTCCCGTTCGTGTTCAAGGTCATCAAGGACTTCTATCCGCCGCAGAAGGACACCACGCGCGAGCAGATCAAGGGCAAGTACATGCTCGTGAAGCAGCACGACCGCGTGGGCCGCATGGCCGACACGCTCGAATACAGCGACGTTGGTTTTCCGCTCGACCGCTTCGAGCCCGAGCTGATCGACGAGATCCGCAAATTCGCGCCCAGCCAGCTCGAGATCGGCGACCGCGACGGCAACGGGGAGATGGAGCTCGTGCTCAAGCACGTCTACATCGAGCGCCGCATGATCCCGCTCAACATCTTCCTGCAGGAGGCCTTCGACACGCTCGCCAACCCCGAAAGCCCGGCCCACGCCAAGCGCGCGCAGGAGCAGCTCGAGCACGCGGTGGTCGAGTACGGCAACGCCATCAAGGACATGGTGGCGGCCAACATCTTTCCGGGCGACATGCTGTGGAAGAACTTCGGCGTCACACGCGGCGGCAAGGTGGTCTTCTACGACTACGACGAGATCGAATACATCACCGACTGCCAGTTCCGCAAGGTGCCCGCGCCGCGCAACGAGGAAGACGAGATGAGCGGCGAGGTCTGGTATTCGGTGGGCCCGAAGGACGTGTTCCCGGAAACCTTCGAGCCTTTCCTGCTCGGCAACGACGCGGTGCGCAAAGCCTTCATGGCGCACCATGCCGACCTGCTCGACGCTGCCTTCTGGCAGCACCACAAGGAACGCATCCGGGCCGGCCAGATGCTCGACGTGTTCCCGTACGAGGAGTCGCAGCGCTTTCCGCACGAGGGCCATGCGACCCATTTCTGATCGAGCCCCGGTCGGCAACGACCGCTTCCTTTTTTCTTTCCACTTTTCCGAAGGAGATCACCATGCCTGAATCCATCGTCATCGTCGGCGCCGCCCGCACCCCCATGGGGAGCTTCCAGGGCGACTTCTCTTCCCTTGCCGCGCACGACCTCGGCGGCGCCGCCATCAAGGCCGCCGTGGAGCGCGCCGGCATCGCGCCCGACAGCGTGGGCGAAGTGCTGTTCGGCAATTGCCTGATGGCCGGCCAGGGCCAGGCGCCGGCGCGCCAGGCGGCCTACAAGGGCGGCCTGCCCGACAGCGCGGGCGCGGTCACGCTCAGCAAGATGTGCGGCTCGGCCATGAAGGCCGCGATGCTCGCGCACGACCTGCTGCTGGCCGGCACGCACGAGGTGATGGTGGCCGGCGGCATGGAGAGCATGACCAACGCGCCCTACCTTATGCTCAAGGGCCGCGGCGGCTACCGCATGGGCCATGACCGCATCTTCGACCACATGATGCTCGACGGTCTGGAAGACGCCTACCAGCCGGGCCGCTCGATGGGCACCTTCGGCGAGGACTGCGCCGCCAAGTACAAGTTCACGCGCGAGCAGCAAGATGCGTTTGCCATTGCCAGCGTGCAGCGCGCCAAGGCCGCCACCGAATCCGGCGCGTTCAAGGACGAGATCACGCCCATCACCGTGAAGGGCCGCGGCGGCGACACCGTCATTTCCATCGACGAAGGCCCGGGCAAGGTCAAGCTCGACAAGATCGCCACGCTCAAGCCCGCGTTCAAGAAAGAGAACGGCACCATCACCGCCGCATCGAGCTCGTCGATCAACGACGGCGCTGCCGCGCTGGTGATGATGACCGAGTCGCACGCCAAGAAGATCGGCGCCAGGCCGATCGCCCGCATCGTCGGCCATGCCACGCATGCGCAGCAGCCCGAGTGGTTCTCCACCGCGCCGGTCGGCGCCGTGGCCAAGCTGTTCAAGAAGACCGGCTGGACCGTCAAGGACGTGGACCTGTGGGAAGTGAACGAGGCTTTCGCGGTGGTGCCGATGGCGCTGATGCACGAGCTCGACGTGTCGCACGAGATCGTCAATGTGAACGGCGGCGCCTGCGCGCTGGGCCACCCGATCGGCGCCAGCGGCGCGCGCATCATGGTCACTTTGATCCATGCGCTGAAGGCGCGCGGCAAGAAGCGCGGCGTGGCCACGCTGTGCATCGGCGGGGGCGAAGGCACCGCGGTGGCACTCGAGTTGCTTTAACAAAAAACAAACGCCGCAAGCGCCCCTTGCCGGGGCGCTTCGTGGTTTTCTCTCTACGAATACTGCAGACAGACGCCAGGAGATTCTTCATGCGCCCATTCAATCAACGCACCATGCTCGCAGCCCTGCTGGCCACCGCCTTGCTGGCGCCAGCCGCCGGCTGGGCGCAGAAGCGCGACAACGTGCTGTTCCAGGCCGCCACCGATGCGCAGCCCGCCGTGCTCAAGACGCTGGAGCAGCTGGTCAACATCGAAACCGGCACGGGCGATGCCGAGGGCATTGCGGCCGCGGGCAACTACCTCGAGGGCGAGCTCAAGAATCTTGGCTTCACCGTCACGCGCAGCAAGTCGGCCGGCCTCGTGGTGGGCGACAACATCGTCGGCAAGCTCAAGGGCCGGGGCGGCAAGAACCTGCTGCTGATGTCGCACATGGACACCGTGTACCTCAAGGGCACGCTCGCCAAGGCGCCGTTCCGCATCGAAGGCAACAAGGCCTACGGCCCCGGCATTGCCGACGACAAGGGCGGCAACGCCGTCATCCTGCACACGCTGAAGCTGCTCAAGGACTACGGCGTGCGCGACTACGGCACCATCACCGTGCTGTTCAACACCGACGAGGAAAAAGGCTCCTTCGGCTCGCGCGACCTGATCCAGGAAGAAGCCAAGCAGGCCGACTACGTGCTCTCGTTCGAACCCACGAGCGCGGGCGATGAAAAGCTCTCGCTCGGCACTTCGGGCATTGCCTACGTGCAGGTCAACATCACCGGCAAGGCCTCGCATGCGGGCGCCGCGCCCGACCTGGGCGTGAACGCGCTGGTCGAGGCGTCGGACCTCGTGCTGCGCACCATGAGCATCGACGACAAGGCCAGGCACCTGCGCTTCAACTGGACCATGTCCAAGGCCGGCAACGTGTCGAACATCATTCCGGCCAGTGCCACGCTGAACGCCGACGTGCGCTATGCGCAGAACGAGGACTTCGAGGCCGCCATGAAGACGCTCGAAGAAAAGGCGCAGCAGAAGAAGCTGCCCGAATCCGATGTCAAGGTGGTGGTCACGCGCGGCCGTCCGGCCTTCAACGCCGGCGAAGGCGGCAAGAAGCTGGTCGACAAGGCCGTGGCCTACTACAAGGAAGCCGGCGGCACGCTGGGCGTGGAAGAGCGCACCGGCGGCGGCACCGACGCGGCCTACGCGGCGCTCTCGGGCAAGCCCGTGATCGAGAGCCTGGGCCTGCCGGGCTTCGGCTACCACAGCGACAAGGCCGAGTACGTCGACATCAGCGCGATTCCAAGGCGCCTGTACATGGCGGCGCGGCTCATCATGGACCTGGGCGCCGGCAAGTAAGCAAGAAAAAGGACAGGAGACAACGCCATGCTGCTCAGTGCCGACCAGGAAGCCATCCGCGACGCGGTGCGCGATTTTTCGCAGGCCGAGCTCTGGCCCAACGCCCCCAAGTGGGACCGCGAGCACAGCTTCCCGAAGGAAGCCCACCAGGGCCTCGCGGCGCTCGGCGCCTACGGCATCTGCGTGCCCGAGGAGCACGGCGGCGCGGGCCTCGACTACCTCACGCTCGCGCTGGTGTTGGAAGAAATCGCGGCCGGCGACGGCGGCACCAGCACCGCCATCAGCGTGACCAACTGCCCGGTCAACGCGATCCTCATGCGCTACGGCAATGCGCAGCAGAAGAAGCAGTGGCTCGAGCCGCTGGCGCAGGGCCGGATGCTCGGCGCCTTCTGCCTCACCGAGCCGCAGGCCGGCAGCGATGCATCGAGCCTGCGCACCACGGCGCGCAAGGACGGCGATGGCTACGTGATCGACGGCGTGAAGCAGTTCATCACCAGCGGCAAGAACGGCCAGGTCGCCATCGTCATCGCGGTGACCGACAAGGGCGCGGGCAAGCGCGGCATGAGCGCCTTCATCGTGCCCACCGATGCGCCGGGCTACAGCGTGGCGCGGCTCGAGGACAAGCTGGGCCAGCACAGCAGCGACACCGCGCAGATCAATTTCGACGGCTGCCGCATCCCGGTGGAAAACCTCATCGGCGCCGAGGGCGAGGGCTACAAGATCGCGCTGGGCGCGCTCGAGGGCGGCCGCATCGGCATTGCGGCGCAGAGCGTGGGCATGGCGCGCAGCGCCTTCGACGTGGCGCTGGCCTATGCCAAGGAACGCCAGGCCTTCGGCGGGGCGATCTTCGACCAGCAGGCCGTCGGTTTCAGGCTGGCCGAGTGCGCCACGCAGCTCGAAGCCGCGCGCCAGCTGATCTGGCACGCTGCCAGCCTGCGAGACGCCGGCCGCCCGTGCCTCAAGGAAGCCGCGATGGCCAAGCTGTTCGCAAGCGAAATGGCCGAGCGCGTCTGCAGCGCCGCGATCCAGACGCTGGGCGGCTATGGCTACGTGAACGACTTTCCGCTCGAGCGCATTTATCGCGACGTGCGGGTGTGCCAGATCTACGAAGGCACCTCGGACATCCAGAAGCTGCTGATCCAGCGCGCAATGGCCTGAACCGGGCGCTCGGAAGGCTCCTGGACGGCGCCCCGGGCTTGCCCCATCGGTCGAAGGGCCCGGAGGATGTTCCAATAGAGGCCTTCATGAGCGCCACTGTTCCCCCCACCGGACCTTGCCCCTGCGGCCGCACGGACCGCCGAGACAAGCCCATCGGCTATGCCCTGTGCTGCGGCCGCTACCTCGAGGACTTCGAGGGCACGCCCGCGCCCGACGCCGAATCGCTGATGCGCTCGCGCTATACCGCCTTCGTGCTGGAACGCGGCCCCTACCTGCTTGCCACCTGGCATGCGTCGACGCGGCCGGCGTCGATCGAGTTCGAACCCGGCGTGAAGTGGCTGGGCCTGGACATCCGCTCGCGCTCGGTGCTGGACGCCGACCATGCCGAGGTCGAATTCGTCGCCCGCCAGCGCAGCAGCACCGGCGCCGCCACGCGCCTGCACGAGCGCAGCCGCTTCGTGCGCGAGGGCGACCGCTGGTTCTACCTCGAAGGCGATCTGCAGACCCCCGGTTGACGCACCGGGCCACGGCCCGCACAATAGTCCCCGCTCCGGGGTGCACGCATGTGGCGTGCTGAGATGGCAAAGTGCCGACCCGCGAACTTGATCCGGGTCATACCGGCGTAAGAAGAGCTGCACTCCCCGACTCCGGTCCCGCCACCCACCCACCAACGTGGCGGCCCAAAGTCCTCAGAGCGATTGCGGAGCACCCTTTCCCTCAACAAGGAGTGCCCCGCATGAATGCCCCAGACAAGTTCACCTCCCTGCTCTCGCTCACGCGCGAGCCCTTTCCCGCATCGCACAAGTGCCTGATCCCGGGCAGCCGGCCCGACCTCAACGTGCCGGTGCGCGACGTGCTGCTGACCAACGGCGAGACCGTGTCGCTCTACGACACCTCGGGCCCCTACACCGATGCCAAGGTCGAGATCGACGTGCGCCGCGGCCTGCCCGGCGTGCGCGGCGCCTGGATCGCCGAGCGCAACGACACCGAAAGCTACGAAGGCCGCTCGCACCAGGCGCTCGACGAGGGCCTGAAGCACGCGCACGACCACGATGCCCAGCGCCTGGCCGAACTGCGCGCCGGCGCCTCGGCGCTGCAGCGCACGCCGCGCCGCGCCAAGGCGGGCGCCAACGTCACGCAGATGCACTACGCGCGCCGCGGCATCATTACGCCCGAGATGGAATACGTGGCGCTGCGCGAGAACGGCAAGCGCGAGTGGATGGCCGAATACCTCGCCAACGAGGAGCGCGCCAAGCGCGTGGCCGGCAACCCGATGGGCGCGAGCATTCCGCGCATCATCACGCCCGAGTTCGTGCGCGACGAGGTGGCGCGCGGCCGCGCCATCATTCCGGCCAACATCAACCATCCTGAAGTGGAGCCGATGGCCATCGGCCGCAACTTCAAGGTCAAGATCAACGCCAACATCGGCAACTCGGCGGTCACCTCGAGCATCGAGGAAGAAGTGGAAAAGCTCGTGTGGGCGATCCGCTGGGGCGCCGACAACGTGATGGACCTTTCCACCGGCAAGAACATCCACACCACGCGCGACTGGATCGTGCGCAACAGTCCCGTGCCCATCGGCACCGTGCCGATCTACCAGGCGCTCGAGAAGGTGGGCGGCGTGGCCGAGGACCTGACTTGGGAGATCTTCCGCGACACGCTGATCGAGCAGGCCGAGCAGGGCATCGACTACTTCACCATCCATGCCGGCGTGCGGCTGCCGTTCATCCACCTGACGGCCGACCGCATGACGGGCATCGTCTCGCGCGGCGGCTCGATCATGGCCAAGTGGTGCATCGCGCACCACAAGGAGAGCTTTCTCTACGAGCGCTTCGAGGACATCTGCGACATCATGAAGGCCTACGACGTGAGCTTCTCGCTCGGCGACGGCCTGCGCCCGGGCTCGGGCGCCGACGCCAACGACGAAGCGCAGTTTGCCGAACTGCGCACGCTGGGCGAGCTCACGCAGATCGCATGGAAGCACGACGTGCAGACCATGATCGAGGGGCCCGGCCACGTGCCGATGCACATGATCCAGGCCAACATGGACGAGCAGCTCAAGCACTGCCACGAGGCGCCGTTCTACACGCTCGGCCCGCTGACCATCGACATCGCGCCGGGCTACGACCATATCTCCAGCGCCATCGGCGCCGCGATGATCGGCTGGGCCGGCACCGCAATGCTCTGCTACGTGACGCCCAAGGAGCACCTGGGCCTGCCCGACCGCGACGACGTCAAGCAGGGAATCATTGCCTACAAGATCGCCGCGCATGCGGCCGACGTGGCCAAGGGGCACCCGGGCGCGCGCTCGCGAGACGATGCGCTCAGCAAGGCGCGCTTCGAATTCCGCTGGCAGGACCAGTTCAACCTGGGCCTGGACCCCGACACGGCGCGCGAATTCCATGACGAGACCCTGCCCAAGGATTCGAGCAAGGTGGCGCATTTCTGCTCGATGTGCGGACCGAAGTTCTGCTCCATGAAGATCACGCAGGAAGTGCGCGAGTACGCGGCGAAGAAGGGCGTGGCCGAGGCGGAAGCCATGGCCGAAGGAATGGCGCAGAAGTCCAGGGAGTTCATGGCGGGCGGCGGCGAGATCTACATCCCGATCCAGCCCGCGTCCTGAGCCCGGCCGGGGTCATTGCTACCATGGGGGATTCCCCCGAACCCCTCCGCGCAATGACCCCATTCCCCTTCGACGCCGTCCTTTTCGACTGCGACGGCGTCCTCGTCGATTCCGAACCCATCACCAACCGCGTGCTCGCCGAGATGCTCGGCGAACTCGGCTGGCACCTGACCACCGAAGAGTCGATGAACACCTTCACCGGCAAGGCCGTGAAGGACGAAACCGCGCTCATCGAATCGAAGACCGGCGTCAGGATCACCGAAGACTGGCTCAAGGCCTTCAGGGCCCGCCGCAACGAAGCGCTCGAGCGCGACCTCGCGGCCATTGCGCACGCCCCCGCGGCCATTCGCGAAATTCATGCGCGGCTCCGGGGCCGCATCGCCTGCGCCTCGGGCGCCGACCGCCACAAGGTCGAACTGCAACTGGCGAAGGTCGGTCTGCTCGAGTGTTTCGAAGGCCGCATCTTCAGCGGCCACGAGATGCCGCGCTCCAAGCCCTACCCCGACGTTTACTTGGCCGCTGCCGAGGCGCTGGGTGTCGATCCGAAGCGCTGCGCGGTGGTCGAGGACACCGTCACGGGCGCGATGGCCGGCGTGGCTGCGGGTGCCACGGTGTTCGGCTACAGCACCGGCGAATCGGGCCACAGCGGCCCCGAGGCTCTGCGCAGCGTCGGCGCGCTGCAGGTGTTCAGCGACATGCGGGAACTGCCCGCGCTGCTCGCTTCGCACGGCCTGCAGCCGGCCTGAAAAGCAGGCCTGGAAAAACCAAGCCCCTGCCGCCAGCAAGCCCGCGACGTTTCTGCTGCAATGGCATCAAGCAAGCCAGTCCACAAGGAGCCGGATCCCATGACTTCCGAATACAAGACCGAGCAGCCCGACCGCGCCGAGATCGATGCCCTGAAGGGCCCGGCGGTGGTCGAGTTCGGCACCAACTGGTGCGGCATCTGCAAGGCCGCCCAACCTCATATCGCCGAGGCCTTTGCCAAGTACCCGGACATTCCGCGCATCAAGGTCGAGGACGGCAGCGGACGACCGCTGGGCCGCTCGTTCAACGTGCGGCTGTGGCCCACGCTGGTGTTCATGCGCGACGGCCAGCAGGTCGCGAAGCTGGTGCGTCCCGAAGACAGCCAGTCCATTGCCGATGCGCTGGCGCTGATTGCACAGCCGGGCTGAGTCTTGCGCTGGTGCCTTGGTTCGGGCGCTGCTGCTGCTCAGTTCAGGGCGCGCTCCCGCCGACGGGGTACCTTGCTCCGCGAATGTCCTCCGGCCTKCGGCCTCCCCCTTGTACCGGGACTTCTCGCGCAGTCAAGCACGGGTTTGGGTTGGTTTTTCTACCAAGCTGTATCGCTTGCGAGGCATTGAGGATCGAGGCGCAACGAAACGAGGAACAGACTGCACATCTACCGACGGTCTTGTTGCA
>NZ_JBFTLJ010000027.1:0-49576 GCF_056396385.1 Variovorax sp. 05T418 | reverse complement strand
CTCACGCGGGCGAGCAGTTCCTTGTAGCTGACGCGGGTGACGGCGCCGTCGTCGGCTTCGAAGACGATGGCGGTCTTGTGTTCGACGGGGGTGCCGATGTGGCGGTCCAGGCAGTTGGCGCTGGCGTTGAGTTCGCCGTCGCCGAACCAYTSGTAGAASGGSGCSTTGGATTCGTCGAGTGTCTTCGTGAAGGGYTGGGTCCAGCTCAGGTTCTCGCGCGCCAGGCGGCTCCAGAAGCCTTCGAAGTCCTGTTCGGCYTCCTGGCACAGGGCCTCGTAGGCGGCCATGCCGGCAATGCGCGCGCCAGCGCTGGCGCGGGCGTCRGGRGGGAACACGCGGTTCTCGACCAGGACGGATTCGATGTTCTTCGATGCGCTGCTGCTCATTTTCTTGTCTCCTTGATCTAGGTGCGGCCGTAATGTCGGCGGGCCCACTTACGGGCCACTGACGGTTGCGATGTTAGTTCGCAGGGTTATCACGAGTCGGACATGGGGGCACCTCTAGAATCGCCGGTCGTTTCCAACCATCCTCTCCATGTCCGCACCCGAATCCTTCGACCGCCCGAATACGCCTGTTCCAGCCCGCGGCTCGCCGCTGCGGCCGCTGCCCAAGCTGATTTTCGCGAGCCGCTGGCTGCAGCTGCCGCTCTACCTGGGGCTGATCGTGGCGCAGGCGGTGTACGTGGTGCACTTCCTGGTCGAGCTGCTGCACCTGGTGGAGGCGGCCTTCGGCAGCAAGGACGCGCTGCAGGCGCTGATCACCAGCATCGGCTACAAGACCACCGCGCCGGTGGGCACGCTCAACGAAACAGTGATCATGCTGGTGGTGCTGGCGCTGATCGACGTGGTGATGATCTCCAACCTGCTGATCATGGTGATCGTGGGCGGCTACGAAACCTTCGTGAGCCGCATGGACCTCGAAGGCCACCGCGACCAGCCCGAGTGGCTGAGCCATGTGAACGCCTCGGTGCTCAAGGTCAAGCTGGCCACCGCCATCATCGGCATCAGCTCGATCCACCTGCTGAAGACCTTCATCAACGCGGACAACTACACCGACCGCGTGCTGATTGCGCAGACCGTGATCCACATCGCCTTCCTGTTCTCGGCCATGGCCATCGCCTACACCGACAGGCTCATGGCGCCCGCCGTGCCGCAGGGCGGCGGTTCGCACTGAGCGCCGGGCCTGCCTGCGGCAGGTCCCAGGCGGGCACGCCGGTAAAACGCCTGGCAAGAAAGTCGAGCATTGTGCGCAGCGTGGCCGGCATGTGCTTGCGCGAGGCATACACCGCATACATGCCGACCACCTGCGGCTCGAACTCCGGGAACAGCCGCACCAGTTCGCCGGCCTGCAGCAGGCCGGCGGTCAGGTAGGTCGGCAGCATCGCGATGCCGGCCCCGGCCCGCGCCAGGTGCATCAGGCTCGCGGCATCGTTGGTCGACACGTTGCCGCCCACGGCCACCGACACGGGCGTGCCGTCTTCCCTGCGCGTGAAATTCCAGAGGCTGCGCCCGAAGTACGAGTGCGTGAGGCAGTTGCGCTGGGCCAGCTCCTCCACGCGCAGCGGCTGCCCGTGCTCCTTCAGGTAGCCGGGTGATGCGCACACCACCGAGCGGCAATCGGTGAGCCGCCGCGCAATCAGGTTGGGATCGATCTCCACCGCCACGCGGATCGCCAGGTCGATGCGCTCGTCCACCAGGTTCACCGCCCGGTCCAGCAGCACCAGGTCGACCGCCACGCCGGGATGGAGCCGCACGTAGTCGGCCACGGCATCGGCCAGCTGCGCCTGTGCGAACGAGGTGCTGGCCGTGATGCGCAGCTGGCCGCGCGGCGCCTCGGCCGGCTGCCGCACGGCCTCCTGCATGTCGCCCGCGAGCTCGAGCACCTGGCGGCAGCGCGGCAGCAGTTCCTCGCCCGCCGCCGTGAGGCTCAGCCGGCGCGTCGTGCGGTGCAAGAGGCGCGCACCCGTCCATTGCTCGAGTTCGGCCACGTAGCGCGTGACCACCGGGCGCGAGAGGTCGAGCTTGTCGGCCGCGGCCGAAAGGCTGCCCGAATCCACCACGGTGACGAACACGCGCATTGCATTCAATCGGTCCATTCGAACGATTTTAGGAATAAACAAGCGCGCAATTCGAGGTATTTCTTTCGAAAGCAGAAACCTAAGATGCGCTTCATCCCAACCACTTTCTGGAGCCATCCAATGAGCCACATCGCCATCATCGGCGCCACCGGACGCGCCGGCGGCCGCCTTCTCGAAGAGGCCCTGCGCCGCGGCCACACCGTGACGGCCATCGCGCGCAAGGCGAGCGAAAAACTCTCGGGCCGCACCAACGTGAAGGCCATCGACCTCGACGTGCTCGACAGCGCCGCGCTCGAAAAGGCACTGGCCGGCCACGACGCCGTCTTCAGCGCCGCGCACTTCTCCACCGTGCCGCCCGCGGCCATCATCGAGCCGGCCAAGCGCGCAGGCGTGAAGCGCCTGCTGGTGGTCGGCGGCGCCGGCAGCCTGTTCGCGGCGCCGGGCCTGAAGGTGATCGACACGCCGAACTTCCCCGAGGCCTACAAGGCCGAGGCCACAGCCGGCGGCGTGTTCCTGGAGGCGCTGCGCAACGAGAAGGAACTCGACTGGACTTTTCTCTCGCCCTCGGCCGAGTTCGTCGAAGGCGAGCGCACGGGCAAGTTCCGCCTGGGCAAGGACGACCTGCTCGTGAGCGCCGAGGGGCGCAGCTGGATCACCTTCGAGGACTACGCGATCGCGTTCATCGACGAGCTCGAAAAACCGGCGCACTCGCGCCAGCGCTACACCATCGGGTACTGATCAACGGCCGGTCATGTTCTCCGGCACCACCCACTGGTCGAACTGCTCGGCCGTGAGGTGGCCCGAAGCAATCGCGGCCTCGCGCAGGCTGGTGCCTTCCTTGTGCGCCTTCTTCGCGATGTAGGCCGACTTGTCGTAGCCGATGTGCGTGTTGAGCGCCGTCACCAGCATCAGCGAACGCTGCACCAGCTCGGTGATGCGTTCGCGGTTCGGCTCGATGCCCACGGCGCAGTGGTCGTTGAAGCTCACCATGCCGTCGGCCAGCAGGCGCACGCTCTGCAGGAAGTTGTGCGCCACCATCGGGCGGAACACATTCAGTTCGAAGTTGCCCGAGGCGCCGCCGATGTTGATGGCCACGTCGTTGCCGAACACCTGCGCGGCCAGCATCGTGACGGCTTCGCTCTGTGTCGGGTTGACCTTGCCCGGCATGATCGAAGAGCCCGGTTCGTTCTCTGGAATGCTGAGTTCGCCGATGCCGCTGCGCGGGCCGCTCGCGAGCCAGCGCACGTCGTTGGCAATCTTGTTCATGCTGGCGGCAAGTGTCTTGAGCGCGCCGTGGGCATGCACCAGCGCATCGACGCTGGCCATGGCTTCGAACTTGTTGGGCGCGGTCACGAACGGCAGGCCCGTGAGCTTGGCCAGCTCGGCCGCCACCTGCTCGGCATAGCCCTTGGGCGCATTGAGCCCGGTGCCGACGGCCGTGCCGCCCAGCGCCAGTTCGCACAGGTGCGGCAGCGCGGCGCGCACATGCGCCTCGCCATGCGCGAGCTGCGCCACATAGCCCGAGAACTCCTGGCCCAGCGTGAGCGGCGTGGCGTCCTGCAGGTGGGTGCGGCCGATCTTCACGATGTCGGCAAAGTCCTTCGACTTCTGCTCGAGCGTGCTGCGCAGCCTGGCGATGGCCGGCAGCAGCTTGTGCGTGATGGCCTCGACGGCCGCCACGTGCATGGCGGTGGGGAACACGTCGTTGCTCGACTGGCTGCGGTTCACGTCGTCGTTCGGGTGCACGAGGCGCCCTTCCCCGCGCTCGCCGCCGAGCAGTTCGCTCGCGCGGTTGGCCAGCACCTCGTTGACGTTCATGTTGGTCTGCGTGCCCGAGCCGGTCTGCCAGACCACCAGCGGAAACTCGCCCGGATGCTTGCCGGCAATGACCTCGTCGGCCGCGGCCACGATGGCCTTGGTTTTTTTCTCGTCCTGCAGGCCCAGCGCGTGGTTGACCACGGCCGAGGCGCGCTTGACCTGCGCCAGCGCCTTGATGATCTCGCGCGGCTGCTGCTCGCCGGAGATGTCGAAGTTCTGCAGCGAGCGCTGCGTCTGCGCACCCCACAGCTTGTCGGCCGGCACGTCGATCGGTCCGAAGGTATCGCGCTCGGCACGGGTCTTGGGGGAAGTCGTCATGAGAAAAACTCCGCAGTCATGGATGGTCGCGCCGCCTGATCGGGCGCGGGCCCGAGTATCGGCCAACAAGAATAGCTCGCATCTGACGGGGCCATTGAGCCGCCGCCGACATCACGTTACGCCCGTCGGGTTGACTCGCGTCATGTCAAAAAGTTATAATCGTGGGCTTCAGACGACCAACAAGTCATGTAAATCATGGTTGGTCGGCCCTGCACTACTCGCGGATCTCCGAATCCCGTCGCGGTGCGAGGTTCTCCCCGCCGGGCCCTGTCCGGCGAACCGGCCGGATCGTTCCGGCCCCACTGCCACGCCACCTTTCGGCGGGCACTGGTTTCGTCGCCACGTCGTCTTCAGTGCCTGTCGGCAGCCTCCAGGGCTCGCCGGGCCATTGCACGCGTTCGCTCGCGCTCTGTGTTCGCAGCCTGTCGGCTGATGGCGTGACCGTTGCCGCTTCGCGCTTTGTCGCAGCGGCGCTGTGTCCAACCTTCACACAAGGAGCCCCGGCGTATGGCCAAAGGAATTCTCATCGACCATGTCTTCAAGGTGTTCGGCGACGCGCCCGAACAGGCGCTCGAACTCGTGCGCCAAGGTTTTTCGAAGAAGGAGATCCTTGCGCAAACGGGCCAGTCGATCGGCGTGTTCGATGCCACCTTCGAGATCCAGGCCGGCGAGATCTTCGTCATCATGGGCCTCTCGGGTTCGGGCAAGTCGACGTTGGTGCGCCTGCTGAACCGGCTGATCGAGCCGACCGCAGGCCGCATCGTGATCGACGGCGCGGACATCAACGAGCACTCCGACGCCAGGCTGCGCGCGCTGCGCCGCAAGGACATCAGCATGGTGTTCCAGTCCTTCGCGCTGATGCCGCACATGACGGTGCGCGAGAACACCGCCTTCGGCCTCGAACTGTCGGGCACGAGCAAGAAGGAACGCCTCGCGCAGGCCGACCTGGCGCTCGCGCAGGTGGGCCTCGCGGGCTGGGGCGACAGCTATCCCGACGAGCTCTCGGGCGGCATGCAGCAGCGCGTGGGCCTGGCGCGCGCGCTGGCCTCGGACCCGTCGATCCTCTTGATGGACGAGGCCTTCTCGGCGCTCGACCCGATCATCCGCACCGAGATGCAGTCGGAGCTGCTGCGGCTGCAGAAGGAGCAGCGGCGCACCATCGTCTTCATCTCGCACGACCTCGACGAGGCCATGCGCATCGGCGACCGCATCGCGATCATGAAGGACGGCCAGGTGATCCAGGTCGGCACGCCCGACGAGATCCTGCGCAGCCCGGCCGACGACTACGTGCGCAGCTTCGTGCGCGGCGTCGATGCGGCGGCTGTGTTCAAGGCGGCGGACATCGCGCGCAAGTCGCTCACGGTGGTGTGCGAGCACCCCGAGCGCGGTGCGCGCGCGGCGCTCAAGCTGCTCGAAGACCAGGACCGCGACTTCGCCTACGTGACGAGCCCGAACAAGCGCTTCCTCGGCGTGGTGTCGGCGGACACGCTGCGCGGCGCGCTCGACGGGCATTCAGGCTCGCTGGGGCTGCAGCACGCATTCATTGGCGACCTGCCGCGCATCGATGCCGAAGCCCCGGTGGCAGGCCTGATCGGCCAGCTCGCGCAGGCGCCGTGCGCGCTGCCGGTGGTGGCGAACGATGGCCGCTTCTGCGGTGCGATCAGCAAGACGACGCTGCTCAAGTTCCTCGACCGCGACACGCCGCCGATCGAGCCCGTCCTGCCCAACGCCGCACCCGCGCTCGCCGCCGAGCCGCACTGAAGAATTCACGAAGGCCCCCTGAACGATGAACGACAACACACTTCCTTCCGACCTGAGCACGCCCGCAACTCCCGCCTTCGCCGATCCGTGGGAAGCGCTCTCTGCCGCGCCCGACACCTCGGCCACCAGCGCCTGGCTCGATGCGCCCGCCGACGCGGCCCACCAGCTGGCCGGCTCGGCCGATGCCACGGCCAGCGGCTTGCAGCTGCACCGCCTGTGGGACGGCTCCCTGCCCGTCGAATCCTGGATCAACCAGGGCCTCGGCTGGGTGGTCGAGCATTTCCGCCCCTTCTTCCAGACCCTGCGCCTGCCCATCGACAGCACGCTGAACTGGGTCCAGGGCCTGCTGACCGGCCTGCCGACGCTCGCGATGATCGCGCTGATCGGCCTCTTCGCCTGGCAGTTCGCCGGCCGTGCGCTGGCCATCGGCACCACGGCGGCGCTGCTGCTCGTGGCCATGCTGGGCATCTGGCCCGAGGCGATGGTGACGCTGTCGCTGGTGCTGACCTCGCTGGTGTTCTGCATGATCATCGGCCTGCCGCTCGGCGTGCTGCTGGCCAGCAGCGACCGCGCGCAGCGCCTCATGCGCCCGGTGCTCGACGCGATGCAGACCACGCCCGCCTTCGTCTACCTGGTGCCGGTGGTGATGCTGTTCGGCATCGGCAACGTGCCGGGCGTGATCGTGACCATCATCTTCGCGCTGGCGCCGCTGGTGCGCCTGACCAACCTGGGCCTGCGCCAGGTGCGGCCCGACCTGATCGAGGCCGCGCGCGCCTACGGCGCCTCGCCCTGGCAGATGCTCGTGAAGGTGCAGCTGCCGCTGGCCATGCCTTCGATCATGGCGGGCATCAACCAGGCGCTGATGCTGTCGCTGTCGATGGTGGTGATCGCCTCGATGATCGCCGTCGGCGGCCTGGGCCAGATGGTGCTGCGCGGCATCGGCCGGCTCGACATGGGCCTCGCGACCGTGGGCGGCCTGGGCATCGTGCTGCTGGCGATCTCGCTCGACCGGCTCACGCAGGCCATGGGCAAGTCGCGCCGCAGCGCCGGGCGCCGCTGGTGGCACACCGGGCCGGCCGGCCTGGCGCTGCGCCTGCTGCAGCGCCTCGTGGGTACGCCGCCCCGCGGTGACGGTGCGAACGAGCCCGTTCCCGCCCTCGCCACGCAAGCGCAATGAGCCGTCACGCAGGAAATCAACGCATGAAGAAAAGAACCCGTCTCATCCTTGCCCGCGGCCTGCTGGCCCTCGGTTTCGCCGCCTTCGGCATGGGCGCACAGGCCGCCAATGACCTGCCCGGCCAGGGCGTCACCGTGCAGCCGCTCAAGAGCTCGCTCGCCGAAGAGGCGTTCCAGACGCTGCTCGTGATGCGCGCGCTCGAGAAGCTCGGCTACACGGTGGAGCCCATGAAGGACCTCGAACCCGCCACCGAGCACCTGGCCATCGCCAATGGCGACGCCACCTTCATGGCCAACCACTGGAGCCTGCTGCACGCCGACTTCTACAAGAACAGCGGCGGCGACGCCAAGCTGTGGCGCAAGGGCGTGTACTCGGACGGCGCGGTGCAGGGCTACCTGATCGACCGCAAGACGGCCGAGCAGTACAACATCCGCAGCATCGCGCAGCTGAAAGACCCGGCCATCGCCAGGCTGTTCGATGCCGACGGCGACGGCAAGGCCGACCTGACGGGCTGCAACCCCGGCTGGGGCTGCGAACTGGCGATCGAGAACCACCTGACGGCCTACCAGCTGCGCGACACCGTCACGCACAAGCAGGGCAGCTATGCCGCGCTGATGGCCGACACCATCGCCCGCTTCAAGCAGGACAAGCCGGTGCTGTACTACACCTGGACGCCCTACTGGGTCAGCGCGGTGCTGCGGCCCGGTGCGGACGTGGTGTGGCTGCAGGTGCCCTTCTCGTCCTCCCAGGGCGGCAACGCGGACACGCAGCTTCCCAACGGCAAGAACTACGGCTTCCAGGCCAACCAGGAGCAGATCGTCGCCAACCGGGCCTTCGTCGAGAAAAACCCGGCCGCCGGCCGGCTGTTCGAGGTGATGAAACTGCCGATCGGCGACATCAACGCCCAGAACCTGCGCATGAGCCAGGGCGCCAACACGCAGCAAGACCTGGAGCGCCACACTGACGGCTGGATCCGGGCGCACCGGCCGCTGTTCGATGGCTGGATCGAGCAAGCCCGGGCCGCCGCAAGGTAGAACGCGGCGGCTGAGATAATCGGGGGGCGTTTCCACACTCCAAAAAACACCCCCCACCATGACGACCACGATCCAGCAGGCCGACCTGATCGAATCGATCAGCGCCGCGCTGCAGTACATCAGCTACTACCATCCCGCCGACTACATCGCCCACTTGGCCAAGGCCTACGAGCGCGAGCAAAGCCCCGCCGCCAAGGACGCCATCGCGCAGATCCTCACCAACAGCAAGATGAGCGCCACGGGCCACCGCCCGATCTGCCAGGACACCGGCATCGTCAACGTGTTCCTCAAGGTGGGCATGGACGTGCGCTGGGGCGGCTTCACCGGCAGCCTGGACGACGCCATCAACGAAGGCGTGCGCCGCGGCTACAACCATCCCGACAACACGCTGCGCGCCTCGGTCGTGGCCGATCCGCAGTTCGACCGCAAGAACACCAAGGACAACACGCCCGCGGTGATCTTCACCGAGATCGTCCCGGGCAACACCGTCGAGGTGACGGTCGCAGCCAAGGGCGGCGGCAGCGAGAACAAGAGCAAGCTCGTGATGCTGAACCCCGGCGACAGCGTGGTCGACTGGGTGCTCAAGACCGTGCCGACCATGGGCGCCGGCTGGTGCCCGCCGGGCATGCTGGGCATCGGCATCGGCGGCACGGCCGAGAAGGCCGCGCTGATGGCCAAGGAAAGCCTGATGGACGACCTCGACATGCACGAGCTGCAGGCCAAGAAGGCCTCGGGCGCGGAACTGAGCAAGGTCGAGGCGCTGCGCATCGAGCTGTACGAGAAGGTCAATGCGCTGGGCATCGGCGCGCAAGGCCTGGGCGGCCTGGCCACCGTGCTGGACATCAAGATCAAGATGTATCCGACGCACGCGGCCAGCAAGCCCGTGGCAATGATCCCCAACTGCGCGGCCACGCGGCATGCGCACTTCGTGATGGACGGCAGCGGCGCGGTCTACCTCGACCCGCCCTCGCTCGACCTCTGGCCCGACGTCAACTGGGCACCCGACGAAAAGAAGAGCAAGCGCGTCGACCTCGACAAGCTCACGCCCGCCGAAGTGGCCAGCTGGAAGCCCGGAGACACACTGCTGCTCAACGGCAAGATGCTCACCGGCCGCGATGCCGCGCACAAGCGCATCCAGGACATGCTGGCCAAGGGCGAGAAGCTGCCAGTCGATTTCACCAACCGCGTCATCTACTACGTCGGCCCGGTCGATCCGGTGGGCGGCGAGGCCGTGGGCCCGGCCGGCCCGACCACCGCCACGCGCATGGACGGCTTCACCGAGATGATGCTGGCCCAGACCGGCCTGATCGCGATGATCGGCAAGGCCGAGCGCGGCCCGGTTGCCATCGATGCCATCAAGAAGCACAAGAGCGCCTACCTCATGGCCGTGGGCGGCGCCGCCTACCTCGTGAGCAAGGCGATCAAGACCGCCAAGGTGGTGGGCTTCGAGGACCTGGGCATGGAAGCCATCTATGAATTCGACGTGGTCGACATGCCGGTGACGGTGGCGGTCGATGCCGGCGGCACCAGCGCGCACATCACCGGCCCGGCCGAGTGGCAGAAGCGCATTGCGAGCGGCGAGTTCAAGACCATCATGATGGAAGAGGCTTGAACCACCCGGTCGGCGTCTTCGACAGCGGCGTCGGCGGGCTCAGCGTGCTGGCCGCGCTGCGCGCCGAGCTGCCGCACGAGCGCTTCGTGTACTTTGCCGACACCGCGTTCGCGCCCTATGGCGAACGCGGCGATGCCTACGTGATCGAGCGCTCGCGCAAGGTGGCGGAGCAACTGATGGCCGAGCACGGCATCAAGGCGCTGGTGGTGGCCTGCAACACGGCCACCACGGCCGCGATCCACCTGCTGCGCGCCGAGCATCCGGCCTTGCCCATCGTCGGCCTGGAGCCTGCGCTCAAGCCCGCCGTGGCGACCAGCCGCACCGGCCACATCGCGGTGATGGCCACGCGCGGAACGCTGGCCAGCGCCAAATACGCGGCGCTGCGCGACTCCTTCGCAGGAACAGCCAATGTGCGCGCCGTGCCCTGCGACGGGCTCGTGAAGGCGATCGAGGGCTTCGACACCGCGGCCATCACCGAACTCTGCGCCCGCTACATGGCCGAAGCCGGCCCCCTCGGCGATGGACCCGGCCAGGTCGATACCGTGGTGCTCGGCTGCACCCACTACCCACTCGTGAAAAATGAACTTCAGCGCCATGCGCCGCCCGCGCTGCGCTTCATCGACACCGGCGCGCCGGTCGCGCAGCAGGCCCGGCGCGTGCTGGCTTCGCTCGGCCGCCTCGCGCCCAGCGGCGAAGGCGGGCTGGTCCTGCAGGGCAGCGGCGACGCCGCCGTGCTCGAAGCCGCCGCTGCGCACTGGCTGCAACAGCCCCAAGCTGCTCCGGCTGCTGCCGCAACCGCTGCCTGAAGCCGATCCGACAACAACATGCGTCTTCGTCTCTTGCGCTGCGCCCTGCTGCTGCTCGGCCTCTCGGCAGCAGGCCTCGGCCATGCGGCCTGCGAGAGCGGCCTTGCCGAGCGCATGCATGCCAAGCTCCATCCGAACCGCCCGCTCGACGAGCGCCTGGCCGCCTGCAAGCCCTGGCCCGCCTTTCCGGGCCGCAGCATCGTGGTGCTGCCCGTGCCGCGCGAAACCAGCAGCACGGGCGCCAAGGTCTTCGACCTGGAGCTGCTGCTGATCCAGCGGCCCGACAACGGCAACACCGAGCGCGACACGGTGATCGGCCGCATCTTCCAGCCCGAGGCGCTCGACGAAGACGCCGCCACCGCCATCCAGGACATCCGCATCGACACCTCGCGCTACGTGCTGTCGTCCGACACGCGCGCCTTCGGGCTGCGCGTGCGCTACCGGGGCACGGCGCCGGGCAGCACGGTGGCCAGCGAAACCATCCGCCTCTACGTGCACCACGGCAGCAAGCTGCGCGAGGTGCTGCAGGAAGTCGAGCTCGACCACGACAGCGGCGAATGGGACAGCAGTTGCACCGGCCGCTTCGAGCAGCTTCGCACCATGCTTTCGGTCGGCAAGTCGGCGAGCAACGGCTATGCCGATCTGCAGCTGTCGCGCACGCTGGTGCAGGGCCGCGCGCAGATGCAGGAAGACCAGAGCTGCACCGAGAAGGCCATGCCCGCGCGCTTCAATGCCGTGACGCTGCGCTACGACGGCGAGCGCTACCGCGTGCCCAAGTCGCTGCGCCAGCAGCCGCCCTGAGCCGGCCGGTTCAGGCGCCGCGCAGCGCGGCCGCCCTGCCGCGCGCCATGTCGATCGGCAGCAACAGCAGCAGCCCCGCAATGAACAGCGCCGCGGTCGAGAGAATCGCAATGCGCTGGTTGCCGCCCGCGGCCCAGGTGATGGCGCCGAACATCAGCGGACCGATGATGCCCGCGAGCCGCGTGGCAAAGGTCCAGAGCCCGAAGAACTCCGCAAGCTGCCGCGGCGGCGCCAGGAAGCCCGTCATCGCGCGGCCGGCCGACTGGCTCGAGCCCATCGCAAGCCCTGCAATGGCGGCGGCCCACCAGAAGGTGCCCTTGGTGGTCGCCATCGCGGCAATCACGCAGACCGCGATCCAGGCCACCAGCGTGCCGGCCAGCGAGATCTTGTGGCCGATGCGGTCCTGCACGTAGCCGAAGCCGAAGGCGCCGACAGCGGCCGCGATGTTGAGCACGAAGATCAGCACCATGGTCTCGCTCGCCACGAAGCCGATGACCTGCTCGGCATAGATGGCGGCGAGCGTGATGGCCACTGCCACGCCGCCCTGGTAGCAGACGGTGCAGACCAGCAGCTGCATGAAATCGCGGTAGGCGCGGGCCTGCCCGAAGGTGGCGCGCAATTGCTGCCATGCGCCCACTGCGCTGCCGGCCGCACGGGGCTGCGCACGCTCGGGCAGGAGCGCGAAGGTGGCGCAGGCGGCTGCGCCGTAGATGGCCGCGGTGATCAGCATCGTGACCGGGACGAAATGCGATGCAGGCAGGCCTTTGGCCTGGGCCGACAGCACGTAGGCCAGGCACAGCCCGAGCGCCAGCATGCCGCCGACGTAGCCGAAGCTCCAGCCCCATCCGCTGACCTTGCCCATGCCCTCGGCGGTCGCGAGTTCAGGCAGGAAGGCGCCGGTCAGCGACTCGCCGTAGGAATAGAAGGTGTTGGAGACGATGATCAGCGCCATCGCAACCGCAACGCCCATGGCCCCCGAGAACCTCGGCGTGAATGCGAGCGCCGCCGTGGCAAGTACGCAGCCCAGCGTCGCCACGGCGAGCACGCGCTTCTTGGCGGCACGCCGGTCGGCCCAGGCGCCGATCGCGGGCATCGAAAGCATGACGACGGCATAGGACGCGCTGAGCGCCGCAGTCCAGGCGAATGCGGCCCACGGCGCCCCCTTGGCGATGCCGCCCACGAAGTAGGCGGCAAACACGGCCGTGATGACGACCGTGGTGTAGCCGGAATTCGCAAAGTCGTACATGGCCCAGCCGAACACCTCGCGCTTGCGCACGCCGGCGTTCAGGGCAGATGACGGAAACAGCGCCATGCGGCGACGGATGATCGACCGGGCGCCGGACGCAGCCTTGGCCCGATCGGATCAGTGCAGGTGGCGCGGGCGGCGGCCGCCGCCATGCCCACCGCCGCTGCCACTGCCGCCCGTGCCCCGCGGGCGCTTGCCGATCTCGAGCGAATTCACGAGCGCATCGAAGCGGTCGCTGAAAAGGCGGTCGATCTCGGACACCACGCCGCCGAGCTCGGCGCCATCGAAGTGGCGCTCCATCAGGTTGACGACGTCTTCCACCAGCAGGTCGCGCTGCACCTGCATGATCGCGGCCGGGTTGGGGCCGACGAACAGCATCAGGAAATCGTCGCGCGACTCTTCGTCGGGGTCGCCCTCTTCTTCGTCGAAGTCGGTGTCGTAGAAGGTGACCTCGATGGCGGCGCCGCGCTCGGACAGTTCGTTCAGGGCCATGCACATCTCGTCGAGCGCCTGGCGAAAGTCTTCGTCGCCCGGCACCGTCCAGCAGATCTGGAGCATGTGGTCCTTCTGCTCGAAGCGGATGCCGGGTTCTTCTTCGTAGGTGCTGGTCGCGCCGTCGGCCAGCGACTTGGCGCCTGCGTAGGCCCACAGCGGCTTGAGCGCTTCCTGGATCTGGTCGAAGCCGACGTCGGAGCGCAAGGGCACGTCGCCGTGCACATGGATTTCAAATGGAGCGTTGTAACGAGGCATGGAGTGCTCCCTTGTCTAAATGTGGTGCCCGGAACGGGGGTCGAACCCGTATGCCCCGATTAAGGAAGCGGCGGATTTTAAGTCCGATGTGTCTACCAATTTCACCATCCGGGCCTCGGGTTGAACATCGACGATAACCCAAACGAAACGGGCCCCGGCAACGCAGGTTGGCGGGGCTGGTTTTTTTCGGTGGAGGGCGGATCGAGCTTGATCAGAGAGGGAGAAGGTGGAGGCGCGACCCGGAGTCGAACCGGGCTAGACGGATTTGCAATCCGTTGCATAACCGCTTTGCTATCGCGCCACGCTGCTGAAAACGAAATCGAATTCGCGAAAAAAAGGGAAGCAGTGCTTCCCTTTTTCAAAACTGGAGCGGGAAAAGAGTCTCGAACTCTCGACCTCAACCTTGGCAAGGTTGCGCTCTACCAACTGAGCTATTCCCGCGTTTCGAGCCTTGAATTATAGAACATTTTTTCGGGGCTCGGCAAGTTCTGCCGATCAATGTTTGACGGAACCCTCTGAAGCCGGCGTGCCCGCACGTTGCTTGGCCAGCTCGGCCACGGCGGCCGCGGAGGCGGCAACCTCCTCGTCCGACAGCGGCTCGGGCATCTTCTCGAGCGCGATCTCCAGGACCTTGTCGATCCACTTCACGGGCACGATCTCGAGGCCGTTCTTCACGTTCTCGGGAATGTCCTGCAGGTCCTTCGCGTTTTCCTCGGGAATCAACACGGTCTTGATGCCGCCGCGCAATGCGGCCAGCAGCTTTTCCTTCAGGCCGCCGATGGCCGTGACCTCGCCGCGCAGCGTGATCTCGCCCGTCATGGCAACGTCTGCACGCACGGGAATGCCCGTGAGCGCCGACACGAAGGCCGTGGTCATGGCCGCACCCGCGCTCGGGCCGTCCTTGGGCGTTGCGCCATCGGGCACGTGGATGTGGATGTCGCGCTTCTCGAACACCTCGTCCTTGATGCCCAGGCGGCGCGAGCGGCTGCGCACCACGGTGCGCGCGGCCTCGACCGATTCCTTCATCACGTCGCCCAGCGATCCGGTGCGGCTGATCACGCCCTTGCCGGGCATGGTGACCGCCTCGATGGTGAGCAGGTCGCCGCCCACCTCGGTCCAGGCCAGGCCGACCACCTGGCCCACCTGGTTCTGCTTCTCGGCCAGTCCGAAGCTGTACTTGCGCACGCCCAGGAAGTCGTTGAGGTTGGAGCCATCCACCGTGACCTTGGGCGTCATCTGCTTGAGCAGCAGGCCCTTGACCACCTTGCGGCAGATCTTGGAAAGCTCGCGCTCGAGCGAACGCACACCGGCTTCGCGCGTGTAGTAGCGCACGATGCCGCGCACGGCCTCTTCGGTGACGAGCAGTTCGTCTTCCTTGACGCCGTTGTTCTTCATCTGCTTGGGCAGCAGGTACTTGATCGCGATGTTGGTCTTCTCGTCCTCGGTGTAGCCCGAGAGGCGGATGACTTCCATCCGGTCGAGCAGCGCCGGCGGGATGTTCATCGAGTTCGAGGTGGCGACGAACATCACGTCGGACAGGTCGAAGTCGACCTCGACGTAGTGGTCGCCGAAGGTGTGGTTCTGCTCGGGGTCGAGCACCTCGAGCAGCGCACTCGACGGGTCGCCGCGGAAGTCGGTGCCCAGCTTGTCGATTTCGTCGAGCAGGAACAGCGGATTGCGCGTGCCGATCTTGCTCAGCCCCTGCAGCACCTTGCCCGGCAGTGCGCCGATGTAGGTGCGGCGGTGGCCGCGGATCTCGGCCTCGTCGCGCATGCCGCCCAGCGCCATGCGGGTGTACTTGCGGCCGGTCGCCTTGGCGATCGACTGCCCGAGCGAGGTCTTGCCCACGCCGGGCGGGCCCACGAGGCACAGGATGGGCGCCTTGACCTTGTCGACGCGCTGCTGCACCGCGAGATATTCGAGGATGCGGTCCTTGACCTTCTCCAGGCCGTAGTGGTCGGCATTGAGCACCGCCTCGGCATTGGCCAGGTCGTGCTTGATCTTGGTCTTCTTGCTCCAGGGCAGGCCGACCAGCACGTCGATGTAGTTGCGCACCACGGTGGCCTCGGCCGACATGGGCGACATCAGCTTGAGCTTCTTGAGCTCGCCCTCGGCCTTCTTGAGCGCTTCCTTGGGCATCTTGGCGAGCTTGATCTTCTTCTCGATCTCCTCGATGTCCGCGCCCTCTTCGCCTTCGCCGAGCTCCTTCTGGATCGCCTTGACCTGCTCGTTGAGATAGAAGTCGCGCTGGTTCTTTTCCATCTGGCGCTTCACGCGGCCGCGGATCTTCTTGTCGACGTTGAGGATGTCGACCTCGCGCTCGAGCTGGCCGAACAGGTTCTCCAGGCGCGACTTGACGTCGTCCAGGTCGAGCACGGCCTGCTTGTTGTCGAGCTTGAGCGGCAGGTGCGCGGCGATGGTGTCGGCCAGGCGGCCCGGATCGTCGATGCTGGAGATCGACGTGAGGATCTCGGGCGGGATCTTCTTGTTGAGCTTGACGTACTGGTCGAACTGCTGCATCACGGCACGGCGCAGCGCCTCGACCTCGGTGCCCTTCTCGCTGCTCGCGGCCGCCTCGACGGGCGTCACGTTGGCCGAGAAGTGGGTCTCGCCGTCGTCGATGCGGTTCACGCGGGCGCGCTGCTGGCCTTCGACCAGCACCTTCACGGTGCCGTCAGGCAGCTTGAGCATCTGCAGGATGGTCGAGACGCAACCCACCTCGAACATGTCCTCGACCGAGGGCTCGTCCTTGGCGGCGGCCTTCTGGGCCACCAGCATGATGCGGCGCTCGGCCTCCATGGCCAGTTCGAGCGCCTTGATGCTCTTGGGGCGACCCACGAACAGCGGGATCACCATGTGAGGGAACACGACCACGTCGCGCAGCGGCAGCAGCGGCAGGTCGATCGCGTCGGCAGGCAGGGGGGTATGACCGGACATGAATATCCTTTGATTGATCAGGCAAAGATGGATGGGTGTTCGGGCATTTCAAGCCCGTGCACCCGGTCTTTGTCGAAGGCGCCGGACGCCTTGCTGGAAAGTGCCGGCGCCGCGTTCACTCAGGCCTTCTTGGCCGCTTCGCGGTACACGAGCAGCGGCGGCTTGTTTTCATCAATTGTGGATTCCTCGACCACAACCTTGTCGACGTTGGTGGCATTCGGCAGCTCGAACATGGTGTCGATCAGCGACTGTTCGAGGATCGAACGCAGGCCCCGCGCGCCGGTCTTGCGGGCCAGCGCCTTGCGTGCAATGGCCTTGAGCGCCGCGGGACGGATCTCCAGGTCGACGCCTTCCATCTGCAGCAGCTTGGTGAACTGCTTGACCACGGCGTTCTTGGGCTCGGTCAGGATCTGCACCAGCGCGTCTTCGCTGAGCTCGGCCAGCGAGGCGACCACGGGCATGCGGCCCACCAGTTCGGGGATCAGGCCGAACTTGATCAGGTCTTCGGGCTCGACCTCGCGGAACACCTCGGTGATGCTGCGCTGCGCCTTGCTCTTGACCGAGGCGCCGAAGCCGATGCCCGAGGCCTCGGTGCGGTTCTCGATGACCTTCTCGAGGCCGGCAAAGGCGCCGCCGCAGATGAACAGGATGTTGGTCGTGTCGATCTGCAGGAAGTCCTGGTTCGGGTGCTTGCGCCCGCCCTGTGGCGGCACGCTGGCCATGGTGCCTTCGATGAGCTTGAGCAGCGCCTGCTGCACGCCCTCCCCCGACACGTCGCGCGTGATGGACGGGTTGTCCGACTTGCGCGAGATCTTGTCGATCTCGTCGATGTAGACGATGCCGCGCTGGGCGCGCTCGACTTCGTAGTTGCAGCTTTGCAGCAGCTTCTGGATGATGTTCTCGACGTCCTCGCCCACGTAGCCGGCTTCGGTCAGCGTGGTGGCGTCGGCCATCACGAAGGGCACGTCGAGCATGCGCGCGAGCGTTTGCGCGAGCAGCGTCTTGCCCGAGCCCGTGGGGCCGATCAGGAGGATGTTGCTCTTGCTGAGCTCGACGTCGTCGCCCTTGGCCTTTTCCTTGTGGCGCAGGCGCTTGTAGTGGTTGTAGACCGCCACCGACAGCATGCGCTTGGCCGGCTCCTGGCCGATCACGTAGTTGTCGAGGTTGGTCTTGATTTCCAGCGGCGTGGGCAGGTCGCTGCGCGCCTCGCGCGCCTCTTCACCGGCCGGGAGCTCGTCGCGGATGATTTCGTTGCAAAGGTCGATGCACTCGTCGCAAATGAAGACCGAAGGGCCCGCGATCAGCTTCTTGACCTCATGCTGGCTCTTGCCGCAGAACGAGCAATAAAGCGTTTTTTCGCTGGAGGAGCCTTTTTTTTCGGCCATGGACAGGTGCCTCGTAAAGGGGTGGGGACAATGATAACTAAACAAAAACGGCGTTTCCCGTGTGGAAAACGCCGGTTTTTGCCTTTTTGGCGCCGCCGGCGCCGCGGCAGGGGCTCAATGCCTCAGCTGCGCTTCGCAATGACCTGGTCCACCAGGCCGTAGTCCTTGGCTTCGTCGGCCGTGAGGAAATAGTCGCGTTCGGTGTCCGACTTGACTTTTTCGAGCGGCTGGCCCGTGCGTTCGGCCAGGATGCGGTTCATCTGGTCCTTGGTGCGCAGGATGTCGCGGGCGTGGATCTCGATGTCCGTGGCCTGGCCGCGCGCGCCGCCGAGCACCTGGTGGATCATGATCTTCGAATTGGGCAGCGAGAAGCGCTTGCCCTTTTCTCCGGCCGCCAGCAGGAAGGCGCCCATGCTGGCCGCAAAGCCGATGCACATGGTGGAAACGTCTGGCTTGATGAACTGCATGGTGTCGTAGATGGCCATGCCGGCGCTCACGCTGCCGCCCGGGGAGTTGATGTAGAACGAAATGTCCTTGTCCGGGTTCTCGCTCTCGAGGAACAGCAGCTGCGCCACCACGAGGTTGGCGGTCTGGTCGTTCACCTCGCCCACCAGGAAAATGATGCGCTCCTTGAGGAGGCGCGAATAGATGTCGTAGGACCGCTCGCCGCGGCCCGACTGCTCGATGACCATCGGGATCATGCCGAGGCCTTTGATTTCCTGTGCGCTCATTGAATTGCTCTCCGGAAAAGGGTTCGTTCGCTGTTCGAATTTACTGTACGCCTGAGTGAAATGGGGCTCGTGCCGCAAAGCACAAGCCCCATTGGCGTCGCGGGCGGCAGTGGATCAGCCTTGTTGCGCCATCAGCTCGTCGAACGACACCGACTTTTCCTTGACCTTGGCCTTGCCGAGCACGAAATCGGTCACGTTGTTCTCGATGACCACGGCTTCGACTTCGGCCAGGCGGTTGTTGTCGCTGAAGTACCAGCGCACCACGTCGGCCGGCTTTTCGTAGCTGGCGGCCAGCTCGTCGATGTGGGCCTTGATCTGCTCGGGCTTGGCCTGCAGGTTGTTGGCGCGCACCAGCTCGGCCACCACGAGGCCCAGGCGCACGCGGCGCTCTGCTTGGGGACGGAACACTTCGTCGGGGATCGGTGCCTTGTCGGCATCCTTGATGCCGCGCTGCTTGAGCTCGGCGCGGGCGCCTTCGACCATGCGGTTGACTTCGGACTGCACGCTCGCGTTGGGCAGGTCGAGCTCGGCGTTGGCCACCAGGGTGTCCATCACGGCGTTCTTGTTGCGCGCCAGCAGGCGGAACTTCACTTCGCGCTCGAGGTTCTTCTTGATGTCGGCGCGCAGGCCCTCGACCGTGGCTTCGGCAATGCCGAGCGACTTGGCGAGCTGTTCGTTGACTTCGGGCAGGTGCGAGGCTTCGATCTTCTTCACGGTGACCATGAAGTCGGCCTGCTTGCCGGCCACGTCCTTGCCGTGGTAGTCGGCCGGGAACGAGAGCGGGAAGGTGCGGCTGTCGCCGGCCTTCATGCCGCGCACGGCGTCTTCGAATTCCTTGAGCATCTGGCCTTCGCCGACGATGAACTGGAAGTCTTCGGCCTTGCCGCCCGGGAAGGGCTCGCCGTCGATCTTGCCTTCGAAATCGACCGTCACGCGGTCGTCGTCCTGGGCCACGGCGTCCTGGGCGCGCTGCGCGAAGGTGCGGCGCTGCTTGCGCAGGATGTCCAGCGTCTTGTCGATGGCGTCCTCGCCCACTTCGGCCGAGAGCTTCTCGACTTCGGCGTTCGACAGGTCGTTGATCTTGACTTCGGGGAACACTTCGAAGACCGCGTCGAAGGCGAGCTGGCCTTCGGGCGACTCTTCCTTCTCGGTGATGCGGGGCTGGCCGGCCACGCGCAGCTTGGCTTCGTTGGCGGCCTGCGAGAAGGCTTCGCCGACCTTGTCGTTCATGACTTCGTAGTGCACCGAGTAGCCGTAGCGCTGGGCCACGACGTTCATGGGCACCTTGCCGGGACGGAAGCCATCCATCTTGACGGTGCGCGCGAGCTTCTTGAGGCGCGAATCGACTTCGGACTGGATGGTGCCGACCGGCAGGGTCAGCGTGATCTTGCGTTCGAGCTTCTCGAGAGTTTCAACGGTCACGGTCATGGTGTCTTCCTTGTGAGGGGTGTGGCTGGTGCGCGGGGCCGGACTCGAACCGGCACGTTCTTGCGAACGTCAGGACCTAAACCTGGTGCGTCTACCAATTTCGCCACCCGCGCTTGCCAATTTTTCAGGTGAATGCAAAGGCGGACGGCCCTGGTGCCGCGGACCCCCGATTGCCGGATGCCTGCCGCCCAAAGACCGTCCGCCTGAAATCGGTCAACCGCGTATTTTAAGCGCTAATCGGGAGCTCTTTCGGCTCCCGCTTGACGCGGAAGGCGGCGGCGTACATTGCCGGCAGCGCCAGCAGGGTCAATACGGTCGCCACGATCAGCCCGCCCATGATGGCCACGGCCATCGGCCCCCAGAACACGCTGCGGGAGAGCGGAATCATCGCCAGCACCGCCGCGGCCGCCGTCAGCACGATCGGCCGCAGGCGCCGCACGGCCGATTCCACGATCGCATCCCAGGCCGGCACGCCGGCCTCGCGGTCGCTCTCGATCTGGTCGATCAGGATCACCGCGTTGCGCTGGATCATGCCCATCAGCGCGATCACGCCCAGCAGCGCCACGAAGCCGAACGGACGGTTCAGCAGCAGCAGCGCACCGGCCACGCCGGCGATGCCCATCGGGCCGGTGATGAACACCAGCAGCGAGCGGCTGAAGCTGTGCAGCTGCAGCATCAGGAGCGTGAACACCAGGAACAGCATGATCGGCACGCCCGCCACGATGGACGCCGAGCCCTTGCTGCTTTCCTCGACCGCGCCCGCCACCTCGATGCGGTAGCCGCCCTCGCCGGCTGCGTGCCAGCCGGCCTCGAGCTGGCGCAGCTTCGGCAGCAGCTGCTCGGTCACCGTGGCGCCCTGCAGGCCTTCGACCACGTCGCCCTGCACCGTGATGGCGTAGTCGCGGTTCTCGCGCCACATCACGCCGGGTTCCCAGCTGAACACCGGCCGGGCGATCTGGGTCAGCGGAATCGAACGGCCCGAGGTGGTGGGCAGGTAGGCGTTGCCGATGTCCGAGATGGCCTCGCGCTCGTCGGCCGACTGGCGCAGCACGATGTCGATCAGCAGGTCGTTCTCGCGGTACTGGCCCACGGTGGTGCCGGAGAACATGGTCTTGGACGCCTGGGCGATCGCCTGGCTGGTGACGCCGAGCGCGCGCGCCTTGGCCTGGTCGACCTCCAGGCGGATCACCTTGACCGATTCGTTCCAGTTGTCGTTCACGCCGCGCATGTTGGCGTTCTCGCGCAGCACGGCCTTGACCTCGTCGGCATGCGCGCGCAGCTGGGCGGGGTCGGTGCCGATCACGCGGAACTGCACCGGATACGGCACCGGCGGCCCGTTGGGCAGCAGCTTCACACGGCCGCGCACTTCGGGAAATTCCTGCGCCAAGAGCGCGGGCAGCTTGATGCGCAGGGTCTCCCGCACCTTCAGGTCCTTGGCCAGCACGATGAGCTGCGAGACGTTGGTCTGCGGAAAGACCTGATCCAGCGGCAGGTAGAAGCGCGGCACGCCGGAGCCGATCCAGGTGCTGACGGTCTTCACGCCCTCTTCCTTCATGATGCGCTGCTCGACGCGCTTGGCGACTTCTTCGTTGGCCGCGAACGAGGTGCCTTCGGGGAACCAGATGTCCACCATGATCTCCGGCCGGCTCGAATCCGGGAAGAACTGTTGCTGCACCTTGCCCATGCCGAAGATGCCGAGCGCGAAGATCAGCACCGTGGCACCGATGGTCAGCCACCGGTGCTGCACGCACCAGTTCACCGCGCGGCGGAAGTTGTTGTAGAACGGCGTGTCGAACAGCTCGTGCGGCGGCGCATCGGGGTCGTGCGGCTTGACCTTGAGCAGCAGCGTGCCCAGGTAGGGCACGAAGTACACCGAGACGATCCACGACAGCACCAGCGCGATCACCGTTACCGCGAAGATAGCGAAGGTGTATTCGCCCGTGACCGACTTGGCGATGCCGATCGGCAGGAAGCCCGCGGCCGTGATGAGCGTGCCGGTCAGCATGGGCTTGGCCGTGACGTCGTAGGCGAAGGTGGCGGCGCGCACCTTGTCGTAGCCCTCCTCCATCTTCCGCACCATCATCTCGACCGCGATGATCGCGTCGTCCACCAGGAGGCCGAGCGCGATGATCAGCGACCCCAGCGATATCTTGTGCAGCCCGATGCCGAAATAGTTCATGGACAGGAAGGTCACGGCCAGCACCAGCGGGATCGTGATGGCCACCACCAGCCCCGGCCGGATGTCGATGTACCAGCCGAATCGCCCGCCCTTGTGCAGGCCCAGCGAGATGATGCTCACGGCCAGCACGATCGCCACCGCCTCGATCAGCACGCCGACGAATTCGTTGACCGAGCTGGACACCGACACCGGCTGGTCCTGCACCTGCGCGAGCTTCACGCCGGCCGGCAGGCGCTGGTCGATCTCCGCGGTGGTGGCGCGCAGCGCCTTGCCCAGCGCGATGATGTCGCCGCCCTTGGCCATGGAAACGCCGAGCGCGACGACTTCCTTGCCCTGGTGGTGCACCTTCACGGCCGGCGGATCGATGTAGCCGCGGTGGATCTCGGCGATGTCGCCGAGCCTGAGCTGGTTGCCCGAGCTGCCGCGGATCGGCATCTCGCGCAGCTGCTCGACGTTGGTGAACTGCCCGCCCACGCGCACCTGCACCACGTCGAGCGGCGACTGGATCGTGCCTGCGCTCTCGATCGCGTTCTGCGAGCCGAGCTGGGCCAGCACCGCGTTGAAGTCCAACCCCAGCTGCGCGACGCGCTTCTGGGAGATCTCGATGTAGACCTTCTGGTCCTGCACGCCGAACTGGTCGACCTTGGCCACGTCCTTCACGCGCAGCAGCTGCTGGCGCACCTCGTCGGCCAGGGTCTTGAGCTCGGCCTGGCTGAAGCCTTCGCTCTCCAGCGCGTAGATCACGCCATAGACGTCGCCGAAATCGTCATTGAAGAACGGCCCCTGCACGCCCGGCGGCAGCGTGTTGCGCATGTCGCCGACCTTCTTGCGCACCGTGTACCAGACATTGGCCACGTCGGCGGCCTTGGACGAGTCCTTGATCTGGAAAATGATCTGCGACTCGCCCGGCTTCGAATAGCTGCGGATCTTGTCGGCGTACGGTGCCTCCTGCAGCGTGCGCTCGAGCTTGTCGGTGACCTGCTCGGCCACCTGCTGGGCAGTGGCGCCGGGCCAGAAGGTGCGAACCACCATGGCACGGAAGGTGAACGGCGGGTCTTCGTCCTGGCCGAGCTGGAAGTACGCGAAGGCGCCCAGCACCATCAGCACCACCATCAGGTAGCGCGTGAGCGGCGCGTGGTCCAGCGCCCATTTGGAAAGATTGAAGCCGGCGGGCTTGGCGGTGGTTGCTGCGCCTTCCGTCATTTGGAAGCACCTGCAGCGATCTCCTTCTTCGAGGCCGCCACGGCCTCGACCGGCTGCGCCGATTCCTTCGCGTTGGCGGCCGCCGCGGCAGCCTCCTTCGACT
Source organism: Variovorax sp. 05T418 (assembly GCF_056396385.1). NCBI lineage: Bacteria > Pseudomonadati > Pseudomonadota > Betaproteobacteria > Burkholderiales > Comamonadaceae > Variovorax > Variovorax sp. 05T418. The sequence continues at coordinate 26,210 of NZ_JBFTLJ010000027.1, read as the reverse complement.
GGTAGATGGTGACCTTCTGCCCCGGCGAGAGCACGTGCACGCCCGCCGCCACGACCATCATGCCGGGCGCGAGGCCGGCGCCGATCACGGCCTCGTTGCCGTCGGCCGTGGCCACCTGCACGGGCTGTGAGCGCACCGTCATGGTCGACTTGTCGAGCACCCAAACCGCCGTGCCCTTGCCTTCCTGGCGCAAGGCGCTGGTCGGCAGCTTCATGACCGCGCCGCCGGTGCGTGCCAGCGCCTGCGGGCGGGCATACACGGTGGCGCCGAGCGCCGGCGAGGTGGCGGCATCGATCGCCACCTTGACCGCATAGGTGCGCGTGACCGCGTCGGCGCTGGCCGCCACCTCGCGCACCTGGCCTTGCAGCTCGCTGCCGCCCGACCAGCCGCGCACCGTGACCGGCGAGCCGGGCTTGATCAGCGCGGCGCGGTCTTCGGGCACCGCAAACACCACGTCGCGCGCGCCGTCCTGCGCAATGCGCACGACGGGCGTGCCCGCCTGCACCACCTGGCCGGGCTCGGCCTCGATGGCGGTGATGACGCCGGCCACGTCGGCCACCAGCGTGGTGTAGCTGGCCTGGTTGCCCTGCGACGAGAGCTGGGCCTGCGCCTGCTCGAGCTGCGCCTGCGCGGCCTTCCAGGTGGATTCGCGGCGCTCCAGCTCGGCGCCGCTGATGAAGTTCTGCGTACGCAGTTCGGTATAGCGCTTGAGATCGGCTGCCGCGAGATCGCGGTTGGTCTGGGCCGCCGCCAGCTGCGCGCGCGCCGCTTCAGCGGCCAGCCGGTAGTCCTGCGGATCGAGCTGCGCCAGCACCTGGCCGGCCTGCACGTGCTGGCCGAGCTCGGCCTGGCGCTTGGTGATCTTGCCCGCCACGCGGAAGCCCAGCCGCGATTCGACGCGCGCCCGGACTTCGGCCGAGAACTCGGGCTGGGCGTCGAAATCGCTGGTGCCCACAGTCACCAGCTTGACCGCGCGCACAGGTTCCTCGGCCGGCTTCGACTGCGAACAGCCGGCCAGGAACAAGGCGGGAAGCAGCAGCCAGGCGGCACTGCGGGCAAGAGGAGAAAAGCCGGAGGAGGCAGTCATGAGACACCCTAGAAAGGTCGAACCCGGTCATTACTGACCCACTGGTTAGTAATTTAGGGTAAACCTCAGGGACTGTCAATCGAGATTCGGGGGTTGTCAGGTCCTCTGCCCCATTTCGACCAGCCGGTTGTCCGGCAGCTCGAAATAGTCGGACGCCCGGCCCGCGTTGCGCTGCAGCCAGCCGAAGAGCGCGCGGCGCACGGGGTTCATGCCGGGCAGGTGCTCCTCCCCCACCGAGGCGCGCGAGACGAAGTAGGAGGTGGTCATCGAATCGATGGCCAGCGTCTTCTGGTAGGCCAGGATGCGGATGAACTCGGGCACGTCGGGCCGCTCCATGAAGCCGTGGCGCGCCGTGACCACCCAGATGCCGTCCATCAGCTGCTCGGCCTCGATGCGCTGCCGCGCGTCCACGCGCGGCGTGTCGCAGGCCAGCACCCGCAGCACGATCACCTGCTCGTGCAGCACCTGGTTGTGCTTGAGGTTGTGCAGCAGCGCGTGGGGCACGGCGGTGGCATCGGCGTTCAGGAATACGGCCGTGCCGCGCACGCGGTGCGGCATGTGGAGCGCCAGCGATTCGACGAAGGACTTGAGCGGCAGGCTTTCGGCCGCGGCCGCCTCCAGGCCCAGCCGGCGCCCCTTGGCCCAGGTGGTGAACAGCAGCATCACGGCCGCCGCCACCGCCAGCGTGAGCCAACCCCCTTCGGCGATCTTGAGGCTGTTGGCAAGCACGAAGGCCAGGTCCACGGCGGCGAAAGCCACCACCCCCACGACCACTGCCACCCTGTTCCACCGCCACAGCCCCCAGGCCACGACGCCCGCCAGCAGCGTGGTGGTCACCATCGTGATCGACACCGCGATGCCGTAGGCCGCCGACAGCGCCCCCGAGCTGCGAAAGCCCAGCACCAGCAGCAGCACGCCCGTCATCAGCATCCAGTTGACGACCGGCACGTAGATCTGGCCGATGGCCGAGCCCGAGGTCTGCACCACGCGCATGCGCGGCAGGTAGCCCATGCGCATGGCGTGGGCGGTGAGCGAGAACGCGCCCGAGATCACGGCCTGGGACGCGATGACGGTCGCCATCGCGGCCAGCACCACCATCGGCACCACGCCCCATGGAGGAAAGAGCCGGAAGAAGGGGTTGTCGACCGCCGCCGGCTGCGCCAGCACCAGCGCGCCCTGGCCGAAGTAGTTCAGCACCAGCCCGGGCAGCGCGATGAAGAGCCAGGCGAGGCGGATCGAGCGCGCGCCGAAATGGCCCATGTCGGCATACAGCGCCTCGCCGCCGGTAAAGGCAAGAAAGACCGCGCCCAGCACCGCCAGCGACTGCAGCCGGTGCTCGGCCAGGAAAGCGACAGCCCGGCGCGGATCGAGCCCCGCCAGCACCTGCGGATGCTGCAGCACCTGCCAGCCGCCCGCCAGGGCCAGCACCAGGAACCACAGCAGCATGACGGGCCCGAACACCTTGCCCACCGCGCCGGTGCCCTTGCGCTGCACCGCGAAGAGCCCGAGCAGGATCAGGATGGTGATCGGGATCACCACGCGCTGCAGCACCGGCGCCTGCACCTCCAGCCCCTCAACCGCCGACAGCACCGAGATGGCCGGCGTGATCAGGCTGTCGCCATAGAACATGGCCGCGCCGACCAGGCCGAGCCCCGCAATGACGTTCAACACCCAGGGCCGGGTCCGCGGGCCCGCCACCGCATTGCGCGCGAGCGCCTGCAGCGCCAGGATGCCGCCTTCGCCGTCGTGGTCGGCGCGCAGCACGAACACCACGTACTTGAGCGTGACCACGAACATCAGGCCCCAGAAGATCAGCGAGAGCAGGCCCAGCACCGCATCGGGCGTGAACGCCACGCCGTGCTCGGGATTGAGCGTTTCCTTGAAGGCGTAGAGCGGCGAGGTGCCGATGTCGCCGAAAACCACCCCCAGCGCCGCGATCATCAGGCCCGGCCCCGCCGCATGTGGCGCCTCGCCTGGCGCTGGACTCGGGACGGCGGGAGCCTGCGTGGGTGCATTCATGAATGAGAAGGAAGTGAGATGTTGGCGACGCCGCGAGCATAGTCCGCGCCGCGTGTCGCGGACAATCGCGGCGTGCCTGCACCACCCCATATTGCCGCGCCGCCGGCGCATTACGAGAATTTCCCCGTGGCCTCCTGGCTGTGCCCGCCGCATCTGCGGCCGCCGATTGCCGCGATCTACCATTTCGCGCGCACCGCGGACGACATCGCGGATGAAGGCGACGCCTCGCCCGGCCAGCGGCTGGCCGATCTTCGCGCCTACCGCGAGGAGCTGGCAGCCGCCGCGCACGGAGAGGTGGCGCCCTCCTCGCGCTGGCCCCAGGTGTTCGGCCCGCTCGCACACAGCATCGCGCAGTTCAAGCTTCCCGAACAACTGCTCGCCGACCTGCTGAGCGCCTTCATGCAGGACATCGAGAAGACCCGCGACGGCGGAACCTACGCCGACCGCGCCGAACTGCTCGACTACTGCCGCCGCTCCGCCAACCCGGTCGGCCGCCTGCTGCTGCATCTGTATGGCGTGAACGATGCGCAGGCGCTGGCGCAAAGCGACGCCATCTGCAGCGCGCTGCAACTCATCAATTTCTGGCAGGACCCGAGCGTGGACCTGCCGCGCGGCCGCTTCTACCCGCCGCTGGCCGATTGCGCACGGCGCGGCCTCACGCGCGAGAGCTTCAAGGTCTTCATGCCGCTGGCCGGCGCGCCGCCGCCGCAGGAAGCCATCAACCTGATCGCCGTCGAAAGCGCCTGGGCGCGGGAGCTGATGGCCGAAGGCGCGCCGCTGGTCCATCGCCTGCCGGGCCGCGCCGGCTGGGAGCTGCGCTTCGTCGTGCAGGGCGGTTTGCGCATTCTCGACAAGATCGAGGACCTGGGCTTCGACACCTTTTCGCAGCGCCCGAAAATAGGCAAGGCCGACGCTCCGCTGCTGGCCTGGCGCGCCCTTCGGATGCGGAGACAATTGCGGCCCATGAAAGCGCCCCTCCGATGACTCCCGAGCAATACGTACAGGACAAGGCCGCCGCCTCGGGCAGCAGTTTCTATTACGCCTTTCTGTTCCTTCCCAAGCCGCGGCGCGCCGCGATCACGGCCTTCTATGCCTTCTGCCGCGAGATCGACGACGTGGTCGACGAGGTCAGCGACCCCGGCGTGGCCGCGACCAAGCTCGCCTGGTGGCGCACCGAGGTGGCGCAGTCCTTTGCGGGACCGCCGCGCCACCCCGTGATGCAGGCGCTGGTGCCGCATGCCGCCACCTACGGCATCGAGCCCGCCCAGCTCAACGAGGTGATCGACGGCTGCCAGATGGACCTCGAGCAGACCCGCTACCTCGACTTTCCCGGCCTCGCGCGCTACTGCCACCTGGTGGCCGGCGTGGTGGGCGAAGTCGCTGCGCGCATCTTCGGCCAGACCGACCCGCAGACCACCGCCTATGCGCACAAGCTCGGGCTGGCGCTGCAGCTCACCAACATCATTCGCGACGTTGGCGAGGACGCGCTGCGCGGCCGCATCTACCTGCCCGTGAACGAACTGCAGAAATTCGACGTCAAGGCGCACGAGATCCTGAACCGCGTGCATTCGGAGCGCTTCGTCGCGCTCATGAAGTTCCAGGCCGAGCGCGCGCATGCGGCATACGACGAAGCCCTCGCCCTGCTGCCCGCCCCCGACCGCCGCGCCCAGAAGCCCGGCCTCATGATGGCCAGCATCTACCGCACGCTGCTGCGCGAGATCGAGCGCGACAACTTCCAGGTGCTGAACCAGCGCGTGAGCCTGACGCCGGTGCGCAAGTTCTGGCTGGCGTGGAAGGTTCAAGCCTTGGGGCGCATTTGAGAACAGCCATCGTGGGTGCCGGCTGGGCCGGCCTCGCCTGCGCCGTCGAAGCCACGCGGCTCGGCCATGCCGTGACGCTTTATGAAGCGGCGCACATGGCGGGCGGGCGCGCGCGGCGGGTCGACCACATGCACGGGCTGGTGCTCGACAACGGGCAGCACATCCTGATCGGCGCCTACGCCGCAACGCTCAGGCTGATGCGCGAAGTGGGCATCGATGCCGGCCAGGCGCTGCTGCGGCTGCCGCTCTCGCTGCGCTTTGCCGATGGCGGCGGCCTGAAGCTGCCGCGGCTGCCTGCACCGCTCGACCTGCTGGCCGGCATCTTCACGGCGCGTGGCTGGACGTGGCGGGACAAGTCCACGCTGCTGCGCACCGCCGTGCAATGGCGCCTCACCGGATTCCGCTGCGCCGCCGGCACCACCGTGGCCGCGCTCTGCACCGGCCTCACGCCGCGCGTGATGGAGGAGCTGATCGAGCCGCTGTGCGTGTCCGCCCTCAACACGCCGGTCGACCAGTCGAGCGGCGAGGTGTTCCTGCGCGTGCTGCACGACGCCCTCTTCAGCGGCAGCGGCGGCGCGGACCTGCTGCTGCCGCGCGTCGACCTGGGCGCGCTCTTTCCCGACGCGGCCCTGGCGTGGCTTGCGCAGCACGACGCAACGCTGCGCATCGGCACGCGCGTGCACGCCATCTCGCCCGAGGGCGCGGCATGGCGAGTCGACGGCGAGCGCTTCGACCACGTCGTTCTGGCGTGTGCGCCCTGGGACGCGGCTCGGCTCGTGCGCGCGTCCGGCGCGGCGGCGCAGCGCTGGTGCGAAAGCACCGAGGCGCTGCGCTTCGAGGCCATTGCCACGGTCTATGTGCGCGGCGCCTCGCCGCTTGCGGAGCCGATGCTGGCGCTGCGCAGCCATCCCGCCACCGCGCCGGCCCAGTTCGTGTTCGATCGCGGCCAGCTCGGCGGACCCGAAGGCGTGCTCGCCATGGTGGTGAGCGCGAACGAGACGCCGCGCGAAACGCTGGAGCAGCAGGCGCTTGCGCAAGCCGCCGTGCAGCTCGGCCAGGCGGCGCTGCACATCGTGCAGACCGTGGTCGAAAAGCGCGCCACCTTCGCCTGCACGCCTGCGCTCGCACGGCCGCCGATGCGCATCGCACCCGGCCTGCACGCCTGCGGCGACTACACCGAAGGCCCCTACCCTGCGACACTCGAAGGCGCGGTCCTGAGCGGACTGGCTGCCGCCAAGGCATCGACAACACCATGACCGAACTGCGCTACCTGGATTTCGACTACAGCGAAGACACCGAGGGCCACGGCACCTTCGATGCCATGGCCTCGACCGCGCCTGCAAGAACGCACGAAGTGCTGGCCGAGATCGCCCAGGTGCTGGCCTGGGCCGATGCCACCTTTCCCGATGCGCGCGGCGCGCTCGACGACGGGGCGGCCTGGGACTTCGACCTGCAGCAGACCCGCGAGGCGCCGGAGCTGGACACGGTGACCTTCTCGCTCAGCGGCACGCCAGATTTCTGCGCCGCGCTGCGCGCGCACTTCGGCCTGGACTGAGGCCTTCCCTGTTCCCACGGAAAGAACCATGGTCACCTGCTACCTGCGCTACATCGTCGATCCCTACAAGCTCAAGGAATTCGAGCACTACGGCAAGCTGTGGATTCCGCTGGTCGAGAAGTTCGGCGGCCAGCACCATGGCTACTTCCTGCCGTCGGAAGGCGCGAACAACGTGGCGCTCGCGATGTTCAGCTTTCCGAGCCTGGCCGCCTACGAGCAGTACCGCGCCGATTCGATGCAGGACGCCGACTGCCAGGCTGCCTTCAGGTACGCCGAGGACACCCGGTGCATCCTGAGCTACGAGCGCAGCTTCTTCCGGCCGGTCTTTTCGTAGTTCAGGCGCCGAGCGCCACGCACAGCGCGTGCAGGTTCGGCACGATCAGCTGGGGCCGCGCGCCATGCACCCACGGGCGCTCGTCGCGCACCAGCCAGGCCGCCTGCATGCCGGCGTTGAGCGCGCCGACCACGTCGAGCTCGGCGTCGTCGCCCACGTGCAGCACGTCCTTGGGCAACAGGCCGACCGATGCGGCCGCGGCGCGGAAGATCGGCGCATGCGGCTTGCCGCTGCCGAAGGCGCGCGCGTTGAACGCGGTGCGGAACCATCGGCCGACGCCGGTCTGGTGGATGTCCGCATTGCCGTTCGACACCGCCACCAGCGGATAGCGCTCGCTGAGCCACTTGAGGGCCGGCAGCGCGTCTTCGTAGAGCGTCACGCGCTGGCGTTCGGCAAAGAAGGCATCGAAGGCCGGATCGGCCAGCGCCGGGTCTTCGCCCGCGTGCCTGAGTGCCGCGCGGATCGACTCGCGGCGCAACGCACTCAGGTCGTGCGCCAGGTCGGAGCGCTCCTTGGCGGTGGCTTCGCGCAGCTCGCGCAAGACGCCCGGCGTCAGCAGCAGCGAGGCGGTCTTGGGTGCCTCGCGCAGCAGCCATTGCTGCAGCACGGTCTCGGCGCGCTCGATGGTCGGCCAGATCGGCCAGAGGGTGTCGTCCAGGTCGAGCGAGATCGCCGAGATGCGCTTGATGTCGAGGGGCGCGGCGCTTGCCGGCGCCGTGGAAGCGGAGGTCATGCCCGAGAATATCGCATGCCTCAAGACAACGGGAACCGCGGTTCCATCGACCCCCAGCGCGCCATCGAACGCACCGCCATCCTCTGGTGCAACCTGGGCTCGCCCGATGCCCCGACCGCGGCCGCCGTGCGGCCCTACCTGGCGGAGTTTCTCGGCGATCCGCGCGTGGTCGAGATTCCCAGGCTGCTCTGGGCGCTGATCCTGCACGGCATCATCCTGCGCGTGCGGCCCGCCAAATCGGCCGCCAAGTACGCGAGCATCTGGATGGCCGAGGGTTCGCCGCTGAAGGTGTGGACCCGCAAGCAGGCCACGCTGCTCGCCGGCTGGCTCGGCGAGCGCGGCCACCGCGTGGCGGTGCAGGACGCCATGCGCTACGCCAGCCCGTCGATCGCTTCGCGGCTCGATGCGCTGCAGGCCGAAGGCGCCACGCGCGTGCTGGTGCTGCAGGCCTATCCACAGTATTCGGCCACCACCACGGCCAGCGTGATCGATGCGGTGAACGACTGGGGCCGCGGCCAGCGCCGCATCCCGGAGTTCCGCTTCGTCAACCAGTACCACGACGATCCGGCCTACATCGAGGCACTGGCACTCGGCATCGAAGCGCACTGGAAGCGCGAGGGCCGCGGCGAGCTGCTGCTGATGAGCTTCCACGGCATTCCGGTGCGCAACATCGCGCTTGGCGATCCCTACCAGGCCCAGTGCCTCGAAACCGCGCGCCTGCTCGCGGCGCGGCTGGGCCTTGCGGCGACGGGATACCGCGTCACCTTCCAGTCGCGTTTCGGCCGCGCCAAGTGGCTCGAGCCCTACACCGAGCCGACCCTGCGCGAGCTCGGCGCAAGCGGCGTGAAGCGTGTCGACGTGGTCTGCCCAGGCTTTCCGGCCGACTGCCTCGAGACGCTCGAAGAAATTGCCATGGAGGGCCGTGAAGCCTTCCTGCATGCGGGCGGCCAGACCTTCAGCTACATCCCCTGCCTCAATGACAGCCCGGCATGGATCACCGCGCTGGGGGGCATTGCCGAGCGCAACCTGGCGGGCTGGCCCACCCGGCCCGCCGCCAGCGCTCAGAGCTTGCCCAGATAGTCCATCTTGCCGATCGGCATGCCCTTGTGGCGCAGCACGTCGTAGGCGGTGGTCACATGGAAGAAGAAGTTGGGCAGCGCGAACTGCAGCAGGTAGCGCTGCGCGGTGAAATGCGCCTCGCCCTCGCGCGTCTTGATGGTCACGGCGCGCTCCTCCTGGCCATCGACCAGCGTGCGTTCCACGGTCGCGAGGAACTCCTGCGTCTTCGCGATGCGGGCCAGCAGATCGTCGTAGGTCTTTTCCTCGTCGGGAAAGCTCGGCGCCGTGATGCCCGCGATGCGCGCCACGCCGAGCTTCGCGGCATCGCTCGCGCGCTGGATCTGGCCGGCCAGCGTGAGCATGTCCGGTGCCAGCCTCGCGTCCACCAGCGTGGCCGGATCGATGTCGTTGGCCCTGGCGTGCGCCAGGCTCTTCTCGAGCAGGTGGGTCAGCTGGCCGAGTCCGCGGGAGAAGACCGGCACGGAAAGGTCGTACATCGAAAGCGCCATGGCGTGGATCCTTGTGGTTGGAAATCGGCGGCGATTGTCTCGCCGACGCGCGCCTAGCGGCCGGCGGACCGGATAAACCCTTCGATCAGCTGCAGTTGTTCGGGCACGTTGAGCGCGGGTGCGTGGCCGCACCCCTGGATTTCGACCACCTTCAGCAGTCCGGCGGCGCCCGGCCCCCGCTGCTGCATCTGCTGTGTCACCTCGGGCAGCACCAGGTCCGACTCGGCACCGCGCAGGCACAGCACCGGCGCCTCGATCACGTCGTAGTGCGGCCAGATCAGGTAGTCGTTGTCGTGCGCGCTGAACTGCCGGACCATCGCCGGGTCGTAATGCGGCGTCACGCGGCCGTCGGGCAGGCGGCGCGTGGAGCTTTCGGTCAGGCGGCGCCACTGCGCATCGCTGAGCCAGCCATAGGGCTTGTAGACCGTGCGGAAGAACGCCTCCAGCTCGGCCACCGTGCCGAAGGCGGGCGGCTCGCCGGCATAGGCGCGGATGCGCTCGATGGCCGCCTGCGCGAGCTGCGGCGCGTTGTCGTTGAGCGTGAGGCTCGCAATGCGCGCCTTCATGCGCGGCTCGAACAGGCCCGACGCGCAGACCGTGCCGATGGCGCCGCCCATCGAGGTGCCGACCCAATGCACGCGGTCCAGCCGCAACTCGTCGCACAGCGCACCGGCCATGCGCGCATAGAACGAGAGCTGGTACTCCTCGTCGGGCAGCGGGCTCCACTGGCTCAGGCCCCGGCCGATGGTGTCGGGGCAGATCACGCGGAAGCCGCGCGCGGCAAAGTGCTGCGCCAGCTCGTCCATGTCGCGGCAGGTGCGCGCAAGGCCGTGCCAGGCAATGACGACCGGCGCGTCCGGTGCGCCCCAGTCGAGCCAATGGATCTCGCGGTCCGCGAGCTGCGCGTAGTGGGAAGACGGAACCGGAAGATCGCTGCTCATCGCGCGGCCCTCGCCCGAAGCTTGCCGACGATGCCGGTCGGAAAGTAATAGACCGAGAGCACGAACAGCACGCCCAGCCACAGCAGCCAGCGGTCGGGCGACAACAACGCCGCGAGCCATGGCAGCCCGCTCGCGGCCTCGCTGCCCACGCGCAGCAGGTCCTGCAGGTAACTCTGCGCCACCACGAACAGCACCGCGCCAATGGCCGCGCCGTAGATCGTGCCCATGCCGCCGATCACCACGATCAGCAGCACGTCGATCATGATCTCGAAGCTCAGCGAGGTGTCGGGCCCGTTGTAGCGCAGCCAGATCGCGAGCATGGCGCCGGCCAGCGTGGCAAAGAGTGCCGATAGCACGGCCGCCGTGGTGCGGTACACCACCACGCGGTAGCCGATGGCCTCGGCGCGGAATTCGTTCTCGCGGATGGCCTGCAGCACGCGGCCGAAGGGCGAATTCACGATGCGCAGCAGCGCGAGCACCAGCACCACCGCAGCCACGAAGAGCAGGTAGTAGCACAGCAGCCGGCCATCGAGCGAGACGCCGAGGAAAGGGTCTTCGGAGAACTCGAAGCTCGGCGAGATCAGCTCGGGCAGCTTGAAGGTCAGGCCGTCCTCGCCGCCGGTGAAGTCCGACAGCTGCGAGGCCAGCGTCTGGAAGGCCGAGGCCACCGCCAGCGTGATCATCGCGAAGAAGATCGCGCGCACCCTGAGCGAGAACAGCCCGATGGCGAACGAGAGCACCAGCGAGACCGCGAGCGATGCCGCGAGCCCGAGCAGCACCGCGCCCCAATTGGGCCCGAGCCGCGACGCCGAGATGGCAATGCCATAGGCGCCGATGCCGAAGAACATGGTGTGCGCGAAGCTCACGATGCCGGTGTAGCCCAGGAGCAGGTCGAAGCTCGCGACCAGCACCACGAACACCAGGACCTTGGCCGCCACGCTGAGCGCCTTCACGCCCGGGAAGATGAACGGCGCCAACGCCAGCGCGATGAACAGCGCCACCAGCAGCAGCGCCAGCAGGCGGCTTCGGGGCATGTCGTTGGAGAGAAGTCGTTTCAGGAACATGGCAGCTTCTTCTTTCTCAACGATTCGCCACCGGGTACACGCCCTGCGGGCGCCACAGCAGCACCGCCACCATCAGCAGGATGCTCGCGAACTGCGTGAGCGTGGGCAGCAGGAAGCCGATGTAGTTGGTCATGAGCCCCACCAGCAGCGCGCCAATGAGCGCGCCGCCCGTCGAGCCGAGCCCGCCGATGATGATCACGATGAAGATCAGCACGTTGACCTGCGCGCCCATCTGCGGCACCAGGTTCTGCTGGAACAGCCCCCACATCACGCCGCCCAGGCCCGCCAGCGCACTGCCCACCACGAATACGCCGACGAACAGCCGGCCGATGCGGTAGCCCAGCGACTCGACCATCTCGCGGTCCTGCACGCCGGCGCGGATCAGGAGGCCGATCTTGGTGCGCGCGAGCGTCCATGCGAGCAGCCCGAACACCACCACGCCCACCGCCACCGCGAGCAGCCGGTACTTGCTGATGGCCGCGTCCGCCACGAACAGCGAGCCGCGCAGCGCCTCGGGCAGCGGCAGCGGGATTTGCGCCGGGCCCCAGATCACCTTGATGAGCTCCTCGCCGATGATCATGCCGCCCATGGTGATGAGGATCTGCTTCAGGTGCTGGCCGTACACCGGCCGCACGATGAAGCGCTCGAACGCAAGGCCGACCGCGCTGGCCACCACCATGGCGACCAGCATCGCGGGGAACACGGCAACGAGGTTGCGCCACAGCTCGCCCGAACCGGTCCAGTCGCCCATCAGGCCGAGCACGCTGCTGGCCACGAAGGCGCCGAGCGCAATGAACACGCCGTGGCCGAAGTTGAGCACGTCCATCAGCCCGAACACCAGCGTGAGGCCCGAGGCGATGATGAAGATGATCATGCCCATCGCCAGCCCCGCGACCGTGAGCGTGAGCCAGGTCGAGAACGAGCCCGTGAGCGGCAGCGCGGCCAGCGCGAGGATCGGGGCGAGAAGCAGCGGCTTCCAGTCGAAGTCGAGTGCTTTCATTTCTGCGCTTTCCTTTCTTGCTCCCTCTCCCTCCGGGAGAGGGTTGGGGTGAGGGCCAGCAGCACCGATGTGAGGGCATGGCCTTTGCGCAGGCCGCCTGCCCTCACCCTGGCCCTCTCCCGCAAGCGGGAGAGGGGACAAGACATCGAATACGTCATAGCGCGAGACCCAATAAAGATTGCTGCAATTGCGCGTCCGCGGAAAACGCCGCCATCGAGCCGCTGTGCACCACGCGGCCGTTGTCCATCACCGCGACGTTGTCGCCCAGGCGCTGGGCGAAGTTGATGTTCTGCTCCACCAGCAGGATCGTCACGCCGCTGGCCTTGAGCTCGGCGAAGGCGTCGATCATGTTGTTGATCATCACGGGCGCCAGGCCCTTGCTGGGCTCGTCGATCAGCAGCAGCTCGCGCGGCTCGACGATCGCGCGCGACACCGCGAGCATCTGCTTCTGCCCGCCCGAGAGCTTGCCGGCCGGATGGTTCCAGAACTTCTCCACCGCGGGAAAGAGCTTGAAGATCCACTTGAGGCGCGTGTCGTCGATCTGCGCCGCGTTCTTGGCCCCGCGCGCGGCCAGCAGCATGTTCTCCTTCACCGTGAGGTCGGAGAAGATGCCCATGTTCTCGGGCACGTAGGCAATGCCGAGTTCGGCGATCTGCGGCGTGTGCATCGCAGCGATGTCCTTGTCGCCAAAGCGCACCCGGCCCTCTGACGCATGCCACAGGCCCATGATGGTCCGAAGCGTGGTCGTCTTGCCCGCGCCGTTGCGGCCCAGCAGCATGGTGAGCTGGCCGCGCGGCACCGCCAGGTCGACGCCGTGGAGGATGTGGTACGCCCCGATGTGCGTGTGCACGCCTTCGAGGGTCAGCAGGTTCTGAGTGCTCATCGGTCTTGCTCCTTCCCCTTCCGGGGGAAGGTTGGGATGGGGGCGAGCGGCGCTTGGAAGGCGGCGGCGGTGTCAGGGCCGCGAGCCCCCACCCCTGCCCTCCCCCGGGAGGGGAGGGAGAAATTCGTCAGGGCTGTCTTCATGCCGCAGCCTCCTTCGCAATGCCCAGGTAGGCTTCCTGCACCACCGGCGAGGCAATCACCTCCGCCGGTTCGCCATCCGCCACCAGCGTGCCGTTGTGCAGCACGATGATGCGGTCCGCGAGTTCGCGCACCACGTCCATCTTGTGTTCGACCAGGAGAATGGTCTTGGTCTTGTCCTGCTTGAGCCTGCGGATCAGGTCCAGGATGACCGGCGCCTCGGCCGCGTTCATGCCGGCCGTGGGCTCGTCGAACATGAAGACCTTGGGTTCGAGCGCCATCAGCAGCGCCACCTCGAGCTTGCGCTGGTCGCCGTGCGGCAGGCTCGCCACCGTCGCGTGCTCGCGCGACTTCAGCGCCACGTCCGCGAGGATCTGGTCGGCGCGCTCGGTCAGTGCCTTGTGGTCGCTCCAGATGCTCCAGAGGTTGAGGCCGCGCCGGTGCGCGCCCTCCCGCGTGGCCTGCACCGCGAGGCGCACGTTCTCCAGCACCGTGAGGTTCGGGAACAGGTTGGTGAGCTGGAAGGCCCGCCCCAGCCCCGCGTGCGTGCGCGCTGACGGCGACAGGCCCGACAGCAGCTGCCCGTCGAGCGACACCGTGCCCGCGCTCGCCTTGAGCTGGCCCGAGATCAGGTTGAAGTAGGTGGTCTTGCCCGCGCCGTTGGGGCCGACGATGGCCGTCAGCGTGCCCGGCGCGAAGGCGCAGCTCACGCCGTTGACGGCCACGTGCCCGCCGAAGCGGATGGTCAGGTCTTTGGTCTCAAGCATCGTGGGTCATGGCAAATAAGAAAGGTAGTGCGGATCGGCCTCAGCAGGTGCCGATCACGTAGTAGTTGGGCCCGGTCTGCTTGAGCGTGGTGGTCACGTAGACGTTCCACAGGCCCATCGACTGGCCCGAGCCATAGGCATAGGTAAGGCCCCACAGCGCGTAGGCGCGGCCCGCCACGGTGTGCGCGTAGTTGCTGGCGGTGTAGCAGGTTCCGCCGCCACCGCTGCCAGCGAGCGTGGTGCCCGTGGCCGCGGCCGACATCGCGCCTTGCGCATTGCCGGCGTCCAGCGCCGCCACGGTCCAGCTGTAGGTGGTGGACGGGGCCAGGCCGGTGTCGGTGTAGTTGGTGCCGGCCACCGGCGCCGCGTTGACCTTGCTGCCGCCGCGGTAGACGTTGTAGCCGCTCGCACCCGTGACGCCGGCCCAGCCGATCACCATGCTGCTGCTGGTCGCGCCCGAGGTGCCCACGCCGGTGGGCGCGGGCAGCGACGAGCCGCCGCCGGAGCCGGTCACGCGGTCGACCATGGCCTTGAGCGCCGCCATCTGCGGGCCCGACTTCTTTGCGTAGTTCGCGTTGTCGTAGCCCCACCAGTCCCAGCAGCTGTTGGTGGCGCCGGTGCTGGTCTGCGGGTAGATCAGCACGATGTTGTTGGTGTCGGCCCAGCGGTTGTAGCCGGTCTTCTTCACGTACTGGTCGCCCACGTCGGTGTAGTTCTGCTTGCAGCCATGCAGCACCAGGTGCACGCGGCATGACGCGGTGGTGCAGGCCTGCGGCACGTAGATCCAGCCGGTGGCCGCCACGCCGTGGCCGGTGATGAATTCCGACTGGTTGAACTCGGTGAAGCTGCCGCCCAGCGTGCCGTTGTTGCGCGGGTTCAGCGGACCGTAGAGCTGCGTGAGGATCTCGCCCGCCAGGTCGAAGCCGCAGTTGTTGATGTAGGGCGCGGCGGTGGTGCCGCAGGCGCCGCCGTAGTCGTCGGTGACCATCGCGTGGCCGGCGCCGATGTTGTTCCTGTAGACCGTGTTGGCCGCGGGCACGAAGCTCTGGTAGTAGGTCTTGAGGTCGTCCATCACCGCGGTCTTGACGGTGTTGTCCGAAGTGCCCGAGAACAGGTACACCTTCGAGCTCGCCATGTTCGACACCGGGTCGATCGCGCCACTGGCGGCCCAGCTGTTGGTGGTGCTGACCAGTGTCGACACCGGAATGCTGCTGCCGTGCGCCATGCAGCGGCCGGTGGCGTTGAGCACCGAGCCCTCTGCGCAGTAGTACGGCCCGCCGGCCACCACGCCGGCACCGCGCTTGAAGGTGGCCGAATAGGCCACGTGCAATTGCACGGCCATGAAGCCGCCCGCCGACAGGCCGGACACGCTCACCTCCGCCGGGTTGGCGCCGAGCGACGGCAATGGCACCGCCGCCGTCGCGGCCTGCCCTGCCGCCATCGTGATCGCCGCAGCCGCGGCCCATCCCTTCCAGTTTTTCCATCGCATCGCTGCCATCGCTGTCTCCTTCTGTTGCAGGTCTATCGAACGCTTGCTGGATTGCTGACGAATCGGCCGCTGGGCGCGCAGGCTGGCGCTTCGCCCGGCGGCCATGCCGGGGCGAATTCGCACGAATTGAAAGGGCGAGCCCTACCTCTTGTTCTTGATGGGAATGTCCATCTCTTCAGGCTTGATCTCGCGCACGAGCTCCGGCACGCCCCAGGCGAAGGCCGGGTCGGCCTTGATCTTGAAGTGGTACATCGACTGCATCGCCTGGTGGTCTTCCTTGCGGAAGGTCATCTTGCCCTTGGGCGTGTCGAAGCTCATGCCTTCCATGGCGCCGATGAGCTTGTTGGTGCCGGTGTCGCCGCCCGTCTTCTTGAGCGCTGTGACCACCGCCATTGCGGCCGAGAAGCCGCCGGCCGTGAAGAAGTCCGGCGGTGCCTTGAACTGCTTGTAGTGCGCGGCCACCAGCGCCTCGTTGACGGGGTTCTTCGGGATGCCGAAGTAGTAGTACGTAGCGCCTTCCATGCCCGGGAAACGCTTGTACGCAGTCATGGCGGGCAGAATATTGCCGCCCGTGGCCACGTCGATGTTGTAGCGCTTCTTCAGCTCGGCATCGGCCAGCGCGTTGAAAGGGGTGGTGGCGCCCGCCCACACCACGGCGATCACCTTGCGGCCGGGCTTGTCCTTCAGCGCATCGACCATGCGCTGAATGCCCGCGGTGAAGTCGGTTGTGGCTGGCGGCAGATATTCCTCGTGGACGATCTTGGTCTTCTTCAGCGCGTCCTTGAATGCCTTCACGCCATCGCGGCCAAAGGCCCAGTCCTGCGCCAGCATGACCATGGAGATGTCGCTCGCGTCGGCGGCCACCGCGTTGCTGATCGCGTCCTGGCTCGAATTGCGTCCGGTGCGGAAGATGTACTTGTTCCACTTGTCGCCGGTGATCGAGTCGGCCACCGCGGGCTCCACGACCAGGATCTTCTTGTATTCCTCGGCCACCGGCAGCATGGCCAGCGCCACGCCCGAAGCCGTGGGGCCCACGGCCAGCGCGGCCTTGTCGTCGGAGTACGCGGCGGCGAGCAGCGACTTGCCCAGGTCGGGCTTGCCCTGGTCGTCCTTCTCGATGACCACGAGCTTCTTGCCGTTGACCATCATCGTGCCGCCGGTGGCGTAGTCCAGGCCCATCATCAGGCCGGTCTGGGTCTGCTTGCCGTAGGCCTCGAGCGGACCGGTCTTGCTGTAGATGTGGGCGATGCGGATTTCGTTGGACTGGGCCCAGGCGGGGGCTGCGGCGGCGCCGGCGGCGAGTGCAGCCAGGGCGACGAGGTGGCGACGGTTCATTCTGTGTCTCCTGAAATAGGTGACTGAATATTGCACACTTCGTGCCATCTGCTAACCCCTTGATACCAAACGCTTCTTCATTGGGAAGATGCGCCTTTCGACTGAATTCAGAACACTTGGAGTGTATGAATTTCAATCAACTGTCTATTTATCGGTCAGGGTTTTCTCGGAGGCCTGGCGCGCCGCGATCCAGCTCTGGAACTGGCGTTCGGCCTGCATGCGGAACTCGTTGCGCGCATGGTTGCAGGCGGCATGCGCGAGCCGGCGGTGCTTCTGCGATCGCACGCCGCCGAGCGTCGAATCGACCAGGTGCTCGATGGTCGCGGACTCGGGCCTGCCGTGCGGCTCGTCGAAGTCCATGGCCAGGCCGCACCAATGGCAGTTGGGGCCGAAGGTGGAACGCAGGGCACGCACGCTCACGGGTTCGCTCGCTCCGGGCCGATGCGGCGCGCGAGGCTCGGCGGCTTCACGCCGGCCGCTCCTGGTTCGTCATGCGCTCGTAGAGCGTGGCGCGCGAAATGCCGAGCAGCCTCGACGTGGCCAGCTTGTTGCCGCCGGTGGCCGTGAGCGCCGCGGCAATCGCCTTGCGCTCCAGCTCGGCCACCTGCTGCGCGAGCGGCCGCAGCAGCAGCGCCTCTTCGTCGGCGTCGTGCGCGCTCTGCAGCGTGGCGGGCAATTCGATCTGCTCCAGCCCGGCTTCGCGCAGGATGCGCTCGAGCTGCGCGGCGTCGATGCGCTGCGAGTCGCTGCGCATCGTGACCTGCTCCAGCACGTTGCGCAGCTCGCGGATGTTGCCGCGCCAGTGCTGGCCGGCCAGCAGCGCGAGCGCATCGGGCGTGAGCTCGGGCGGCGCTTCGCCGCTGCGCAGCGCCATGTCTTCGCCCAGCGCTTCGACCAGCGCCGGAATGTCGCTGCGCCGCTCGCGCAGCGGCGGCACGCGCAAGGGCAGCACGTTGAGGCGGTAGTACAGGTCTTCGCGGAACTGGCCGCGGCGCACCAGCTCGGGCAGGTCGCGCGAGGTGGCGGCGATCACGCGCGCATCGAAGGGCACCAGCTTGTTGGAGCCGAGCGGCTCGATCTCGCCCTCCTGCAATGCGCGCAGCAGCTTGGCCTGCAGGCCGAGCGGCATGTCGCCGATCTCGTCGAGGAACAGGCTGCCGCCGTCGGCCAGCTTGAACTTGCCCTCGCGCCCTCGCCTGTCGGCGCCGGTGAAGGCACCCGGCGCGAAGCCGAAGAACTCGGCCTCCAGCAAGGTGTCCGGCACGGCCGCGATGTTGACGCTGACGAACTGCCCCTTGGCCCGCGCCGAGGCCGCATGGATGGCATGTGCGAGCAGTTCCTTGCCGGTGCCCGTTTCGCCCAGCAGCAGCACCGGGCTCGCGGACTGCGCGGCGCGCCGCGCATGGCGCTTGACCTCCACCGCGGCCGGGCTGCTGCCGATGAAGCTGGCAAAGGTGTACTTGGAGCGGCGCTGCCCGTCGGCGGCGTGCTGGTAGAGCGGGTTGTTGCGCTGGGTGGCGAGCTCGCGCCGCGCGTCGTCGAGGTCGCGCTGCAGCAGCGCGAACTTGCTGATGAGCGGCTGCAGCGTGGTCTCGGGCTGGTCGAACAGCACGATGCCGATGGCGCCGATGACTTCTCCCGCCCGCCCCGCGCGCCCGTCGCTTTCGGCGCGCAGCGGGATGCGGCTGACCACGAAGGTGCCCGCCTTGTTGTCGAGCAGGTCGACCAGGATCGGCTCGCCGGTCTCGAGCACGCGCCGCATCTGCGTGTTGGGAATGACGTCCTCGACCATGTGTCCGAGGAACTGGTCGATCGAGGAAAAGCCCAGCGCCGGCAGGAAGCGGCGATAGCCTTCGTTGACCCACACGATGCGCCCGCTGCGGTCCACCAGGAACATGCCCTGGCTGATGCTCGAGAACAGATGGAACATCGAGCGCGCGGCCAGCGCAAGGATGCCTTCGGCATCCAGAGGCAGGGCGGGCGATGCGGCGGCGGGCGGAACGGCGGACATGGGCGGATCGTAGCGCGCCTCATTCGGCCGCTCGCCGGGGCCGCTTGCGGCGGCATCGATGCGGCCGGCGGAAATGCGTCAAAAGCACATTCGCCGCCCATGCGAAGAAAGCCCTCATCCCGCCATAAGTAAATCAAACGTTTGATTTGCTGCATGGTCTAATCGCCGGCATGAGCGCCTCCGCCCTGCAAGCACTTTCCGCCCGCGCACCGCGCAGCGACGGCGTCGAAGCACGCCAGCGCCTGCTCTACGCCGCCCTCGCGCTGTTCGCCGCCAATGGCTTCGCCAAGACCTCGACCCGCGAGATCGCGCGCGCCGCGGGCGTGAACATCTCGGCCATCAGCTACTACTTCGGCGACAAGGCCGGGCTGTATGCCGCCACCTTCGGCGAGCCGATGGGCGGCAATGCGGGCGATTTCATCTCGCTCTATGCCGCGCCCGAGCTGCCGCTGGAAGAGGCGCTGCAGATCTTCTTCACGCGCATGATCGAGCCGCTCAAGCAGGGAGAGATCGTGCGCCAGTGCATCCAGCTGCACCTGCGCGAAATGCTCGAGCCGACCAGCCAGTGGGCCGAGGAGATGGAGCGCGACATCAAGGGTCCGCACAATGCCATTGCGCGCATCCTGTGCCGGCGCCTGGGCCTCGCGCGGCCCGACGACGACGTGCACCGCCTGAGCTTTGCCATCACGGGCCTGGCGATGCAGCTTTTCGTGAGCCAGGACCTCGTCGAGGCGATACGCCCCTCCCTGCTGAACACGCCGCGCAGCGTGGACACCTGGGCGCAGCGCCTCACGGGCTATGCCGTTGCACTGGTCGAGGCCGAAGCCCTGCGCCGCCAAACCGCCGCCAAGCCCGCGGCCGCGCCCGCCCGTTCCGGGAGAAAGAAGACATGAGACGACTCCGATCGATTGCCGCCCTTGGCCTGGCGCTGGGCCTGGGTCTCGGCCTTGCGGGCTGCGGCCTGACGCGTCCGCCGGCCGCGGTCGAGGCGCCCTTCCCGGCCCAATGGCATGCACCGCTGCCGCACGGCGGTTCGCTGGCATCGTTGGCCGACTGGTGGCGCCAGCTGGACGATCCGCTGCTGGTCGAGCTGATTGCCGCGGCCGAGGCCGCAAGCCCCAATCTCGCCAGCGCCGCGGCGCGCGTGGCCGAGGCGCGTTCGACGCGCGTGCAGGCCGGCGCGGCGCTGCTGCCCAACCTGGACGCTACGGCATCAGCCAGCCGCGGCGTCTCGGGCTCCTCCTTCGGCTCGGGGGGCGCGGCTTCCTCGTCCAGCAGCAGCACGGCTGCCATCGCGCCGCTGACCACGCTACAGGCCGGCCTGCAGTCCAAATGGGAAATCGACCTGTTCGGCCGCCTGCGTGCCGACCGCGATTCGGCCGAGCAGAAGCTGAGCAGCGCCACCGCCAAGTGGCACGAGGCCCGCGTGGCCGTCGCGGCCGAAACGGCCAACGCGTACTTCGCCGAACGTGCCTGCCAGCAGCAGCTGCGCGTGTCCGAGTCCGACGCCAAGTCGCGCGGCGAAACCGCACGCCTCACCGACCTGTCGGCGCGCGCCGGTTTCACCGCGCCGGCCGATGCCGCGCTCGCACGCGCCAGCGCCTCGGACGCCTCGGGCCGCCTGACCCAGCAGCGCGCGGTGTGCGCGGTGCAGCGCAAGGCGCTGGTGGCGCTCAGCGGCATCGACGAACCCACGCTTGAACGCAAGCTCGCCGCCTCGCCCGCGCAGCGCACGCTGCCCGCGGTTGGCAGCATCGCCAGCGTGCCGGCCGAGGCGATCTCGCAGCGGCCCGACGTGTACGCAGCCGAACTCGGCGTGGCGTCGGCCAGCGCCGACGTGGGCTCCGCCGAGGCCGAGCGCTATCCCAGGCTCAGCATCTCGGGTTCGATCGGCCGCATGCAGATCCGCACCAGCGGCTTCCGCGAGTCGCTCGACACCTGGACGATCGGACCGGTGTCGCTCACCGTGCCGCTGCTCGACGGCGGTGCCCGTGCGGCCAACAGCGACGCGGCCAAGGCGCGCTACACCGAGGCCGTGTCGCTCTACCGCGCGAACGTGCGGCAGGCGGTGCGCGAGGTGGAGGAAGCGCTGGTCAACCTCGAGGCCACCGATGCGCGCGCAGCCGATGCCGATGCGGCGGTGAAGAACTACCAGGCCTCGTTCGACGCCACCCAGGCGCGCTACCAAAGCGGCCTGGCCAGCCTGTTCGAGCTCGAGGATTCACGCCGTACGCTCTTTGCCGCGCAGACCGCGCGCGTCTCGCTGCAGCGCGAGCGCACCGAAGCCTGGGTGGCGCTGTACCGCTCCATGGGCGGCGGCTGGACCCGCCCCGAATCGCCCTCAATGACTTCCAACCCGGCCGCCAAGGTCGCGACGTCGCCATGAAAAGAATCAAACGCTCCACCCTTGCCATCGCGCTGCTGGCGCTGGTCGTCATCATCGCCGCGGCCGTGTGGCTGACCCGCAAGCCCGCGAACGAAGCCGGCACGCCGGCCGCCGCCGCCAAGGGCAAGGCCGCCACGCCCGCCTCCCGGCCGACGCTGACCGTGACCGTGGCCAAACCCGAAGCCACCGAGCTGACCCTCACGCTCGCGGCCAACGGCAACGTGGCGGCCTGGCAGGAGGCCAGCGTGGGCTCCGAGTCCAGCGGCCTCCGGCTTGCCGAGGTGCGCGTGAACGTGGGCGACGTGGTCAAGAAGGGCCAGCTGCTGGCCGTGTTCTCGCCCGAGACGGTGCGCGCGGACATTGCGCAATCGCGCGCCTCGCTCGCCGAGGCCAGGGCCACCGCGGCCGATGCCGCGGGCAACGCGGCGCGCGCCCGCACGCTGCAGGCCACCGGCGCACTGAGCCAGCAGCAGATCAACCAGTACCAGACGGCCGAGCAGACCGCCAAGGCGCGCGTCGAGGCCGCCGAAGCCGTGCTCGCGGCGCAGGAAGTGCGCGGCCGCAACACGCAGGTGCTGGCGCCCGACGACGGCGTGATCTCCTCTCGCACCGCCACGGTCGGCAGCGTGGTGGCCGCCGGCACCGAGCTGTTCCGCCTGATCCGCCAGGGCCGGCTCGAATGGCGCGCCGAAGTCACCTCGGCCGAGCTCAGCCGCATTGCCGTGGGCACCACCGCCTTCGTGGTGAGCGCGAGCGGCGCGCAGGTGCGCGGCAAGGTGCGCAGCATCGCGCCCACGGTCGATCCGCAGACCCGCGCGGCGCTGGTCTATGTCGACCTGCCGAACGTGCAGCAGAACACCGGCATCAAGGCCGGCATGTTCGCGCGCGGCGAATTCGAACTGGGGCGCAGCTCCGCACCCACCGTGCCGCAGAGCTCCATCGTTCCGCGCGACGGCTTCAACAACGTCTTCGTGCTGCAGCCCGACAACCGCGTGGTGCAGTTGAAGGTGCAGACCGGCCGCCGCGTCGGCGAGCGCGTGGAGATCACCAGCGCGCTGCCCGAGGGCGCGCAGATCGTGGTGCAGGGCGCAGGCTTTTTGAACGACGGCGACCTGGTACGCGTGGTGGCGCCGCCGGCGCCGGCAGCCGCAGGCGCCCGGCCCGCCGCA
The DNA here is from genome assembly GCF_056396385.1 of Variovorax sp. 05T418. Classification (NCBI taxonomy): domain Bacteria; kingdom Pseudomonadati; phylum Pseudomonadota; class Betaproteobacteria; order Burkholderiales; family Comamonadaceae; genus Variovorax; species Variovorax sp. 05T418. Next base: position 3,909 of record NZ_JBFTLJ010000027.1, on the reverse strand, counting down.
GCGCCGGCCTCGGCTGCCGCGGGTGGCCAGGGCAACGGCGAAACGAGGGCACGCCCATGAACGTCTCCGCCTGGTCCATCCGCAACCCGATTCCGGCGGTGATGCTGTTCGTGCTGCTCTCCTTCGGCGGGCTGCTGTCCTTCAACGCCATGAAGGTGCAGAACTTTCCGGACATCGACCTGCCGACCGTGACGGTCTCGGCCTCGCTGCCCGGCGCCGCGCCTTCGCAGCTGGAGACCGACGTCGCGCGCAAGCTCGAGAACTCCATTGCCACGGTGCAGGGCCTCAAGCACATCACCACCAAGGTGCAGGACGGCGCCGCCACGCTGATCGTCGAGTTCCGCCTCGAGAAGCCGGTGCAGGAAGCCGTGGACGACGTGCGCTCCGCAGTGCAACGCGTGCGCGCCGACCTGCCGGCCGACGTGCGCGACCCGGTGGTCACCAAGCTCGACTTCGCGGCGCAGCCGGTGCTGGCCTTCACCATCGCCTCGTCGCGCATGGACGCCGAGGCGCTGAGCTGGTTCGTGGACAACGACATCACCAAGAAGCTGCTCGCGCTGCCCGGCGTGGGCGCAGTGAACCGCGTGGGCGGCGTCACGCGCCAGGTGCACGTCGACCTCGATCCGGCCAAGCTGCAGGCGCTGGGCGCGTCGGCGGCCGACATCTCGCGCCAGCTGCGCCAGGTGCAGACCGAAAGCGCGGGCGGCCGCATCGACCTGGGCGGCAGCGAGCAGCCGGTGCGCACCCTGGCCACCGTGCAGTCGGCCGACCAGCTGGCCGACATGCAGATCGCGCTTTCCGACGGCCGCCGCATCCGGCTCGACCAGGTGGCGCGCATCAGCGACACCATCGCCGAGCCGCGCGCCGCGGCGCTGCTCAACGGCAAGCCGGTGGTCGGCTTCGAGGTGGCGCGCAGCCGCGGCGCGAGCGAGGTCGAGGTGGGCCGCGCGATCCAGAAGGCGCTGGCCGAGCTGCGCGCGCAGCGCCCCGACATCGAGCTGACCGAGGCATTCAATTTCGTCGAGCCGGTGGAAGAAGAGTACGAAGGCTCGCTGCACCTGCTGTACGAGGGTGCGATCCTGGCCGTGATCGTGGTGTGGCTGTTCCTGCGCGACTGGCGCGCCACTTTCGTCTCGGCCGTGGCGCTGCCCATGTCCGTGATACCGGCCTTCATCGGCATGCACCTGCTGGGCTTTTCGGTCAACGTGATCTCGCTGCTCGCGCTCTCGCTGGTGGTCGGCATATTGGTGGACGATGCCATCGTGGAAGTGGAGAACATCGTGCGCCACCTGCGCATGGGCAAGTCGCCCTACGAGGCGGCCATGGAGGCGGCCGACGAGATCGGGCTGGCGGTGATCGCCACCACCTTCACGCTGATCGCGGTGTTCCTGCCCACCGCCTTCATGAGCGGCGTGGCCGGCAAGTTCTTCAAGCAGTTCGGCTGGACGGCCTCGCTGGCGGTGTTCGCTTCGCTGGTGGTGGCGCGGGTGCTCACACCGATGATGGCGGCCTACATCCTCAAGCCCGTGGTGGGCGCCGAAAAGGAGCCGCGCTGGCTCACGGCCTACATGCGCGCCGTGGAATGGAGCACGCACCACCGCTTCAAGACGATGGTGCTCGCCACCCTGTTCTTCTTCGGTTCGCTGGCGATGATTCCGCTGCTGAAGACCGGCTTCATTCCGCCCGACGACAACTCGCAGACGCAGATCTACCTGTCGCTCGCGCCCGGCTCCACGCTTGCGCAGACCACCGCGGCCGCGGAGGAAACGCGCCACCGCGTGATGAAGATCGACCATGTGCGCAGCGTCTACACCACCGTGGCCGGCGGCAGCGCGGGCGGCGATCCGTTCGCCAACTTCGGCACGCCCGAGACGCGCAAGGCCACGCTCACCATCAAGCTCGACGAGCGCGGCGACCGGCCGCGCAAGCAGGTGATCGAGAACCAGATCCGCGCCGCGCTCGAAACGCTGCCCGGCGTGCGCAGCACCGTGGGCCTGGGCGGCTCGGGCGAAAAATACATCCTCGCGCTCACGGGTGAAGACCCCGCCGCGCTGGCCAGCGCCGCCAGCGCAGTCGAGAAAGACCTGCGCACGGTGCCCGGCCTCGGCAACATCACTTCCACCGCAAGCCTGATCCGCCCCGAGATCGCCGTGCGCCCCGACTTCGCGCGCGCCGCCGACCTGGGCGTGACCAGCTCGGCCATCGCCGAGACGCTGCGCGTGGCCACGCTGGGCGACTACGACCAGGCGCTGGCCAAGCTCAACCTCGCGCAGCGGCAGGTGCCCATCGTGGTGAAGCTGGAGGACTCGGCGCGGCAGAACCTCGACCTGCTCGGCCGCCTCTCGGTGCCCGGCGCGCGCGGCCCGGTCATGCTGAGCCAGGTGGCCTCGCTCACGATGGAAGGCGGCCCCGCCGTCATCGACCGCTACGACCGCTCGCGCAACGTCAACTTCGAGATCGAGCTGTCGGGCGTGGGCCTGGGCGATGCCAAGACCGCGGTTACGGCGCTGCCCTCGATCCAGAAGCTGCCGCCCGGCGTGCGCGTGACCGAAGTGGGCGACGCCGAGGTGATGACCGAGCTGTTCAACAGCTTCGGCCTTGCGATGCTGACAGGCGTGCTGTGCATCTACATCGTGCTGGTGCTGCTGTTCAAGGACTTCCTGCATCCGGTGACGATCCTCTGCGCACTGCCGCTGGCGCTCGGCGGCGCCTTCGTGGGCCTCCTGATCGGGCAGAAGGCGCTGTCGATGCCGTCGCTGATCGGCCTGATCATGCTGATGGGCATTGCCACCAAGAACTCGATCCTGCTGGTGGAATACGCCATCGTGGCGCGCCGCGACCACGGCATGAGCCGCTGGGACGCGCTGCGCGACGCCTGCCACAAGCGCGCGCGGCCCATCATCATGACCACGCTGGCCATGGGCGCCGGCATGCTGCCGATTGCGGTGGGCCTTGGCACCGCGGATTCAAGCTTCCGCTCGCCGATGGCGATGGCGGTGATCGGCGGGTTGATCACTTCCACGGTGCTGAGCCTGCTGGTGGTGCCGGCGGTGTTCACTTATGTGGACGACATCGAGCACTGGATGCGGCGGACGGTGCGCAAGCTGCGGGGGCTGCCGGCTGATCCGCATATTGATGATGATCTGGTGGAGCGGACGGCTGGTTGATTCTTTGAGTTTTGCTTGGGGGTTGTTTTCCGGGGCCGGGTCTCGCCCCGGCGGGCGACCTACTTTTCTTTGCTTCGCCAAAGAAACGTAGGCAAAAGAAAGGCGACCCTACTGTCTGCGTCCCTCCGCTTCGCTACGGGCAACCTGCGGTGCTCGATTCCGGCGGGGGTCCGCAGAACTCGCTTCGCTCAAACAGCTGCGGCCCTGATCCCGCCTCCATCTGCGCTCCTCGGCGCATACAGAAGGGGTGGGAGCGGGCGGCCTTCGCTTCGCTCGGCCCAATACCAAGAGCCCAACTCAATACCAACCACCGCGGCGCTGCGCGCCGCAGTGGCTTGGTGGCCGAGCGAAGCAAAGGCCCGTGTGGTTCGCCCTCCCCTCTGTATGCGCCGAGGAGCGCAGCGTTTCGCGGATCAGGGCTCGCCCTTGTTTGAGCGAAGCGAGTTTGGGCGAGACCCCGCGAAACGCGAGCACCGCAGGTTGCCCGCAGCGAAGCGGAGGGTCGCAGACAGTGGGGTCGCCTTTTCTTTGGCTACTTTCTTTTGGCGAAGTGTATGGACCGGGGACCTGGGTAACAGGTGTGCGGGGACATAGGAAACACTTTCGAGGTCGAGACGACCGAGGAAGCGGCCCATGCCCTGGCAACCGAGAGACCTGATGGACACCAAACGCGAATTCCTGGAACTGGCCTTGCAAGAAGGAGCCAACCGCCGCGAACTGTGCCGGCGCTTTGGCATCAGCC
>NZ_JBFTLJ010000026.1:0-54156 GCF_056396385.1 Variovorax sp. 05T418 | reverse complement strand
TTCACGATGTCCACCGAGCCGTCGGCCTTCTTCACCAGCCAGGTCCAGCCCGAGCCGAAGTTGCCCACGGCCGACTTCACGAAGGCTTCCTTGAAGGCGTCGTAGTTGCCCCACTTGGCATCGATGGCCTTGGCCAGCGCGCCCGTGGGGGCACCGCCGCCCTGGGGCTTCATGCAGCTCCAGAAGAAGGTGTGGTTCCAGATCTGGGCGGCGTTGTTGTAGATGCCGCCGCTGGACTTCTTGACGATGTCCTCGAGAGGCATCGACTCGAACTCGGTGCCCTTTTGCAGGTTGTTGAGGTTCACCACGTAGGCATTGTGGTGCTTGCCGTAGTGGTACTCGAGGGTCTCCTTCGAGTACTCGGGTGCCAGCGCGTCAAGGGCGTATGGCAGGGGTGGGAGCACATGTTCCATGGTTTTTTCTCGTGGGTTGGTTGTGGGGAATAAAGGATTCTAGAAAGGAATTACGCGCCCGGCGTCGGACGCGTTCCCGTTTTGCCGGGCACGACGGCCAGGTCGACCGAACCATCGGCGAGCCGCGCGACCACGGCATCGCCCGGGCTCAGCTTCTTGGCGCTGACGATCGCGCGGCCGTCGGGATCGGTGAGCCAGGCATAGCCGCGCTGGAGCACCAGCGCAGGATCGAGCAGCCGCAGGCGCAGGGCGACGCGTTCCAGCCGCTCGCGCCGCTGCGCCATCGCGCGCTCGAGCCTGAGCGGAAAATCGGCAGCAATCGCGCGCGGCACCTGGGCCAGGCGCTCGGCCCTGGACAGCAGCGCATAGCGCAGCCGCTGCGAATGATGCGCGAGCCGCAGCTGCTGGCGCGCCACCAGCCCGGAGGGCCGGCCCAGGCGCGCTGCCGCCTGGTCGAGGCGCTGCCCCAGTACATCGAGGCGCGCACCCAGTGCGCTGTCGAGCCGTTCATCCAGCAGATCGATCGCACCGAGCCACATCGCCTGGGGCGCGCTGACGAGCTCCGCCGCGGCCGTGGGCGTGGGCGCGCGCAGGTCGGCGCAGAAGTCGGCGATGGTGAAGTCGGTTTCGTGGCCGACGCCGCAGATCAGCGGAACCGGGCTTTGGACGATGGTGCGCGCCAGGGCTTCATCATTGAACGCCCAGAGATCCTCGATGGAGCCGCCGCCGCGCACCAGCAGGATCACGTCGACGGCCGGTTCCAGTGCGTACAGCGATTGCAGCGCGCGCACGAGTTCCGCCGGCGCGTTGGCGCCCTGCACCGCCGCCGGCGCCAGCACCACGGGAATGTGCGGCACGCGGCGCCGCAGCGCCGTGACCACGTCGTGCAGCGCCGCGGCGCCGAGCGAGGTGACGAGGCCGACCGCGCGCGGCATGACCGGCAGCGCCCGCTTGCGCTCCGGATCGAAGAGCCCTTCGGCCTCGAGCCGCGCCTTGCGCTGCAGGAATTGCTCGAACAGCGCGCCCTGGCCGGCGCGCTGCAGGCTTTCGACCACCAGTTGCAGGTCGCCGCGCGGTTCGTACACCGCGAGCCGCCCGCGCACTTCGACCTGGTCGCCGTCGCGCGGCGAAAAATCGAGCAGGCCCGCGGCGCGCCGGAACATCGCGCAGCGCAGCTGGCCGGACGAATCCTTGAGCGCGAAGTAACAATGTCCGCTCGACGCGCGCGAGAAGCCGGAAATCTCGCCGCGCACCGCGACCGGGTTGAAGCGCGCATCGAGCGCGTCGGCCACCGCCCGGCACAGCGCGCCCACAGCCCAGATCCGCGGGCCCGGCGTTGGATTCGAGTCACGCAGGTTCACAGGACACCCGCGCGGCCGGCGGCCACTCTTCCACAGTGGGTTGCCCCGCCTTGGTGCCGCGGTCCGGGCACGGAACAGGTGCACGGTTTGTCGTGCAAGCTGTTGATTTCATTGGAAAAAGAACTGCTCAAAATTCAATCGATCTAGCGGGAGGCCCGTCCCATGCGGGTCCGGACAACTTGCGCAGCGGGTTAATCACAAAGTTATCCACAGAATCTGTGCGTCTTCGCTGACATGCAAACAAGCCGCGTGGCGATGGTGGCCTCGGTGGATAATCGCCGCGCATTTGCAGTCTACGGGGCCGGAGGATTCCTTGTTTTCCATCATAGTTGCCGCGGGCTGGCCGATTTGGCCATTGCTCGCCTGTTCGATCATTGCGCTCGCCTTGGTTATCGAACGTTTCACAAGCCTCAAGACCGTGAGGGTCCTGCCGCCCAAGCTGCTCGACGAAGCCATCACCGTGTCGCACGGTTCCGTGCCGGGGCCCGACGTGGTGACCAAGCTCGAACGCAATTCGATGCTCGGCCAGGTGCTGGCCGCCGGCCTGCGGGCGCTCAACGCCAATCCGCGCTGCACCGAGGACGACCTGCGCGCCGCCATGGAGGCCTCGGGCCGCACCGTGGCGCACAAGCTGGAACGCTACCTGCCGGCGCTGGCCACCATTGCATCGGCGGCACCGCTGCTCGGCCTGTTGGGCACGGTCATCGGCATGATCGAGATCTTCGGCTCGCAGTCGCCCGGCAGCGGCGCGGTGGGCTCCGGGAACCCCGCGCAGTTGGCGCACGGCATTTCGATTGCGCTGTACAACACGGCTTTCGGCCTGATCGTGGCCATTCCGACGCTGATCTTCTGGCGCTATTTCCGCAGCCGGGTCGACGAATACCTGCTGAACCTCGAACTGTCGGGCGAGCGCTTCGCGCGCCATTTGAACGCATTGCGCAAATGATGGGCTTCGCATCGCTTGCAACTGCCTGCGCCACGCCGCCTCGCGGAGGCTTGCCATGAGCCGCGGCCGCATGCAGTTTCGCCACGGTGCGCGCGACGAGCCGGAGATCAACCTGATCCCGTTCATCGACGTGCTGCTGGTCATCCTGATCTTCCTGATGCTGTCGACCACCTACAGCAAGTTCACCGAAATGCAGCTTCGGCTGCCGACGGCGGACGTGGATTCGCAGCGCGACTATCCCAAGGAGGTGATCGTGGCGGTCTCCGCCGACGGCCGCTACTCGATCAACAAGAAGCCGGTGGCCGACCGCAACGTGGACACCGTGGCCGCCGCACTGGGCGCGGCCGCCACGGGCGGCAAGGACAGCGTGGTCATCATCAGCGCCGACGCCAGCAGCCCGCACCAGGCTGTGATCACGGTGATGGAAGCCGCTCGCCGCGTGGGACTGGTGCAGATCACGTTCGCAGCCCAGTCTTCGGCGCAGCAAGCAGGGCACTGAGTGCCGTCGCAGGGCCGCAGCACCATCGGCACGACCGGCCCGATCGCTGTGCCGGCCTCGCGGCTGCAGCGCGCCTGGCTGCATCGCGGCGCGCTGGCTTGCCTGCTGTGGCCCCTGTCGCTGCTCTACGCGGCGCTTTTCGGGCTGCGGCGCTGGCTCTACCGGATGGGATGGCGCACGACCGAACGCGTCCCGGTGCCGGTGATCGTGGTTGGCAACGTGGTTGCCGGCGGCGCGGGCAAGACGCCGGTCGTGATGGCGGTCGTGCGGCACCTGCAGGCCCGCGGGCTACAGGTTGGCGTGGTGTCGCGCGGCTACGGCCGCCGCACCGGCGACTGCCGCGAAGTGCTCGCCGAGAGCAACGCCCATGATGTCGGCGATGAACCGCTGCTGATTCGCCGCGCCACCGGCGTACCGGTGTTCGTGGCGCGGCGCCGCATCGAGGCCGCGCGCGCCCTGCTCGCCCGGCACCCGGCCACGCAGGTCATCGTGAGCGACGACGGGCTGCAGCACCTGGCGCTGGCGCGCGACATCGAGATCTGCGTGTTCGACGACCGCGGCGTGGGCAACGGCTGGCGGCTGCCCGCGGGTCCGCTGCGCGAGCGCTGGCCGCGCCCGTGCGACCTGGTGCTCCACAGCGGGGAACGTCCCGCCTTCAAGGGCGGCTACACCGCCACCCGTTCGCTCGCGCGCGACGCCGTGGCGAGCGACGGCAGACGCACGCCACTCGACGCTCTCGCCGGCGAACCGCTGATCGCGCTGGCGGCCATTGCGCGGCCCGAAGCGTTCTTCGGCATGCTGCGGGCACGCGGGCTGACGCTTGCCGAGACGATCGCCCTGCCGGACCACTACGATTTCGAAGGCTGGCAGCGCCCCGCCGGCACCGGGCAGCGCCTCGTCTGCACCGAAAAAGATGCCGTCAAGCTGTGGCCCAGGGCCCCCGACGCGCTGGCGGTGCCGCTGGACTTCGCACCCTCGCCGGAATTCTTCGCGGCGCTCGACGCAAAGCTATCATCGCTCGATGGATACCAAGCTGCTTGAACTGCTCGTCTGCCCCGTCACCAAGGGCCCGCTGACCTGGAACCCGGAGAAGCAGGAGCTCTGCTCGCGCAGCGCACGCCTGGCCTATCCGGTGCGCGACGGCATCCCCGTGCTGCTCGAGAACGAGGCCCGCACCCTGTCCGACGAAGAGCTGGGGCTGTGAGCTTCACCGTCCTGGTGCCGGCCCGGCTGGCTTCGACGCGGCTGCCCAACAAGCCGCTGGCCGACATTGCCGGCCTGCCCATGGTGGTGCGCGTGGCCCGGCGTGCCAGCCAATCCGGCGCCGCGCGCGTGGTGGTGGCGGGCGACGACGCGGCCATCGTCGAGGCCTGCGCAAGGCATGGCGTGGAAGCCATCCTGACCCGCCAGGACCACCCGAGCGGCTCCGACCGCCTGGCCGAAGCCTGCGAGCAACTGGGGCTGGACGGCAGCGACATCATCGTCAATGTCCAGGGCGACGAGCCGCTGATCGACCCTGCGCTCATCGACGCCGTGGCCTCCGCGCTGGCCGCCCACCCGGAAGCCGCCATGAGCACCGCGGCCCACGAGATCGACTCGCTCGACGACTTCCTGAACCCGAACGTGGTGAAGGCGGTGCTCGATGCGCAGGGCAATGCGCTGTACTTCAGCCGCGCGCCCATTCCGTGGTGGCGCGACGGTTCCGCCAACGGTGCGCCGCCTTCCGTGCTGCCCGCACCGGCGCCGCTGCGGCACATCGGCATCTATGGCTACCGCGCCGGCTTCGTGCGCAGCTTTCCTTCGCTGGCACCCGCACCCGTCGAGGCCACCGAAGCGCTCGAACAACTGCGCGCGCTGTGGCACGGGCATCGCATCGCGGTGCACGTCAGCCATGTCGCGCCGGGGCCTGGCGTCGATACTCCCGCAGACCTCGAGCGCGTGCGCGCGGTCTTCGCCGCCGATCCGGCGCGCTGAAAAAGTGCGCTGCTGCGAGGGCGGCAGCGGAAATTCTTCACGCTGTCGCATGCTATCCTCGACGCAATTCCGCCTTGCCCCGCTCCCGGGCTGACGCTGGGCGCGACACAAGATCGAAGAACCCTCCGAGGACACCATGAGACTAATTTTGCTGGGCGCGCCCGGGGCGGGCAAAGGCACGCAAGCAGCCTTCATCTGCCAGAAATACGGCATTCCTCAGATTTCGACCGGCGACATGCTGCGCGCCGCCGTCAAGGCCGGCACCCCGCTCGGGCAGCAGGCCAAGGCCGTCATGGAGTCCGGCGGGCTCGTGAGCGACGACCTGATCATCAACCTTGTGAAGGAACGCATCGCGCAGCCCGATTGCGCCGGCGGTTTCCTGTTCGACGGCTTCCCGCGCACCATTCCGCAGGCCGACGCCATGAAGGCGGCCGGCGTCAAGCTCGACTACGTGCTCGAAATCGACGTGCCGTTCAGCGACATCATCGAACGCATGAGCGGCCGCCGCTCGCATCCTGCGTCGGGCCGTACCTACCACGTCAAGTTCAATCCGCCCAAGGTCGAAGGCAAGGACGACATCACGGGCGAAGACCTGATCCAGCGCAAGGACGACGAGGAAGAAACCGTGCGCAAGCGGCTCGAGGTCTACAGCCAGCAGACGCGTCCGCTGGTCGACTACTACTCGGCCTGGGCCAAGGCCGATCCGGCCTCGGCGCCGAAGTACCGCGCCATCCAGGGCGTGGGCAGCGTCGAAGAGATCAAGCAGCGCGCACTCGCGGCCCTCAGCAGCTGAATCTCGTCGGCTGCGCGCGGCCGCCGTTCAGGCGGCCACCGTTTCCATCAGTTCCAGCATCAGCGCGATGCGCGCCTTGACGGGCGTGAGCGCACCGGCGTCCCGCAGCGGATCGCCGGACTTCGGCAGGATGCGTCCGTTTGCGCAGCGGGTGGCACGCAGCACCGCCACGCCGGCATCCTGAGCCCGCAGCGCCGCAGCCTCCAGCGCATGGTGCACCGTGCCATTGCCGGTCGCGGCCACGACCAGCCCGCGAACCGGCTCGGCAACGCCCGATGCCCGCTCCTGCAGCAGCAGGTCGACGAGCGCGCCGCTTGCACCCGCATGGCTGGTGACGATCTCGACCCGGGGCCAGCGCACCGCCGCGCCTGCCTTTGGCTCAGGAATTTTCGGGACCGCGCCCATCGGCTGCGGCCAGTCGCGCAGGCGCCGCACTGCCCCCTCTTCCACATAGCCGACCGGCCCGGCATCGCCCGATGAAAACGCGTCGGGGCGGTAGGTGTGCACCTTCTGCACATCGAGCGCGCCGTGGATGGCACCCGCGCAGACCACCGTCACGCCGTGCGCCGCCGGCGTGGCCGCCACGGCGATGGCATCGCGCAGGTTCTGCGGACCGTCGGGCGAAAGCGAACTGGCCGGGCGCATGGCGCAGGTCAGCACCACGGGCTTGCCGGCCGCAAGCACCGCCTGGAGGAAGAAAGCCGTTTCCTCGATGGTGTCGGTGCCGTGCGTGATCACCACGCCCGCCACGTCGGCCTCGGCCAGCCAGGAGGCGCAGCGCCTGGCGAGCTGCAGCCAGACGTCGAAAGCCATGTCCTTGCTGTCGAGCTGCGCCACCTGCTCCGCCACGAGCGCCAGCCCTGCGGGCGCATCGATGCCGCCGAGCAGGTCCGCCACACCCACTTCTCCGGCGGTGTAGCCGATGTTGTCGGCACCGCTCGCGGCCCGGCCTGCGATGGTGCCGCCGGTGCCCAGGACCACGATGCGCCGCAGGCCGGAGGAAAGGGAATTAACCATGGGTTGCCAACTTTTAAAAACTGGTTAAAAATACAGGTACTGGATATTCAGCCAGTGCCGCAAGGAACCACATATGCAGTTCGCCGTGAAGCTTACCGCCCGCCAGCAGCAGATCCTGGACTTGATCCAGAGCGCCATCGCCCGTACCGGCGCGCCGCCTACGCGGGCCGAAATCGCCAATGAGCTGGGTTTCAAGTCGGCCAATGCCGCCGAGGAGCACCTGCAGGCCCTGGCCCGCAAGGGCGTGATCGAACTCGTGAGCGGCACTTCGCGCGGCATCCGGCTCAAGGGCGACGCGCTGCGTTCGCTCAACGAGTCGCGCCACCGCGAAGGCGGCCAGTTCTCCCTCTCGCTGCCCGGCATGTCGCAGCTCGCGCTGCCCCTCATCGGCCGTGTGGCGGCGGGCTCGCCAATCCTCGCGCAAGAGCACGTCGACCAGACCTACTACGTCGAGAACACGCTGTTCCAGCGCCAGCCCGACTACCTGCTCAAGGTGCGCGGCATGTCCATGCGCGATGCCGGCATCATGGACGGCGACCTGCTCGCGGTCCAGGCCACCAAGGAGGCGCGCAACGGCCAGATCGTGGTGGCACGCCTGGGCGACGAGGTCACGGTCAAGCGCCTCAAGCGCAACAAGCAGGTCATCGAGCTGCACGCTGAAAACCCCGACTACCCGACCATCGTGGTCCAGCCCGGCGAGCCCTTCGAGATCGAAGGCCTGGCGGTGGGCCTCATCCGCAACACCATGCTGATGTAGGCCGCGCGGCCTGCACCCCATCCGGCCGCAACAGGTGGCGGGCGTATGGCGCTTTGTCGCCATCACCCTGTTGCGTCCATTCAAAGAAATCCTGCCTGTGTTCAACCTCAGACTTTTTTGGAGTTCACATGGGAATCGCCCTCCTCGCCATCGCTGATTTGTGGATGCCGCTGCAATCGCTTGCAAGCCGGCTGCTGCCAGCGCGCCGCCCGGCCCGTCGCGACGCCGCCGGCACATCCGCCGGGTTGCGCTACGTCGCGGTCCGGCCGGCCTGCACGGCCCGCGCGCAGGCGGCAGCGCCCAGCGCAGCGCCGGCGCCCGTGCGGCCGCTGCGCGTCATCCGGGTGGTCGACGGCCGCCAAGGCGACAAACGCAGCACCAACCGCATGGTGATCTCGGGCCGCATGGCCGATGTCTGCGCCGAGCTCGACCGGCTGGCGGCACTCGAGGCGATGGAAGCCATCAGCCCCTCGCCCCGCTCCACCCAGCTGCACTGAACCCGTGCACCCCCGGTGACCGCTACCCGGGGTGGGTATCCAAACGTTCACACGCGCGCCATGCCAATGCTGCGAGGCACAATGGCACGCCATGAACATTGTGATCCTCGACGATTACCAGGACGCCGTGCGCAAGCTGCGCTGCGCCGCCAAGCTGGACGCGTATGCAGCCAAGGTCTACACCAACACGGTCAAGGGCATCGGGCAGCTCTCGGTGCGGCTGAAGGATGCCGACGTGATCGTGCTGATCCGCGAGCGCACCCACATCTCTCGCCAGCTGATCGAAAAGCTCCCCAAGCTCAAGCTCATTTCGCAGACCGGGCGCGTGGGCGGCCATATCGATGTCACGGCCTGCACGGAGCGCGGCGTGGCGGTGGCCGAGGGCACCGGCTCGCCGCAGGCGCCTGCCGAGCTGACCTGGGCACTGATCATGGCGGCCATGCGCCGCCTGCCGCAGTACATCAGCAACCTCAAGCACGGGGCCTGGCAGCAATCGGGGCTCAAGTCGGCCTCCATGCCGCCCAATTTCGGGCTGGGCTCGGTGCTCAAGGGCAAGACGCTCTGCATCTGGGGCTACGGCCGCATCGGCCAGCTGGTGGCGCGCTACGGACAGGCCTTCGGCATGCAGGTGGTGATCTGGGGGCGCGAGGCAAGCTGTGCCAAGGCACGCTCCGACGGCTTCCAGGTGGCGCAGAACCGCCACGAGTTCTTCGCCGCGGCCGACGTGCTGTCGGTGCATCTGCGGCTCAACGAGGAAACCACCGGTCTGGTCAAGCTCGAGGATCTTTCGCGCATGAAGCCGACCGCGCTCTTCGTCAACACCTCGCGCGCCGAACTGGTCGAGGCCGATGCGCTGCTTGCTGCGCTCAACCGCGGCCGGCCCGGACTGGCGGCGGTCGACGTGTTCGAGAGCGAGCCGCCGCTGCAGGGCCATGCGCTGCTGCGGCTGGAGAACTGCATCTGCACGCCGCACATCGGCTATGTCGAGCAGGACAGCTACGAAAGCTATTTCGGCCAGGCTTTCGACAATGTCGTGAGCTTCATCAAGGGCAACCCCACCAACATCGTGAACCCCGGCGCGCTGCAGGTTCGCCGGTGAATCCATGAGCCGCCGGGCCGCGCCCCGGGGCGCACTGTGGGCCTTGCTGGCCGGCAATTTCGTGATCGGCACGGGCGTGATGGTGGTGCCCGGCACGCTCAATGAAATCAGCGCGTCGCTGTCTGTCTCTGTGGCGACTGCGGGCCAGCTGATCACGGTGGCCGCGGTCGTGATGTGCCTGGGCGCGCCGCTGCTGGCGGCAGCTGTCGCAGGCTGGGACCGCCGCCAGCTGCTCGCCCTCACCCTGCTCTGGTACGCGGCCGGGCATGCCATTGCGGCGCTGATGCCGAGCTTCGGTGCCCTGCTGCCGGTGCGCATGCTCACGGTGGTGGCGCCCGCCATCTTCACGCCCCAGGCTGCGGCCTGCGCCGGCATGCTGGTGCCGCCGGAGCATCGCGGCCGCGCCGTGACTTTCGTCTTCCTGGGCTGGTCGCTGGCCTCGGTGCTCGGGCTGCCCATCGGTGCGCTGGTGGGCGGCCATCTCGGCTGGCGCATGGCTTTCGGAGCGATCGCGCTGCTGAGCATCGCCAGTGCGGCATCGATCTGGCTGACCCTGCCGCAGGGCATCCGCCCCGCGGCGCTGACGGCGGCCGCCTGGGCGCGCGTGCTGCGCAGCCCGGTGCTGATGGGCATCGTCTCGGTCACAGCGCTGCAGGGGGCTGGCCAGTTCGTGCTGTTCAGCTATTTCGGGCCGATCCTGAAGCGGGACTTCGGCGCGGACCCCACCATGCTGAGCCTGATGTGGGCGCTGTTCGGCGTGTTCGGCCTTGCGGGCAACATGCTCGTGAGCCGGTTCATCGACCGCGTGGGCGCGGGCCGCATGGTGCTGCTGACGAGTTCGCTGATCGCGCTGAGCCTCTTCCTTTGGCCATGGGCCGGTACGCTGCCGTGGCTGGCGGCGGTGCTCGTGCCCTGGGGGCTGGGCTGCTTCGCGACCAATTCGGCGCAGCAGGCGCGGCTGGTCGGCCTGGCCCCCGCGCTCGCGCCGGGCTCGGTGGCGCTGAACAGTTCCGGCATCTATGTCGGCCAGGCGGTGGGTGCCGGGCTGGGTGGATGGCTGCTTGCCAACGACGCGGTCGCGTGGATGAACTGGGCCGGTTTTGCCCTGCTGCTCGCGGCCATCGGCCTGAGCGTGGCCATCGACCGCAGCCGCCGGCCGGCCTGACCGCGCGGCGGCCCCGCGTAAAACCCGGCATGCCCCTGCGGCCGATGGCTGCAAAATCGAAGGCTGCGCAAACTCCGGGCCCGGTGCCTGCAGGCGGCCCCGGACACCCTCCAACCAGCGAAGATCTTTTCCAATGACAGTCAACTACACCCGGATCGGCGTCGTCGGCGCCGGCGCCATGGGCCGAGGCATCGCACAGATCGCGGCCCAGGCGGGCAGCGAAGTGCTGCTGCTCGACAGTTTTGCAGGTGCCGCCGAACGCGGGCGCGAAGCCCTCGCGGCCCAATGGAACAAGCTGCACGAGAAGGGCAAGATCGACGCCGCGGCGCGCGATGCGCAAATCGCCCGCGTGAAGGCGGTCGACTCGGTCGGGGCACTGGCCCAGTGCGACCTGGTCATCGAAGCGGTGGTCGAAGACCTCGAAGTCAAGCGCAAGCTGTTCCGCGAACTCGAAACAGTGGTCGCGCCCACGACCACGCTGGCCACCAACACCTCGTCGCTGTCGGTCACGGCCATTGCGGCCGGGCTCGCGCATCCGGAGCGCGTGGCGGGCTTTCACTTCTTCAACCCGGTGCCGCTGATGAAGGTGGTCGAGGTGGTGGCCGGCTTCAAGACTTCGGCCGAGGTCTGCAAGCAGCTCGCGGGCTATGCGGTGCAGATGGGCCACAGCGCCGTGCAGGCGCAGGACACGCCGGGCTTCATCGTCAACCACGCGGGCCGCGGCTACGGCACGGAAGCACTGCGCATCGTCGGCGAAGGCGTGGCCGATTTCGCCACCATCGACCGCATCCTGAAGGAGCAGGCCGGCTTTCGCCTGGGCCCCTTCGAGCTGATGGACCTGACCGCGCTCGATGTGTCGCATCCGGTGATGGAATCGATCTACCACCAGTACTACGAGGAGCCGCGCTTCCGTCCGAGCGTGATCACCGCCCAGCGGCTGGCGGCCGGCGTGCTGGGCCGCAAGACCAATGAAGGCTTCTACCGCTACAACGACGGCGTGATGCAGCAGCCCGCCGAGCCGGCGGTGCCGGTGGTGGCGGCGATGCCCTCGGTCTGGGTTTCGCCGCGCGCTGCGCGCCGGGCCGAGCTGCTGCGGCTGGTGAACGCACTGGGCGCGCAGATCGACAGCGGCGCCACGGCGGCGCCCACGTCGCTGATCCTGGTGGCCCCGCTGGGCTTCGACGTGACCACGGTGGCCGCGGTCGAGCGGCTGGACGCCACGCGCACGATGGGCATCGACATGCTGATCGACGATGCCGCCACCAAGCGCCGCGTGCTCGCCACCAACCCCGCCACGCGGCGCGACATCCGCGATGCGGCGCATGCGCTCTTCGCGCGCGATGCAAAGGCGGTGAGCGTGATCCGCGACAGCGGCGGCTTCGTGACGCAGCGCGTGATCGGCACCATCGTGAACATTGCCGCCGACATGTGCCAGCAGCGCGTCTGCTCGCCGGCCGACCTCGAAACCGCGGTCCAGCTGGGCCTGGGCTATCCGCGCGGCCCGCTGGCCATGGGCAACCTGTACGGCCCGACCAACATGCTCGAAGTGCTGTTCAACCTGCAGACCGTCTACGGCGATCCGCGCTACCGCCCCAGCCCCTGGCTGCGCCGCCGCGGTGCGATCGGCCTGAGCCTGCTGCACGAAGAAGAATAAGCAGACCAACACCAAAAAACGAAAGCATCACAGCGATGACCGCCGAACTGAAGAGCACCAGCGAGGGACGCACCATGGTGCTGACGATCGCCAACCCGACCCAGCGCAATGCCCTGGGCCCCGAGATCTACGCCGCAGGCATCGAGGCGCTCAACGGCGCCGAGAGCAGCGATGAGATCCGCAGCGTCGTCATCGTGGGCGAAGCCGCATGGTTCTGCGCCGGCGGCTCGCTGCAGCGGCTGTCCGACAACCGGCAGCGCGATCCTTCGGTGCAGGCCGAAAGCATCGAGGGCCTGCACAACTGGATCGACTCGATCCGCGCCTTCCCCAAGCCCATCATCGCGGCGGTCGAAGGCGCGGCCGCAGGTGCCGGCTTCTCGCTGGCACTGGCCTGCGATTTCGTGGTGGCCGCGCGCGACGCGGTCTTTGCGGCGTCGTACAGCAACGTGGCGCTCTCGCCCGACGGCGGCCTGAGCTGGCAGCTCGCGCGTGCATTGCCGCGCCAGCTGGCCAGCGAGTGGCTGATGTGCGGCGAGCGCATCGGCGCGCCGCGGCTGCATGCGCTCGGGCTGGTCAACGAACTGAGCGAGCACGGCCAGGCGCTTGCAAGCGCCCTGGCGCTGGCGGCCCGGCTCAATGCACGCGCGCCCAATTCGCTGGCCAGCATCAAGGAGCTGCTGAGCGAAGCGCCCGGCGCCACCTTCGCGTCGCAGCTCTCGCAGGAGCGCGACCATTTCGTTCGCAACCTGCACCACCCGAATGCGGGCGTCGGCATTGCCGCGTTCATCGACAAGAAACCACCGCACTACGAGTAGCGGCACGCCGTCGCTCCTGCGACACCCCTCAGTTTTTCAGTCGCCGACAGGACAGACCAATGGACGACCCCATTCTTACCATCGAAGAACGTGAAGCGATCAACAGTGGTCGCTGGTTTTCTTCTCTTTCTCCATCGCTACGGCACGACATCCTCCGATGTGCTTTCGTCAAACGCTTCAAGGACGGCGACCTGATCGCTGCCCGCGGCGACCCTCCCGACCACTGGATCGCCTGCGCCAAGGGCGCGGTGCGCGTCAGCTCGACGGCCGTCTCGGGCAAGCAGGTGACGCTGACCTACGTGGAGCCGGGCATCTGGTTCGGCGACGTGGCGATGTTCGACGGGGACCGGCGCACGCACGATGCCTATGCGCATGGGGACACCACCATCCTGTGCGTGGCGCGGGCCGACTTCCAGAAGATCCTGGCTGCGCACGTGGAGCTGTACGAAGCGCTGATGCGGCTGCAGGCGCGCCGCATCCGCACGCTGTTCGGGCTGGTGGAAGACCTCAACACCCTGCCCCTGCGTGCACGCCTGGCCAAGCAGCTCATCCACCTGGTGCGCAGCTACGGCGTGCCCAACCTGGAAGACGGCAGCCAGATGCGCATCGGCCTGCAGCTGGCGCAGGAAGAACTCGCCCAGCTGCTCGGCGCCTCGCGCCAGCGCGTCAACCAGGAACTCAAGACCATGGAACGCGAGGGCACCATCCGCATCGAGCCGGGCGGCCTGGTCGTATTGGACCGCGCAGCATTGATGCGCGTCTCGGAAGCAGATCATTGACATGAGCCAGGACTTCTCCAACTTCATCGGCACCCGTGCGGTCTCGCAGCAGCATGCCTTCGACGTCGAGGCGCTCGCCGCGTGGCTGGCGAAGAACCTCGACGGCTTCCAGGGACCGCTGACGGTCGAGATGTTCAAGGGCGGGCAATCGAACCCGACCTACAAGCTCGTCACGCCCACGCAGAGCTACGTGATGCGCGCCAAGCCGGGCCCGGTTGCCAAGCTGCTGCCCTCGGCCCATGCGGTGGAGCGTGAATTCAAGGTCATGAGCGGCCTGGCCGGCACCGGCGTGCCCGTGCCGCGCATGCATTGCCTGTGCGAGGACGAAGCCGTGATCGGCCGCGCTTTCTACGTGATGGAGTTCATGCAGGGCCGCGTGCTGTGGGACCAGGCCCTGCCCGGCATGGACAACGCCGGGCGCGCGGCCATCTACGACGAGATGAACCGCGTCATCGCGGCGCTGCACACCGTGAAGTTCGCCGAGCGCGGCCTTGCGGACTACGGCAAGCCCGGCAACTACTTCGAGCGCCAGATCGGCCGCTGGAGCAAGCAGTACAAGGCCTCGGCCGATGGCGCCGGTGAACTGTCGCAGCCGATCGAGGCCATGGAGCGCCTGATCGACTGGCTTCCCGCCCATATGCCGGCGAGCGCGCGCGACGAGACCAAGGTTTCGATCGTCCATGGCGACTACCGCCTGGACAACGTGATGTTCCATGCCACGGAGCCGCGGATCATCGCGGTGCTCGACTGGGAGCTCTCCACGCTGGGCCATCCGCTGGCGGACTTCAGCTACCACTGCATGTCCTGGCACATGCCCCCCACCACGGGCCGCGGCATCGGCGGCGTGGATGTCGCGGCGCTGGGCATACCCACCGAGAGCGAATACATCCGCCGCTACTGCGAGCGCACGCGCATCACCACGCCCGAGGCGCTGGCGCCCGACTGGAATTTCTACCAGGCCTACAACCTGTTCCGCATGGCCGCGATCCTGCAAGGCATTGCCAAGCGGGTCGAGGCAGGCACCGCATCGAGCGAGCAGGCCGTGGCTTCGGCCCGCGGCGCGCGCCCCATGGCCGAAATGGCCTGGCAGTTTGCCCAGAAGGCATAACCGCCCCCACACCCCACCAGGAGACAGACGATGGACTTCGAATACTCGGCAAAAACCAAGGAGCTCCAGAAGCGCGTGAGCGCATTCATGGATGCGCACATCTATCCGGCCGAAGCCGAGTATTCCGCCGAGCTGGCCGCCAACACGGCCGCAGGCAAGCGCTGGACCGCGCTCAAGACCGTCGAGAAGCTCAAGGAAAAGGCCAAGGCCCAGGGCCTGTGGAACCTGTTCCTGCCGGTCGACAGCGCGGCCGCCTCGGGCTACGAAGGCGCCGGCCTCACCAACCAGGAATACGCGCCGCTGGCCGAGATCATGGGCCGCGTGCCATGGGCCTCGGAAGCCTTCAACTGCTCGGCGCCGGACACGGGCAACATGGAGACCATTGCCCGCTACGGCTCCGAAGCCATCAAGGCGCGCTGGCTCAAGCCGCTGCTCGAAGGCCAGATCCGCTCGGCCTTCGCCATGACCGAACCCGATGTCGCCTCCAGCGACGCGACCAACATCTCGACCCGCATCGAGCGCCAGGGCGACGAGTACGTCATCAACGGCCGCAAGTGGTGGATCTCGGGCGCTGCCGATCCGCGCTGCGCCGTCTTCATCACCATGGGCAAGAGCGACCCCGACGCGCCGCGGCATTCGCAGCAGAGCATGATCATCGTGCCGGCCGACGCCAAGGGCATCCGCATCGTGCGGCCGCTCAACGTGATGGGCTACGACGACGCGCCGCACGGCCACGTCGAGATGTACTTCGAGAACGTGCGCGTGCCGGCCGACAACATGCTGCTCGGCGAAGGCCGCGGCTTCGAAATTGCCCAGGGCCGCCTCGGCCCCGGACGCATCCACCACTGCATGCGCCTGATCGGCCTGGCCGAGCGCGCGCTCGAGCTGATGTGCAAGCGCGCCTCCTCGCGCGTGGCCTTCGGCAAGACCGTCGCCTCGCAGACCGTCACGCAGGAGCGCATCGCCGAAGCGCGCTGCAAGATCGACATGGCGCGCCTGCTCACGCTCAAGGCCGCATGGCTGATGGACGTGGCCGGCAACAAGGTCGCCAAGAACGAGATCGCGATGATCAAGGTGGTCGCGCCCAGCATGGCCTGCCAGGTGATCGACTGGGCCATGCAGGTCCACGGCGGCGGCGGCATGTCCGATGACTTCCCGCTCGCCTACGCCTATGCCGGCGCGCGCACGCTGCGCTTCGCGGACGGCCCGGACGAAGTGCACCGCAATGCGATCGCCAAGTGGGAGCTGGGCAAGTACGCGCCGAACAAGGGCGATGCCGACATGCCCGTCACGCGCTTCTGATTTGTGAGGGCCGACGGCGAACCATGCGCCTCGGCCCTTTTCTCTTTCAGAGCTTCTTCTGCAAAAAGACGGCGTGCCCGAACGCCGGATCGAGCTGATAGCCGGCGAAGCCCTCGCGTTCATAGCTGCGCAGCGCCGGCGCATTGCCCGACAGCACCTCGAGCGTGAGCTTGCAGGCGCCGCGCGCGCGGGCCTCCTGCTCCACCCGCGCAAGCATGCGCTGCGCGATGCGCCGGCCGCGATGGCTGGGCAGCACGACCACGTCGTGCACATTGACCAGCGGCTTGCAGGCGAAGGTCGAGAAGCCTTCGATGCAGTTGACCAGGCCCACGGGCGTTGGCCCGTCGTACGCGAGCACGCTGAAGGCTTGCGGCCTCGCGGCCAGCGCCGCAGGCAGCTCGGCCAGCACACCCGCTTCGAGCGGCGTGCCGCCGCCCGCGGGATCGCGTGCGTAGGCGTCGAGCAGGCCGACCAGCGCAGCCGCGTGCGCGGCGTTGCGGTAGTCCGCCAGCACGACCTCGACCATCGTCACCGTGCAGGTTCCAGGGTGGCGGCAAGCCGCTGCGCGCAAGACTGCGCCTGCTTCGCATCGCGCGCCTCGACCATCACGCGCACCAGCGGTTCGGTGCCGCTCGCACGGATCAGCACACGGCCGCTGTCGCCGAGCTCGGCTTCGATGCGGCGCGTTTCGCCGGCCAGCGCATCGTTGTTCTTCCAGTCCTGTCCCGGCGTCAGGCGGACATTGATCAGCACCTGCGGAAACAGCGTGATCTCCGCGAGCAGCTGCGCCACCGTCTTGCCGCTGCGCACGCAGGCCTGCAGCACCTGCAGCGCGCTCACGATGCCGTCCCCGGTGGTGTGGCGGTCGAGCGCCAGCAGGTGGCCCGAGCCCTCGCCGCCCAGGAGCCAGCCGCGCTTTTCGAGTTCCTCGAGCACATAGCGGTCGCCCACCTTGGCGCGCACCAGCTCGATGCCCTGCCCGCGCAGCGCCACCTCGATCGCCTTGTTGGTCATGAGCGTGCCGACCACGCCTGCCGGCTTGTCGCCGCGCGCGATGCGCTCCGCCACCATGAGGTAGAGCAGCTCGTCGCCATTGAACAGCCGCCCGCTGGCGTCGACCAGTTGCAGGCGATCGGCGTCGCCGTCGAGCGCGATGCCGTAGTCGGCCTTCTGCGCCGTGACGGCCTCGACCAGCGCGGCCGGATGGGTCGCGCCGAAGCCCTTGTTGATGTTGAGGCCGTCGGGTGCGCAGCCGATGCTGCTGACCTCGGCACCCAGTTCGTGGAACACATTCGGCGCCACCTGGTAGGCCGCGCCATGCGCCGCATCGACCACGAGCTTCATGCCGCGCAGCGTCAGGTCGTTGGCGAAGGTGCTCTTGCAGAACTCGATGTAGCGGCCCGGCGCGTCGTTGAGGCGGCGTGCCTTGCCGAGATTGGCGGAGTCGACCCACACGGGAGCCTCCTCGAGCGCGGCTTCCACTGCAAGCTCCCATGCATCGTCGAGCTTGGTTCCCTGCGCGCTGAAGAACTTGATGCCGTTATCTGGATAGGCGTTGTGGCTGGCGCTGATCACCACGCCCAGGCTCGCGCGCTGGGCGCGGGTCAGGTAGGCGACGCCGGGCGTCGGCAGCGGCCCCAGCAGCACCACGTCGACCCCCGCGGAGTTGAAGCCCGACTCCAGCGCGGACTCGAGCATGTAGCCCGAGATGCGCGTGTCCTTGCCGATCAGCACCGTGGGGCGCGCCTCGCTCTTCTTGAGCACGCGGCCCACGGCATGCGCGAGGCGCAGCACGAAATCGGGCGTGATGGGCGACTGGCCGACCGTGCCGCGGATGCCGTCGGTGCCAAAGTATTTGCGGGTCATGGATTCGTTCTTGTTCTCGGGTTTTGTTATGGATGTGTCTCTTCGGCCTTCATGGCGCGCCACACGGCGATGGCCGCCACGGTGTCGCGCACGTCGTGCACCCGCACGATGGCCGCGCCGCGGTCCACGGCCAGCACCGCCGCAGTCACGCTGGGCACCAGGCGCTCGGCGGCCGCCGGAATGCCGCTGACCGTGCCGATCGACGATTTGCGCGACCAGCCCAGCAGCAGCGGACAGCCGGCATCGAGCAGTTCGCGCTGGCGCGCCAGCAGCGCAAAATTCTGCGCCACGGTCTTGCCGAAGCCGATGCCCGGGTCCAGCGTGATCCGCGACGGATCGACCTTCAGCGCCTGCAACCGGGCCACCTGCTCCGCCCAGAACGACAGCACCTGGGGCACCACGTCGCCCTGCATGGGCGCGGTCTGCATGGTCTGCGGATCCCGATGCATGTGCATCAGGCAGATGCCGCACGAGGGATGCGCCGCCACCGTTTCGCGCGCACCGGGCCGGCGCAGCGCCCAGACGTCGTTGACGATGTCGGCGCCCAGTTCGAGCACCGCGCGCATGACTTCCGGCTTGTAGGTGTCGATGGACAGCGGCACGTTGAGCTTGACGGCTTCCCGGACCACCGGCAACACGCGTGCAAGTTCCGCATCGAGCGGCACGGCCGGGCTGCCGGGGCGGGTCGACTCGCCCCCAATGTCGAGGATGTCGGCGCCCTCCTTCAGCAACTGCTCGCAATGCCGCAGCGCGGCCTCGGTGGAAGCATGCGCGCCGCCGTCGGAGAAGGAGTCGGGGGTGACGTTGACGATGCCCATCACGCGCGGCTGCGCGAGATCGATTGCAAAACGGCCGGCCTGCCAGACCACCGCGGGGGCCATCGTCATGCGGCACCTTCATCATCGAAAACGGGGCCCATGGCCCCGTTGGTGTTGAACACCGGATTCACTTCAGGCCACTGTGGGTGCCGGATCCGGATTGACTGCCGGCGTGCCGCCGCTGCCGCCACTGCCCGAAGGCGGAATGCGCGGCGTCCAGTCCTTGGGCGGGCGCGGTGCGCGGCCGGCCATGATGTCGTCGAGCTGTTCCGTGTCGATGGTTTCCCATTCGAGCAGGGCCTTGGCCATGACGTGCATCTTGTCGCTGTTTTCCTCGATCAGGCGGCGCGCCAGGGCGTACTGCTCGTCGATGATGCGGCGCACTTCGGCGTCGACCTTTTCCATGGTCTGCTCGCTCATGTTGGTGGTCTTGGTGACCGAGCGGCCGAGGAACACTTCGCCTTCGTTCTCGGCATAGACCATCGGTCCCAGCGCGTCGGTCATGCCGTAGCGCGTGACCATGTCGCGGGCGATGGAGGTCGCGCGCTCGAAGTCGTTGCTGGCGCCGGTGGTCATCTGGTGCATGAACACTTCTTCGGCGATGCGGCCGCCGAACAGCATGCTGATCTGGTTCAGCATGTATTCGCGGTCATAGCTGTAGCGGTCCTGCGCCGGCAGGCTCATGGTCACGCCCAGGGCCCGGCCACGCGGGATGATGGTGACCTTGTGGACCGGATCGCACTTGGGCAGCAGCTTGCCGATGAGCGCGTGGCCGGACTCGTGGTAGGCCGTGTTGCGGCGCTCTTCCTCGGGCATGACCATGCTCTTGCGCTCGGGGCCCATGAAGATCTTGTCCTTGGCCTTCTCGAAGTCCTGCATCTCGACCACGCGCGCATTGCGGCGTGCAGCCATCAGTGCGGCTTCGTTGCAGAGGTTGGCCAGGTCGGCGCCGGACATGCCGGGCGTGCCGCGCGCAATGACGCTCGGGTTCACGTCCTGGCCGAGCGGCACCTTGCGCATGTGAACGCCCAGGATCTGCTCGCGGCCGCGGATGTCGGGCAGCGTCACGTACACCTGGCGGTCGAAGCGGCCCGGGCGCAGCAGCGCGGCGTCCAGGATGTCCGGGCGGTTGGTGGCAGCCACCACGATCACGCCCAGGTTAGTTTCGAAGCCGTCCATCTCCACCAGCATCTGGTTCAGCGTTTGCTCGCGCTCGTCGTTGCCGCCACCCAGGCCGGCACCGCGCTGGCGGCCCACCGCATCGATTTCGTCGATGAAGATGATGCAGGGCGCGTTCTTCTTGGCGTTCTCGAACATGTCGCGCACGCGCGCCGCGCCCACGCCGACGAACATTTCGACGAAGTCCGAACCCGAGATCGAGAAGAACGGCACCTTGGCTTCACCTGCAATCGACTTGGCCAGCAAGGTCTTGCCGGTGCCCGGAGGGCCGACCAGCAGCAGGCCGCGCGGAATGCGGCCGCCAAGCTTCTGGAAGCGCTGCGGGTCCTTCAGGAAGTCGACCACCTCGCGGACCTCCTCCTTGGCCTCGTCGCAGCCCGCGACGTCGGCAAAAGTGACCGTGTTGTTGTTCTCGTCCATCATGCGGGCCTTGCTCTTGCCGAAGCTGAACGCCCCGCCCTTGCCGCCGCCCTGCATCTGCCGCATGAAGTAGATCCAGACCCCGATCAGGAGCAGCATCGGCCCCCAGCTCACCAAGAGCGTCATGAGGAGCGAGCCCTCTTCGCGCGGCTTGACGTCGAACTTGACGTTGTGGTCGATCAGGTCGCCCACCAGGCCGCGGTCGAGCACGGTGGCGGTCGTGCGGATCTTGCGATCCTCGTTGGTGACGGCCACGATCTCTCCGCCGCCCGCACCTTCAGGAATGACGGCGCTCTTGATCTGGTTGTTTCGGACCTGATCCAGGAACTCCGAATAGCTCACCGTCCCTGAGCCGACGCCGCCGCGGGTGTCGAACTGCTTGAACACAGTGAACAACACCATGGCAATGACGAGCCATACGGCAACTTTGGAAAACCACTGATTGTTCAAACGAAGCTCCAGTCGAAAGCGCGTGACAAGATTGTGAAAAGAACGCGCTATGGATACGCAATTGCGCCCCATTTTAGGCTTTTCAAGCTGCGAAAAGCGGGCATTTCCCTAAAGCAGCCATAGCCGGACAAGGGTTTGCGCCCCATGGGCACGCTTTGCGGGGCCCGGCGTCAAGGTATCAAAGCGTTTCCTGAGCCTTCAGACCCATGCCGACAAGGAAGGTTTCCGATGATTTGTCACGCGAGGCCTTGGGTTTGAAGGGCTTCACGGTGCGGAAGTTCGCCTTGAACAGCTTCACCAGCTCGTCATAGCCGCTGCCATGGAAGAGCTTGGCCACCAGTGCCCCCTCGGGCTTCAGGTGGTGCTGGGCAAAGTCGATGGCCAGCTCGATCAGGTGCGCCACGCGGGCCGCATCGGCCGAATGGATGCCCGACAGGTTCGGGGCCATGTCGGAAACCACCAGGTCGGCCTTCCGGCCGGCCAGCACGCCCAGCACCTGTTCCAGCAGTTCCGCCTCGCGGAAATCGCCCTGCAGGAAGGTCACGCCCTCGATCGGCTCCATCGGCAGGATGTCCAGCGCAATGATGGTGCCGTTCAGCTCGCCGGCCGCGGCGCCCTCGGGCGACATGCGCCGGCGCAGGTACTGGCTCCAGGCTCCGGGCGTGGAACCCAGGTCGACCACCAGCTGGCCCGGCTTGACCAGCCCGAGCGATTCGTCGATTTCCTTGAGCTTGTAGGCGGCGCGTGCGCGGTATCCCTCGCGCGTGGCCAGTTTCACATACGGGTCGTTGATGTGGTCGTGCAGCCAGGCTTTGTTGACTTTTTTGCTTTTGGCTTTGGTGCTCATGGAGGTCTTTGTAACGCGTCGATAATACGGGGATGCCCGCCATTCAACTTACCCCTGCCGAGCGCAAGGTGCACCGCGCCGAAGCTCACCACCTGGATCCGATCGTCATGGTCGGTGGAGACGGGCTCACCCCTGCCGTGAAGAAAGAAGCCGACGCGGCGCTCAAGGCCCATGGCCTGATCAAGATCCGCGTCTTCTCCGACGACCGCCTGGCCCGCGATGCCATGCTGCAAGAGCTCGCCGACGAGCTCGGTGCCGCCCCCATCCAGCACATCGGCAAGCTGCTGGTGCTGTGGCGCCCCAAGCCCGAGAAGGAGCGCGTGGTCGATGAAGACCGCATGCCCGGCCCGCGCGACATCAAGGTGCTGAAGTACAGCAAGCGCGGCGGCCAGCGGCCCGAGATCAAGACCCTGCGCGTGCTCGGCAACCAGCGCCTCACGCCCGGCGGCACCATCAAGCGCGCCAAGGCCAAGCGGCCGCTCTCGGCCAAGAAACGCAACCAGGCAGACTGAACTTGGTGCCAGCGCAAGGCGCACAGCGCCACATTCTCTGCATGAAGTGGGGCACGAAATACGGCCCCGAGTACGTCAACCGCCTCTACGCGATGGTGCGCCGCAATCTCAGCGGCGACTTCAAGTTCGTGTGCCTGACGGACGACGGCACCGGCATCCGCCCCGAAGTGACCTGCCTGCCGATCCCGCCGCTCAACCTGCAGCTGGCGCCCGGCCAGCGCGATGGCGCCTGGAAGAAGCTCACCACCTTCGAAAAAGACCTGCACGGCCTGCGCGGCACCGCCCTGTTCCTGGATGTGGACGTGGTCGTGGTCGGCAGCCTCGATGCCTTCTTCGAATACCCCGGCGAGTTCCTGATCATCCACGACTACGCGCGCCCCTGGCGGCGCGAGCGGATCACGGGAAACTCGTCGGTCTACCGCTTCGAGCTCGGCGCCCATGCCGACATCCTGGCGTATTTCCGCGACAACATGGACAAGGTCCAGGCCGAGTACCGCAACGAGCAGACGTACCTGTCCGCCATGCTGCACAAGCAAGGCAAGCTGGGCTACTGGCCCGCGGCCTGGTGTCCGAGCTTCAAGTACCACGGCATCCCGATGTGGCCGGCCAACTACTGGGAAGAGCCCTTCGTGCCCGAGGGTGCGCGCATCATGGTGTTCCACGGCGAATGCAATCCGCCCGACGCGCTGGCGGGCCGGCGCAACCGGGCTTTCCGCTACATCCGGCCGGCGAACTGGGTCGCCAGGTTCTGGAAGGAATGAACGGGAGATAGCGGCAGGGACGGTGCAAGTCGTCCTGCCGCCGTAGGCGTTCAGGCCGTGGCAGGCGCCCGGCCGCCCATGCGCCACAGCAGCGCGCCGGTACAGAGCCACTGGACCACGTACATGCCGCTTCCCACGGCGTGCCATAGCTTGAGGTTGTCGCGCGCGAGTATGCGCGGCGCCACGGCATATTGCTGGAGCAAAGCCAGCAGCAGCGCACCCAGGATCAAAAAGATGGCGGCCATCGAGGCGCTGTCGATGCGCTGGTCCATCTTCGTGCGGAAGTGAACCAAAAGCAGCAGGCCGCAGCCAATCGCGATCCAGCTCTGCGCCTCGAACAGCTGGCCCGCGAAATTGCCGGCCACCGCGGGGTTGCCGAGCCGCGCGAAGAGCATCGGCACCACAATGAAACCGATCGTCGTGAGGCTGCCCCACCAGAAGGCGGCCAGCAGCAGCGCGAGGCGGTCTTTCATCCTGCCTGTCAGATGTAGCGCACCGCCACGATCTCGTAGCGCTTGAGGCCGCCGGGCGCCTGCACCTCGGCGGTGTCGCCTTCTTCCTTGCCGATGAGCGCGCGCGCGATCGGGCTGGAGATGTTGATCAGGCCCAGCTTCAGGTCGGCCTCGTCCTCGCCGACGATCTGGTACTTGACGGCCTCGCCCGATTCTTCTTCCTCGAGTTCCACCGTGGAGCCGAACACCACCTTGCCGCCGGCGTCGAGCTCGGCCGGGTCGATGATCTGGGCGGCCGAAAGCTTGCCCTCGACTTCCTGGATGCGGCCCTCGATGAAGCCCTGGCGGTCCTTGGCGACTTCGTATTCGGCGTTCTCGCTCAGGTCGCCCTGCGCGCGGGCTTCGGAGATGGCATTGATGACCCAGGGGCGGTCCACGGTCTTGAGCTGATGCAGCTCGGCGCGCAGCTTCTCGGCACCGCGCTTGGTAATTGGAATGGTGGCCATGTTTGGTTCTCCATAAAGCGAAACCGCCGAACGCTGCCGTTCGGCGGTCGATTGGGGGACAGGATCAGACGAGTGTGCGTCCGGTCAGCCGGCTCAGGATGGCGAGCGGGCTCGAATCAGGATTGTATTGCTTCGACGCGGGCAGATGAAGGGTCTGCTCGAGCATGTACTGGCCCGCCATGACGGCGTGCGAGGTCTGGTCCGAGAAGCACACCCACACCGACCCCGGCGGAAATTCGGCCCTCTCCTGCGGCGAATTCTCCTGGTAGGCCATGTCCGACTTCATGCCATCGTGCAGCTGCAGCATCAGGTGGTCGTATTCGCTGCGAAACGACTTGGTCACGTGCAGCGCCTGCAGCAGCCTGGCCTGCCAGCGCACATAGGGCTTGGCACGCGGCAGGAAGCGCCTGGCGATGTCCTCGAAAGGCTCGCCCACGCGCCACACGCGCGGTGCGCCCTCGGGGTTGACGTTGGTGAAGACGCGCAGGATGCGCTCGCCGTAGTTGGGCCGCGACGGAAAGGCGTCGACGTGCAGGCGCCGGTCGTCGGCGCGCCACGACTGCACGCGCGTCTCGACCTGTGCCGGCCGGTAGCTGGTCGGCGCCAGGCGCAGTGCCGGCGTGTAGTGCGGCAGCAGGCCGTGGATCAGCTGCTGCGCCTGCGCGCGAAACCGCCCTACCATCGCCGCCGCCGTGCGCTGCACCGCCTCGTCGCCGACGGCGCCCTTGAGCTTGCCGTTGGCATCGAGGCTGATGTTGCGCACGTCGGGCGACAGCAGGCTGGGCGTCAGCAGGCTGCGCTCTTCGGGCAGCAGCTCGAAACCCAGGCGCGGAAAATACAGCACCTTGCCCGCTTCCAGCTGCGCGATCCACGCCTCGTTGGGCGTGGCCGCGCGCCAGTCGCTCAGATCCAGTTCGACGAGCTGCGTTTCCATGGCCACGCTCAGGCGGCAGCCAGCTGCGCGTGCATCTCCTGCACCGAGATCACGCCGAGCTCGTCCATGAAGCCCATGCCCTCGACCGCGGCTTCGGCGCCGAAGATCGTGGTGAAGGTGGTCACGCGGGCCAGCAGCGCCGAGGTGCGGATCTGGCGCGAATCGTTGATCGCGTTGCGGCGCTCTTCCACCGTGTTGATGACCAGCGCAATCTCGTTGTTCTTGATCATGTCCACGATGTGCGGGCGGCCCTCGGTCACCTTGTTCACCGTCGCGCATTCAATGCCCGCGGCACCGATGGCGGCGGCCGTGCCCTTGGTCGCGATGATCTCGAAGCCCAGCTTGACCAGGCCGCGCGCCACTTCCACGGCGCGCGCCTTGTCGTTGTTCTTCACCGAGATGAAGACCTTGCCCGACTTCGGCAGCAGCGTGCCGGCACCGAGCTGCGACTTCACGAAGGCCTCGCCGAAGGTCCTGCCCACGCCCATGACTTCGCCGGTCGACTTCATCTCGGGGCCGAGGATGGTGTCCACGCCAGGGAACTTGACGAACGGGAACACGGCTTCCTTCACGCTGAAGTACGGCGGCGTGACTTCCTTGGTCACGCCCTGCGACTTGAGCGACTGGCCGGCCATGCAGCGCGCCGCCACCTTGGCGAGCTGGATGCCGGTGGCCTTGCTCACGTAGGGCACGGTGCGCGAAGCCCGCGGGTTCACTTCGAGCACGTAGATGACGTCCTTGCCGTCCTTCTGCTGGATCGCGAACTGCACGTTCATCAGGCCCACCACGTTGAGCGCGGCGGCCATCGCGGCGCTCTGGCGCTTCAGTTCGGCAATGGTTTCGGCGCTCAGGCTGTAGGGCGGCAGCGAGCAGGCGGAGTCGCCCGAGTGCACGCCGGCCTGTTCGATGTGCTCCATCACGCCGCCGATCAGGGTCTGGCCCTCGGCGTCGCGGATGCAGTCGACGTCGCATTCGACGGCGTCGTTGAGGAAGCGGTCGAGCAGCACCGGCGAATCGTTGCTGACCTTCACCGCCTCGCGCATGTAGCGCTCGAGGTCGCGCTGCTCGTGCACGATTTCCATCGCGCGGCCGCCGAGCACGTAGCTCGGGCGCACCACCAGCGGATAGCCCAGCGCCGCGGCCTTTTCGAGCGCCTCGGGCTCGGTGCGCGCCGTGGCGTTCGGCGGCTGGCGCAGGCCCAGCTCGTGCAGCAGCTTCTGGAAGCGCTCGCGGTCTTCGGCCGCGTCGATCATGTCGGGCGAGGTGCCGATGATCGGCACGCCGTTGGCCTCGAGGTCGAGCGCGAGCTTCAGCGGCGTCTGGCCGCCGTACTGCACGATCACGCCGAGCGGCTTTTCCTTGTCGACGATCTCGAGCACGTCCTCGAGCGTGAGCGGCTCGAAGTACAGGCGGTCGGAGGTGTCGTAGTCGGTCGACACGGTCTCGGGGTTGCAGTTGACCATGATGGTCTCGTAGCCGTCCTCGCGCATCGCGAGCGCGGCATGCACGCAGCAGTAGTCGAACTCGATGCCTTGGCCGATGCGGTTGGGGCCGCCGCCGAGCACCATGATCTTCTTCTTGTCGGTGGGATCGGCTTCGCACTCGTCCTCGTAGGTCGAGTACATGTAGGCCGTGTTGGTCGCGAACTCGGCCGCGCAGGTATCCACGCGCTTGTAGACCGGGCGCACGCCGAGGGCGCGGCGCTTTTCGCGCACGGCCGTGTCGGTGGTCTTGAGCTGCTTGGCGAGTCGGCGGTCCGAGAAGCCCTTCTTCTTGAGCGCGAGCAGCGTGTCGCGGTCGATGTCGGCCAGCGACTTGGTTTCGAGCTCGAGCTCGATCTTCACGATCTCCTCGATCTGCACCAGGAACCACGGGTCGATCTTGGTCAGCGCGAACACTTCATCGACGCTCAGGCCCATGGCGAAGGCATCGCCCACGTACCAGATGCGCTCAGGGCCGGGCTCGCCCAGTTCCTTCTCGAGCACTTCGCGGTCCTGCGTCTTCTCGTTGAGGCCGTCCACGCCCACTTCGAGGCCGCGCAGCGCCTTCTGGAACGACTCCTGGAAGGTGCGGCCCATGGCCATCACCTCGCCCACCGACTTCATCTGCGTGGTCAGGCGCGAATCGGCCTGCGGGAATTTCTCGAAAGCGAAGCGCGGGATCTTGGTGACCACGTAGTCGATCGACGGCTCGAACGACGCGGGCGTGGCGCCGCCCGTGATTTCGTTGCGCAGCTCGTCGAGCGTGTAGCCCACGGCCAGCTTGGCCGCGACCTTGGCGATCGGGAAGCCCGTGGCCTTGGAGGCCAGCGCCGACGAACGCGACACGCGCGGATTCATCTCGATGACGACCATGCGGCCGTCCTTCGGGTTGATCGAGAACTGCACGTTCGAGCCGCCGGTATCGACGCCGATCTCGCGCAGCACGGCCAGCGAGGCGTTGCGCAGGATCTGGTATTCCTTGTCGGAGAGCGTCTGCGCAGGGGCCACGGTGATCGAGTCGCCGGTGTGCACGCCCATGGGGTCGAGGTTCTCGATCGAGCAGACGATGATGCAGTTGTCGGCCTTGTCGCGCACGACTTCCATCTCATACTCTTTCCAGCCGAGCAGCGACTCTTCGATCAGCAGCTCGTTGGTCGGCGAGGCTTCGATGCCGCGCTTGCAGATGGTCTCGAACTCTTCCGGGTTGTAGGCGATGCCGCCGCCGGTGCCGCCGAGCGTGAAGCTGGGGCGGATCACCGTCGGGAAGCCGACCGACTTCTGCACGGCCCAGGCTTCGTCCATCGAGTGGGCGATGCCGGAGCGCGCCGAGCCGAGGCCGATCTTGGTCATCGCGTCCTTGAACTTCAGGCGGTCCTCGGCCTTGTCGATGGCTTCGGGCGTGGCGCCGATCAGTTCGACCGGCTTGTTGGTGGCCGCGCCGGTGTACTTGTCGAGCACGCCGTGACGCCAGAGGTCGAGCGCGCAGTTCAGCGCCGTCTGGCCGCCCATGGTCGGCAGGATCGCGTCGGGGCGCTCCTTGGCGATGATCTTCTCGACCGTCTGCCAGGTGATCGGCTCGATGTAGGTCACGTCGGCCGTGGCCGGGTCGGTCATGATCGTGGCGGGGTTGCTGTTGATCAGGATGACCTTGTAGCCCTCCTCGCGCAGTGCCTTGCAAGCCTGCACGCCGGAGTAGTCGAACTCGCAGGCCTGGCCGATGATGATCGGGCCGGCGCCGATGATGAGAATGGATTGGAGGTCTGAGCGCTTGGGCATCTTATTTGTCCTTGGTGAAACCGATGCCGCGGCCGCTGTAGGCGCCCGGCTTCGGCTCATCCATCAATTGATGGATCGCGTTGAATACATCGCGAAAGTTCTGGTCGTATCGCTGTTCCAGCGCATTCAGCTTGCGCTTGAGATCGGCATGCTCCGACAGCATGCTGCGCAGCTTGACGAAGGTCCGCATGATCTCGATGTTGACGGCCACCGCGCGTTCGCTGCGCAGCACGCTCGACAGCATGGCCACGCCCTGCTCGGTGAAGGCCACGCTGCGGTAGCGCGCGCCGCCGGAGCCGGGCCTCTCGGGTTTTGAGATCACAAGCTGTGATCTCAAAGCCTCGAGGTCGTGGTTCTCGAGGGTGAAGGCGAAGTCCGCCGGAAAACGATCGAGGTTGCGGCGCATGGCCTGCAACAGCACCCGGGTCTCGACGCCGTAGAGCGCGGCAAGGTCCTGCGCCAGCATGACCTTGAGGCCGCGCAGCACATAGATCTTGCCCTCGGCATCGCGCAATGCGGCGATGACCGAGACGTCGAGCACCGCGGGTGCATCAGCCACGTGCCTGCTCCATGAGCGCGGTGAAGCGGTCGAACAGGTAGCCGATGTCGTGCGGGCCGGGCGAGGCTTCCGGGTGGCCCTGGAAGCAGAACGCCGGCTTGTCGGTGCGCGCAAGGCCCTGCAGCGTGTTGTCGAACAGGCTGATGTGGGTCGCGCGCAGGTTGGCGGGCAGCGACTTCTCGTCGACCGCGAAGCCGTGGTTCTGGCTGGTGATGCTCACTCGGCCGTCGTCCAGGTCCTTCACCGGATGGTTCGCGCCATGGTGGCCGAACTTCATCTTGAAGGTCTTTGCGCCCGAGGCCAGCGCCATGATCTGGTGGCCCAGGCAGATGCCGAAGGTGGGAATGCCGGTCTCGATCAGTTCCTTGACCGCGCTGATGGCGTAGTCGCAGGGCTCCGGGTCGCCCGGGCCATTGGCCAGGAAGATGCCGTCGGGCTTGAGCTTGAGCACGTCGGCCGCGGGCGTCTGCGCCGGCACCACGGTGATGCGCGCACCGCGCTGCGCGATCATGCGCAGGATGTTCTTCTTGACGCCGTAGTCGAAGGCCACCACGTGGAACTTGGGCGTGATCTGCACGCCGTAGCCCGCGCCCAGCTTCCATTCGGTCTCGGTCCATTCGTAGGTCTGCGTGACCGACACCACCTTGGCGAGGTCGAGCCCGGCCATGCTGGGCGCGGCCTTGGCGGCGGCAATGGCCTTGTCGACCAGCGCCTGCGTCACGGCCTCGCCCGCGGCCAGGCCCAGGATGCAGCCGTTCTGCGCGCCGTGGGTGCGCAGGTGGCGCGTGAGCTTGCGGGTGTCGATGTTCGCGATGGCCACCGTCTTGCCGGCCACGAGGTATTCGCTCAGCGTGGCGGTCTTGCGGAAGTTGGAGGCGACGAGGGGCAGGTCCTTGATGATCAGGCCCGCGGCATGGATCTTGTCGGCTTCGATGTCTTCCCCGTTGACGCCGTAGTTGCCGATGTGCGGATACGTGAGCGTCACGATCTGCTGGCAGTAACTCGGGTCGGTGAGGATTTCCTGGTAACCGGTCATGGCGGTGTTGAACACCACTTCGCCGGTCGTGGAGCCGGCGGCTCCGATCGAATTGCCTTGAAAGACCGTGCCGTCTGCGAGCGCCAGGATGGCGGGCGGGAAACTTCCCTTGAGAGACAAAAGCACTGGGTTCTCCGGATGGTTACGGTCGCCCGGAGCCCCAGGCGCGTTGCCTGCGGACTGCTGCTTAAGGGGATTTTGGCGTTAAAGGCGGCCGGGCGACGCTATTGCGAGTAAGCCCCCGATTGTAGCCCGGCGGCATCGCCCTCTCGGGCCTCGGGGGCGGAAAACATTCGCGCCTCATGCCTATGCGGCATTCGAGGATCAGGAAGCCGCCTGGACAAGCGCCGCGGCGCCGCTCGCGTGCAGGCAGATCGCCGCCGCAGCCGCCACGTTCAGCGACTCCTCGCCGCCCGGCTGCGCAATCCGGATGTGATGGCTGGCGCGGGCTTCCAGCGCCGCTGAAACGCCCTGCCCTTCGTGCCCCAGCAGCCATGCGCAGGGATGCGGCAGCCTCGCCTCATGCAGCCAGTCGCCCCGGTGGGAACTGGTGGCCACGAGCGGCACCTTGAGTTCGTCGAGCGCATCGGCCTCCACGCCTTCGATCAGCCGCAGCCCGAAATGCGCGCCCATGCCGGCGCGCAGCACCTTCGGCGCCCACAGGGCGGCCGTGCCCTTGAGCGCGATCACCTGCTTGAACCCGAAAGCCGCCGCGCTGCGCAGGATGGAGCCGGCGTTGCCGGCGTCCTGCAGGCGGTCGAGCACCACGCTGGGCGCATCGGGAAGCAGTTCCGGCCGCGCCGGCAGATCGAGCACGAAGCCCATTGGCGCAGGCGACTCCAGGCCGCTGACGGCCCGCAGCAGATCGTCGTCGACAACTACCGTTTTGATAGCAGAACTCGCCCATTCGGCGGGCGCCGACGGCCAGAAGGACTCCGAAAAGACCGCGACCGCAGGCCGGATGCCGCGCGCAAGCGCCGCCCGGCAGAGATGGTCGCCTTCGAGCCAGACCCGGCCGAGCCTGCGGTAGGCGCCCGGGTCCTGGGCCAGCTTGCGCAGCTCCTTGAGCAGGGGGTTGTCGCGCGAACTGATGTGATTCGCGCCGGTGGGACTGGTCATGCTTCGGCTCAAGGCGCGGTGCGCAGGTCGAGGTGCACAGTCTCGGCCGCCGGAAATTCGGCCGGAACCTGCATCGAGGCCTCGAGCACGAGCGCCGCGGCGCCCTCCGCCGTGCGCGCCAGCGCCGCGGCCACCGGGCTGAACGACCTGCGGTGATGAATGCACGCGCCATGGCGCTGCAGCGCCTCCAGGTGCTCCGGCGTGCCGTAGCCCTTGTGGCCGGCAAAGCCGTAGTGCGGAAACTCCAGGTGCAGTTGCTCGCACAGCCGGTCGCGATGGACCTTGGCCAGGATCGAGGCGGCGGAAATCGCCTTGATCCGCGCGTCGCCCTTGACGATGGCCTCGGCCAGCACGTCGAGCGTGGGCAGGCGGTTGCCGTCGACCAGCACCTTGGCGGGCTTCAGGCGCAGGCCCTCGACTGCGCGGCGCATCGCGAGCATGGTGGCCTGCAGGATGTTGTGGGTGTCGATTTCCTCGACCGTGGCCTGGGCCACCGAGCAGCACAGCGCCTTGGCAAGGATCTGGTCGTTCAGGCGTTCACGCTGCAAGGCCGTGAGCGTCTTGGAATCGGCCAGGCCGCGGATCGGCCGCTGGTCGTCCAGGATGACCGCTGCCGCGACGACCGGGCCGGCCAGTGGCCCGCGGCCCGCCTCGTCGACGCCCGCAACGAGGCCCGGCGCGTCCCACACGAGGGCCGCCTGCTCAGCCTTCAAGAACTTTCTGGATCGCATCGGCGCAAAGTGTGGGCGTATCGCGCTGCAGTTGCACGTGCAGCTCTGAAAATTTTTGTTGCAGCGCCTGCGTTTTCTCGGGCGCGTCGAGCCAGGCGAGCGTGGCGTCGGCCAGCGCCTGCGGCGTGGCGGCCTCCTGCAGCAGCTCGGGCACCACGAATTCACGCGACAGGATGTTGGGCAGGCCGACCCATGGCTGGAGCTGCTTGCGCTGCATCAGGCGCCATGACAGCGCATTCATGTTGTACGCGATGACCATCGGCCGCTTGAACAGCGCCGCCTCGAGCGTGGCGGTGCCGCTGGCGATCAGGGTGGCGTCGCAGGCGGCCAGCGCTGCATGCGACTGGCCGTCGAGCAGTTGCACCCGCCCCGCTGCGCCGCTGGCCTGCAGCAGCGCCTCGACCTCGACGCGCAGCCCCGGCAGGATGGGGGCGACGAAGCGGAGTGCGGGCCGCGCCTTCAGCATCTGCGCCGCGGCGGCGAAGAACCGCGCAGCGAGGTAGCGCACTTCCGAACGGCGGCTGCCCGGCAGCAGGGCCACGACCTGCGCATCCGGCGCAAGGCCGAGGGCCGCGCGCGCCCCGGCGCGGTCGGGCACCATCGGAATCACATTGGCCAGCGGATGGCCGACGTAGCTGCCCTGCACGTCATGTTCGGCCAGCAGTGCCGGCTCGAACGGAAAGATGCACAGCACGTGGTCGGCCGCGGCCCGGATCTTTTCGATGCGGTCGGCGCGCCAGGCCCAGATCGACGGGCAGACGAAGTGCACGGTCTTCATGCCGCGGCTGCGCAGCCCGGCTTCGAGATCGAGATTGAAATCGGGCGCGTCGACGCCGATGAAGAGTTCGGGCCATTCGCGCAGCAGCCGCGCCTTGAGCTGCCGGCGGATGCCCGCGATCTCGGCGTAGTGGCGCAGCACTTCGATGTAGCCGCGCACCGCAAGCTTTTCCTGCGGCCACCAGCTCTGCAGCCCGTGCGCGAGCATGCGGGGCCCGCCGATGCCCATGGTCTGGAGCGAGGGCCAACGCGCCTGCAGGCCGTCGAGAAGAAGGCCTGCGAGCAGGTCGCCGGAAGCTTCTCCCGCGACCAGCGCGAAGCGTCGCTGTTCGTCCTTGCCCATGGCGGCTGTCTCGCTTACTTCAACGCGCGATGCCGCGAGTCGATGTGGCCAGGAACTGCTCCATCAGCGCCACGTCGGCGGCCGCTTCCGGCATTTCGGTGGCCAGGGCGGCGATGCCGGCGCGCGCTTCTTCGAGCGTCTTGCCCTGCCGGTACAGCAGGCGGTGCATCTGCTTGACCGCGGCCAGGCGGGGCGCCGAAAAATCGCGCCGGCGCAGGCCCACCACGTTGAAGCCGCGCACCGCCAGCGGATTGCCG
This sequence comes from Variovorax sp. 05T418, assembly GCF_056396385.1. Taxonomy (NCBI): domain Bacteria; kingdom Pseudomonadati; phylum Pseudomonadota; class Betaproteobacteria; order Burkholderiales; family Comamonadaceae; genus Variovorax; species Variovorax sp. 05T418. The sequence goes on along the minus strand of NZ_JBFTLJ010000026.1, from coordinate 21,153 downwards.
TCGACCAGCATGAAGGGAGGCACGTCCTGCGACACGGCGCTGGCAAAGCCGACCATGGCATGCGCGCCGACCGAGACGAACTGGTGGATGCCCGTCAGCCCGCCGATCGTGACCCAGTCGGCCAGGTGCACGTGGCCGGCCAGCGTGGTGTTGTTGGCCAGCGTGGTGTGGTTGTCGACATGGCAGTCATGCGCAATGTGCGTGTACGCCATGATCCAGTTGTCGTTGCCCACGGTCGTCACGCCCCCCGCCCCCGGCACGCCGAGGTTGAAGGTGCAGAACTCGCGGATGACGTTGCGGTCGCCGATGACCAGCTCGGTGGGCTCACCCGCGTATTTCTTGTCCTGCGGAATGGCGCCGAGCGAGGAAAACTGAAAGATCCGGTTGTCGCGGCCGATGGTGGTGCGCCCTTCGATCACGCAATGCGCACCGATGGTCGTGCCGGCGCCGACCCGCACGTGCGGACCGATCACGGTGTAGGGCCCGACCGAAACGGAGGCGTCCAGCTGTGCCTTCGGGTCGACGAGCGCTGTGGGATGAACCTGCGTCATGCCTTGTCGTAACCGCCGCAGGATCAGTTGATCTGGCGCATCGCGCACATCAGCGTGGCCTCGCAGGCCAGCTCGCTGCCCACCAGCGCGCGGCCCTTGAACTTGGAGATGCCGGCCTTCATGCGCTCGATCTCGACTTCGAGCGTGAGCTGGTCGCCCGGCTCCACGGGGCGCTTGAAGCGCGCGCCGTCGATGGCCGCGAAGTAGTAGACCGTGTTGTCGTCAGGCACGATGTCCAGCGAATGAAACGACAGCAGCGCGGCCGCCTGCGCCATGGCTTCGAGCATGAGCACGCCCGGCATCACCGGACGGTGCGGGAAGTGGCCGTTGAAGAACGGCTCGTTCATTGTCACGTTCTTGAGCGCCGTGATGCGCTTGCCCTTTTCCATGTCCAGCACGCGATCCACCAGCAGGAACGGGTAGCGGTGGGGCAGCAGCTTGAGGATTTGATGGATATCGAGCGTCGTCGTCGTCATGATTTTCTGTTCCTGCATCGTCTTCACTTTTTCTGAGGGGCCTTTTCGAGCGCCTTGAGTCGTTCGCGCAGGCTGTGCAACTGCTTGAGCGTTGCCGCGTTCTTTTCCCAGTTCGCATTGTCGTCGATGGGGAACATGCCGGTGTACTGGCCGGCCTTGCGGATCGAGCGGGTCACCACGGTGGCCGCGGACACGTGCACCCCGTCGGCCACCGTGAGATGGCCGAGCACGATCGCACCGCCGCCGAAGGTGCAGTGCGCACCGATGGTGGCGCTGCCCGCCACGCCAACGCAGCCGGCCATGGCGGTGTGCTTGCCGACACGCACGTTGTGGCCGATCTGGATCAGGTTGTCGAGCTTGACGCCGTCCTCGATGACGGTGTCGTCGAGCGCGCCGCGGTCGATGCAGGTGTTGGCGCCGATCTCGACGTCGTTGCCGATGCGCACCGCGCCCAGCTGCTCGATCTTGACCCAGGCGCCTTCGTGCGGCGCCAGGCCGAAGCCGTCGGCGCCGATCACCACGCCCGGATGCAGCAGGCAGCGCTCGCCGACCACGCAGTCTTCGCTGATCGTCACGCGCGACTTGAGGACCGTGCCGGCGCCGATGCGCGCGCCCCGCTCCACCACGCACAAGGCGCCGATGCGCGCCGTGGCGTCCACCACGGCCTCGGGATGGATCACCGCGGAGGGATGGATGCGGTCAGCCTCGGGCCGCGCATGATGCGCCTTCCACAGCTGCGTGAGGCGCGCGAAATAAAGGTAGGGATCGGCCGCGACGATGAACGCCCCGCGCGAGGCCGCGGCCTCGCGCATGGCCGGCGCGACGATCACGCAGGCAGCCTTGGAGGCCGCCAGTTCCTGCTGGTATTTGGGATGGCTCAGGAAGCTGAGCGCATCGGGCTGCGCATTCTGCAGCGGCGCAAGCCGTTCGATGGACAGCGCCGGGTCCCCGTGAAGCTCGCCCCCAAGGGCGCTGACGATGGCTCCGAGCTGCAGTCCCACGCCGATTCGCGGCGTTACTTGCCGGCCGAAGGAGCAGCGGTCGAGGCGTTCAGGGCCTTGATCACCTTGTCAGTGATGTCGTGCTTGGGATTGATGTAGATCGCTTCCTGCAGGATGGCGTCGTACTTTTCAGCCTCGGCCACCTGCTTCACGACGCGGTTGGCGCGTTCGTAGACCTGCTGGAGTTCTTCGTTCTTGCGCGCGTTCAGGTCTTCCTGGAACTCGCGGCGGCGGCGCTGGAAATCGCGGTCCTGGTCGACCAGCGCCCGCTGGCGCGCGGTGCGCTGGCTTTCGGACAGGGTGGGCGCTTCGCGCTCGAACCGTTCGGAGGCCGTCTTCAGTGCTTCGCCCTGGGCCGTGAGATCCTTTTCGCGCTTGAGGAATTCAGCCTCGAGCTTGGCTTGCGCAACCTTGGCCGGCTGCGCCTCGCGCAGCACGCGGTCCGGATTCACGAAGCCGATGCGAAAGGTTTCCTGCGCCTGGGCGGCAGGCGCCGCAGCCAGCGCGAAAACGGGGACCAACAACGCGCCAACGGCGGCGCGAATCAAATGCTTCATTTAGAAAGACGTTCCGATCTGGAATTGCAAGCGCTGGATTCTATCCTTCGGGATCACAGTGAGGCCGGTATTCGGATCCAGCACTTCCTTTTGGGACTTGATGGGGAAGGCGTAGGCGATGCGCAGCGGGCCCAGCGGCGAGATCCAGCTGATCCCGAGACCCACCGAGGCGCGCAGCTTCTTCTGCGCCTTGTACTGCTCGTCGGTGAGGCCCGGGGCGCGCGAACCGAACACGTTGCCGACATCGAAGAAGGTGTACAGCCGCAGCGTGCGGTCGTTGCCCGCACCGGGGAACGGCGTGCTGAGCTCGGCGTTGAAGACGGCCTTCTTGGTGCCACCCAGCGCGGCGCCTTCGGTCTGGCCGAGGAGCGGCACGTCGCGCGGGCCGAGCGAGTTCTGCTCGAAGCCGCGGATGGAACCCAGGCCGCCGGCATAGAAGTTCTTGAAGATCGGGTAGACCTTGCCGCCCAGGGGCTTGGCATAGCCCACGTCGGCGTTGATCGCAAAGGTGTACTGCTTGTTGATCGCGAAGAACTGCTGGTACTGGTAGTTCGTCTTGACGTACTTCATGTCGCCGGCGGCGCCCAGTTCCAGGTTGGCACGCTGCAGCCGGCCGGTGGTCGGAACCAGCGCGCTGTCGCGGCTGTCGCGGCCCCAGCCGACAGTGAGCGGCACGCCCCACACGCTCTTCTGGTCGCACCCGGTCACGAACAAGCCGGTCGCATCCTTCGAGCACTGGAAGTAGCGCAGGTAGGACGCCGGCGTGAAGAGTCCCGAGAACGAGGTCGACGTGTTCGGATCGAAGGCGTAGCGCTCGAGCCCGACACCGAAGAAGACCGTGTCGACTTCGCTGAACGGCACGCCGAAGCGGATCGAGGCGCCCTGGTTCACCAGCTTGTAGTCGCCGTCGATGTTGGTCGAATACGGGCGCGTGGTGGTGTGATAGACGCTGATCGTGCGCGAGATGCCGTCCTTCGTGAAGTACGGATCGGTGGTGGTCAGCGACAGCGTGCGGTTGTACTTGCTGGTGTTGACCTGCACGCCCAGGAAGTTGCCCGAACCGAAGACGTTCTCCTGCGAGATGCCGAAGGTGAGAGCCACCTTTTCCGCGCTCGAGTAGCCGGCGCCCAGCTGCAGGCTGCCGGTGGGCTTTTCCGCCACGTTGACGACCAGGTCGACCTGGTCGGGCGAGCCCGGGATTTCCTGGGTTTCGACGTTCACTTCGGTGAAGAAGCCCAGGCGGTCCACGCGGTCGCGCGAGAGCTTGATCTTGTCGCCGTCGTACCACGAGGCCTCGAACTGGCGGAACTCGCGCCGGATCACTTCGTCGCGCGTCTTGGCGTTGCCGCCCACCGCCACGCGGCGCACATAGACGCGGCGCGAGGGCTCGGCTTGCAGGGTCAGGGTGACGCGGTTGTTGACGCGGTCGATTTCCGGGCGTGCCTGCACGCGCGCGAACGCATAGCCGAAGGTGCCGAAATAGTCGGTGAAGGCCTTGGTGGTTTCGGTGACCTGCTCGCCGTTGTAGGGCTCGCCGGGCTTGATGGTCACGAGGGACTTGAACTCCTCGTCGCGGCCGAGATAGTTGCCGTCGAGCTTGACGCCGGCCACCACGAACTTCTCGCCTTCCGTGATGTTGACGGTCACCGACAGGTCCTTGCGGTCCGGCGAGATGGCGACCTGGGTCGAATCGATGCGGAACTCGAGGTAGCCGCGCGTGATGTAGTACGAGCGCAGCGTTTCGAGGTCGGCGTTGAGCTTGGAGCGCGAGTACTGGTTGGACTTGGTGTACCAGCTCATGAAGCCGCCGCTGTCCTGGTCGAACAGGCTCAGGAGCGTCGATTCGCTGAAGGCCTTGTTGCCGACCACGCGCACTTCGCGGATGCGTGCGGAATCGCCTTCGGTGACGGTGAACGTGAGATTGACGCGGTTGCGCTCGATGGGCGTGACCGTGGTCACGACCTGCGCGTTGTAGAGGCTGCGGCTCACGTACTGGCGCTTGAGCTCCTGCTCGGCGCGGTCGGCCAGCGCCTTGTCGTAGGGTCGGCCATCGGCCAGGCCCACTTCGCGCAGCGCCTTCTGGAGCGCGGCTTTGTCGAATTCCTTGGCGCCGACGAAATCGACGTCGGCAATGGTGGGACGCTCCTCGACGATCACCACCAGCACGTTGCCGTTGACGTCGATGCGCACATCCTTGAACAACCCCAGGTCGAACAGCGCACGGATGGCGGCCGATCCGCGCTCGTCGCTGTAGGTATCGCCCACTCGCAGCGGCAGCGATGCGAAGATCGTGCCGGGCTCGACGCGTTGGAGGCCCTCGACGCGAATGTCACGCACCGTGAAGGGCTCGACGGCCCAGGCTGCCGTGGCCGCCAACGCGCTGGCCACCACCGCGGCAACGCTACGCAGGCGAAAGCGACTGAAGTTTGTGTTCATCTGTGAATTGGGCCGGCGCGGAAAGGGCCGGCAGAAAGTTAACCAAAGAGCCGCGTGACGTCGTTGAAGAGCGCAACCGACATCATGACCAGCAGCAAAGCGACACCGCCGCGCTGAAGCCGTTCCATCCAGGCGTCAGAGACGCTCTTGCCGGTCAGGCCCTCCCAAAGATAATACATCAGGTGTCCCCCATCGAGGACCGGCAGCGGCATGAGATTGAGCACGCCAAGGCTCACGCTGATCAGTGCAAGGAACACCAGGTACTGGGTCAGCCCGAGGCTCGCGGACTTGCCGGCGTAGTCGGCAATCGTGAGCGGCCCGCTCAGATTCTTGAGCGAGGCTTCGCCGATCACCATCTTGCCCATCATGCGGACGGTCAGCGCCGACACCTCCCAGGTGCGCACGATGCCGCGCCAGACGCCGTCGATCGGGCCTTGGCGCACCGTCACCATTTCGGGAGGCGCACCGACATAGGCGCCGATGCGGCCGACCTTCGCGGCGCCCTCCTCGCGCAGTTCGGGCCTGACTTCCAATTCGATCGACTGGCTGCCGCGCTGCACCTGCCAGGTCTGCGTGCGCGGCTGGTCGCCATCGATCGAGGTGCGGATCGCCTCGCGCAGCTGCTGTCCATCGACGATGGGCACATTGCCGACGCTGCGGACCACATCGCCGCTGCGAAGGCCCGCGCGTTCTGCCGCGCTGCCGGCCATCACCTGGCCGATCTCGGGGCGCGTCAGCGGTGCGAGCACGCCGATCTTGCGGAACATCTGCGGGTCGGCGTCCTTGGCCTCCATGAGGCCGAGCGGCAGCACGACCTGGCGGCCGGGCCGGCCGCCCTCGCCCGCCACTTCGAGCGTCAGGTCGCGGCCGTCGAGCGCGCCGCGCGTCATGCGCCAGCGCAGGTCCTCGAACGACTGCACGGGCTCCAGCTCGCCTTCGAAGCCGGCGCGCGTGATGTGCTCGCCGCCGCGCAGGCCCGCCGCTTCCGCCAGCGATGCCGCCACCGGACGCGCCAGCTTGGCAACAGGCTCCTCGACCCCGATCCAGTTGACGGCCGTGTAGAGCACCACGGCGAGCAGCAGATTGGCAATGGGCCCGGCAGCGACGATGGCCGCGCGGGAGCGCAGCGGCTGCGTGTTGAAGGCGCGGTGCCGCTCCTCGGGCGCCACCGGCCCCTCGCGCTCGTCGAGCATCTTGACGTAGCCGCCGAAGGGAAACGCGCCGATGACGAACTCGGTTTCCTGCCCCGGATGCTGGCGCCTGGGCTGCCAGCGGTAGAGCGTCTTGCCGAAGCCCACCGAAAACCGCAGCACCTTGACGCCGCAGGCGACGGCAACGCGGTAGTGGCCGTATTCATGCACGGCGATCAGGAGGCCGAGTGCAACCACGAAAGCGATGACGGTAAGCATCCGGATCCTCTGTTGGCGGGAGTGTCAGGCCGCGAAGCGCAGCGCCGCGGCATTGGCCGCCGCCCGGGCGCTGGCGTCGAGCGCCAGCAGGTCGGCCAGCGATGCGGGCTTGGAGGGGCTGACGGTTTCCAAAGTTTCCATGTTGACCGCATGAATGCGGTCGAAGCGCAGGCGCCGATCAAGAAAGGCCTCGACCGCGACTTCATTGGCGGCATTGAGCACCGCCGTGGTCCCCGGCGCCGCGCGCAGCGCATGCCAGGCCAGGCCGAGCCCTGGAAACAGCGCCGCATCGGGCGCGTCGAAGCTCAGCGACGCCATCCGGCGGAAATCCAGCCGCGCCGCGCCGCTCTCGATGCGCTCGGGCCAGGCCAGTCCGACCGCGATGGGCACCCGCATGTCGGGCGTTCCCAGTTGGGCAATGACCGATGCATCGGTGAACTGGACCATCGAATGCACCACGCTCTGGGGATGGATCACCACCTCGATCTGCTCGGGCAGCACGCCGAACAGATGGCGCGCCTCGATCACCTCGAGCGCCTTGTTCATCATGGTGGCGGAATCGACCGAGATCTTGCGGCCCATGACCCAGTTCGGATGCGCGCAGGCCTGCTCGGGCGTGACCGTGCCCAGCGTGTCGGGCGCGCGCGTGCGGAACGGGCCGCCCGATGCCGTGAGAATGATCTTGTCGATGCGGCGCGGCCAGGTCGACGGATCTTCGGGCAGCGACTGGAAGATGGCCGAGTGTTCGCTGTCGATCGGCAGCAGCGTGGCACCGCCTTCGCGCACGGTGCGCATGAAGAGCTCGCCGCCGACCACCAGCGCCTCCTTGTTGGCCAGCAGGAGCCGCTTGCCGGCGCGCGCCGCGGCCAGGCAGGGCCCGAGGCCGGCCGCCCCCACGATGGCCGCCATCACGGCATCGACCTCTTCGTGGGATGCTATTTTTTCAATAGCATCGCCGCCACTCAGGACGGTAGTCTTGAGATTGTTCTGTTCTATCTTTTCGGCCAGCAGCGCCGCATGCGGCGCGCTCGCCATGACCGCATAGCGCGGCGAAAACCGCGCGCACTGCGCCAGCAGCTCGTCGACCTTGGTCGACGCGGAAAGCGCGAAGACCTCGAAACGCTCCGGGTGCCGCGAAATGACATCGAGCGTGCTGACGCCGACCGATCCGGTCGAGCCCAGCACCGTGATGCGTTGTTTGGGTGTGTTCACAGGAAAGCCAGCATCATTGCAATGGGAAGCGCCGGCAAGAGGGCATCCACGCGGTCGAGCACGCCGCCGTGGCCCGGCAGCAGGCTGCTGCTGTCCTTGGCGCCGGCACTGCGCTTGATCAGCGATTCGACGAGGTCGCCCACGACGCTGATGGCGGCGAGAAACAGCACGCCGACCAGCAGCAGCCACCAGCCGCGCTCGTACAGCCGGGTGTAGAGGCTGGCCACCGTCGCGCCGGCGGCCCTGTCGGCCCACACCCACGCAAAGGCCAGCACCACGACGCCCGCCATGCCGCCCCACACGCCTTCCCAGCTCTTGCCGGGGCTGATGGCGGGCGCGAGCTTGCTGCGCGTGAACTTGAGGCCGAAGGCGCGGCCCGCGAAGTACGCGAAGACGTCCGCCACCCAGACCAGCACGAGGATCGACAGCAGGAAGTTGATGCCGACCATGCGCGCCTGCACGGCCGCGAGCCACGCCACCCAGAGTGCCAGCAGCCCGCCCACCAGCCGCAGCCCGCGGGGAATGCGGGGCCAGCCCGGCACGGCCACACGCAGCAGCGCGGCACCGCCGAGCACCCAGGCCGCACTGGCCAGCAGCCACATGAGCAGCAGCGATCGATCGAGCAGCCCGAGCCACCAGGAGAGCGCACACAGCGCCACGGTTTCCACGCCGAGGAAGACCGACAGCCGCTGGCCATAGCCGTTGAGGCGGCCCCACTCCCATGCCCCGGCACCGATCAGCACCAGCATCACGCAGGCAAAGGGAACGTGCGACGGGTAGAAGAGCGCCGGCAGCAGGATCGCCAGCAGGACGATGGCCGTGAGGATGCGTTGTTTGAGCATGCGCTGGAGGGTCGGACCGTGAGGCCCTCAGGCCAACTGGCGATCGGGTGCGGAGCCGCTGCCGGCCGTGAGTTGTGCGGAGGTCTTGCCGAAGCGGCGCTCGCGCGCCTGGAAGGCGGCGATTCCCGCATCCAGTTCGGCCTGGTCGAACTCGGGCCAGAGCTTGTCGCTGAAGAAAAGCTCCGCGTAGGCGCTTTGCCACAGCAGGAAGTTCGACAGGCGCTGCTCGCCGCCGGTGCGGATGAGAAGGTCGGGATCGGGCACGTGCGCGAGAGCCATGGCGCGGTCGAGATTCGCTTCGGTGAGCGCCTCGCCCTGCTCGGCCAGCCTGGCCGCGGCGCGGGCAATGTCCCAGCGGCCACCGTAGTTGAAGCAGACGTTCAGGATCAGCTTGGTGTTCTGCGCGGTGGCGCTCTCGGCGTCGACCAGGCCCTGCACCATTTTCTTGGAGAGCCCGGCGCGCTCGCCGACGAAATGCAGCTGCACGCCGTCGCGGCTCAGCTTGGGCACTTCGCGCGCGAGTGCGCCCACCATGATTTCCATCAGGCCCGAAACTTCTTCGGGCGGACGGTTCCAGTTCTCCGACGAAAAGGCGAAGACCGTGAGAATGCCCACCCCGCGGTCGACACAGGCCTTGACGCAGCGCCTGAGCGACTCGACGCCCTGCTTGTGCCCCGCCACGCGAGGCAGGAATCGCCGCGTGGCCCAGCGTCCGTTGCCATCCATGACGATGGCAATGTGGTGGGGAATCTGCAGCGAAGACGAGGCCATGCGCAGCCTCAAACGGCCATGATCTCCGCTTCCTTGGCCGCGACCAGGCGGTCGATTTCCGCGATGTGGCGGTCCGTGACCTTCTGGATCTCGGCTTCGGCGCGCTTCTGGTCGTCCTCGGAGGCGAGCTTTTCCTTCACCAGCTTCTTGACCGATTCGTTCGCATCGCGGCGCAGGTTGCGCGTGGCGATCTTGGCGCTTTCGCCTTCGTTGCGGACCAGCTTGGTCATTTCCTTGCGGCGCTCCTCGCTCATCGCGGGAAGCGGCACGCGGATCAGGTCGCCCATGGAGGCCGGGTTCAGGCCCAGGTCGCTTTCGCGGATGGCCTTCTCGATCTTGGCGCCCATGCCCTTTTCCCAGGGCTGCACGCTGATCGTGCGCGAGTCGAGCACCGACACATTGGCCACCTGGCTCAGCGGAACCTGCGAGCCGTAGTACTCGACGTGGATCGAGTCGAGCAGCGCCGAATTCGCACGGCCGGTACGGATCTTGGTGAGGTTGTTCTGGAACGCGGCAAGCGACTGATTCATCTTGGCATCGGTCGCACTGCGGATTTCTGCAATGGTGGGGGTCGTCATCTCAAATTACTCCTCAGGCATGCACCAGCGTGCCTTCGTCCTCGCCCATGACGACGCGCTTGAGCGCGCCGTTCTTGAAGATCGAGAACACCTTGATCGGCAGCTTCTGGTCGCGGCACAGCGCAAAGGCCGTGGCGTCCATGATGCCGAGATTCTGCGCGATTGCCTCGTCGAAAGTGAGCGTCGAATAGCGCGTTGCGTCCGGATGGGTCTTCGGATCGGCGGAATATACGCCGTCGACCTTGGTGGCCTTGAGCACCAGCTCGGCACCGATTTCGGCACCGCGCAGCGCGGCGGCCGTGTCGGTGGTGAAGAACGGATTGCCGGTGCCCGCGGCAAACACCACGACCTTGCCCTCTTCGAGGTACTGCAGCGCCTTGGGCCGCACGTAGGGCTCGACCACCTGCTCGATGGCGATGGCGGACATGACGCGCGCCACCAGCCCCTGCTTGTTCATGGCGTCGGCCAGGGCCAGCGAATTCATGACGGTGGCCAGCATGCCCATGTAGTCGGCCGTGGCGCGATCCATGCCCACCGAGCCTCCCGCAACGCCGCGGAAGATGTTGCCGCCGCCGATCACGACGGCGACTTCCACACCCATGTTCACCACTTCGGCCACCTCTTCGACCATGCGGACGATGGTGGCGCGGTTAATACCAAAGGCATCGTCTCCCATCAACGCCTCACCCGACAGCTTCAACAAGATTCGCTTGTGGGCTGGGCGGGGATCAGACATGGGCAATTTCCTTACTTGGGTTGGCGGGGGCGAGTGTAGAACGAGGCGGTGAAAAAGCGGCGGCACACACGCGTGCACCTCCGCTTTGGGGCGTAACAGTTTTTACGCGGCGGCCTTGGCGGCAGCCACCTGGGCTGCAACTTCGGCGGCAAAGTCGTCGACCTTCTTTTCGATGCCTTCGCCGACCACATACAGGGTGAAGCCCTTGATGCTGGTGTTGGCGGCCTTGAGCATCTGCTCGACGGTCTGCTTGTCGTTCTTCACGAACGGCTGGTTGTGCAGCGAGACTTCCTTGAGGTACTTCTGCACGCCGCCTTCGATGCGCTTGGCAACGATCTCGGCCGGCTGCGGCTTCTTGCCTTCGGCTTCGGCCGTCTTGCGGTCTTCCTCGGCCTTGCCGGCGGCCACTGCGCGCTCTTTTTCGATCAGGTCGGCAGGCACGTCCGATGCCTGGATGGCGACCGGCTTCATGGCGGCGATGTGCATCGCCACATCCTTGGCCGAGGTGTCGTCGCCTTCGAACTCGACCATCACGCCGATGCGCGTGCCGTGCAGGTACGAAGCCAGCTTGCCGTTGCCGGCAAAGTGCTTGAAGCGGCGGAAGCTCATGTTCTCGCCGATCTTGCCGATCAGGCCCTTGCGCACGTCCTCGAGCGTGGGGCCGAAGCCGTCCTGCTCATAGGGCAGCGCGCCGAGCGCGGCGATGTCCGCGGGGTTGTGCTTGGCGACCAGCATCGCGGCAGCGTTGGCCATGGCCAGGAAGCTGTCGTTCTTGGTGACGAAGTCGGTTTCGCAATTGATCTCGATCATGCCGCCGGCAGCGCCGTCGACGAACGCCGTGACCACGCCTTCGGCGGTGATGCGGCCCGATGCCTTGCCAGCCTTGTTGCCGAGCTTGATGCGCAGCAGCTCTTCGGCCTTTTCCATGTTGCCGTCGGCCTCGGTCAGGGCCTTCTTGCATTCCATCATCGGCGCGTCGGTCTTTGCGCGCAGTTCGCCGACCATGCTTGCGGTGATTGCAGCCATTGTTCTATCTCCGTGTCCAAAAAATCAGATTAAAAAAAAGGGGCACCAAGCCCCTTCTTCAGGCGCGTGAGAGCACTCGATCAGGCCGAGGCGCCCTCTTCGACTTCGACGAATTCATCGCTGCCTTCGGCAATGGCCTTGACCACGTCGCCGGTGGCGCTGTTGCGGCCTTCGATGATCGCGTCGGCGATGCCGCGGGCGTAGAGCGTGACGGCCTTCGACGAGTCGTCGTTGCCCGGGATCACGTAGTCGATGCCTTCGGGCGAGTGGTTGGAGTCGACCACGCCGATCAGCGGGATGCCCAGCTTCTTGGCTTCGGCCACGGCGATCTTGTGGAAGCCCACGTCGATCACGAAGATGGCGTCGGGCAGCGCGGTCATGTCCTGGATGCCGCCGATGTCTTTCTCGAGCTTCTCGATTTCACGGGTGAAGGTGAGCTGCTCTTTCTTGCTCAGGCTGTCGAGGCCGGCTTCCTGCTGGGCCTTCATGTCCTTCAGGCGCTTGATCGAGGTCTTGACCGTCTTGAAGTTGGTCAGCATGCCGCCGAGCCAGCGGGTGTCGACGAAAGGCACGCCGGCGCGGCGGGCTTCGGCAGCCACGATTTCACGGGCCTGGCGCTTGGTGCCGACCATCAGGATCGTGCCGCGGTTGGCGGTGAGCTGCTTGGCGTACTTCATCGCGTCCTGGAACATCGGGAGCGACTTTTCCAGGTTGATGATGTGAATCTTGTTGCGATGGCCGAAGATGAACGGGGCCATCTTGGGGTTCCAGAAGCGGGTTTGGTGACCGAAGTGGACACCGGCTTCCAGCATTTCGCGCATGGTGGTAGACATTGAAAATTACTCCAAAGGTTGGGTCTAAAATCCAGCCCGTTTTGTGCTTCCTTCGAATGGAATCACAACACCTTGATTGGGCCGGTTTGCGGATGTGTTTGGCTGGGTGCGACGAAAGCCGTCACATGTTCAGCGAAACCCAAAGAGTATAGCACGGCCCTCTCTCGCCCTTTCTCCTTGCCCCACCCCGGAACCGAGCCGTCCGCGCCCTCGCAGCCCACCCATGAACGACCTCCACGCCACCCGTCTGAATCTTCTGGCAGGTGGCACCGATGCATGCACCGAAACGGAGCGCGCCATCGGCATCGCCCAGTCCCCGGCCTGCCGCCACGTGTTCACCCGCACGCTGTTCGACGAAGCCCGCCGGCAGGTCGCCGGTTCGGCGCCGCAAAGCCGGCTCGCCGGGCTCGCCTTCACCGCCAAGGACCTGTTCGACATCGAGGGGCAGCCGACCCCGGCGGGCTCCATGGTGCTCTCGCATGCGCCGGCCGCCAAGGCCGATGCCGTGGCTGTGGCGCGACTGCGCGCCGCGGGCGGCGTGCTGGCGGGCCGCACCAACATGACGGAATTCGCCTTTTCCGGCGTGGGCGTCAACCCGCACCACGGCACGCCGGCCAACGCCAGCGATGCGACCACGCCGCGCATCCCGGGCGGTTCGTCCTCCGGCGCCGCCGTGTCGGTCGCCACCGGGGCGGCCTTCATCGGCCTGGGCTCCGACACCGGCGGCTCGATCCGCATTCCGGCCGCGCTGAACGGGATCGTGGGTTTCAAGAGCACCGCCCGGCTGGTGCCGGCCCAGGGCGCGCTGCCGCTGTCGACCACGCTCGACACCGTCTGCGCCATGACGCGCTCGGTGCGGGATGCCATCACCGCGCATGAAGTCCTCGCGGCACGCCGCGTGACCGCCGGTGCGGCCTTGCTGGGCGCATACCGGCTTGCCGTCGTGAAGAACGTGTTCCTGGACGGCATCGAGCCCGCGGTGGCCCGCGCCTTCGAAGATGCGCTGCAAACACTGCGCGATGGCGGTGCCCGGATCGAGGAAATCGAGCTGCCGGAACTCGCGCAGTTGCAGGCCATCAACGCCACGGGCGGTTTCTCGGCGGCCGAGTCCTACGCCTGGCACCGGCTGCTGCTCGAGCGCAGCGGCGCCGGCTACGATCCTCGCGTGGTGCAGCGCATCCTCAAGGGTGCCACCATGAAGGCGCACGAATACATCGATCTCGTGCACGCCCGCCATGACTGGATCACCCGCGTCGAGGCGGCGCTGTCGCCCTTCGATGCGGTGCTGTCGCCCACCGTGCCGATCACCGCGCCCGCCATTGCGAGCGTTGCGCCGGGCGCCGAGCGCGACGACGAATTCTTCCGCATCAATGCGCTCTTGCTGCGCAACCCGTCGATCGTCAACATGCTCGACGGCTGCGCCATCTCGCTGCCCTGCCATGCCGCCGGCGAACTGCCGGTGGGCCTGATGCTGTGGCATGCCGCGCTGCATGACGACGCCGTCCTGGCGGTCGCCCTGCAAGCAGAAAAAGCGCTGCAAAAACAATAGCCTCGCGCACCGATCGACGGGCGGCGGCCATCTCTTCTTACTCAAAAATTCAATGAAAATCGCGATCGTGGGCGCCGGCATCATCGGCGTCACAACCGCCTGGGAACTGGTTTCGGACGGCCATGAAGTTTCCGTGTTCGAGCGCCGCGGCGCCGCCGCCGAAGAATCCAGTTTTGCGAATGCGGGGGTGGTCGCGCCGGGCTACGTCACGCCCTGGGCGGCGCCGGGCATGCGCGCCAAGGTGCTGCGCTCGCTGCTGTCGCCGCACGGCGCCATCAAGCTGCGCTGGCCGCTCAATTCGCGCGACCTCGGCTGGATGTCGCGCTGGCAGAAGGCCTGCAAGCTCGAAACCTACCTGGCCAACCGCGCCCGCATGCAGCGCCTCGCGTTCTACAGCCGCACCCGGCTGCACGAAGTGACCGAAGCACGCGAACTGAGCTACGAACGCAGCGACGGCTACCTCGTGCTGCTGCGCTCCAAGCGCGAGAAAAAACTGGTCCAGCCGGGCCTCGAGGTGCTGCGCGCGACCGGCAGCGTCTTCAAGGAGGTCGATGCCGACGAGGCCCGCCGGATCGAACCCGCGCTCAACACCGACACGGAGCTCGCAGGCGCCATCCACCTGCCCGAGGACGAAGTGGCCAACTGCCGCCAGTTCGCGCTGCTTCTCAAGTGGGAAGCCGAAGCGCTCGGCGCCCAGTTCCATTTCAATTGCGACATCGCGCCGATCCACCGCGCGGCGCCCACCTCCATTTCGCTCGCGAGCGGCTCGCAGCCGCTGCGCTTCGATGCGGTGGTGGTGTGCGCCGGTCTTGCCTCGGCCACGCTGCTGCGGCCGCTCGGCTTGCGGATTCCGCTGGCGCCGGTGTACGGCCATTCGATCAGCGCGCCAATCCGCGAATCGCTCAACGCGCCGCGCAGCGCCGTGATGGACGAACGCTACAAGGTTGCGATCTCGCGCCTGGGCCAGCGCGTGCGCGTGGCCGGCGGCGCCGAGATCGGCGGCTCCCTGAGCTCCATGAATGCGTCCGCCGTGCAAACGCTCTACAAGGTGCTGCACGACTGGTTTCCGGGCGCCGCAACGCTGCAGTCGGGCGTGCAGCAATGGAAGGGCGCGCGCCCGATGCTGCCCGACGGTCCGCCGGTGCTTGGTGCCAGCGGCGTGCCGGGCGTCTGGCTCAATCTGGGCCACGGCTCGAGCGGATGGGCGCTGTCGTGCGGCAGCGCACGCGTGGTGGCCGACCTGATCGGCGGCCGCGACGCGGGCGTCGACCTCGAAGGCCTCGGCGTCGAGCGGCTCGTCCAGTAGGCACGACGGCGGCTGCGCAGCCGCAGCTTCAGGCGGGCAGAATCGGCCCATGCAACGCATCACGCCTGCCACCGCCTGCGGCCTGTTCGACATTGCGGCAACACGTCGCATCGAACAGAAAGCGGCCGCCGCCCTGCCTCCTCATGCGCTGATGCAGCGCGCGGGCCTGGCCGTGGCGCGCCTCGCGATGGCGCTGGCGCCGCATGCGCGGACGATCTGGATCGCCTGCGGACCGGGCAACAACGGCGGCGACGGCTTCGAAGCTGCTGCGCAGCTGCAGCAGCGCGGCTTCCTGCCGATCGTGACCTTCGCGGGCGATGAAAACCGGCTGCCGCCGGATGCCGGCGCCTCGCTGCAACGGGCCCGCGATGCCGGCGTGATCTTCGCGCCGGAGCCGCCTGCGGGCTGCGAGCTGGCGATCGACGCGCTGCTCGGCATCGGGTCGAGCCGACCGCCCGCGAATGCCATGGCCGATTGGTTGCGGCGGATGCATGCGATGGCCGCGCCGGTACTCAGCGTCGATGTGCCCTCCGGCCTGAATGCCGACACCGGCGTTTCGAGCGCCGCGCCTCATCCGGGTGCTCTTTCGTCCCGCTTCTGCCTGAGCTTCCTGACCCTCAAGCCCGGCCTGTTCACGGCGCAGGGCCGCGATGCGGCGGGCACGGTCTGGTTCGACGACCTGGGCTGCAGCAGCGCCGGTGAGCCGCCGGTCGCGCGCCTGGCGGGCGCACCGGCGGATACCCCGCGCAGCCACGCCTCGCACAAGGGCAGCTATGGCGATGTCGCGGTGATCGGCGGCGCATCCGGCATGGCGGGCGCCGCGCTGCTGGCCGGCTCCGCCGCGCTGCATGCGGGCGCGGGCCGCGTGTTCGTCGGCCTGCTCGACGCGAGCGCGGCCCCGGTCGACCTGGCGCAACCCGAGCTGATGCTGCGTGACGCCAGGTCGCTCGATCTCTCGGGCATGACGGCGGTCTGCGGATGCGGCGGCGGCACGGACATCCGCGCGGTGCTGCCGCGCGTGCTGGCGACGGCGGCCGCGCTGGTGCTCGACGCCGATGCATTGAACGCCATCGCAGTCGACGGCGCGCTGCAGGCCCAGTTGGCATCGCGTGCGCGGCGCGGCAGGCCGACGGTGATCACTCCGCATCCGCTCGAGGCCGCGCGTCTGCTGGACTGCGCGGCGGCCGACATCCAGGCCGACAGGCTCGCAGCCGCCCGCAAGCTCGCATCGCGCTACGGCGTGGTCGCCGTGCTCAAGGGATCGGGAACGGTGATTGCCGAAGGCGGCGGCACGCCGCCGGTGCTCAACCTGACCGGCAACGCGAAGCTCGCAACCGCCGGCACCGGCGACGTGCTCGCGGGAATGATCGGCGCCGCACTGGCGGCGCAGCGGCCGCCGTTCGAGGCGGCGCGCGAAGCCGTCTGGCGCCACGGCCGCATGGCCGACGCCTGGCCGGCCGGCGCGCCGCCGCTGACGGCCGGCGCACTGGCGCGCCAGGCGCCCTGCTGACGGGTTCTAGCCGCGCCCGACGAAGGGCATCTTCGTCGCCATGACCGTATGGAACAGCACGTTGGCCTCCAGTGGCAGGTTCGCCATGTAGAGCACCGACTGGCCCACGATCTTCACGTCCATCAGCGGCTCGATCGCGAGCTCGCCGTTGGCTTGCGGCACGCCCTTGGCCATGCGCGCGGCCAGTTCCGTCATGGCGTTGCCCACGTCGATCTGGCCGACCGCGATGTCGTACTTGCGCCCGTCGAGCGAAGCGGTCTTGGTGAGGCCCTCGACCGCATGCTTGGTCGCGGTGTAGGCCGCGGAATTGGGCCGCGGCGCGGTGGCCGAGATGGAGCCGTTGTTGATGATGCGGCCGCCGCGCGGCGTTTGCGCCTTCATCGTGCGGAACGCCTGCTGGATGCAGAAGAACATGCCGCTCAGGTTGATGTCGACCACGCCGCGCCACTGCTCGGGCGTCCAGTCTTCGAACGGCCCCGGCGGATTGCCCACGCCGGCGTTGTTGAACAGCAGGTCGACCCGGCCGAAGCGCTCCACCGCGGCGGCGAACAGCGCCTGCACCGATTGCGCATTGGCCACGTCGGTGGGCACTGCGAAGGCGCGCGCACCGGCGCCGGACTCTTCCGCCACCTGTTCCAGCGGCTCGAGGCGGCGCCCCGCCAGGGTCACGCTCCAGCCGTCGGCCAGCAGCGCCAGCGCCGCAGCGCGGCCGATGCCGGTGCCGGCGCCCGTGACGATCGCAATGCGGCCCTTGTTGTTTTCCACGCTCATGCTCGTTGTCTCCTTCTCGGTTTGTCTGTATGGATGGGATGCAATGCTGCGGCGCGCATCATGCGCGCCGCGGCTTGCGGCCCTTCATCTTGTTGGCGGCCTTCTTGACGGCCGACTTGAAAGCCTGCATTGCCGACTGGGGGCCCGCCGCCGCGACGGTCGCGCTGCGCTCGACGCGCTGCTCGGACACGGCTTCGGCCTTGTGGCGCGAACTGCGCTTGGCCGATGCCTTGACCGGCACGCCGGCCGGGGCTGCGCCCTTGTCCTTCATGGCGCGCGTGGTGAGGTCTTCGCCCTCGCGCACCAGGCGGAAATCGATCTTGCGCCCGTCCAGGTCGACACGGCTCACCTGCACCCGCACGCGGGTGCCGATGGCGTAGCGAATGCCGGTGCGCTCGCCGCGCAGTTCCTGGCGCATCTCGTCGAACTTGAAGTATTCGCCGCCGAGTTCGGTGATGTGCACCAGCCCCTCGACGTACATCGCATCGAGCGTCACGAAGATGCCGAATGTGGTGGCCGCGGTGACGACGCCGCCGTACTCTTCGCCAAGGTGCTCGCGCATGTACTTGCACTTGAGCCAGGCTTCGACGTCGCGGCTGGCTTCGTCGGCGCGGCGCTCGTTGGCGCTGCAATGCAGGCCGGCCGCTTCCCAGGCCAGCACTTCCTTGGTCGGCGCGACGGTGGCTTTCTGCGGCTTGGTGGTCGGCGCCTTCACGCGCGAAGCCAGCCGCTTGGCGAGCTTGGCATGCGCCTCGCCCGGCGTCGGCAGCATCGGCAGCTGGTAGCGCGTCTTGCCAAGAATGGCCTTGATCACGCGGTGCACCAGCAGGTCGGGGTAGCGCCGGATCGGGCTCGTGAAGTGCGTGTAGGCCTCGTACGCCAGGCCGAAATGGCCGCTGTTGATGGGCGTGTAGATCGCCTGCTGCATCGAGCGCAGCAGCATGGTGTGGATCTGCTGCGCGTCGGGGCGCTCCTTGGTGGCTTCGGCAATCGCCTGGAACTCGCCGGGACGCGGATCGTCGGTGATGCTCAAGCCCACGCCCATGGCCTTCAGGTAGCCGCGCAGGATTTCCTTCTTCTCGGGCGTCGGGCCTTCGTGCACGCGGAACAGGCCCGGGTGCTTGCCTTCGGCGATGAAGTCGGCGCTGCACACGTTGGCCGCGAGCATGGCTTCTTCGATGAGGCGGTGCGCCTCGTTGCGCGTGCGGGGCACGATCTTCTCGATGCGGCCCGCGTCGTCGCAGATGATCTGCGTCTCGGTGGTTTCGAAGTCGACCGCGCCGCGCTTGCCGCGCTGCTTGAGCAGCGCCTTGTAGACGTCGGCCAGGTTCAGCAGGTCCTTGACGCGGTCCTTGCGCTTGGCAGCCTCGGGGCCGCGCGTGTTGCCAAGAATGGCGGCCACTTCGGTGTACGTGAAGCGCGCATGGCTGAACATCACGGCCGGGTAGAACTGGTAGGCGTAGATCTCGCCGTCGGCGGCCACGAGCATGTCGCACACCATGCACAGGCGCTCGACCTCGGGGTTGAGCGAGCACAGGCCGTTCGAGAGCTTCTCGGGCAGCATCGGAATCACGCGGCGCGGAAAGTAGACGCTGGTCGCGCGGTCGTAGGCATCGATGTCGATGGCCGAGCCGGTCTGCACATAGGCGCTGACGTCGGCAATGGCCACCAGCAGGCGCCACCCCTTGCCGCGGCCGACCTTGGCGGGCTCGCAGTACACGGCGTCGTCGAAGTCGCGCGCGTCCTCGCCGTCGATGGTGACCAGCGGAACGTCGGTCAGGTCGATGCGCCCCTTCTTGTCGGCGGGGCGAACCTTCTCGGGCAGCGCCTTGGCTTCGGCGAGGCAGGCCTCGGAAAACTCGTGCGGCACGCCGTACTTGCGCACCGCAATCTCGATCTCCATGCCGGGGTCGTCGATCTCGCCCAGCACTTCCTTCACGCGCCCGACCGGCTGGCCGAACAGCGCCGGCGGCTCGGTGAGCTGCACCACGACCACCTGCCCCACCTTGGCGGGGCCGGTGGCGCCCTTTGGAATCAGGACGTCCTGTCCGTAGCGCTTGTCTTCGGGCGCGACGAGCCAGACGCCGCCTTCATGCAGCAGGCGGCCGATGATCGGCTGCTCGGGGCGCTCGACGATTTCGACCACCCGCCCCTCGGGACGTCCGCGCCGATCCTGCCGCACCACGCGCGCCTTGACACGGTCCTTGTGCAGCACTGCACGCATCTCGTTCGGGGGCAGATAGATGTCGGCTTCGCCGTCGTCGCGCTGCACGAAACCGTGTCCGTCGCGATGCCCTTGAACAGTTCCTTCAAATTCATCCAGCAGACCGCTGGAAGTGCCATTATTTTTGATATGATTCTCTCTTTCCTGAAATTCAAAACATAACTGCTTCGGCAGCTATGTGGGCCCAGATGGCGGAATTGGTAGACGCACTAGTTTCAGGTACTAGCGAGTAACATCGTGGAGGTTCGAGTCCTCTTCTGGGCACCACCCCTACCAAGCTGAAACCCCTGTGAATCATCGATTTACAGGGGTTTTTTCTTTTCCCTGGGAACATGATCGAGGGATGTTCTCCCTCACGGATGCCGATCGCGGCCAAGCTTGGCCGCACCGACGGTTGTGTGCCGCGTTCGCGCACGGCGTCGTGATCCTGAAGCGGAACATTCTGCGAAGCGCTTGTCGGCGGCACGGATTCGAACAAATGGAACGGGCTTCGTCTCATGGAATGATGCAGCAACCCGCTCCTGAAGAAGCGGCTTTCCACCATTCTGACGCAGTACATCGACGAATGATCGCGCAGAGTCTCGAGAAGCAGAGCAACCGAATCAATAACACCGTGTTGGCAGTAGAGGTGAACCGCACAACCCAAGCCGATGAGCGCGGTATGGGCTCGCAGCAGTGGATCGCCGGCGGATCTGCGTGGGTTGCGACGGCTTTGAAGCCGAGGTGCACCTTAACACGCGAAGCAATGCACCGGTTCGACAGCGTGTGAGCATGGCCATTTTCCAACGCATCAGGCAATGGGCGTCGCGCATCAAGCGCGATGGCGTGACCCTGTGGTTCGCCTACCGCCATCCGGGCACGCCCTGGTTCGCCAAGCTGCTCGCGGCCTTCGTCGTCGCCTATGCGCTGAGCCCGATCGACCTCATCCCGGATTTCATTCCCGTTCTGGGCTACCTCGACGACGCCTTGCTGCTGCCCGGCCTGATCTGGCTGAACATCCGGCTCATTCCGGCCGATGTACTCGAGGAATGCCGCCAGCGCGCCGACCTGTGGATGAAGGAGCAGGGCGCGAAGCCCCGAAGCATTGCGGGGGCCGTGCTCGTCCTGGCGGTCTGGATCGGTGCTGGTGCTGCGCTCTGGGCCTGGTTCGGCAGGCAAAAGTAGGCCGTCAATGGCGGCAACAACTCTCGACATCGTGAATTTTACTGTATATTTGTAAGGGGTATCCTCTTAGCTCCAGCAACTGAGAGAGCACTGGATGGATGTACAGATATTAGCGCCGACAGCGGGCAAGGACTACCCCCAGACCTGGAATGAATTCCTGGACTGGTTTTCCACGGAGGATGACTGTCTCGCCTACCTGGA
>NZ_JBFTLJ010000025.1:0-64234 GCF_056396385.1 Variovorax sp. 05T418 | reverse complement strand
GCCGCCTCGATGCTCACCGCCGCGTACCACATGCTTCGTGACGGCACCGAGTACAACGACCTCGGCTGCGAGCACTTCGACCGCCAGGATCGCACCAAAACCATCCGTCGCCTCATGAAACGACTTCAAGATCTCGGCTGCGAGGTTCCGGTGCAGGCTCATGCGGGGAGCGCTTCTTAGTAGAGGCCCGCGGGCTCCTTGCCGACGTCGACGTAGCGCAGTTCGGTGCTGCGGCGCCGCGCGCTGCTGGCGGGCCATGCGAACACCACCAGGCTCAGGGCGCCCAGCGCGAGCGAAGTGCCGGCGCCGAGCATGTCGGCATGCCAGGACCAGCTCACGCCGGCAACCCAGGCCAGCCACAGCAGGATACGAATAAGTATTGCCATCGTGCTGCCCCATTCAAACTTTGATTCACAAACACTTTATCAGGCATTGTGCAAACTCAAGTATTCATCTGAAGGCATAGCAGTAGCTATGCCTTACGGCCGTTACTCGGCAGCGGAAATATTGTGAAAAAACCGTTGACTGCGCTGCCGCGCGCTGCACAAGCTGTCGCTGTGCGACGCCCGTTCCGGCGGCGCACCTCAAGCAAAGCACGCTGGTCCTCGGGGGGTCGTCTGTCGTGAAACTGCCTTCATCTGTGGTTGCTGCGGTTCTCCTGTTCGCATGCCTTGCATGCTCGGCGGCCGAACTCGACCTGCAGGGCAGCCGGCTCGTGGTGTCGGGCATGCTCGACGGCAGCGCCATCAAGGCCTTCACCGAGCACCTGGGCAAGGGCACCGTGCGCACCGTGGTGTTCGAGGATTCGTTCGGGGGCACCGCCGAGGCGGCCGGCGCCTTTGCCGACGCCATCCGCGCGAGCGGTGTGGACACCGAGATCCGCGGCCAGTGCATGGCCGCCTGTGCCTATGCCTTCCTGGCCGGCAAGGCGCATCGCTTCGGCTGGGGCCTGCAGGTGAACGGCGTGCTGCTGCCGGTGTCGGCCAGGCCCTCGGCGGCCGAGCTGGCGGTGCGCTGGCGCAGCGAGGAGGTCCAGAAGACGCTGGCGGAATTCACGCCCATTGCGGCAGCCGCGCCCATCCAGGCCACGGAAACCCGCGCCGCCGACGCACCCAGGGACAGCGCCCGGGACAACTGGCGGCCCGAGCACGGCGTGCTCTTCACGGCCAGCCCGACGCTGTTCGGCCGCATCTACAACGCCTTCTATTGCGACGGCACCCAGGGCCGCGACTTCTCCAAGTGCGAGCGCCTGTCCGATGCCGATCCGTTCAAGCTGGGCGTGCTGACGCCCTGAGGCCGCTCAGCGCAGCACGCCGACCGCGAACGGAAAGCTGAAGAAGGTTGCCACCGTCGTCCACAGGATGATGCGTGCGATGCGGCCGTTGTCGGCCCCGAAGCGCTCGGCCAGCATCGAGACGTTGCTGGCGCTCGGCAACGCCGCCACCAGCACGATCACCATCAGCGCCGAAGAAGACAGCGGCAGGCCGAGCGCAATGGCCCCCTGCCCCACCGCCCACACCAGCACCGGATGCACCAGCAGCTTGACCGCCACCACCGGCAGCACGTCGGCCAGCGGTGCCTTGGGAGGCAGCGCCGACTTCGTGCCCATGGCGGCCGCCACCGCCGCGCTGGCGCCGTGCTCGCGCGCGAGCAGCGCCGAGCGCGCCAGCACCGCGCCGATGGTGAAGAGCGCCACCGGCGAAGCCGCATCGGCCAACATGGCGATGGTGCGCTCCACCGGCCCCGGCAGGCGCCAGCGCGCCGCCGACAGCAGCACGCCCAGCAGGATCGACCACGGCATCGGATTGACCAGCACGCCGCGCAGCGCCTGGCGCGCGGCCAGCCGCGGGCCGTGCTGCCCGCCCGCGCCGTCCAGGCGCGACAGCGCAATGCACAGCGAAGAAGTCACGACCAGGTCGAACGCGATGGTGATGATCATCGGCCCCGCGGCCTGCGCGCCCAGCAGCGCCACCAGCAGCGGCACGCCCATGAAGCCGGTGTTCGGAAAGGCCGCCACCAGCGCGCCGAAGGCCCCGTCGTTCCAGCCGATGCGCGCATTGCGGGTAAAGACCACCACGCCCGCCACCACCGCCAGCGCGCTCAGGCCCCAGACCAGTGCCACGCTGCCGTCGAGCAGCTGCCCGATCGGCGTGCCGGCGCCAAAGCGCAGCAGCATGCAGGGCAGCGCAAAGTACAGCACGAAGGTGTTGAGGCCCGGAATCGCGTCCAGCGGCAGGATGCGGACGCGCGCGGCGCCATAGCCGGCCGCGATCAGCGCGAAGAAAGGAAAAGTTACGAGAAATACAGGCAGCACGCGCCGATTGTCGCCGCGTCCCGCATCGTGAACTCTGGCGGCCTCTCCGGAAACATGCGCCCCGTATCATTGCGCGCTTTGCGCCTGCCGTTCCTCCGCGGCCTTCCGTTCCCACTCCCCATGTCCTCCGGTCTCAATCTCGCGCAACAAGAAGCTGTCAACTACCTGCACGGCCCCTGCCTGGTGCTGGCGGGCGCGGGCTCGGGCAAGACGCGCGTCATCACGCACAAGATCGGGCGGCTGATCCAGGCCGGCCTGGAGCCCAAGCGCATTGCGGCCATCACCTTCACCAACAAGGCCGCGAGCGAAATGCGCGAACGCGCCAAGGGGCTGATCGGGCGCGAGGCGAAGCACGTGGTGATCTGCACCTTCCACGCGCTGGGCGTGCGCATGATGCGCGAGGACGGCGCGGTGCTGGGCCTGAAGCCGGCCTTCAGCATCCTGGACAGCGACGACGTCACCAAGATCCTCAAGGACGCGGGCGGCACCACCGACACCGCCACCGCGCGCATCTGGCAGTGGACCATCAGCAAGTGGAAGAACATGGGCCTGAATGCCGCGCAGGCGGAAGCCGCCGCGGCCGACGACAACGAGCGCATCACCGCGCGCATCATGGCGCGCTACGAAGAGCGGCTCACGGCCTACCAGAGCGTCGACTTCGACGACCTCATCGGCATGCCGCTCAAGCTGCTGCGCGATTTCGACGAAGTGCGCGCCAAGTGGCAGGCCGCGCTGGGCCACATATTGGTGGACGAGTACCAGGACACCAACGCCACGCAGTACGAAGTGCTGAAGGCGCTGGCCGGCGAGCGCGGGCGCTTCACCGCGGTGGGCGACGACGACCAGTCGATCTACGGCTGGCGCGGCGCCACGCTGGACAACCTGCGCAAGCTGCCGGTCGACTACCCGGCGCTGAAGGTCATCAAGCTCGAGCAGAACTACCGCTCCACCAGCGCGATCCTGCGCGCGGCCAACAACGTGATCGGCCCCAACCCCAAGCTGTTTCCGAAGACGCTGTTCTCCGAGCTCGGCGAAGGCGAGCCGGTGCGCGTGGTCGATGCCGACTCCGAGGCGCACGAGGCCGAGCGCGCGGTGGCGCGCATCGTCAGCCTGCGCGCGGGCGACACCGCCATCGAGGGCAAGCAATACAAGGAGTTCCGCGACTTCGCCATCCTCTACCGCGCCAACCACCAGGCGCGCGTGTTCGAGCAGGCGCTGCGCAAGGCGCAGATTCCCTACAAGGTGTCGGGCGGCCAGAGCTTCTTTGACCGCGCCGAGATCAAGGACCTGTGCGGCTGGTTCCGCCTCTGGGTCAACAACGACGACGACCCGGCGTTCCTGCGCGCCATCACCACGCCCAAGCGCGGCATCGGCCACACCACGCTCGCGAGCCTGGGCACCTTTGCGAGCCAGTACAAGCTGAGCCTGTTCGAGGCGCTGTTCAGCCCGTCGCTTCCGAGCGTGATGCCCAAGCGCACGCTCGAGGGCATCCACGAGTTCGGCCGCTACATCAACGACCTCGAATACCGCGCGCGCCGCACCATGGGCGCGGAAGACTCGCGCACCTTCATGCTCGACTGGCTCAAGGAGATCGACTACGAGAAGCATCTCTACGACGGCGAGGACAGCGAACAGGCCGCGGCCGCGCGCTGGACCAACGTGATGGAATTCGTCGACTGGATGTCGCAGCGCGCCGGCGGCACCATCGACGATGCCTCGGGCGCCGACGGCAACATCGAGACCGAGCGCAAGAGCCTGCTCGAGGTGGCGCAGACCATCTCGCTGCTGTCGACCATCAGCGAGCGCGAGCAGGACCAGAACGTGGTCACGCTGTCCACGCTGCATGCCTCCAAGGGCCTCGAATGGCCGCACGTGATGCTGATCGGCGTGACCGAGGGCCTGCTGCCCTTCAAGCTCGAGGACGACAACGGCCGCCAGCTCCAGGTGAGCGACGACACGCTGCAGCGGCTGCAGGAAGAGCGCCGCCTGATGTACGTGGGCATCACGCGCGCGCAGCGCAGCCTGGCCGTGAGCTGGACCAAGAAGCGCAAGCAGGGCCGCGAGATGGTGCCCTGCGTGCCGAGCCGCTTCATCGCCGAGATGGGCCTGGACAAGGCCACCACCCGCGAAGACCCGCGCGAGAAGCTCAAGGCGCTGCGCGCCGAGTTCGCGCGCAAGGCACAGGACAGCGCGGCCGCCAAGGCCGCGGCTGCGGCGGCGCCATGAAGAGGCTGCTGCCCGCCTTTCTTGCGGCGCTTCTTGCCGCCACCGGCTGCGCCACGGCAACGCAGGGCGGCGGCGGCGACTGCCCCGCCGATGCGCGCGAGCTGCCGCTGCAGTCGCTCTACGGCCACTGGGAGGCGCGCTTCGACGGCACTCCCGCCGCGGCCGCCGTGCAGCTCGGCAGGCACCCCGACTACGCCGGCGTGCGCGGCACCATCACGCGCCCCGCACACGGCGGTGCCCAGCCGACGGTGGCGCAGCTCGCGGGCGACGTCGACGACGACGGCGCCCTCTCCATCGACGAATCGCTGGACGGCCGCGCGATCAGCGGCGTCTGGGCCGGCACCCTGCAACCGGGCTCCTGCGGCCGGGAATTCAGGGGCACGTGGCGCAACGCCGCGGACGAAAGCACGCATCCGTTCGTGCTGAACAAAAAGGGAGGGATGCAAGGAAACCAATGACCCAACGAACACACGCCATCTTCTCCGTCTCCCGGCTGGCGGCCCTCGCGGCCTGCCTGGGCGGCACCGCCGCCGCGCATGCGCAGGCCACGGACCAGCCGCGCAGCCCGCTGGCCGATGCGCAGCTGACGTGGCAGCAATGCGCCGCGCTCGGCAACAGCAACGAAGCGCGCCTGGCCTGCTTCGACCGCTGGGCGCAGCAGCAGACGCTGCCTTCGGTCTCGGTGCCCGTGGCGCCGCCGGTGCTGGCCAGCACGCAGCCGGCGCCGCCGGTGGACGCCGCTATACCGGCCACGCGCGTGATCTCGGTCGGCACCAGCGAAGGCTGCCGCGACCGCCAGTACTCGGCGCTGTCGCGCTTCTGGGAACTGGAGAACGGCACCGACTGCGGCACCTTCGGCTTCCGCGGCTACCGGCCGCTGAACGTGTCGGCCTCGGCCGCCACCAGCCGGCCCGACACGCCCACCTCGCCCTCGGAGGGCCATACCGGCACGCCCGTGGCCTACCAGGCCAACGAGATGCGCATCGGCCTGTCGGTGCGCACCAAGATCGCCCAGGGCCTGCTCACGCAGAACGAACCGGCCAAGAAGGACTCGCTGTGGTTCGCGTATTCGCAGCAGTCGACCTGGCAGCTGTTCAACGGCTCGATCTCGCGGCCGTTCCGCACCACCGACCACGAGCCCGAGCTGATGTATGTGTATCCGCTGGACTTCGCCCTGCCCGGCGGCTGGCGCTGGCGCTATGCGGGCGTGGGCGTGGTGCACCAGTCGAACGGCCAGAGCCTGCCGCTGTCGCGCAGCTGGAACCGCGTCTACCTGATGGGCGGCGCCGAACTGGGCGACCGCTTCACCATCACCGGGCGCATCTGGCAGCGCATGTCGGAAGAGGCTGCGAAGGACGACAACCCCGACATCTCCAACTACATCGGCCGCGCCGAGCTCACGGGCCGCTGGAACTTCAACCGCGACAACACGCTGGGCCTCACCGTGCGCAACAACCTGCGCGACAGCGGCCGCGGTTCGGTGCGGCTCGAATGGCTCAAGGCCATCGGCGATCCGGCCACGAGCAACCTGCGCTTCCATACGCAGCTGTTCCACGGCTACGGCGACACGCTGGTCGACTACAACCGCAAGCGCACCGTGCTCAGCATCGGCCTGAGCCTGGTGGACTTCTGACTTTTCCAGGCCACACCATGACCCACGACCTGTCTCCCATCGACGCCACGCAGCGCGAGATCATCGCGGCGCTGCACGTCGCGCCCGTCTTCGACGCCGCCGCGGAAATCGAGCGGCGCACCGCCTTTCTCGCGGACTACCTGCGGGGCACCGGCCTCAGGGCGCTGGTGCTGGGCATCAGCGGCGGCGTCGATTCGCTGACGGCCGGCTGCCTCGCGCAGCGCGCCGTCGAGAAGCTGCGCGCCGAGGGCTACGGCGCCACCTTCATCGCGATGCGCCTGCCCTACGGCGTGCAGAAGGACGAGCACGAGGCGCAGGCCTCGCTCGCGGTGATCCGGCCTGACCGCATCCTGACCGTCGACATCCGCCCCGCGGCCGACGGCATGCTCGCGGCGCTCAAGACCGGCGACCTGGCCTTCCGCGATGCGGCGCATGAAGACTTCGTGCTCGGCAACATCAAGGCGCGCCAGCGCATGATCGCGCAGTTCGCGGTGGCCGGTGCGCATGACGGCATCGTCATCGGCACCGACCATGCGGCCGAGGCGCTGATGGGCTTCTTCACCAAGTTCGGCGACGGCGCGGCCGACGTGACGCCGCTCAGCGGCCTCAACAAGCGCCGCGTGCGCGCCCTCGCGCAGCGGCTCGGCGCCCCCGACGCGCTGGTGTTCAAGGTGCCCACGGCGGACCTCGAATCGCTGGTGCCGGGCAAGCCCGACGAAGACGCCTTCGGCGTGAGCTACGAGCAGATCGACGATTTCCTCGAAGGCAAGCCGGTGGCCGCCGCGGCGCGCGAGATCATTCTTGCCACGCATCGCAAGAGCGCCCACAAGCGCGCGCTGCCGGTGGAGCCGCCGCATCCGGCCTAGCTTTCCAGGCCGGCTCTGCGGGGGCCCCACGCGGGTTCTACGCGGCCTTGAACCGAGGCGGCTCCAGCAGCCGTTCGAGCAGCGCCGAGAGCTTGTCGACATCGACCGGCTTCGTCAGGTGGGCCCGGAAGCCGGCCTCCAGGCTGGTCTCCCGGTCGCTGGCCTGACCGTAGCCGGTGACGGCAATCAGCGGCGGCGGGTTGACCATCTCGGCGCGCACGCGGCGGGCGACTTCATGGCCGCTCAGGTCGGGCAGGCCGATGTCCAGCAGCACCACGTCCGGGTCCTGCGCCTTCACCGCCTCGATGGCAGCCAGTCCGCCATGCACGACGCTGGATTTGTAGCCCAGCGCCTCCAGCAGCATCGCCATGGTCTCGGCCGCGTCCACGTTGTCGTCCACCACCAGCACGCGCTGCTCGCCCACCGGCCGCGGCTGCGCCTCGAGCATGGCGACCGGCGCCTGGGTGGTCGGGAACTGCACCACGAATTCGCTGCCCTCGCCCGGCCGGCCGGTGCTGAACGCGCTGACGCGCCCGCCGTGCAGCGTGGTGAGCTGCTGCACCAGGCTGAGCCCCAGGCCGAGGCCGCCCTGCGTCCTGGCCAGGTTCTGCTCGCCCTGCACGAACAGGTCGAAGATCCGCTGCAGGTCCTGCGGCGGTATGCCGGGCCCGTCGTCGCGCACGCTGATGTCCGCATCCGCTGCGGTCCGCGAGAGCGACACGTGGATGTTGCCGCCGTTCCCGGTGAACTTGGCGGCGTTGTGGACCAGGTTGCTGACGATCTGGATGACGCGCGCACTGTCTCCGGCGATCCAGGGGTCCGCGTCCTGCGTCTGCAGGTGCAGGGTCTGCGACTTGCCGTCGATCAGCGGGCGCACCGCCTCGATGGCCTCGGCGATGGCATCGCGCAGGCGAACCGGCTTGTTCTCGAGCTGGATCTTGCCGCTGGTGATACGGCCGACGTCGAGCAGGTCGTCCACCAGCCGGGTGATCTGGCGCAGCTGCCGGCCGATGATGTCGCGGGTGTGCACGAGCGCGGCCGACTCCGCCTTCTCCCGCTTGAGGAGCTCGAGCGCGTTGGAGATCGGCGCCAGCGGATTGCGCAGTTCGTGCCCGAGCATCGCAAGGAAGTTCGTCACGCGGCGCCCTTCGTCCTCGAGCGCGGTCACGCGGCGGCGCTCCGTGAGGTCGCGCGTGACCTTGGCAAAGCCGCGGTGCCTGCCGGTGGCATCGTGCAGCGCGGTGATCACCACGCTGGCCCAGAACCGGCTGCCGTCCTTGCGGATGCGCCAGCCCTCGTCCTCGAAGCGGCCGTCGCGCAGCGCGTTGCGCAGCGCCTGCTGGGGCCAGCCGCTGGCGGCGACCTCCGGCGGATAGAACCTGGAGAAGTGCTGCCCGATGATCTCCGAGGCCTCGTAGCCCTTGTTCTTCTGCGCGCCGAGATTCCAGCTCACGACGTGGCCGCCCGGGTCGAGCATGAAGATCGCATAGTCCTTCACGCCCTCGACCAAGAGCCGGAAGCGCTCCTCGCTCATGCGCAGCATCTCGTCCTGGCGGCGGATCTCGCTGCGGTCCCGGGTGATCAGCGAGAAGCCGCGGACTTCTCCGCCCGCGCCGGGGATCCGCGTGATGACCACGCTGGCCCAGAAGCGCGTGCCGTCGCTGCGCAGGCGCCAGCCTTCTTCCTCCAGGCGGCCATCGCGGCGCGCCGTTTCGAGTGCCTGCTCCGGCCGGTTCTGCTCGATCAGCTCGGTCGGATAGAAAAGCGAGAAGTGCCGCCCCAGGACGTCGGGGGCGTCGTATCCCTTGAGCTGGCGGGCGCCCTCGTTCCAGCTGATGACGATGCCGCCAGGATCGAGGACGATGATGGCGTAGTCGGTGACCGAGTCGACCATCAGCCTGAAATCGGCGTCGGTCAGAGTGCGTTGGTTCAGGGGTGCACTCCCAGCGCCGTGATCTGCCATTGCTCTTTTTCCCTTCAGTGGCCGCGCGATCGATGCCACGGCGCGCGGTGTCCGCCATGAAACGGTGGTGCCAATTTAGGCCAGCAATGGTTACTTTTCGCGTAGGACAAGGTCCAGATTGCACGCTGGAGGCGCGGCCCTGCGGGCCTCAGGCGCTCGAAGGCTCTTCGCGCGGCCACGACGCGCCGCCGGGTTTTGCAGACCGGGGCGGCGCCATCATGAAGCGGTTCTTTCCTTCTTTCTTGGCCGCATAGAGCGCGGTGTCGGCACGCACGAACAAGGACGCGAAGTCCTCGTCGTCCTCCGAGACCGCGACGCCGATGCTGGTGGTGGCCTGCAGCGTGCGGCCGGGCAGGTGGAAAGCCGGCCGCATGGCGGCCAGCACCTTGCCGGCCACCACCTGCGCCTCGGCGGCGCCGCTGGCACCTTCGAGAAGGATCACGAACTCGTCGCCCGCGTAGCGCGCCGCCATGTCGGTCTCGCGCACGCTCTCCCTGAGCCGGCGGCCGAATTCCCGCAGCACCGCATCGCCCGCCGCATGGCCCAGCGAATCGTTGATCGTCTTGAAGTAGTCGATGTCCAGGAACAGCAGGCAGACCGGCAGGCCGGCGCGCCGGGACCTGGCCATGGCGTCGCGCGCATGCTCCTCGAACGATCGGCGGTTGGGCAGGCCGGTGAGCGCGTCCTCGCGCGCCAGGGCATCGAGCTTCATCTGCTTTTGCTTGAGCTCGGTGACGTCGTTCGACAGGATGTACAGCCCGGTGACCGCGCCTTGCGCGGTGCGCTGGGGCAGATAGGTGGTCTGCAAGGTCCGCTCGCCGATCAGCAGGCGGGCGGTCTGCTCGAAGGACACCACCTCGCCCGCGAATGCCCGCGCCAGCAGCGGCCTGCGGATTTCGTAGTGCGCCTCGCCGATGGCCTCGTGGACGGGGCGGTTCGCCATCGCCTCCGGCGAGACGCCGAGCCAGGCCTGGTACTTGCCGTTGCAGAAGACCACGCGTTCCTCGAGATCCAGCTCGGCAAGGAGCGCCGGCACGTTGTCGGTCAGCCCGCGCAGGCGCCGCTCGCTTTCGGCGCTGTGCATCTCGGCCTGCTTGCGCTTGCTCACGTCGAAGGTCATCACGTAGTAGCCGGCCAATGTGCCGTCCTCGCGGATGTCGGGCGCCAGGTGGCATTCGAAGAAGCCCGGCTTGCCGTTGCGCTCGTAGGTGCCTTCGGTGCGCGTCGGCGTTCCGGCGAGCACCTTGGCGATGCCCGGCACGAGTTGCCGGTAGACGTGGTCGGGCAGCGACTCCTGCATGGTCATGCGCCCGATGTCGGCCACGGTCCTGCCGCGCATGCCGAGGCCGGCCTTGTTCGCGAACAGGCAGCGCTGGCTGCTGTCGAAGTAGGCAACCACGGCCGGCAGGTTGTCGGTCACGTCGCGCAGGAATCTCTCGCTGGCGGCCAGCTTCTCGTTGGCGGCCTGCCGCTCCGTCATCAGCAGGTCGAAGGTCCGCGAGAGATCGCCGACCTCGTCGTCCGGCGGTGCCTCCCGCATGGGCGCATAGGCGCTGGCGGCGCGCGAGACCTGCATGTGCTCGCGCAGGCGCGACAGCGGTGCGAGCTGCGCCCGCGCGGTCATGAAGGCCAGCCCGCCGGCCAGCAGCGTCAGCAGCAGCGCGCCGGCCCAGGCGTAGCGCTCGACCCGCGCAATGCGCGCAAAGGCCTCGTCGCGCGGATACACCGCACCCAGCACCCAGTTGGTCTGGCCGATGCGCTTGAAGGCGTAGAGCCCGTGCACGCCCTGGGAATCGGCCGCTTCGATGGCGCCCTCGAAGCCCGCGATGGCGCGCTCGATCGCGGGGTTGCGCGCGCCGCCGGCGTCCACGCGCTGAAGCAGCTTCGACTTGTCGGGATGGTCGATGACGATGCCATCGGCGTTCGTGATGAACATGTACCCGCTCTTGCCGAACTTCACATTGGCAAGCTCGCCCAGGAAGTTCTTCTCCTTGAGGTTGACGAAGGCCGAGATCACGTAGGCGACCTTGCCGCTGCGGTCGAGCACGGGCTCGGTCATGGCGATCTGCGCCAGGCCGCTCACGCGGTTGCGGAAGGGCTTGGAGATGACGCCCGCGCGGGCAGCGACCGTGCGCTGGAAATACTCGCGGTCCTTGATGTTGACCTTGCCGATCGGCTGCGTGCCGTTGAGGTTGGCCACCAGTTCGCCGTCCATGCCGGTGAGGGCCACGTTGTCGAACGCCTCCCTCAGCGCGCCGTGCTGCATGACCAGCTCCTGCAGTTCCCCGGGGCCGGCCAGGTTGCGGCTCTCGACGCCGTCGCCGAAGGTCTTGAGCAGGGTGCGCCGGCTCAGGAACTTCTGGTCCACCGCGCCGGCGATGGCGGAGATGCGTTCGAATTCCTCGCTCGCAATGGCCGCCTCCATGCTGCGCTTGAGGAAATAAAGCGCCGCGGCGGTGACGCCCATCGTCGTCAGGAAGACGATCGCCAGCACGCCCGCGGACAGGCGGGCGCGCAGGCTCAGGCGGGGGACGGCGGGGAATGGAAGGCGCATCGCAGTGGCCTGGTGAGCGCAGCCTGCGTTCAGCTCGCCATCTCGACGTCCAGCTGGGCATCGAACTGGTCCAGCGGCACCGGCCTGCTGAACAGGTAGCCCTGGCACAGCATCGCGCCGTGCGCCTGGAGAAACTCGAACTGCTGCTGCGTCTCGACGCCCTCCGCCACGATCTCCAGGTCGAGGTTGCGGGCCATGCCGATGATGGCCTGGATGATCAGCTCGACCTTCGGATCGAGGCCGATGCTCTGCACGAAGAACTTGTCGACCTTGATCTGGTTCAGCGGCAGCTGGGTCATGTAGGAGAGCGACGAGAAGCCGGTGCCGAAGTCGTCCATGGAAAAGCGCACGCCCAGTGCCGCGAGCGCCTGCATCTTGCAGATCGTTTCGCTCACCTTGTCCTGCAGCAGGCTTTCGGTGAGCTCGAGCTCCAGCCGCGTCGGGTCGGCGCCGGTGCGCCGCAGCACGTCGCGCACGCGGTCCACGAAGTCGTCGGTGCGGAACTGGCGCGCGCTGACGTTCACCGCCAGCCGCAGGTGCCGGCGCCTCGCATCGTGGCTCCAGCGCTCGAGCTGGACGCAGGCCGTCTCCAGCACCCACATGCCGATCGGCACGATCAGCCCGGTTTCCTCCGCCAGCTCGATGAAGCCTCCGGGCTGCACCATGCCTCGCACCGGATGCTGCCAGCGGATCAGCACCTCGGCGGCCACCACGTGGCCATTGGAGGCCACCTGCGATTGGTAGTGCAGCACGAACTGCTCGCCCGCCAGCGCCGCGTGGAGCTCGCTCTCCAGCGTTGCGCGGGCCGTGATGGCGGTCTGCATCGAGGCCTCGAAGAAACGCAGCGCGTTGCCGCCCGCGGACTTGGCGTAGTACATCGCGATGTCCGCCTGCTTCAGCAGATCCTCCAGCGACTGCTGCGTGGCGCTGAACACCACGGCGCCGATGCTGCCGGTGCTGTGGTACTGGTGGTCCGCGAGCTGGAAAGTGCCGTTCAGCGCCGCGAGGATGGCCTCGCCGGCGGCATTGGCCTGCATCGCGGCCACGCCGGCGTCTTCGCTGAGGTTGTCCAGCAGCACCACGAATTCGTCGCCTCCGAGCCGCGCGACCGTGCCGCCCTCCTTCAGGCTGTCCTGCAGCCGCGCGGCCACCTGCTTGAGCAGCTCGTCGCCCGTGGCGTTCCCGAGCGCATCGTTGAGCGTCTTGAAGGCGTCCAGGTCCAGGAACAGCAGCGCGCCGTGGCGCGAGCGCCGCACGTTCGCGTCGATGGTGGCCTGCAGGCGGTGCAGCAGCAGCCGGCGGTTGGGCAGGCCCGTGAGGATGTCGTAGAAGGCCAGGTGCTCGATCTCGCGGGCGGCCAGCTTGCTCTCGGTGATGTCGCGCAGGATGACGATGAAGCGCGCGGCGGCGCCTTCGCCGATGACCTTGCGCGAGACCGAAATCTCGAACCACGTGACGCCCCGCGCCGTCCGGATCTCGAACTGCCGGCCGGTGGAAAAGCCGGTTTCGAAGGCATCGCGCAGCGCCACCATCACCTCGGCCGCGGCATTCGCCGGCAGCAGGTCCGACATCAGCTTGCCCACGGGCTCCCGCACCTTGAACGCGGGCCGGGGGCGGCGCGGCGAATGGAAGCTGTAGCAGCGGCCGTCGATGCCGGCGTCCATCAGCACGTCGGGCAAGGCATCCAGCGTGGCCTGCAGCTGAGCCTTGCCTTCGAGGATGTCCGCGACGTGGCGCTTCTTCTCGGTCACGTCGCGGTAGACGCACACCAGGCCGCCGTCGGGCGTGGGGCTGTTCACCGCAACGATCACCTGCCCGTTCAGCAGCGTGATCTCCTGGTCGTTCTGCGTCAGCAGGTGGCGCGCGTTCTGCTCCACGATCTGCTGGAACGGCACCAGCGGCGCGAGCAGCGGCTGCGTCCAGGGAAAGAAGTCCACGAAGCGGCGGTTCCAGGTGACGACGCGGTCATTGGGATCGAGCAGCACGAAGCCGTCCACCATGGATTCGAGCGCCTGGTCCAGCGTGGCCTTGGAGCGCAGCAGCTCCGCGCGCGCGCGCCACTGCCGCCGCAGTTGCGCGAGCGCGAAGTAAGTGACGGCCAGGATCATCAGCGCGAAGGCCAGGGCCGCGGCCGCAACCACGTTGCGGTCCCTGCGCCAATCCTCGAGCGCGGACTCGAGCGGAATGCTCGCGACGATCAGCAGGCCTCGATGCAGCGTGGGCCGGGCCACCACGATGGCCGGAGCGCCGCTGAGCCGGGAATGCATGTGCCGGGGACGCCCGTCCGCCTGGTCGGTCAACGCGGGACTGATGGTGCGCCCCGCAAGGTCGTCGCGCGGCGGCATGCTGGCCAGCAGCAGCCCGCCTTCGCGCTCCAGCGTGACCTCGAGCCCCCTGATGTTGGCCCCTTGCGCAAGGATGGTGGTGAGCACCGAGACCTGCACTTCGGCCACCGCGACCAGCTTGCTGCCGTCCGCCAGCGTGAGGACGCGCGCAAGATGCAGCACCTGCTGGGAAGTCACCGGGCTGACCGAGGGCGTGCTGATCGACATCACCGATCCCGGACGGCCCAGGACCTCTTGCAGGAATCCGTCGGGCAGCTGGACCGCCAGCTTCGCTCCGCGCCGGTCGGAAGACCCGACCACCTGCCCCTCGGGCGTCAGGAAGGCGACGTAGCGCGCCAGCAGGCTCTGGCGAACGCTGGTTTCGACCAGTTGGACGGTCTCGGCTTGCGCAATGTCGCCTGCAATGGTGCTTCCGCTGGATTTGCGCAGGAACTGCCCCAGGCCCGCCAGCAGCGTGTTCGCCCCGAGCAGGCTGCGGTTGAGCGCAGCCTCCGAGGTGCCGATGAACCGCACGGCCTGGGCCTCGCTGTCGGCAATCTCCTTCTGGTACATCTGCCATGCCATCAGCCCGGCAATGGCGAGCACGGCCGCGAGAAACAGCGCCGCAACGCCATAGACGAAGCCGGTGATGCGGCTGGGCACAGGCTTGTTCACTGCCCGACAGGAGCCTTGATTCCAGCAATGGGACCGACGGTCTGGTCCCACACCTCCGCGCACACGGCCCCGCAGCGCTGCACCCACCGGCTCAGCACGCTGGTGGCGAAGATCTCGCGCCGGCGCCGCTCGTCATCCGCAGAAGGGCGCGCCTCGACCATCGTGCCCTTGGTGCCCTTCATGCAGGTCGCAGCGCCCGTGTTGCATGCAATGCCGTTGCCGGTGTCGCGCTCCGACTCATTCCAGACCGCGGCCTCGAGTTTCGGCAGTTCGGCTTTCAACAGGGCCTTCAGGTCCGCAGGCAGCGCGTTCCAGGCATCCGTGTTGGCGCCGAAGACGGCCAGGCCCCAGTTGATGGGCATGGTGTAGAGCGAATTCGTCATCTTGTGCAGGCCCAGCGTGTTGCCGGACATCGCACCGGTGATGGCGCATTCGGTGTTCTCCGAATTCATGTTCGCCATGATCTCTGAAAATTCGGTGAAGACGGGCACGCCGTTGAGCGCGCGGATGAAGTCGGCCTGGCTGCTGCCCGACACGCGGACGCGCCGCCCCGCCAGGTCCGAAAGCCGCGTCACGGCCCGCTTGCAGAAGATCACCTGGGCAGGGTAGACATACACCGCGAGAAGCTCGACGCCATGGCGTTCGCGCAGCGTCTTCTCCAGGTAAGGCCGAAAGGCTGCGACCACCCGCCGCATCGTGGGCATGTCGGGGTTCAGCCCGGCGATGTCGGGCGTGCCCAGTTCGGGGTACTCGTTGCTGACCTGGCTGAGCAGCGCGGTGCCGAACGGAATGACGCCCAGCCGTATGAGGTTGAGCATTTCCTGCCCCGGAACGCCGGCCTGGTTGAACGGCACGATGCTCGCGCTGTACTTTCCGCCGCTCAGGCGGCGCAGGTCCTGGCTCCAGAAGCGCTCTTCATGCAGCGTGTACTGGCTCACGCT
The DNA here is from genome assembly GCF_056396385.1 of Variovorax sp. 05T418. Taxonomy (NCBI): domain Bacteria; kingdom Pseudomonadati; phylum Pseudomonadota; class Betaproteobacteria; order Burkholderiales; family Comamonadaceae; genus Variovorax; species Variovorax sp. 05T418. Next base: position 48,738 of record NZ_JBFTLJ010000025.1, on the reverse strand, counting down.
CGCCAGCCCGCCCACGATCCGAAGCCCTTGCGCAGGCGCCGGCTGCTGAGCCTTGCTGTTCGTTGCAGCGAAAGCAAGAAAAAGAACGGCAACATGCGTCCAGAGCACGCGTCGCCAAGCGGAAGAAACTTCGCCGGACCTCATGGCCCGGATCATGATGCCGAATTGGGCCTTAAGTCACAATTTTTTTACAAAAACGCCGATTCTGGCGCCCGTTGGCCCGAATCGCCAAGGCACGTTGCGTACAGGGCACAGGAATACCATCCACAAGCCCCGATTCCCGGCCCATCCACCCAGATTCCAGACCGATGCCAGCGCCCGAGCTTTCCAGCCGCCAACTGCGCGCGTTCACGGCCTTGGCCGAGCAGCGCAACTTCACGCGCGCCGCGCAGACCTGCCACTTGTCGCAGCCCGCGTTCAGTGCACTGATCCGTACGCTCGAGGAAACGCTGGGCGCGCGGCTGTTCGACCGCGACACGCGCAGCGTGCAGCTCACGCCCGAGGGCCGGCTGTTCGAACCCTCGGCGCGGCGGCTGCTGGACGACATGCAGGGCGCCATCGGCGACCTGGCCGACCATGCCCAGCGGCGCAAGGGCCGCGTGAGCGTGGCGGCCCTGCCCTCCCTGGCGGCGGGCCGGCTGCCGGCCATATTGGCGGAGTTCATGCAGGCATGGCCCGGCATCACGGTCGAGCTGCACGATGCGCTGTCGGACGCCTGCATTGCCCAGCTGCGCAGCCACCAGGCGGATTTCGCGCTCGCGGCAACGGGTGCCGGCGCCGCTGCGGCCAGCGACCTGCGCGGCCGCAAGCTCTGCGGCGACCGCTTCCACCTGGTCTGCCGCAAGGACCATCCGCTCGCCGGCGCCGCCAGGCTCACGGCACGGCAGCTCGCGCCATGGCCCTTCATCCAGATGGCGCGCAACAGCAGCGTGCGCCAGTCGCTCGACGCGGCGCTGCATCCGCTGCGACTCAATGCGGTGTTCGAGGTCGAGCACCTGGCCACGGTGATGGGGCTGGTCGAGGCCGGCATCGGCATCAGCGTGGTGCCGGAACTCACGCTCTTCCACTTCCAGCGCGAGACGCTGGTGACGCGGCCGCTGCCGCTGCCCGGCCTCACGCGCACCATCTACCTGGTGCAGCGCCGGGAGGGCAGCCTCTCGGTGGCGGCGCAGACGCTGCACGACCTGATCCTCGAACGGCTGGGCACGCCGGCATGAAAAAACGGCCCGAAGGCCGTTTGCTTGCATGAAGGCAGCCTTGCGGCTGCGATCCATTCCTTACTTCTTGGCAGCCTTCTTGGCGGGTGCGGCCTTCTTGGCCGGTGCTGCCTTCTTGGCGGGCTTGGCTGCCGCGGCCTTGTCGGCCTTGCGCTTTGCAGCCTTGGGGTCGATGGCGGCCTTGAACGCAGCGCCCGGCACGAACTTGGGCACCTTCTGCGCGGCAATCTTGATCTTGGCGCCGGCTTGCGGGTTGAAGCCGGTGCGTGCGGCGCGCGCCACTTGCTTGAAGGTTCCGAAGCCGATGAGCTGCACGGGGTCGCCCTTCTTCACTGCGGCGACGATGGAGCCCGTGACGGTTTCCAGGATGCGGGCGGCTTCGGCCTTGCTGACGTTGTGGGCGGTGGCGATCTTCTCGACCAGTTCGATACGGTTCACTTGAAAAATTTCCTTTGGTTTGTTCTCGTCATGTTGCCAATGACGGCGCAGCGGCTGAGGCCGGCTGCAAGCGGCGCGGAGTGTAGCGCACGCGCGGATGCCCTCAGGCCGAGGCCTTGATGGCATCCGTCAAAAACCGCACGAAAGCCTTGCCTGCATCGGGCAATGAACGGCCCGCGAGCGTCTCGACTTCGAGGTGGCGCTCGTTCATCTCCCGGTCCTTCAGCGGAATGGCCACCAGCGCCTTCGACTTGAGCTGCGTGCGGATCGACAGCTCGCCATAGAAGGCGATGGTGCCGCCGCCCGCGGCCGCAAAACTCACCAGCGCATTCGCATGGTTGCTCGACATGGCCTGCACGTACTGCAGCCCCTGCCTGCTGCAGCTGATGTCCAGCAGCTGCCGGATCGAGCTGTCCCGCGGCGGCAGGCCCAGCGGATAGGCCGCCACCTGGCGCAGCGAGAGCTGCCGCTGCCCCGCCAGCGGATGGTCGCTCGCCATCACGGCGAGGATCGGGCTCGGGTGGCGCAGCTCGATCCGGATGCCGGGCTCGGGCACCGCACTCAGCGTGATGCCCACGTCCGCTTCGCCGTCGCGGATGCGGCCGGGAATCTCGTGGGGCGGGCAGACCTCCAGGTGAAAGCGGATGCCTTCATGCTTCGCGCGAAAGCGCGAGATCAGCGTGGGAAGAAAGTCGAACGCGAAGCCCTCGGTGCTCGCCACGCGCACGCGCCCGCTGCGCAGGCCGCGCAGGCCCTGGATCTCGCCAGCCACGCGCTCGATGTCCTGCTGCACCCGCTTGGCATGCGCGGCCAGCAGTTCGCCAGCCGCATTGGGCACCATGCCGCGCGCGTGCCGGTCGAACAGCAGCGTGTCGAGCTCGCGCTCCAGGCGCGCCACCTGCCGGCTCACGGCGGAAGGCGCCACGTTGAGCTTGAGCGCCGCCTCCTTCACCGACCCGGTCCTGACCACCTCCAGGAAGTAGCGGACCGCGGTTTCCTGCAGCGTGTGAAGCGACATGTTTCTTCCTTGTGGCCGCGTGGCGACGCGCGTTTGTCGATTGCCGAATCGGCAATCGACAATTCTAAACATTGCTCTTGTGGCAGCGCGTTGCGGCTCCTAGGATGAACCTGCATCCCCGCTCTGTCGTTCCTCCAGGAGTCCTTCATGAAACGCCTCCCCGCACTGGCCTGCATGGTGCTGCTGCTGTCCTGCCTCGGCCTCGCGCCCTTCGCGGCGCTGGCTGCCGACACCGGGTTTCCGTCGCGCCCGGTCACGCTCGTGATTCCCTTTCCGCCCGGCGGCGCCACCGACGTGAACGGCCGCGTGATCGCGCAGCGCCTGGGCAAGGAGCTCGGCCAGCCCGTGGTCATCGAGAACCGCGGCGGCGCCGGCACGGTGATTGGCGCGAGCTACGTTTCTAAGGCGGCGCCCGACGGCTACACGCTGCTGATCAGCTCGGGCACCACCTTCACGGTGAATCCCGCGATCCGCCCCAACCTGCCCTACGACCCGGTCAAGGGCTTCGAGCCGATCGGCCTGGCCGGGCGCGTGGGCCTCATCCTGCTGGCGAACAGCGAAGTGCCGGTGCAAACGGTCAAGCAGTTCGTCGACTACGTGAAGGCCTCGCCCGGAAAGTACTCGTACGCGTCCTTCGGCACCGGCACCACCTCGCAGTTTGCCGGCGAGACCATCCTGCATGCCGCCGGCCTCAAGATGACGCACGTGCCCTACAAGGGCAGCGCCCCGGCCATGACCGACCTGATGGGCGGGCAGGTTCCGTTCAGCATCGACACCGTGAGCGCGGCCATTCCCCAGCTCAAGAGCGGCAAGATCAAGGCCATTGCCGTGACCACGGCCAAGCGCTCGACGCTGCTGCCCGACGTGCCCACCATGGCCGAGAGCGGCTACCCCGAAGTCAACACCGACACCTGGCTGGTGCTGGTGGCGCCGAAGGGCCTGCCGCCCGAGGTGAAGGCCAAGCTCGAGAAGGCGCTGGCCGCGACCATGGCCGATCCCGACACGCGCGCCAAGCTCAGTGCGCAGGGCCTGGAGCCGGGCTACAGCAATTCGGCCGCCGTGAGCGAGCTGATCGCCAAGGAATTGCCGCTGATGCGCGCGATTGCCGCCCGCGCCAACATCACAGCAGATTAAATGAACGCCCCCCAAGCGACATGAGCACCCACACCGAATTGATCGAACACTCCGCCGTCGAACTGCGCCGGCTCATCGGCAGCAAGGCGGTTTCGCCGGTCGAGCTGCTCGAGGCCTGCATCGCGCGCATCGAGCGCGTGAACCCCTTCATCAACGCCGTGACCGCCACCTGCTTCGAGCGCGCGCGGGCCGAGGCCCGGGCGGCCGAGAGCGCCGTGATGCGCGGCGATGCGCTGGGGCTGCTGCACGGCCTGCCGCTCGGCGTGAAGGACCTGGAGCCGACCGAAGGCCTGCTCACCACCTGGGGCTCCGCGATCTTCCGCGACCACGTGCCGCAGGAGGACATCGAGCTGGTGGCCCGCCTTCGCAGGGCCGGCGCCATCGTCGCGGGCAAGACCAACGTTCCCGAAATGGGCGCCGGTGCCAACTCGCGCAACGAGGTGTGGGGCGCCACCGGCAACCCCTTCAACCCGAACCTCAATGCCGGCGGTTCCTCCGGCGGCTCGGCCGCCGCGCTGGCCTGCGACATGCTGCCCGTGTGCACCGGCTCCGACACCGGCGGCTCGCTGCGCATTCCGGCCGCCAAGTGCGGCGTGGTGGGCTTCCGGCCTTCGCCGGGCATCGTGCCGAGCGTGCGCAAGCTGCTGGGCTGGACGCCGATCTCGGTCGTGGGCCCGATGGGCCGCACGGTGGAAGACGCCTGCCTGCAGATGGCCGCGTCCGCCGGCATGCACGCGGGCGATCCGCTGAGCTATCCGCTCGATCCGCTCGGCTTCCTGAAGCCGGCCGGCATCGACCTCAGCAACCTGCGCGTGGCGTGGACCGAAGACTTCGGCACCTGCGCGGTGGACGAAGGCATCCGCGCCACGATGCGCAGCAAGATCGGCGCGATGCAGCACCTCTTCAAGCGCTGCGACAGGATCGAACTCGACCTCGGCGAAGCGCACCGCTGCTTCGACGTGCTGCGCGCCGAGGCCTTCGTGGCCGGCATGCATGCCGCCTACCAGCGCGACCCCGCCAGCCTGGGCCCCAACTCCCGCGCCAACTACGAGATGGGCGCGCAGATGAGCCTGCTCGACAGCGCCTGGGCCCAGGCCGAGCAGACCCGGCTCATCAAGCGCTTCCAGGCCGCCTTCGCCGACTACGACCTGATCCTTTCGCCCACCACGCCGGTGTCGCCCTTTCCGTGGACGCAGCTCTATGCCGACACCATCAACGGCGAGAAGCAGGCCAACTACTACCGCTGGCTCGCGCTGACCTACGTGGTCACGCTGACGACGCATCCGGCGCTGGCGCTGCCCTGCGGCCTCGACCATGCGGGCATGCCCTTCGGGCTGCAGATCGTGGGCGCGTTCAGGGCCGACCACCAGGTGCTGGGCGCGGCGCACGCCATGGAAAAGGCCTTCGCGGCCGACGCGCAATTGCGCCGCCCGCGGCCCGACATCGCGTCGCTGCGCGCGGCCGAACCTGCGCTCAGGTCGATCGTCACGGCGCCGCCCGGTGCGGGCCGCAGCGCGCCCGCAGCCGCCACCTCCGCGGTCTGAGAAAGCCCGCGGCCGGCCAGCGCGCCAGCCTTGACCTTGACACGGTGTCAGCCTGGAAACTGGCGATGCGCTGCGCGTGGTGCGCAGCAGCATCTTCCTGCTTTCTCGTTGGAGCACTCGATGAACCACGCGCATTCCGGAGCGCCGCAGCACCCGCATCACGAAGGCCACCACGCGCCGCATGACCACACGCCCGTGCCTGTGCCTGCGCCCGCCGGCACCATCTACACCTGCCCGATGCATCCGGAGATCCGGCAGGACCATCCGGGCAACTGCCCCAAGTGCGGCATGACGCTGGAGCCCGAGATGCCGACGCTCGACGAGGGCGAAGACCCCGAGCTGCGCGACTTCAAGCGCCGCTTCCTTTGGACGCTGCCGCTCACGCTCGCGGTGGCCGTGCTCGCGATGGCGGGGCACCGGCTGCAGTGGTTCGAGATGGCCACGCAGAGCTGGATCGAGCTGGTTCTTTCGCTGCCCATCGTGCTGTGGGCGGGCTGGCCCTTCTTCAGGCGTGCCGTGCAATCGGTCGCCAACCGCAGCCCCAACATGTGGACGCTCATCGGCTTGGGCACCGCGGCCGCCTTCGCCTACAGCGTGGTGGCCACGGTGGCGCCGCGCGTGTTTCCCGAATCGTTCATGTCGATGGGCCGCGTGGCGGTGTACTTCGAGGCGGCCGCGGTGATCATCTCGCTCACGCTGCTGGGCCAGATCCTCGAACTCAAGGCGCGCTCGCAGACCTCGGCGGCCATCAAGTCGCTGCTCGGCCTCGCGCCCAAGACGGCGCGGCGCATCGGCGCCGACGGCACGGAAGAAGACGTGCCGATCGCCCACGTGCACGTCGGCGATAGGCTGCGCGTGCGGCCCGGCGAGAAGGTGCCGGTGGACGGCGTGGTGGTCGAGGGCGCGAGCGCGGTCGACGAGTCGATGCTCACCGGCGAGCCGCTGCCCGTGACCAAGCGGGCCGGCGACAAGCTCATCGGCGCCACGCTCAACACCAGCGGCGCGCTGGTGATGCAGTCGGAAAAGGTCGGCTCGCAGACCGTGCTCGCAAGCATCGTGCAGATGGTGGCGCAGGCCCAGCGCTCCCGCGCGCCGATGCAGCGCATGGCCGACCACGTGGCCGGCTACTTCGTGATGGCCGTGATCGGCATCGCGGTGCTGACCTTCTTTGCGTGGGGCTTCTTCGGGCCGGCGCCGAGCTGGACCCACGGGCTCATCAATGCGGTGGCGGTGCTCATCATTGCCTGTCCCTGCGCGCTCGGCCTGGCCACGCCGATGTCGATCATGGTGGCCACGGGCAAGGCGGCCACGCAGGGCGTGCTGTTCCGCGATGCGGCCGCGATCGAGAACTTCCGCAAGGTCGACGCGCTCATCGTCGACAAGACCGGCACGCTGACCGAAGGCAAGCCGGGCTTCGAACGTGCGGTGGCGCTGCCCGGCTTCAGCGAGGACGAGGTGCTGCGCCTCGCGGCAAGCCTCGACCAGGGCAGCGAGCATCCGCTCGCGCATGCCATCGTGCGTGCGGCGCGCGAGCGCGGGCTTGCGCTGGCCGCGGCCGACGAGTTCGAGTCCGCCAGCGGCATCGGCGTGAACGGCAGCGCCGGCGGCCGCCGGCTGGCGCTCGGCAACACCGCGCTGATGGACCAGCTGGGCGTGCCGGTCGATGCGCTCCGGCCGCAGGCCGAGGCGCTGCGCGCCGAGGGAGCCAGCGTGATGTTCCTCGCGGTCGACGGCCAGCCCGCCGGCCTGCTGGCCGTGTCCGACCCGGTCAAGGCCACCACGGCGGAAGCGCTCGCGGCGCTCAAGGCATCGGGCATGCGCGTGATCATGGCCACGGGCGACGGCCTGACCACCGCGCGCGCCGTGGCCGCCAGGCTGGGCATCGACGAGGTGCACGGCGAAGTCAAGCCGGCCGACAAGCTGGCGCTGGTCGAGAAGCTGCAGCGCGAAGGCCGCATCGTCGCGATGGCCGGCGACGGCATCAACGATGCGCCCGCGCTCGCCAAGGCCGATGTCGGCGTGGCCATGGGCACCGGCACCGACGTGGCGATGAACAGCGCCCAGGTGACGCTGGTCAAGGGCGACCTGCGCGGTATTGCCGAGGCGCGCATCGTCTCCGAGAAGACCATCGCCAACATGAAGCAGAACCTGGGCTTCGCGTTCGTCTACAACGCGCTCGGTGTGCCGCTGGCCGCGGGCGTGCTGTTCCCGTTCACGGGCTGGCTGCTGTCGCCGATGATCGCGGCGCTGGCGATGAGCCTGAGCTCGGCGTCGGTCATCACCAATGCATTGCGGCTGAGAGCCGAGGGCGCGGGCGGCAGGCCGGGCTGAGGCGCCAGTCCCATGGGGCACCGGGCCGGCAGCATTCGAACTCCGCCTACATACATTTGGCGCGGGTTCATGCAAGTTGGCCGGATGACACAGCCCATCGAACTCATCATCGAGGAGCCAGCCCTCGGATCATTTGTCTGGCGCCTGCTCGAAACGGATGCGAACGGAGCGAACCCCAAGGTGCTCCGCGACGCCTTCGATCCGGCGGACACCTACGAAGCCGCGCTGGCCGCGGGACAGCGCGCGCTGCACAGCGAAATCCGTCGGCGCGCCTCCGGCCAGCCGCAGGCGCAGAGCGCCTGAGCGAAGCTGCCTGTTGGCCCGTGCTACAGGTGCCTGGGCCGCGCGGGCTCCGATATCTTTCCGAGCGGATCGGCCGCCGCGCCGGCCTCGCCCTTGGCCGCCACGTCGCCCAGCGACAGGATGCCCACGAGGCGCTTGTCGCGGTCGACCACCGGAAGCCTGCGGATCTGCACCGCGCTCATCTGGCTGAGCGCCTCGTCGACCGTGTCGTCGGCATAGCACCAGTACGCGTCGGCGGTCATGATCTGCTTGACCGGCGATGCGCCAAGGTCGATCTCGCGGGCCACGCCGCGCACGGCAATGTCGCGGTCGGTCACCACGCCGACCAGCCGGCTGCCGTCGCACACCGGCAGCACGCCCACTTCGAGTTCTTCCAGGGCCTTGGCGGCCTGCACGATGGTGTCGCCCGGCGCCACCGTGCGCACGCCGCGCGTCATCACTTCATGAACCTGAGTCATCGCATGTCCCTTCTGCAGCGAAGGCCCGCTGCAGGTTCCAGCTTAGGCGGGCGGCGGGCGGGCCGTGTCGGCAGTCTCGGGGACCACAAGTAAGCCATGTCGCACTTCGCCGCTGCGAAGGGCCCGGCCGCGCGCGGCGGGTACGTAAGATCGGCGTCCGCCGGTTTTCCGCAACGACGACAAAGGAGATCTACAGATGCAGAACAAAGCCCTCGAGCCTCGCCGCCGCTTCCTGAAGAATGCCGCGGGCTCCGGACTGGCCGCCTTCGCCGGGCTGGCCAATGCGCAGTCCTTCGACTTCAAGCCCCACCAGCGCTACCCGGACCCTTCGGTGCTGATCCTGGACCCGAGCTTTGCCAAGTACCGCATCTACAGCAGCACCGTCGAGCAGCTGGGCACCGGCATGCGCTGGGCCGAGGGGCCGGTGTACTTTCCGGAGGGCGGCTACCTGCTGTGCAGCGACATTCCGAACAACCGGCTCATGAAGTACGACGAGAAGACCGGCAAGTTCACGGTGCACAAGCAGAACGCCAACTATGCCAACGGCAACACGCGCGACCGCCAGGGCCGCCTCGTCACCTGCGAGCATTCGGTCACGCGCCGCGTGGTGCGCACCGAGAAGAACGGCCGCATCACCGTGCTGGCCGACAGCTACGAGGGCAAGAAGCTCAACGCGCCCAACGACGTGGTCGTGAAGTCGGACGACAGCGTGTGGTTCACCGACCCGACCTTCGGCATCAACGGCGAGTGGGAAGGATCGAAGGCCACGCCGGAGCAGGCCACCACTAATGTCTACCGCATCGCGAGCGATGGCAAGCTCAGCGCCGTCATCACAGACCTGGTGAACCCGAACGGGCTCGCGTTCTCGCCGGACGAGAAGAAGCTCTACGTGGTCGAGTGGAAGGGCACGCCCAACCGCAGCATCTGGAGCTACGACGTTGCCGCCGATGGCGCCAGCGTGTCGAACAAGACCAAGCTCATCGATGCGGACGGCCCCGGCGCGCTCGACGGATTCCGTGTCGACCGCGACGGCAACCTCTGGTGCGGATGGGGCTTCAACGGCGCGTTCGCGCCCGAGCCCACCGACGTGGGCGGCGGCCTGAAGGCCCACCTGCCGCTCGGGAAATCCGAAGAGATGGACGGCGTGAAGGTCTTCAACCGCGACGGCAAGCCGATCGGCTTCATCCGCCTTCCCGAGCGCTGCGCCAACCTGGAGTTCGGCGGGCCCAAGCGCAACCGCCTCTACATGGCGAGCAGCCATTCGCTCTATGCGCTCTACGTGGAGGCGCACGGCGCGGTGTAGCGCTCCAGCGTTCGGCCCTAGACCAGCGCCGCAATCTCCGCGGCGCCCAGCGCGCCCTGGTAGATGCGGAAATCGCCGAGGCGACCGCGCAGCGGCGGGTCGTTGGGATACTGCGAACGCCCGAGCAGGTTCCGCGTGGTCTCGCCGAGCTCGCAGGGTGCGAAGCTCATCTGCGCATTGCTGCCGGCCACCGCGCCGTCGATGTACAGCGTGCCGAGCGTGCCGGACAGGGTCACCGCCACATGCACCCAGCGGCCGGTCGGCAGCGGCGACGCGCCTTCGATCATCTGCATGTTGTAGCCGTGGACCGGCGAGATGGCGTAGCGCACCTTGCCGGTGTCGCTGCGCGGCGTGAGCATCATGTAGCGGCGCTCGCCGGAGCCGAAGTCGAAGACGCGCGCCCAGGTCGAGATCTCGTCCAGGAACACGCGGCATGCGACGGTGAAGTCGGCCACGTCCTTGACCACGCCCACGGGGAGCTCGGCATAGTCGGCGGCCGCCTGCGTCTCGCTGAAGTCGCGCTGCAACAGCAGCTCGGCCTTGATGGCGGCGCGGGCCTCGTCGGAGGGCTTGCTTTCTCCGGCCGCGGTCAGCGCCACCACCGCGTAGTGGTACACCACGCCGGGCGCGACGGTGCTGTCGGTGAAAGTCAGCGTATCGCTGATGCCCGTGGCCACCGTGGCATAGGGGCCGCCCGCCATGGTGGCGCGCTTGACCGAATAGCTCAGCGCGCCGGTGCAGCCCCACCATGAGAGCTCGACCTGCGGTCCATGCACGCGCGCGGTGAGCCCGCTCGGCCGCAGCGGCGTCGCGATCGGATCGCGCGTGTAGGTGAGCGTGCCGAAGCCGAGCTGGTCGCCGTTGCTGCCGTCCAGCTCGGGCCGCATCTGCTCGGCCTGCAGCGCGGTGTAGGGCGTGGCGATGCCCAGCCGGTTCGCATAGTGGTTGTAGACGCTTTCCCAGATGCCGCGCCGGTGGCCGAGGCCGTCCCCCAGCACGGTCTTCGTTCCCTGCCGGTTGGTGCTGGTGAGAAAGGGCACGGTGTAGAAGTTGCCGGCGCCGTCCTGCAGATTGGACTTGGCCACGTACTCGGCGCCGGCAAGGAAGCGGTTGTTCTCGTAGCCGTAGATGTCGTCGCCCTGGTTCCACGCCATCTCGCAGAAGGCGCCCGCCAGGCCGATGCCCAGCGTGCAGTGCCCTTGGTCGCGGCCGCTCTCCTGCCACTGGCCGAGGTAGCCGGGATGCACGTGGTAGACCGCCTGCAGGCCGGCGCCATTGCCCTGGCCCGCCTTGTAGTAGCTGATCGCCTCGTCGTAGAGGTCTGGCCGGTCGCACAGCACGCCGATGGCCAGGATCGAGCCCATTGCGCACTGGTCCCAGTTGGCCCAGTAGTTGGTGATCACCGCACCGTTGTGCCTGTCGAGGAAGTCGTGGTTGAGCGGATAGAACACCGTGAGCATCATGTTCTGGAAGCGCGCGAAATCGCTGGCCGCCCATCCCGGATAGGAGCGCATGATCTCGGCCGCATTCGCGAACTGCTGGCCGTAGATGCCTGCCGCAAGGAAGCGGTCGGCATTGCCCGTGACCTCTTTCAGCGTGGAGGACCACTCGTTCAGGAAGACCACGGCAAGGTCGGCATAGCGCGTGTCCTGAGAAACCTTCCAGCGCAGCGCGAGCTGGTAGGCGCGCGCGACGTCGATGTAGAACTGCGCGAAGTTCTGGCCCGGGACGTCCCCCCGAATCACCGTGGCCAGCGGCCGCGGCTTGGCGCCGAGCTGCGAACGGCCATTGGACGTGAGCGCGTTCCAGCCGGCGACCCAGGGCTGCGCATTGGCCGCGACCTTCTGGCGCATGCGCTCGAAGTCGGCCTCGGTGTGCAGCAGGCCGGGGTGCACGAACTTGCGCGCCTGCGGTGCGGGGGGCGCCGCGTCGGGCGCCGCGGGTGCATCGGGCGCGGCGGGCGGGGCCGCCGCCGGTGCCGATGCATCCGCCTGCGGCGCACCGCCGCCCAGCGCGCCGAAGCCGCCCGCCACGCCGCCGCCACCACCTCCCCCTCCTCCGCACGCGGCGGTGCCGAGGGCCGCGAGGCTCACGGCGCCCACGCAGAATGCGCGGCGGTCCAGGGGATGGCTGTCGTTGTTTTCGCTTTGTGACTGATGCATGTCGGGATCGAGTTTTGTTAAACCTCGTTACCGCAACATGCATGCCCAATCGGCGGATGCATTCTTTCCTATTCACCGAATCGCAGCGCAGGACACGGGCGGCACCGCGAAGGTGCGGCAGGCCGCGCCGCGGATGACATTCAGTGTCAACCCGCGGCGCCGATGCGCTCAGAAATGTCATGCCAGCCCGCCGCGGGCCGCCGCGCTAGAGCTGCAGGTTGACCTGGACGCCGGGCGTGCCGGGCGCCGTTTGCGCGACCACGACGATGCGCTCCTCGAGCCGCTGGAAATGCAGGTCCACCCGCGCGTGGCCCACCTGCAGCCGCTGCACGTGCAGCTGGTCGATGTCGGCCGGCAGCCGCGGCTGCACGATCTTCACCTCGCGCCGGATGCCGTCCACCTGCAGGCCCAGGCAGGCCTGCAGCAGCATGAACACCGAGCCCGCGGCCCAGGCCTGCGGCAGGCATGCCACCGGATAGGCCACGGGCGACTGGCCCGGCTCGCGGTCGAAGCCGCAGAACAGTTCCGGCAGCCGCATGCCGAAGTGCGTGGCCGACTCGAACAGGTTGTCCAGGATGCGCACCACGCCCTCGCGCTCGCCGTAGCGCGCGAGGCCGGCCGCGCACAGGGCCGCGTCGTGCGGCCACACCGATCCGTTGTGATAGGACATCGGATTGAAGCGCACCGCCTCCGCCGGCAGGGTGCGGACGCCCCAGCCCGATGCGAAGGCCGACGACAGCAGCTGGCGGCCCACGGCCTGGGCCCGCTCCGCGCTCGGCAGGCCGGCGAACAGCAGGTGGCCCGCATTGGAAGCGCGCACGCGGCAAGGCTGGTTGGCACCGTCGATGGCCAGCGCATAGAAGCCCAGGTCGTCGAGCCAGAACCGGCTCTCGACCGAGAGGCGCATGGCCGCCGCACGCTGGCGCCAGCGGCTCGCGCCGGCGTCGCCGCGCCACTCGGCCATGGCCGACATCGCAAGGAAGGCCGCATAGGCATAGCCCTGGACCTCCACCAGCGCGATCGGCCCCTCGGGCGTGCGGCCGTCGGCGTGGAAGATGGAATCGTGGCTGTCCTTCCAGCCCTGGTTGACCAGGCCGCTGGCTTCGCCGCGCTGGTAGGCGAGCAGGCCGTCGGGGTGGCGCGCCATGTTCCGCTCCATCCATTCGCAGGCCGCGCCGAGCGCGGGCCAGATGCGGTCGATGGTGGCGCGGTCGCCGGTGCGCCGTGCATAGGCGCCGGCCAGCGCCACGAACAGCGGCGTGGTGTCGACGCCGCCGTAGTACTGGCCGAAGGGCAGTTCGTCGACGGCGGCCATCTCGCCCTTGCGGGTCTCGTGCATGATCTTTCCGGGCTCCGCATCGCGGAAGCTCGAGGTCTGGTGCGCCTGCCGCGCCGCCAGGAATTCGAGCACGCCCTGCGCCAGCCTCGGGTCGATCCACAGCGTCTGGAAGGCCGTGACGATGGCGTCGCGCCCGAACGGCGTCGAGAACCACGGGATGCCCGCATAGGGATAGGGGCCGGTGGGCAGGTCGGTGGTGAGCAGCGCGAGGTCGGCGCGCGAGCGGTCGAGCCAGGCCTGGAACAGGCGCCCCGAGGCGTGCAGCCGCGAGCCGCGCCGTTGCCGCTGGCGCATGCGCCAGCGCGCGAGCACGCTGGCCTCGCGGAAGCGCTGGGCGCCGGGCCGCGCGGGTGCCGTGCCCACCTCCAGGTAGAGCGTCCAGTGGCCGCGCGCGGCCAGCGGCACGGCGAATGCGGCGGTGCCCGCGTCCAGGCGCTGCGGCGCCTCGGAAAAATCGATGCAGGCCAGCCGCGTGACGGTGTCCAGTCCCTGGTAGCGCAGCACCACGCCCTGCGCACCGACCTCGGGCGGGCCGATCTCGCCGCGCCGCGCGCGCCGCTGGCCGCGCACCTCGAACATGTCGCGGAAGTCGGCGCCGAACTGCAACGTGAGCGGCGCCTGCGCGGGCTGGTCGCCGTAGTTGACCAGCCGGATGCGCTCGAACAGCCGCGCACCCCAGAGAAAGCGCTTGCGCTCCAGATGGATCACGCCCTGCGGCATCGACGTCGATCCGAGCACCGGCAGCGGACGGTTGGTGAGGTTCGCAATGAAGAAGACGTTGTCGTGGCTCACGCCGCTGGACAAAAGCGGTGGCCGCGCGCCGCCCAGCCGGAGCACGAAGGTCGACAGCATGCGCGTGTCGTCGTGGAAGAGCCCGTCCACGCCGCCGCCCACGTCGCCGTGGCCGTCCATCACGAAGTAGGTGTCGCCCTCCTTGAGCACGAAGGCATGCTGCACCGCGCGCTCGGGCGCTGGCTCGGCCTGCTCGGTGGCAGGTACTTCGGTGCTCATGTTCATGTTCAGGCGGCCTCGCGGTAGAGGGGCTCGTGCGGCTCCTGCGGCAGGAGCGCGCCGCCGCCGGCCAGGCGCGCGTACTGCTCGACATAGGCGCTGGCCATGGCCTGGGCCGAGTAGCGCCGCTCGAAGGCCTGCCGCACGCGGCGGCGGTCGAGCGCGCCGATGGCGTGCACCGCCTCGACGGCCTGCGCCTCGTCCTCGACGATGAGCCCGCTCACGCCATGCTCGATCACCTCGGGCACCGAGCCGCAGCGCCAGCCGATCACCGGCGTGCCGCAGGCCATGGCCTCGATCATCACCAGGCCGAAGGGCTCGGGCCAGTCGATCGGGAACAGCAGCGCGCGCGCGCCGCCCAGGAACGCGGCCTTGTCGGCGTCGCCGATCTCGCCGATGAACTCGACCAGCGGATCGTCCAGCAGCGGCCGGATCTTCTGCGCGAAGTAGGTCGCGTCCGCCGCGTCGACCTTGGCCGCGATCTTCAGCGGCAGCCCCGCGCGCCTGGCGATCTCGATGGCGCGGTCGGGCCGCTTCTCGGGCGAGATGCGGCCAAGGAAGGCCAGGTAGCCGCCGGGGTTCGGCTCGAAGGCGTAGGGCGTCTCTTCGAGTCCATGCGGAATGGTCGCGAGCCAGTTGGCAAAGGGCAGCGGCTTGCGCTGGTGGCGCGAGATGGAGACCAGCGGAAACTGGTTCCAGCGCATGTACGCGCCGGGCAGGTCCGCGATGTCCAGGCGCCCGTGCAGCGTGGTGAGGGTGCGGCCGGCCATGTCCTCGAAGAAGGGAAAGTGCAGCAGGTCGACGTGGAAATGCAGCACGTCGAACTCGTGCGCTCGTCGTCGCACTTCGTGGAGCATGCAGAGGTGGCTGGCCAGGTCGGACTTCAGCGGCGCCGGGTCCAGCCGCAGGGCCTGGGCCCGCATGGGCGCCAGGCGGGCCCGGGTCTGCGTGTCCGCGGAGGCGAACAGCGTGACCTCGTGGCCCTGGTCCACCAGCGCATTGGCCAGGTGGGCAACGACCCGTTCGGTGCCGCCATAGAGCCGCGGCGGAACGGCTTCGTACAGGGGCGCGATCTGCGCGATCTTCATCGTCAAGACAATCTCCTCGAAAGGGAATGAATGAACAAGGAACAAGGCGAAGAATGGAGGCGGCACAGCCTCCGGCGCACATCTGAGGGTTGGCCCGACCGGTTTCAAGCCCCTTTTTTTACCCCTCGTGTCCCGCGTCGAGCAAGCAGCCTTGGCGCAGTTGGCTCAGACTGAGGCCATGCAAGCCATGACGCCGCCGGCCGGCTCCCGGCCTTCCACACGGCGCGCATGCCGCGCCCGTGCTGCATTGCTGCTGTTGCTGCTGCTGGCGGCGCCGCTGGCCAGCGCGCACGCGCCCGAGCCGGCAACCGCCGTGCCGGCCCTCGGCTGGAGCCTGGAGCCCTGGGTGCTGGCCTGCCTGGGCGCGAGCCTGCTGCTCTACCTGGCCGGCCTGCTGCGCCTGTGGCGCAAGGCCGGCGCGGGCCGCGGGGTCGGCATGCGGCGCGCGGCTTCGTTCGGCGCGGGCTGGCTCGCGCTGGTGCTGGCGCTGGTCTCGCCGCTCGATGCGCTCGGGGGCTATCTGTTTTCCGCGCACATGGTGCAGCACGAGGTGCTCATGATCCTGGCCGCGCCGCTGCTGGTGATCGGCCGGCCGTTGGCGGTCTGGACCTGGGCACTGCCGGCGCCGTGGCGCATGCGAACCACGCGCCTGGTGCGGCAGCCCGCGCTGGCCGCCGCCTGGGAAGTGCTGACCTGTGCGCCGGTCGCCTGGGCCCTGCACGGCCTCGCGCTCTGGGCCTGGCACCTGCCGCTGTTCTTCGAGGCGGCGCTGCGCAGCCAGGCCGTGCACAGCCTGCAGCATGCGAGCTTTCTTGCGACGGCGCTGCTGTTCTGGTGGCCGCCGCTCGCCGGCGCTTCGCGCGCCGGGCACGGCGGCTCGATGCTGTATCTCTTCACGACCATGGTGCACACCGGCGCCCTCGGCGCGCTGCTGACCTTCTCGACCGTGCCCTGGTATCCGGCCTACGGCACCGCCACGCCCGCGCTGGGCTTCGACCTGCTCGAGGACCAGCGCCTGGGCGGACTCATCATGTGGGTGCCGGCCGGCCTGGCCTACCTGGTGGTGGCGCTGGTCGCGGCGGCGCGGCTGCTGCAGGGCGGCCCCGCGCGCACGGCACCGGGCGCCATGCCGCCGAGGTAGCCAGTGCATCAGCCGTTGCCGACGGCGAAGTCGGCTTGCCGCCCTACAACTGGCGGTCCTTGCCTTGCTAATTTGCTGAGGCCCTCATGCCGGACTCACGGTCGATGCGAAGCCAGAAACACACCAAGAAGAAGCGCCGCGCCGGATGGGCCGGCCTGCTGCTGCTGAGCAGCCTCTTGCCGGCCTCGCTCGCGCTCGCGCAGCCCGCGCCGGCCGACGGCATGCCGCACGGCGGCGGTGACGGCGAATGGACCATGGCCGCGCGCGACCATGCGGGCACGCGCTTCAGCCCGCTGGCCGAGATCACGAGCGCCAACGCCGCGAAGCTGCAGCCGGCCTTCACCTTTTCCACCGGCGTGGTGCGCGGGCACGAGGCCGCGCCGCTGGTGGTGGGCGGCACGATGTACATCGTGGGCCCCTACCCCAACACGCTCTTCGCGCTCGACCTCGCCAAGCCCGGCGCGCCGCTCAAGTGGAAGTTCGAGCCCAGGCCCGAGGCCGGCTCACAGGGCGTGGCCTGCTGCGACCAGGTCAACCGCGGCGCCGCCTATGCGGACGGCCGCATCTTCTTCAACACGCTGGACAACCAGACCCTCGCGGTCGACGCGGCAAGCGGCGCCGAGCTCTGGCGCGCGAAGCTCGGCGACATCCGCAGCGGCGAGACCATGACGATGGCGCCGCTGGTGGTCAGGAACAAGGTGCTGGTGGGCAACAGCGGCGGCGAGTTCGGCGTGCGCGGCTGGCTTGCCGCTCTCGACGCCGCCACCGGCAAGACCGTGTGGCGCGCATGGAGCACGGGGCCGGACAGCGACGTGCTGATCGGCCCGCAGTTCAAGCCCTTCTATGCGCAGGACCGCGGCAAGGACCTGGGCGTGAGTTCCTGGCCGCCCGAGGCCTGGAAGATCGGCGGCGGCAACGCATGGGGCTGGATCTCCTACGACCCCGAGCTCGACCTCGTCTACTACGGCACCGGGAACCCGGGGCCATGGAATCCCGAGCAGCGGCCGGGCGACAACCGCTGGACCGCCGGGATCTTCGCGCGCCGCCCGGACACCGGCGAGGCGGTCTGGTTCTACCAGTTCAGCCCGCACGACCTGCACGACTACGACGGCGTGAACGAGAACATCCTGGTCGACGCCGAAGTGGGCGGCAAGCCGCGCAAGGTGCTGGTCCACCCCGACCGCAACGGCCACGTCTACCTGCTCGACCGCGCGAGCGGCGAGGTGCTGTCGGCCCGGCCCTTCGTGAAGGTGACGACCTCCCTGGGCGTGGACCTGCAGACCGGCCGCCTGCGCCAGGACCCGGCCAGGGAGCCGAAGGTCGGCAAGACCATCCGCGGGATCTGCCCGGCCTCGCCCGGCGGCAAGGACTGGCAGCCTTCGGCGTACTCGCCGCGCACGCGGCTGGTCTACATCCCGCACCAGAACCTGTGCCAGGACAGCCAGTCCTCCCAGGTCAGCTACATCGCGGGCACGCCGTATGTGGGCACCGATGCGCGCATGTACGCGGGGCCCGGCGGCCAGCGCGGCCGCTTCACCGCATGGGACCCGGCCGCCGGCAAGGCCGCGTGGACGAAGGAAGAGAATTTCCCGGTCTGGAGCGGCGCGCTCGCGACCGCGGGCGACGTGGTCTTCTACGGCACGATGGACGGCTGGTTCAAGGCCCTCGATGCACATACGGGCGCACTGCTGTGGCAGTACCGGACCGACTCCGGGATCATCGGCCAGCCGGTGTCCTACCGCGGACCCGACGGCAGGCAGTACGTGGCCGTGCTGTCGGGCGTCGGCGGCTGGGCGGGCGCGGTGGTTTCGGGCGACCTGGACGCGCGCGACGGCACCGCTGCGCTGGGTTTCGCCAACGCCATGAGGGACCTGCCCGCGGCCACGCGCAAGGGCGGCAAGCTGTATGCCTTCAAGCTGCCGGACTGACTTCGCGCGCGCCGCCTGCGCTGCCCTCCTGCTCGCGCTGGCGGGTGCGCTGCCCCGTGCCGGCGCGCAGGAGCCAGCCGCCGCATTGCGCGTCTGCGCGGAGCCCGACAACCTGCCCTACTCGCGCGAGGATCAGAGCGGCTTCGAGAACCGCATCGCACGCCTGCTGGCCGACGACCTGGGTCTGCCGCTGCAGTACGCATGGCTGCCCGACCGGCGCGGCTTCGTGCGCAAGACGCTCGGCGCCCATGCCTGCGACGTGATCATCGGCGTGCCCGCGGGCGACGAGCGCGTGCTGGCCACGAGGCCCTACTACCGCTCGAGCTATGTGTTCGTGCAGCCCGGGGCGCGGGCCGAGATGGCCGATGCGCTGCGCTCCTTCGACGATGCCCGCCTGCCCGCGCTGCGCATCGGCGTGCAGCTGGTGGGCAACGACCTGGCCGCGACGCCGCCGGGCCATGTGCTGGCGCGGCACGACGCGGTGCGCAACGTGGTCGGCTTCACCGTGTCCGGCGACGGGCCGCCCGCGCAGCGCATGGTGGAGGCGGTGGCGCAGGGCGAGCTCGATGCGGCCGTGGTCTGGGGGCCGCAGGCGGGCTACTTCGCGGCCCGCGCCACACCGGCGCTGCGGCTCACGCCGGCCGCGGCGCCCGGCGATCCGGACCTGCCTTTCAGCTTCTCGATTGCGATGGGCGTGCGCAAGGACGATCGCGCGATGAAGGCGCGGCTCGACGATTTCCTGCTGCGGCGCGGCGCCGACATCGGCCGCATCCTCGATGCCTATGCGGTGCCGCGCCTTCCCGTCTCGAACGGGGAGCCGCCATGAGAACGCCGCCGCTGCGGATGGCCGGCACCGCGGTGCTCGCGCTCGCATCGAGCCTGGCGCTGTGCGCCTGCGAGCGCGAGATGCGCCGCTTCGAGACGCCGCCCGACAACCGCGCGGCGCCGCGCCCCGAAGCACCGAGGACCAGCGCGCTGCAGCCGGCCGAGGCGCGCAGCGATCCGGTGCGCCTGCCGGTGGGCAACGGCGAAGGCTACGAAGACAACGCCTACAACGTGGCGCAGGGCAAGCGCCTGTACCGCTGGTACAACTGCGCCGGCTGCCACGCGCAGGGCGGCGGCGGCATGGGGCCCGCGCTCATCGACGACCAGTGGCGCTACGGCAGCGAGCCGGCGCAGGTCTTCAGCACCATCATGCAGGGGCGGCCCAACGGCATGCCTTCGTTCGGCGGGCACCTGAGCGAGGACCAGGTGTGGCAGCTCACCGCCTATGTGCGCTCGATGAGCGGCCAACTGCACAAGGACACGGCCCCCGGCCGCGCCGATGCCCTGCAGGCCAACGAACCGGAAGCCGCGCGCGACCGCGAACCCGCGCGCCCGGGAGCGAAATGATGATGGACGCACTGCACGACGTGCTCGCCCCTTTCGGCCCGCAGGCGGGCCATGTGCATGCGCTGTGGACGCTGACGCTGGCGGTGTGCACGGTGGTCTTCGCAGCCGTGCTGGCGGCGCTGCTCGTCGCGCTGCTGCGCGCGCAGCGCGCGGGTGCGGAAAGCGCGCCGGACCTGTCGTCCCTGGGCCGGCCCGAGCCCGGCCGCCGGCGCAGCGTGATCGCGGCCGTGGCGGCCTCCACGCTGCTGCTGCTCGCGCTCATCGCGGCCAGCATCTTCACCGACCGCGCGCTCGCGCGGCTGTCCACCGACGGCGCGCTGCGGCTCGAGGTGACGGCCCACCAGTGGTGGTGGGAGGTGCGCTACGTGGAGCCGCAGGTGGCCGACAGCTTCATGACCGCCAACGAGATCCATGTGCCGACCGGCCGGCCCGTGATCGTCACGCTCAAGGCCGACGACGTGATCCACAGCTTCTGGGTGCCGAGCCTCGCGGGCAAGAAGGACCTGATCCCGGGCCGCACCGCCACCCTGAATTTCCGCGCCGACCGCGACGGCATCTACCGCGGCCAGTGCGCCGAGTTCTGCGGCTCGCAGCATGCGCTGATGGCCTTCTTCGTGCTGGCCGAGCCGCCCGAGCGCTATGCGGCCTGGGCCGCGGCGCAGCGCCGCACGGCCGGCGAACCCGCAGAAGGCCAGCTGCTGCGCGGCCGCGAAATTTTCATGCGTTCGAGCTGCGCGATGTGCCACGCCATCGACGGCACCTCGGCGCAGGCCGTGCGCGGGCCGAACCTCACGCACCTGGCAAGCCGCAGCACGCTGGCCGCGGGCAGCCTGGCCAACACGCCGGAAGACCTGCGGCGCTGGATCGCCGATCCGCAGCAGGTCAAGCCCGGCACCTACATGCCCGCCACCCGGCTCTCGTCCGAAGACATGGACGCGCTGGTCGGCTACCTGCAGACCCTGCGCTGATGAACGACGAACGCGCCATGCAGCAGCAACCCGGCCGCACCCCCGCCCCGCCGCACCTGAAGGACGGCCCCGGCCCCGGCTCGCCCGAAGCCGCCGCGCTGGACGCCACCTGGCGCGATCCGCCCGGGCTGCTCGGCTGGCTGGCCGCCGTCAACCACAAGGCGATCGCGCGCCGCTTCATCGTCACCACCTTCTGCTTCTTCGTGGCGGGCGGGCTGCTCGCGTTCGTGATGCGGCTGCAGCTCGCGCGGCCCGGCGCGCGGCTGGTCGGGCCCGACCTCTACAACCAGCTGTTCACGATGCACGGCTCGACCATGATGTTCCTCTTCGCCGTGCCGGTGATGCAGGCCGTGGCCGTGTACCTGCTGCCCCTGATGCTGGGCACGCGCAGCGTCGCCTTTCCGCGCCTGAACGCCTTCGCCTACTGGATCTTCCTGTTCGGCGGGCTGATGCTCTACGCGGTGTTCGCGCTGGGCGCCGCGCCCGACGTGGGCTGGTTCTCGTACGTGCCGCTCGCGGGGCCCGACTATTCGCCCGGCAAGCGCACCGACTTCTGGGCCCAGATGATCACCTTCACCGAGCTGTCGGCGCTGCTGGAGGCCATCGTGGTGATCACCACCGTGTTCAAGCTGCGCGCGCCGGGCATGGCGCTCAACCGCATTCCGCTGTTCGCCTGGGCCATGCTGGTGACGGCCTTCATGGTGCTGTTCGCGATGCCTGCGGTGATGCTGGCGAGCACCACGCTGATCACGGACCGGCTGGTCGGCACGCACTTCTACAACCCGGCCGAGGGCGGCGACGCGGTGCTCTGGCAGCACCTGTTCTGGTTCTTCGGCCACCCCGAGGTCTACCTGATCTTCCTGCCCGGCCTGGGCTTTCTCTCGGCCATCATCCCGACCTTCGCGCGGCGGCCGATCTTCGGCTACACCGCCATGGTGCTGGCGCTGATCGCCACCGCCTTCCTGGCCTTCGGGCTGTGGGTGCACCACATGTTCGCGGTCAACCTGCCGGAGCTCGGCAAGAGCTTCTTCACCGCGGCGAGCATGCTGATCGCCGTTCCCTCGGCCGTGCAGATCTTCTGCTGGATCGCCACGCTGTGCAGCGGCCGGCTCGACTTCAAGACGCCGCTGCTCTTCGCGCTCGGTTTCTTCTTCATCCTCGTGCTGGGCGGCCTGACCGGCATCATGCTGGCCTCGGTGCCGCTGGACCTGCAGGTGCACGACAGCTACTTCGTGGTGGCGCACCTGCATTACGTGCTGATCGGCGGCGCGGTGTTCCCGCTGTTCGGCGCCTTCTACTACTGGTATCCCAAGATCACCGGCCGGCTCATGAGCGAGCGCCTCGGGCGCTGGAACTTCTGGCTCTTCTTCGTCGGCTTCAACGTGACCTTCTTCCCGATGCACCTGCTCGGCCTCCGGGGCATGCCGCGCCGGGTCTACACCTACCAGGCGGGCCTGGGCTGGGACACGCTGAACCTGGTCGCGACCCTCGGTTCCTGGATCATCGCGCTGTCGGCGCTGCTGTTCGTGGTGAACGCGCTGCGCAGCCTGCGCCGCGGCGCGCCCGCGGGCCCCAACCCCTGGGGCGCCGGTACGCTCGAATGGGCCACCGAGTCGCCGCCGCCGCCATGCAACTTCCACGCGATTCCGGTGGTGCACGGCCGCGATCCGCTCTGGGAGCCGCCGCGCGCCGCGGCCGACGGCAGGCCACCGCCCTTCACGCACGTGGGCGGTCTCGCGGCCCATACGCGCGAGCTGCTCGCCACCACCGTGCTCGATGCGCGGCCCGACCTGCGCGTCAACTTCCCCGACCCGACCATCTGGCCGCTGGTCAGCGCACTGGCCGTCACGGTGCTGTTCATCGGCTCCATCTTCACGCCGTGGGCCGTGGTGTGGGGCGGCATCCCGATCGCGATCGCGCTCACGGCCTGGTTCTGGCCCCGGCGCGCGGAAACCGCGGTGCACCTTCGCCTGGAGCAGGGGCCATGACGGCGCCACGGCGCGAGCTCGACGTCTCGGCCCTGCCGAGCTATGCCTTCGGCCACCGCAGCCTGATGTGGTGGGGCACCTTCGGCCTGATCGCGATCGAGGGCACGATCTTCGCAATCGCCATCGGCGCCTACCTGTACCTGCGCAGCCAGGCGGACAGCTGGCCCCTCGGCGCACCGCCGCCCGACCTGCTGTGGGGGTCGGCCAACACGCTGATCCTGCTCGCAAGCATCTGGCCGAACCAGAAGGCCAAGCGCGCGGCCGAAGCCCGCGACCTGGTGCGCACGCGCGGCTGGCTGCTGGTGTGCCTGCTGTTCGCGCTGGCCTTCCTGGTGCTGCGGGGCTTCGAGTTTGCGGCGCTGCACACGCGCTGGGACCACAACGCCTACGGCTCGGTCGTGTGGACGCTGCTCGGGCTGCACACGGTGCACCTGCTCACCGACACCTACGACACGGCCGTGCTGGACGTGCTGCTGTTCACCGGCCCGATGGAAGGCCAGCGCTTCGTCGACGTGAGCGAGAACGCGCTGTACTGGTACTTCGTCGTGTTCTCCTGGCTGCCGATCTACGCGGTGATCTATGGCGTGCCGCGCCTTCATTGAATCGAGGGAGAACGGGACATGACCAAGCTGCACGCCTCGAAGACATGGCTCGCGCTGCTCGTGGTGCCCGCCTTCGCGCTGCTCTGCCAGACGCTCGCGTATGCCGCGGTTCCCCAGGCCTGCACCCTGCAGACGACGCTGCTGCTGCATGCGCTGAGCATCGGCGCGCTGCTGGGCTGCCTCGCGCCCACGCTGCTCGCGGGCGGCGAATGGCGGCGCCTGGGCAGCGGCGTACAGGCCGGCGGTACGCTGGACAGCGACGCGGCGGCGCCCGCCGTGCGCCAGCGCTTTCTCGCGGCGCTGGCCACCGGCATGGGCGCACTTTTCACGCTGCTGGTGGCGGCGCAATGGTTCGCGGCCTGGGTGCTGTCACCCTGCCTGCAATGAACAGGGCGGCTCTGAGTGCCCGCGCTCACAGGGCGGGGGGAATGCGGATTTCGATCGGATGCGTGCGCTCATGGCGCTGCTGGCATTCGAGGCAGCGCGCCGAGGCCGGCATGGCCTCGAGTCGATCGAGCGGAATCTGCACGCCGCAATCGATGCAGGTTCCGAACTCGCCGGTGCGCAGGCGCTCGCGCGCGGCCTCGATGTCCCGCAGCTCGGACACGTCGCGCTCCACTTCCGCGCCCCGGAGCGCGCCGCGCAGCCGCTCCTCGGCCGCGTCCACCGTGTCCGGCACCTGGATGTGCGGGGTGCGGGTGGGCGCCTCGTCCTCGTCGGCCTTGGCGGCTCTCAGTTCGCTTTCGAGTTCGGCCGCCCGCTCGTCGAGCTTGCGGTTCCATTGCGCTTTTTCAGTGTTGTCCATGGCAGAGTGGCAGGCAATCGGCATGCCCGCCGCGGGCCGCCATCGGAACATCCAGCCGCAGGATTCGAATGGATTTGCAGCAACCGCAACAACAGCACCTCGACGCCGTTCTCCTGGCCGCCTTGCGCGCGGCACCGCGCCGGTATCGCCTGCCTCCTCTGCCGGCCGATGCCGAGACGGCCGTGGCGGGCGGCACGCAGGCCACGCTCGCCTTTGCGATCGAGGCCGCGCGCACCGGGCCCGCACCAGGCATCCAGGCGCTTTTCACCCGCGCGCTGGCGCAGTTGATCCGCGAGGCGCTCGCGCCCGAACGCGGCGACCCGGCGTTCCAGGCCGCCATGCTGCAGGCGCAGGACGCGCAGGTGCATGAGCATGTGCAGCTGTCCCGGCAGCGCGCGGCCGATCGGCGCACCCTCAGGATGGCTATCGATGCCATCGCGCATCCCGGCAAGCTGCGGCGCGAGGCGGCCGGCGCCCTGCGCGACGCGCTGGCCCGGCTGCACGGCCTTGCGGCCGCGGGCGCATGGGCGGAACTGGCAGAGGCCATCGGGCAGCTGCTCGCGCAGGAACTCCCCGGCCCCGGAAATTTCCGCGCGCCGCTGGAAGCGATCCACGCAAGCCCCGCGCTGCGGCGGCTGGTGCGCGGCAGCGAGCTGCTCCGGCGTGAGAGCGTGCAGCGCTACCAGGCGCTGTGCGAACGGCGCGGACCGCTCGCGGGCAGCGATGCCGCGGCCGCCGAAGGGCGCGCATCGGCGCAGCAGGGCCGGATCGCCGAACACGCCGCGGTCGAGGCCTTCCGCGAGATCGCCGGCATGCTGAACCGCCATTGGAAGGGAGCCGCCACCTACCGCGTCGCACGCGGTCTTCGCACGCCGCGCGGCTTTCCGGGAGAAGCGAGCAAGGCCAAGGAGGAGTGGGACGCCGCCATCGTGCGCGGAGGCGATGCGGGTGGCGCCAGCCTCGTTCTCCTTGCCGAAACCAAGGCCTCGCCCGCCGCGGCCACCTCCGACTTTCCGCGCCTGCTGCGCGGCCTGCGGCGCCTTGCGAAGGCCGACGCCGACGCGGTCTACGCCTTTGCATCGGCCGACGGCGAGCAGCGCATCGCCGGCGCCTCGCTGCAGGGCCTGCGCCCGGTCCGACGCCTGTTGCCGCCCCACGTGATCTATTGCTGCTCGGCACCGCCCGAGGCCCTGCCGCAGCCGCTGGGCGCCGCAACCAGGGCCGTGCTGCTTGCCGAGCCCGCGAGCCTGGCCTTCGCGCAGCAGCTCGCACGCGGCGAGGCGCCATCGCATGCCGCACTGGCCCCGGTCTGGCACGCGCTGGCCACGGCACCGCGGCTGCAGGCCGCATTGCACCAGTACGAAACCGCACAGAAGGCACGCGCGGCCATGCTGCATCCGGACGACCTGCTGGCGTCGGTGGCGCACGGCCTTCAGCGTTCCTACTCTTCTTCCTGAGTGGCCAGTTCCTTCGCCACCGCGCGCCGGCCCTCGGGCGACAGCACGTGCAGGGATCGCGCCGGAATCGCAAACTCCACGCCCAGCCGCGCGAACTCACGCATCATCTGCAGGTTGAGGCGCTGCTGCTCGTCCATGTAGAGCCCGTAGTCCGGCGTGGTCACGAAGTACACGACCTCGAAGTCGAGCGAGCTCTCGCCGAAGGCCTGGAAGTGCACGCGGTCCAGCCGCAGCGACGGCCGCGACTCGATCAACCGCTTCACGATGCCCGGTATGGCCTCCAGCTGTTCGGGCGTGCTGCGGTAGCTCACGCCAAACTTGAAGGCAATGCGGCGCTCGTCCATGCGGCGATAGTTCTTCACGGTCTGCTTGAGCAGGTCGGTGTTGCCGATCACGATCTGCTCGCCGCTCAGGCTGCGCAGCCGCGTGGTCTTGAGGCCCACGTGCTGCACCGTGCCCGAGAGACCGCCGACACCGATCGCATCGCCCACCTCGAACGGCTTGTCGACCGCGATGGACAGCGAGGCGAACAGGTCGCCCAGGATGTTCTGCATCGCAAGCGCAATCGCAATGCCGCCCACGCCCAGGCTGGCGACGAAGGCGGTGATGTTGACGCCCAGGTTCGACAGCACCGCCAGCAGGATCACCGCCCACAGCACGGTGCGCATCGACCACGACATCAGCGTGGCCGATGCGCTGACCTGCGTCATGCTCGCGGAGGCGTGGCGCTGCTCGTAGCGGCGCAGCCCGAAGCCGATGGCCCGGGTGAACCGCAGGCCGGCCTGCAGCGCAATGGCAATGAACCACAGCTGCCCGACGCGCTGGTTCCAGCGCTCGGGCAGCTCGAGCATGCCCACGCCGACGAGCAGCGCGGCCAGCACCAGGAAAGCGCGGTTGGTGCCGGCCAGCACTTCGACCACCGTGTCGTCGATGCGATTGCTCGTGTGCTGCGCGATGTCGCGCATGCGCCCGATCATGTAGCGCAGCACCAGCCGCATCGCCAGGTAGGCGGCAAGCGCGGCGGCCACCGCCAGCGCCAGATCGGGCACCGGCAGCCCCAGCAGCGTTGCATCGGCCAGCGTGTCGAGCGCTTCGTTCATCGGAGAACGGCCTTTCCGGGCTTGGAGTGAAGGAAGGTCATCGCTGCGGGTTGTGCGGCAAATATTGCCGCACATGCGAGAGCGCTACCCGGCGGCTCGCTCAGCTCTTCGGACGGACATGGATCTCCGGAAACTTCTCGTCGTAGAAAGCCATGCGGCCCTTCAGCGCCTGGTGCTCGTCGTACGGATCTTCATACGACCAGATCGCGTCGTCGAGCTGCCGCTCGCCCACGTTCAGGCTGTAGTAGCTCGCGGTGCCCTTGAACGGGCATTCGGTCGTGGTCTGCGAACGCTCGAGCTTGTCCGTGCGGACGTCGGTGCGCGGAAAGTAGTAGCGCACCGGCGACTTGTCCTCGACCACCCTGATCACGTCCGCCGAGCTCGCGACGACCATGCCTTCGACCTCGACCTCCATCGGCTGGCGAAGCGGCTCCTCGCGCACCTGGTGGTCGGGCCATTTCTGGTGTCCTGGTGATTTGCTCATTTCTTGGTACTCCTGGAGGGATCGAGATGGTCCCGAAACCAGTCGCGCGCCAGCTTGGACACCGCGCCCAGCGCTTCGGGTTCCTCGAAAAGATGCGTTGCGCCGGGCACGAGCGAAAGCCGCTTCTCGCCGCGCAGCACCGCAAGGGCTTGCCAATTCATGTCGATCACCGGCCCGTCATTGCCGCCGACGATCAGCAGCGTGGGCGCGCGCACGCGCTCGAGCGCGGGCCCGGCCAGGTCGGGCCGCCCGCCGCGCGAGACCACGGCGTGCACCGCGTCGGGCCGCTGCGCCGCGGCCACCAGCGCGGCACCCGCACCGGTGCTCGCGCCGAAGTAGCCGATCCTCAGGCCCGCGGCGGGCTCGTAGTCGCACAGCCAGTCGGTCAGGCCGACGAGCCGGTCGGCCAGCATGTCGATGTCGAAGCGCAGCTCGCGCGTGCGCTCGTCGACGGCCTCTTCGTCGGCGGTCAGGAGGTCGACGAGCAGCGTGGCCAGCTTCGCCTCGTTGAGGCTCTCCGCGACCTGTCGGTTGCGCGGGCTGAAGCGGCTGCTGCCGCTGCCATGCGCAAACAGCACGATCCCGCGCGAGGCCGCAGGCAGGCACAGATCGGCCTCCAGCGTGACGGAAGAGCGCAGCGGAATTCGGAGCGCGCGGCGCTCGAAGGTTCTGGATGGGGGGTCCAATTTGGCTTCCTTTGCGCGAGGCACTTCACACATTGCCCGGCCTCGCCATCGGTCACCTTATTTTTTTGCAGCGGTTCTTCTGTAGGGCGACGCTCACATTCGCGTAGGTGCAGTGGAGCGTTGCATATTGAAAGAAAACTGCGCTGCAGGTGGGTCCATGGCGCCCCGTGCTCATGGTGCGACGCGCTCCGTGCCAGGATTGATTGGCAGGCGCCGCATCGCGTCCCGCAAAAGGAGGCCACCATGAAAGTCGAGATCACGCAAGCACCCGTCGCACAAACGGAGATGCTGGTTCGCAAGCCCGTCGCAGAGGTGTTCGAAGCGTTCATCGATCCCCGTGCGACAACCAACTTCTGGTTCACCAAAAGCAGCGGCCGGCTCGAGGCCGGCCGTGAAGTCAGATGGGACTGGGAGATGTATGGCGCATCCACATCGGTGCTCGTGAAAGACATCGAACCCGACCAGCGCATCGTGATCGAGTGGGACGGATACAGCGGCCGCACGACGGTCGAATGGAAGTTCTCCGCACGCGAGGATGGAACGACCCATGTCGTCATCACGGAGTCTGGCTGGACGGGTGATGGAGACGAACTCTTCAAGTACGTTGCCGAGTCGACCCAAGGCTTCACCTGGACGCTTGCAGGACTCAAGGCGTTTCTCGAGCATGGCATCAAGCTGAATCTTGTCGCGGACAAGAACCCCGATGCGCTCAAGGCAGGCTGGCAGCGGGCCTGACCGTTCATTGCCTCTTGCGGCCGGCGCGCACGCACTGGCTTAGAAAGTCTCCCAGTCTCCGCTGGCGGCGGACGTGCCCGCGATGGCCGCCACTGGCTTGCGCGGCGGTGCAGCGGCAAGTGCACGCCGAGCCGGCTGGACCGGCTGCTCGACACGCGCCTGGACGGGTGCGGGCCTGGGCGGCGCCGCGGCGGGTTCCTCTTCGTCGTCGTCGAGCTTGAAGGTGGCCACCACCTGCGAGAGGCTGTCGGCCTGTTCCTGCAGCGACTGGGCCGCGGCCGCCGCCTCCTCGACCAGCGCCGCGTTCTGCTGCGTCACCTGGTCCATCTGCGCGATCGCCTGGTTCACCTGCTCGATGCCCTGCGCCTGCTCGTGGCTGGCCGCGGTGATCTCGCCGATGATGTCCGTCACGCGCTTGACGCCGCTCACGATCTCTTCCATCGTCCTGCCGGCCTCGCCGACGAGTGCACTGCCCACGTCGACCTTGCCCACCGAATCGTCGATCAGGCCCTTGATCTCCTTGGCCGCCGCGGCCGAGCGCTGCGCGAGGCTTCTCACTTCCGACGCGACCACCGCGAAGCCGCGGCCCTGCTCGCCCGCGCGCGCGGCTTCGACAGCCGCATTGAGCGCCAGGATGTTGGTCTGGAACGCGATGCCGTCGATCACGCCGATGATGTCGACGATCTTCCGGGAAGAAGCATTGATCGACGCCATGGTGTCGACCACCTGCCCCACGACGCTGCCGCCCTTCACGGCCACTTCGGAGGCCGAGAGCGCGAGCTGGTTGGCCTGCCGTGCGTTGTCGGCGTTCTGCTTGACGGTGCTCGTGAGCTCTTCCATCGAGGCCGCGGTCTGTTCGAGCGAGCTGGCCTGCTCTTCTGTGCGCGAGGACAGCTCCTGGTTGCCGGCCGCGATCTGCCCGGACGCCACCACGATCGAATCGGTCGACGCCTTGATGCGCGTCACCACGTCCGTCAGCGTGTCCTCCATCTCGCCCATGCCGCGCAGCAGCCGCCCGAAATCACCGCCGCGCTCGGTCTCGAATTCCTTGCTGAGGTCGCCCGAGGCTACGGTCTCCGCGATGAAGATCGCCTCGCCAAGCGGCTGCATGATGCTGCGTGCGAGCCAGATGCTGCAGCCCACGCCCGCCAGCAGCGCGGCAACCCCGAAGCCCGCCATGAGGTTGCGCGTCGACGCGATATGCCGTGCGAGCTCCGGGGCGACGCCGCTGCCGGCGACCTCCTGAAGGCCCGAGATGCCGATCGCGAGCCCCGTCGCCATCAACAGCAACACGATCCCGAACGCCGCGCCCAGCTGGGCACTGATCTTCCAATTGCGCATGTGCTTTTTCCGTGACGGCCGCCGATGCGGGGCCAGGTTGCCAGGGATATCGGCAGTGCTGCGGCGGAACTTGAGGGTGCGGGTCTAGGCGTAAACCCGGGATTCGCCCTACGAGCGCCCGGCCTGGCGCAGAACGCTGCGGGCCGCCCTGGAATGAAAAAAGCCCCAAGCAGTTGATCTACTTAGGGCTTTTTTGATTTTGATGGTCGCCTGCGGACGACCTCAAAATGATGAATGGTGGCCTGGGGCGGAATCGAACCACCGACACGCGGATTTTCAATCCGCTGCTCTACCAACTGAGCTACCGGGCCTTGGTGTGCAGCCTTAAATTATACAGCGCTTCTGCGCCCTCTCGAAAGATCGACGCCAAGTTGTTTGAGCTTGCGGTACAGATGCGTGCGTTCCAGGCCGGTCTTCTCGGCCACGCGGGTCATCGAGCCGTTCTCCATGGCCAGGTGGAATTCGAAGTAGGCCTTCTCGAAGCCGTCGCGTGCATCGCGCAGCGGGCGGTCGAGGTCGAAGCTCTGGGTCGACTGCGGGCCGGCGTCGGGCACCGGCACGGAGGCGAGCGAGGCCAGCAGCAGGCTGTCGCCGGTGGTGGTGATGGCGGCCGAGGGGTTGATGCCCGGGGCCGGAGGCACCACGCCCGCTGCCGCGCGCCTGGCGTTCTCGCGCGCGAGACCCTGCTCGACGGCCTTCAGGAGCTTCTGCAGCGTGATGGGTTTTTCGAGGAACGCGAAGGCGCCGATGCGGGTGGCGTCGACGGCGGTGTCGATGGTGGCGTGGCCGCTCATCATGATGACGGGCATGCTCAGCAGTCCGGCGGTGGACCATTCCTTGAGCAGCGTGACGCCGTCGGTGTCGGGCATCCAGATGTCGAGCAGCACGAGGTCGGGCCGTGCGCGCTGCCGCGCTGCGCGTGCCTCGGCCGCGTTTTCCGCCAACTCCACGTTGTGGCCTTCGTCATTGAGAATTTCGAAGAGCAGGTCCCTAATGCCCAGCTCGTCATCGACCACGAGAATGTTTGCCATGAGTGCTGCTTGTTGTATGCGCCGGTATCTGCAATGTGTGTAGGGTCCGCCAGCCGCCCCATCGTCTGCGCGCGACGGGTTGGTTTCACGCTCAGGCGGCGGAAGACTTCGGATCTTCGGTGTGAGCGACCGCTGTTTGCGGCTCGCCTGCCAGCGCGAATGATAGCGAGACTTGCGCCCCTGCTACAGCCCCATCGACAACGCGGTTGGAAAGCTCGATGCGCGCGCCGTGCTCGTCCGCGATCTTCTTGACCACGGCCAGTCCCAAACCTGTACCTTTTGTTTTCGTGGTGACGTAGGGCTCGAAGGCGCGCTTGAGGATGTTCTCGGCAAAGCCCGGTCCGCTGTCCTGCACGGTGAGGCGCACGCGCTGGCCCGAATCGCCCAGGCGGGTGCGGATGACGACCTCGCCGGCGCGGCCGGTGGTGCTGGCGGCGGCCTCGGCAGCGTCCTGGGCGTTCTGCAGCAGGTTGTGGATGACCTGGCGGATCTGCTGGGCGTCGCCGCGAATGGGCGGGCAGCGCTCGTCGAGTTCGGAGCGCAGCGCGATCGGCGCGTTCTCGGCGCTGTAGAGCTGGAGCACGTCGGCCAGCAGCGCGTTGAGGTCGACCGGCTTCAGGTCGGCCGCGGGCAGGCGGGCGTAGTCGCGGAATTCGTTGACCAGCCGCTTCATGGCGTCGACCTGGTCGACGATGGTCTTGACCGACTTGACGAGCACGGCCTGCTCGGGCGGCGCGACCTTGCCCGAGAGCTTCATTTCGAGCCGCTCGGCCGAGAGCTGGATGGGCGTGAGCGGGTTCTTGATCTCGTGGGCGAGGCGGCGCGCCACTTCGCCCCAGGCCTGGGCACGCTGGGCGGAGACGATTTCGGAGATGTCGTCGAACACCAGCAGCCGCGCGGCCCCCGGCAGCTCGGCGCCGCGCGCCACGATGTTGATGGCGCTGTCCTGCTGCGGCAGGTCGGTGCCGCTGGCATGCAGCTCGAAGGCGTGCTGCCAGTGGTCCAGGCCGTGCTGCAGGCGCTCGACCTGGAATTCGTCGAACTGCTGCTGCACGCTGTTGCCGAAGTCCGCGAGCCCGGGCACTTGGGCGAGCGGCATGCCCTCGTAGGCCGCCAGCGGCGCGCGCAGCACGCGGGTGGCGCCGGGGTTGGTGGAAAGGATGGTGCCCTTGGCGTCGAGCACGATCACGCCGGAGGTCAGGTTGTCCAGGATGGTCTGCAGGTTGGCGCGGGCGGCGTCGAGCTGGCCCATGGTCTTTTCGACGGCGCCGCGGGCATCGGCCAGTTGCTGGGTCATGACGGCGAAGGAGCGCGTGAGGCCGCCCAGCTCGTCCTTGCCCTGCAGCACGGCGGTCGGCCGCAGGTCGCCGCCGGCCACCTGGCGCACGCCGTCCGCCAGCACGAGCAGCGGCCGCGCGAGCTGGTTGCCGAACAGCACGGCCAGCAGCACGGCGCCGAACACGGCCAGGAAAAGGCTCAGCGTGAGGGTGCCGATGTACATGCGCCGCAGGCCCTCGCGGGCCAGGGCCCGCTCCTGGTATTCACGGTTGGCCTCCTGCACGGCGAGTGCGTTGGCCACCACCGCGGGCGGCAGCGGCTGCGTGACCTGCAGGAAGCGCGGCGCCGTGTCGAAGTCGAAGCCCGGCCGCTGCACCATCGCGAGGGCGCGCACGCTGGCAGGCGGCACGTTGGCGCCCGGCGCCGCGGTTTCGTCCAAGCCCTCGATGTGGGCGATGGCGCGGTCGGCGCGCACCTGCCGCAGCTGCTGGGTGGTCGGCCGCTCGGGGTTGAGCTGGAAGCGCGAGGCGCCGGCGCCGGCCACCAGCTGGCCGGCGCCGGTCCAGAGCACCACGTCGCTGGCCTGGAGCTGGTCGCGGATGCGCTCGAGGACGAGGCCGGCGCTCGCGTCGGGCACCTGCACCAGCTGGGCGCTGGCCACGCGCGTCTTGGCGGCCAGGTCATCCGCGAGCGAATCGAGCGTGGCGCGGCCGAGGTTCAGGCCGGCGTCGAGCGCGCCCTCCACCTTGACGTCGAACCAGCTTTCGATCGAACGCGCCACGAACTGGTAGGACACCACGTAGACCAGCGCGCCCGGCACCACGCCCACGAGCGCGAAGATGGCCGCGAGCTTGATGAGCAGGCGGCTGCCGAACTTGCCCTGGCGCAGCCGCCGCAGCAGCCGGAAGGCGACCCAGCCGATCACCAGCACCAGCAGCACCGCCACCACCACGTTGATGCCGAACAGCCGCACGTAGTAGCGCTCGTACAGCGCGCGGTTGTTGGTGGCCTGGGCCAGCAGGAACATCAGCACCAGGCCGATGGCCGTGACCAGCGCGGCGCCCACGCCGACGGCCCAGCGCAGCGCGCGCGCGCGGCGGGCGGCGGGCGTGGCCGCTGCGCCGCTGCGCGGCTTGCTGCTCACCGCTGTTTCTCCAGCGCGAGCTTGGCGCTGCGCTCGGCCACGATGTTCCAGTCGGCCTGGCCGACCACGCCGATCTGGAACGGACGCGGCAGCTGCGAGGTGTCGAGCCGGAAGCGGAACACGACCTGGTGCTGCGCCTCGTCGCCGACCTCGGCCGCATCGCCCAGCCGCAGCCGGCCGACGCGCTTGACGGCATCCATGGCGTCGGCGAGGCTGTCGAAGTTCTGGTTCAGCGAAACGCCGAAGCCCGCGGTGCCGGTGATGGGCACCGGCGACACGTTGAGCCGCCAGCGGCGCGTGAGCGGCTGGTAGGCCAGCCGCATGTGGCGCGTGACCTGGGCCACCTTGCGGTCGGTCCAGTACCAGCGCTCCTGGAAGACCTCGGCCTCGGCCACGAAATAGATGGCAATGCCCTTGTCGAGCACTTCCTCGACCAGCGAGGGCAGCTCGAACTGCACGGCCGCGGTGAGGTAGACGCCGTCGTCGGCCTGTTCCAGCCGCATCTGGGTGACCGATGGCACGACGCGCCCCTGCGCCACCGCAATCGGAAGCAGGCAGGTCAGCAGCAATGCCCAGGCCAGCACGAGCCCGGCCAGCGGCGCCAGGATGCGCCGCCTGCGGGCCTCAGCGCGGACGTTTTTCAAGCAGGGCGTAGAAGAAGCCGTCGTGGTCACCTGAGGGATTGTCCGGGACGGCGCGGGCATTCGCCCCGCTTTGGGGAAGCAAATGGCCCGGCGACGCCCCCAATCGGGCGTCGGTGTTGTGCGCAAGGAACGCATCTATTTGTTGCGAGCCTTCTTCCCGGAAGACGGAACAGGTGCAGTAGAGCAGTCGGCCGCCGGGCCGGACCAGGGGCCAGAGGGCCGCGAGCAGCGCCGCCTGCTGGACCGCCAGCTGGGCGGTGTCGCTCTCGCGGCGCAGCCAGCGCACGTCGGGATGGCGCCGGACGATGCCCGAGGCGGTGCACGGCGCATCGAGCAGGATGGCGTCGAAGGGCGTGCCGTCCCACCAGGCGGCCGGCCGCGCGGCGTCGGCCACCACCACCCTGGCGGACAGGCCGAGCCGGCCCAGGGTTTCGTCGATGCGGCGGCTGCGGGCGGCATCGACCTCGAGCGCCGTCACCTCGATGGGCGCCGGGCCGGCAAATTCCAGCAGGTGCGCGGTCTTGCCGCCGGGGGCGGCGCAGGCATCGAGCACGCGCAGGGGGGCCGCGCCGGCCGCGGGCAGCAGGCCTTCGAGCAGCAGCGGCGCCGCCAGCTGCGCGGCGGCGTCCTGCACCGAGCATTCGCCGTCGGCAAAACCGGGCAGCTGCTGCACCGGGCGGGCGCGCGCCAGCTGCAGGCCCGCCTCCCCCACCCGGTGGGCCTCGAGGCCCACCGCCTGGAGCGCCAGCTGATAGGAAGCCACGGTGGTCTTGCGCAGGTTGACGCGCAGCGTCATCGGCGGCTGCGCGTTGTCGGCGGCAAGCACCCGCTGCCAGTCGCGCGGATGGTCGCGCTTGAGCCGCTCGATCCACCAGCGCGGATGGTTCCACTGTGCGACCGGCTCATGGTCGGTGGCGGCCACGAGCTCGTCGCGCTCGCGCAGGAAGCGGCGCAGGCAGGCGTTGATGAAGCTCGCCTGCGCGCGCGTGGCGGGGTTGCGCTTTGCCGCCTCGACGGCCTGGTCGACCAGCGTGAAGGGCTCGTAGGGCGCGTGCTGCGCATCCCAGGCCAGCGCCAATGCGGTGCACAGGAGCGCGTCGGGCAACGGCGGCGGCGTGCGCTTGGCCAGGTGGCGGCGCAGGGCCTCGGCGCGGCCGAGCCAGCGCAGCACCTGGAAGCCGAGCGCCTGCACGCCGGGGCGCATGGCGGGCTCGACGGCTTCGAACGCGACGGTGCCCGAGCTGCCGGCGCGAATCGACGCGAGCGCCGCTGCGGTCAGCTGCAGCTGGCGCCACAGCGGAGGTTGCATCGGCGGCGCGGTGCCGGCGGAATGATCGGAAGTTAGTTCTGACAAGTTGGGGCGATGGTAATGGGCGTCAACGGGCGCGCGGCTGACGCGGCGCCCCGCGAGCGTACGGAGAAAAAATGCAACGCCGGCGTCCGGACGGCTTCAAAGCAGCGGCGCGGCCGGACGCAAACGCACCATCCATGCCACCAGCAACGCCGGAAACTGGACGATGGCGGCGTTGTACTGCCCCACCGCCAGGTTGAACTGGCTGCGTGCGATTTCCGCGGCGGCCGAAGGCTCGGGCCAGGCCATGGGTTCCAGTGTGCCGGAGGCCGAACCGGCACCGGCGCCGGCCGGCAGCAGCGGCGCCGGCCGCGAGAGCGTTCCGTCCGCCTCGAAGACCGTCACCGCGTCCGGATGCTGGCGCTGCCAGGCCGTGATCAGCACCTGCAGCGCCGTGGCCAGCGCGGCCATGCCGCCGGGGTCGAGCGGATGCAGGCGGGTGGCGCCAAGCAGGGTCGCAAGCTGGTTGGTGGCGGCCTGCAGCGGCGCCACGGCCGACGAATGGCTGGACGCGTCCTTTTCCGGCAGGGCGGCCGTGATGCTGGCCTGGACGAAGTCCAGCTGCTTCCGCAGGGCCGCGTCGAGCGTCGCATAGGCCTGGAGCACGGCCGCGCGCAGCCGCACGAGCCGGTTGTACGCGCCCACGAACCAGAACAGCAGCACGGCAATGACGATCCAGCCGACCATCGAATCGGGCAACACGCTCATCGGCAAAAACGCCTCGCAATGGACAACTCAAAGAAAAACGCCCCCCAACCGGGGGCGGTCGGGGGGCGTCGGATACCGGTCATGGCCGGTGATGCTAACCAGTTATTCGGACGCGGCGCCTTCGCTGGCGTCGGCCGTGGTGGAAACATCGCTGGTCGAACCGGCCAGTTCGGCGGCTTCGGATTCGGCGATGGCGCGGCGCTCGGCCTCGTCCATCTGATCCTTGGCCTTGCGCGCCTGGTGGTAGGCCATGCCGGTGCCCGCGGGGATCAGGCGGCCGACGATGACGTTTTCCTTCAGGCCGCGCAGCTCGTCGCGCTTGCCCATGATCGCGGCTTCGGTCAGCACGCGCGTCGTTTCCTGGAACGAAGCGGCAGAGATGAACGAGTCGGTCGACAGCGACGCCTTCGTGATACCCAGCAGCAGGTTGGTGAACGTCGCGGGGATCTTGCCTTCGGCGCGCAGGGCGTCGTTGGTGTTGAGCATTTCGCTGCGTTCGACCTGTTCGCCGGAGATGTAGCCGGTCTCGCCGATGTTGTCGACCACGACGCGGCGCAGCATCTGGCGAACGATCACCTCGATGTGCTTGTCGTTGATCTTCACACCCTGCAGGCGGTACACGTCCTGAACTTCGTCCACGATGTAGCGCGCGAGTTCTTCCGAACCCAGCAGGCGCAGGATGTCCTGCGGGTCCGCCGGGCCGTCGACCACGCTTTCGCCCTTGTTCACCACCTGGCCTTCGTGCACCAGGATGTTCTTTTCCTTCGGCACGAGGTCTTCCCAGACGGTGCCTTCGGGATCGGTGATCTGCAGGCGGATCTTGCCCTTGGTTTCCTTGCCGAACGACACGGTACCGGTCATTTCGGCCAGCATGCCCTTGTCCTTCGGCGAACGGGCTTCGAACAGCTCGGCAACGCGCGGCAGACCGCCGGTGATGTCGCGGGTCTTCTGGCCTTCGACCGGAATACGCGCCAGCACTTCGCCCGGGCCCACGTCCTGGCCGTCGCGGATCTGCACCAGGGCGCCGATCGGGAAGCCGATCGTCACCGAGTGGTCGGTGCCCGGGATCTTCACTTCGGCGCCGGAGGCGTCGATGAGCTTCACCTGCGGGCGCACGACCTTGGCAGCGCCGCGGCGCTTCGGATCGATCACGACCAGGGTCGACAGGCCGGTCACTTCGTCCACCTGCTTGGCGACGGTGAGGCCTTCTTCCACGTTCTCGAACTGCGTCTTGCCGGCGAATTCCGTGATGATCGGGCGCGTCAGCGGATCCCAGTTGGCGAGCACGTGGCCGGCCTTGATCTGCTGGTCGGCCTTGACCGCCAGGATCGCGCCGTACGGCACCTTGTGGCGTTCGCGCTCACGGCCGTGTTCGTCATGGATGACGATCTCGCCCGAACGTGCAATCACCACCAGCTCGTTCTTGCTGTTGGTCACGTAGCGCATCGTGGCGTTGAAGCCGATCACGCCGTTGGACTTGGCTTCGACGCTCGAGGCCACCGCCGCACGCGATGCCGCACCACCGATGTGGAAGGTACGCATCGTGAGCTGCGTGCCGGGTTCGCCGATGGACTGCGCAGCGATCACACCGACGGCTTCGCCGATGTTGATCAGGCCGCCGCGGCCCAGGTCGCGGCCGTAGCAGGTCGCGCAGATGCCGAAGCGGGTTTCGCAGGTCAGCGCGGTACGCACCTTGACCTCGTCGACGCCTTGCGCCTCGAGCTCTTCGATGTTGTCCTCGTCGAACATCTCGCCGGCCTTCAGCAGCACCGAGCGGTTTTCCGGGTGCAGCACGTCGTCGGCCGCCGAGCGGCCGAGGATACGGTCGCGCAGCGATTCGATGACTTCACCGCCTTCGACGATGGCGCGCATCAGGTAGCCGCCGTGCGTGCCGCAGTCCTGCTCGGTCACGACCAGGTCTTGCGTCACGTCGACCAGGCGGCGGGTCAGGTAGCCCGAGTTCGCCGTCTTCAGCGCCGTGTCGGCCAGGCCCTTTCGGGCACCGTGGGTGGAGATGAAGTACTCCAGCACGTTCAGGCCTTCGCGGAAGTTCGCGGTGATGGGCGTCTCGATGATCGAGCCGTCCGGCTTGGCCATCAGGCCGCGCATGCCGGCCACCTGGCGGATCTGCGCTGCGGAACCGCGGGCGCCGGAGTCGGCCATCATGTAGATGGAGTTGAACGACTCCTGCTCCACTTCCTTGCCGTGGCGGTCGATGACCTTCTGCTTCGAGAGCTTGGCCATCATGACCTTCGACACTTCGTCGCCGGCCTTGCCCCAGATGTCCACCACCTTGTTGTAGCGTTCGCCGGAAGTCACGAGACCGGAGACGTACTGCTGCTCGATCTCCTTCACTTCCTTGGCCGAGCGCTCGATGATGCCGTGCTTTTCAGCGGGCACCAGCATGTCGTCGATGGCGATCGAGATGCCGGCCTTGGTGGCCAGGCGGAAGCCGTTCTGCAGCAGCTTGTCGGCGAACACCACGGTCTCCTTGAGGCCGCACTTGCGGAACGAGACGTTGATGAGCTTGGAGATTTCCTTCTTCTTCAGCGCCTTGTTGATGTTCGAGAACGGCAGGCCCTTGGGCAGGATCTCGGACAGCAGCGCACGGCCCACGGTGGTGTCCACCAGCGAGGTCGACGGCGTGAATTCGCCGGTTTCCTTGTCCTTGGTGTATTCCGTGATGCGCACTGCCACCTTGGCGGTGAGTTCGACTTCGTTGGCGTCGAGCGCGCGCTGCACTTCACCGATGTCGGAGAAGATCAGGCCCTCGCCCTTGCCGTTGATGCGGTCGCGGGTCGTGTAGTACAGACCCAGCACCACGTCCTGCGAAGGAACGATCGACGGTTCGCCCGAAGCCGGGAACAGCACGTTGTTGGAGGCCAGCATCAGCGTGCGGGCTTCCATCTGCGCTTCCACCGACAGCGGCACGTGGACGGCCATCTGGTCGCCGTCGAAGTCGGCGTTGAAGGCCGCGCAGACCAGCGGGTGCAGCTGGATCGCCTTGCCTTCGATCAGGATCGGCTCGAACGCCTGGATGCCCAAACGGTGCAGCGTAGGCGCACGGTTCAGCATGACCGGGTGTTCCTTGATCACTTCTTCCAGGATGTCCCAGACCACCGGCGTGCCCGATTCGACTTCCTTCTTGGCAGCCTTGATCGTGGTCGCGATGCCCATGGCTTCCAGGCGCGAGAAGATGAAGGGCTTGAACAGCTCGAGCGCCATCAGCTTGGGCAGGCCGCACTGGTGCAGCTTGAGCGTCGGGCCCACCACGATGACCGAACGGCCCGAGTAGTCGACGCGCTTGCCCAGCAGATTCTGGCGGAAGCGGCCGCTCTTGCCCTTGATCATGTCGGCGAGCGACTTGAGCGCGCGCTTGTTGGCGCCCGTCATGGCCTTGCCGCGGCGGCCGTTGTCCAGCAGCGAGTCGACTGCTTCTTGCAGCATCCGCTTTTCATTGCGAGCAATGATTTCCGGAGCCTTGAGTTCCAGCAGGCGGCGCAGGCGCGAATTGCGGTTGATCACACGCCTGTACAGGTCGTTCAGGTCGGAGGTCGCGAAGCGGCCGCCGTCCAGCGGCACCAGCGGACGCAGGTCCGGCGGCAGCACGGGCAGCACGTCGAGCACCATCCACTCGGGCTTGATGCCCGACTTGCGGAAGGCTTCCAGCACCTTCAGGCGCTTGGAGTTCTTCTTGACCTTGACTTCGGAGCCGGTCAGGTCGCCGCGCAGGCGTTCGATCTCGCTGTCGAGTTCGATGCCTTCGAGCAGGTCCTTGATGCCTTCGGCGCCCATCTTGGCGACGAACTCGTCGCCGTATTCCTTGCGCTTCGCGTCATAGTCGTCCTCGGACATGATGCCGAACTTCTTCAGCGGGGTCATGCCGGGGTCGGTGATCACGTAGGCTTCGAAGTACAGCACGCGTTCGATGTCGCGCAGCGTCATGTCGAGCACCAGGCCCAGGCGCGACGGCAGCGACTTCAGGAACCAGATGTGCGCGCAGGGCGCGGCCAGGTCGATGTGGCCCATGCGCTCGCGGCGCACCTTGGTCTGCGTGACTTCGACGCCGCACTTCTCGCAGATCACGCCGCGGTGCTTCAGGCGCTTGTACTTGCCGCACAGGCACTCGTAGTCCTTGATGGGGCCGAAGATCTTGGCGCAGAAGAGGCCGTCGCGCTCGGGCTTGAAGGTGCGGTAGTTGATCGTCTCGGGCTTCTTCACCTCGCCGAAAGACCACGAACGGATCTTCTCGGGCGAAGCCATGCCGATCTTGATGGCATCGAAATGCTCATCAGGGGTGAATTGCTTGAACAGGTCGAGTAGCGATTTCATAAGACTCTTTCCCTTTTCAAATTAAGAACGCTCGAGCTCGATGTCGAGCCCCAGCGAACGAATTTCCTTGACCAGCACATTGAACGATTCCGGCATGCCGGCTTCGATGGAGTGTTCGCCCTTGACGATGCTCTCGTACACCTTGGTACGGCCTTGCACGTCGTCGGACTTCACCGTCAGCATTTCCTGCAGCACGTAGGCGGCGCCGTAGGCTTCCAGCGCCCACACTTCCATTTCGCCGAAACGCTGGCCGCCGAACTGCGCCTTGCCGCCCAGCGGCTGCTGGGTGACGAGCGAGTACGGTCCGGTCGAACGGGCGTGCATCTTGTCGTCCACCAGGTGGTGCAGCTTCAGGAAGTGCATGTAGCCGACGGTGACGGGACGCTCGAACTGGTCGCCGGTGCGGCCGTCGTACAGGTAGGCCTGCGTGCGCGTCTCGGTCAGGCCCTTGAGCTTGGCGATGTCGTCCGGATAGGCGAGCTTCAGCATGCCGCGGATTTCCTCTTCCGAGGCGCCGTCGAACACCGGCGTGGCGAAGGTCGCACCGCTCTGCAGGTTGGCTGCCATGGCGAGCACGTCGGAGTCGCTCAGCTGGCTGAGGTCTTCCGGACGGCCCGAGCCGTTGTACAGCTGCTCCATGAACTTGCGCAGCTCGGCCACCTTGGCCTCCTGCTGCAGCAGGTCGCCGATGCGGTGGCCGATGCCCTTGCCGGCCCAGCCCAGGTGCACTTCGAGCACCTGGCCCACGTTCATCCGCGAAGGCACGCCCAGCGGATTCAGGCAGATGTCGCACGGCGTGCCGTCGGCCATGTGGGGCATGTCTTCGACCGGAACGATCTTCGACACCACACCCTTGTTGCCGTGGCGGCCGGCCATCTTGTCGCCGGGTTGCAGGCGGCGCTTGACGGCCAGGTAGACCTTGACCATCTTGAGCACGCCCGCGGGCAGCTCGTCGCCCTGCGTGAGCTTCTTGCGCTTTTCCTCGAACGCGAGGTCGAAGCTATGGCGCGTCTGCTCCAGCGAGTTCTTGATCGACTCGAGCTGCGTGGCCACTTCGTCGTCCGCCGGGCGGATGTCGAACCAGTGGAACTTCTCGACCGACGACAGGTAGGCCTTGTCGAGCTTGGTGCCCTTGGCCAGCTTGTTCGGGCCGCCGTTGGCAACCTTGCCGGTCAGGAGCTTCTCGATACGGTCGAACGCGTCGGCTTCGACGATGCGAAGCTGGTCGTTCAGGTCGAGGCGGAAGCGCTTGAGCTCGTCGTCGATGATCTGCTGGGCGCGCTTGTCGCGCGTGATGCCTTCGCGGGTGAACACCTGCACGTCGATCACGGTGCCTTGCGAGCCCTGGTCCACGCGCAGCGAGGTGTCCTTCACGTCGGAAGCCTTCTCGCCGAAGATGGCGCGAAGCAGCTTCTCTTCTGGCGTCAGCGTGGTCTCGCCCTTCGGCGTGACCTTGCCCACCAGCGTGTCGCCCGGCTGCACTTCGGCACCCACGTAGATGATGCCGGACTCGTCCAGGCGGTTGAGCTGCTGCTCGGCCAGGTTCGGGATGTCGCGCGTGATTTCCTCGGCACCGAGCTTGGTGTCGCGGGCCATCACCACCAGTTCCTCGATGTGGATCGAGGTGTAGCGGTCTTCCGCGACGACGCGTTCCGAGATCAGGATCGAGTCTTCGAAGTTGTAGCCGTTCCAGGGCATGAACGCGATCAGCATGTTCTGGCCGAGGGCCAGTTCGCCGAGGTCGGTCGATGCACCGTCGGCCACCACGTCGCCCTTGGCGATCTTGTCGCCGCGCTTGACGATCGGGCGCTGGTGGATGTTGGTGTTCTGGTTCGAAC
This sequence comes from Variovorax sp. 05T418, assembly GCF_056396385.1. NCBI lineage: Bacteria > Pseudomonadati > Pseudomonadota > Betaproteobacteria > Burkholderiales > Comamonadaceae > Variovorax > Variovorax sp. 05T418. Next base: position 6,439 of record NZ_JBFTLJ010000025.1, on the reverse strand, counting down.
GCTGATACTTGATCAGGTTGTAGATGTCCACACCGACTTCACCGGCTGCCGCTTCGGCGTCGTTCACGCGCACCACGATGCGGGTCGCGTCGACGTAATCGACGATACCGCCGCGGGTGGCCGTGACCACGGTGCCGGAGTCGACCGCGGAGACGCGCTCGATACCGGTGCCGACCATCGGCTTCTCGGGGCGCAGCACGGGCACCGCCTGGCGCTGCATGTTGGCGCCCATCAGCGCGCGGTTCGCGTCGTCGTGCTCGAGGAAGGGCACGAGCGAGGCAGCCACCGACACGATCTGTGCGGGCGACACGTCCATGTACTGGATGCGCTCGGCACCCACCAGGATCGATTCGCCGGCTTCACGCGCGGAAACCAGGTCGCCGGTCAGCTTGCCTTCCTTGTCCAGGACCGCATTGGCCTGGGCGATGACGTACTTGCCTTCCTCGATGGCCGACAGGTAGTCGATCTCGTTGGTGACCTTGCTGTCGACCACGCGGCGGTACGGCGTCTCGATGAAGCCGTATTCGTTCAGGCGGGCGTACAGGGCCAGCGAGTTGATCAGGCCGATGTTCGGGCCTTCAGGCGTTTCGATCGGGCACACGCGGCCGTAGTGGGTGACGTGCACGTCGCGCACTTCGAAGCCGGCACGCTCGCGCGTCAGACCGCCCGGGCCAAGGGCCGACACGCGGCGCTTGTGGGTGATTTCGGACAGCGGATTCGTCTGGTCCATGAACTGCGACAGCTGCGAGGCACCGAAGAACTCCTTCAGCGCGGCCGAGATCGGCTTGCTGTTGATCAGGTCGTGCGGCATCAGCGGCTCTTGCTCGGCCTGGCCCAGACGTTCCTTCACGGCCTTCTCGATGCGGGCGAGGCCGGTGCGGTACTGGTTCTCGGCCAGTTCGCCCACGCAACGCACGCGGCGGTTGCCCAGGTGGTCGATGTCGTCGACTTCGCCGTTGCCGTTGCGCAGGTCCACGAGGATCTTGACCACGGCCAGGATGTCTTCGTTGGTCAGCACCATCGGGCCGGTCGATTCGTCGCGGCCGACCTTGGCGTTGAACTTCATGCGGCCCACGCGCGACAGGTCGTAGGTGTCCGGGTTGTAGAACAGGCGCTGGAACAGGGCCTGCACCGCGTCTTCCGTCGGCGGCTCGCCGGGGCGCATCATGCGGTAGATGGCCACGCGCGCGGCGAACTCGTCCACCGTCTCGTCGATGCGCAGGGTCTGCGAGATGTACGCGCCCTGGTCGAGTTCGTTGGTGTAGATCACCTGGATGTCCTGCACGCCGGCCGTGCGCAGCTTCTTGAGCAGTGCTTCGGTCAGCTCGTCGTTGGCCTTGGCCAGGATCTCGCCGGAGTCGGCATCGACGATGTTGCGGGCAATGACGCGGCCGACCAGGAAGTCTTCCGGCACGCTGATGTGCGTGGTGCCCGATTGCTCGAGCTCACGCGTGTGGCGTGCGGTCACTCGCTTGTCCTTGGCGACCACGACCTTGCCCGACTTGTCGGTGATGTCGAAGCGCGCGACTTCGCCGCGCAGGCGCTCGGGAACGAATTCCATCTGCGCGCCGCTGTCCATCAGGCGGAAGTTGTCGTTCACGAAGAAGTTCGCGAGGATCGATTCCGGGTTCAGGCCGATGGCCTTCAGCAGGATCGTGACCGGCATCTTGCGGCGGCGGTCGACGCGGAAGTACAGCATGTCCTTCGGGTCGAACTCGAAGTCGAGCCACGAACCGCGGTAGGGAATCACGCGGGCCGAGAACAGCAGCTTGCCCGAGCTGTGCGTCTTGCCCTTGTCGTGTTCGAAGAACACGCCCGGCGAACGGTGCAGCTGCGAGACGATCACGCGCTCGGTGCCGTTGATGATGAACGAACCCTTGTCGGTCATGAGCGGCACTTCGCCCATGTAGACCTCTTGTTCCTTCACTTCCTTGACCACCTTCGACTGCGAGGTCGACGATTCGCGGTCATAGATGATGAGCTGGACCTTGGCGCGCACGGCCGACGCGAAGGTCAGGCCGCGGGTCTGGCACTCGCGCACGTCGAAAGCCGGCTTCGCGAGGTTGTACTCGAGGAACTTCATCTCGACAAAACCGTTGTGCGAGACGATCGGGAAGGCAGCGTCGAACGCGGCCTGCAGGCCTTCGACGGTGCGCTGTTTGGGAGGAATGCCGGCTTGCAGGAACGCGGTGTACGCGTCTTTCTGCATCTGCAGCAGGTAGGGGATTTCTACGACGCTGTCGCGATTGCCGAAACTTTTTCGGATGCGCTTGCGTTCGGTGTAACTGTACGCGGACGATTGGGCCATGAGAGCTCCGGAGCTTGAGATCTTCAGCGACTTGTCAGCGGTGCCGGGCGAACGGCACCACTGCTTGGCGGCTGGCCACTACCAGCCGTTGGCGGACAGCGATGCGTTGCACATCGCCCGAACCAAGGGGTCTTCTGCAGTCGGGGTCAGAAGACACTCGAAAACCGTCTTTTTTCCGGTTTTCGGGTGCGCTCTGAAAGCGGCAAAGGCTGGAGGGCCTTTTCAGGCACCTCCAGCCCTCTGGCGGGTCTGAATTACTTCAGTTCCACCTTGGCGCCGGCGTCTTCCAGCTTCTTCTTGGCGGCTTCAGCGTCAGCCTTCGACAGGCCTTCCTTGACAGCCTTGGGAGCGGCTTCCACCAGGTCCTTGGCTTCCTTGAGGCCCAGGCCGGTGATTTCGCGCACGGCCTTGATCGCCGAAACCTTGTTCGCGCCTGCATCCATCAGCATGACGTTGAACTCGGTCTGCTCTTCGGCCACGGCAGCGGCAGCACCACCACCAGCGCCGGCGGGGGCAGCCATTGCAGCGGCGCTCACGCCGAACTTCTCTTCGATGGCTTTCACCAGGTCGTTGAGTTCCAGGACCGTCATGCTGTCGAGCGCGGTCAGAAATGCGTCTTTATCGAATGCCATTTTTGTTTCCTAACAATTGGGTTGAATATTTCAAACGCAAGGCTCAAGCAGCCTGCGCTTCTGCCGGTGCATCGGCGGGTGCAGCTTCGCCACCACCGCGCTTCTCGGCCAGCGCCGCGAGCACGCGGGCGGTACGAGAGATCGGGGACTGCATCAAGCCCAGCAATTGCGCCAGCAGCACTTCCTTGGAAGGGATGTTGGCCAGCTGCTTCACGCCGTTCACGTCCAGGGCCTTGCCACCGAATGCGCCGCCGCGAATCACCAACTTGTCGTTGGTCTTCGCGAAATCGGCCACCACCTTGGCGGCGGCCACTGCGTCTTCGGAAAAGCCATAGATCAGCGGGCCGGTCATCTGGTCGCCAACGATCTCAAATGCGCTACCAGCCACAGCACGGCGTGCCAGCGTGTTCTTCAACACGCTGAGGGTCACACCCTTGCTGCGAGCTTCGCTGCGCAGTTTGGTCATATCGGCCACCGTGATGCCACGGTATTCCGCCATCACGAGCGTTTGAGCTTTAGCGGCGAGGCTGGTCACATCACTGATGACCGCTTCTTTCTCACTGCGATTCAGACTCAAGGTCTACTCCTTTTAATGCGACCTTCGGCCGGGGCCTCGGATCGCGCTTCATGCAGCGACCAACTGTCAGGAACAAAAATCAAATTCCTTGCAGTGGGGTCGCCATCTGCGCTGGATACCGGAAGGATCGATCCGGCGATTAAGTGCAGCGCCCTGCACACCAGCGGTCTTGGATGGCTCGCAGCAACCGGAGCTGCCGCGACCCACCACATCTGCCCTCTCCTTGCGGATCGGGCAAATCTTTCTTTAGCTCGCCGCGATGGTCTGCGTGTCCACGCGGACACCCAGGCCCATGGTCGACGACACAGCCACCTTGCGCAGGTACACGCCCTTGCTGGTCGCCGGCTTGGCCTTGACCAGAGCGTCGATCAGCGCGGCGAGGTTGCCCTGCAGCTTGTCGTTGTCGAACGAGCGGCGGCCGATCGTGCCGTGCACGATGCCGGCCTTGTCGACGCGGAACTGGACCTGGCCAGCCTTGGCGTTCTTCACGGCCGTGGCGACGTCCGGGGTCACCGTGCCAACCTTGGGATTGGGCATCAGGCCGCGCGGGCCGAGGATCTGGCCGAGCGTACCGACCACGCGCATCGCGTCAGGAGCGGCAATCACGACGTCGAAAGGCATGTCGCCAGCCTTGACCATGGCAGCCAGGTCGTCCATGCCGACGATGTCGGCGCCGGCGGCCTTGGCTTCTTCAGCCTTGGCGCCCTGGGCGAACACAGCCACGCGCTTGGTCTTGCCGGTGCCGTTGGGCAGCACGACGGCGCCACGCACGACCTGGTCCGACTTCTTCGCGTCGATGCCCAGCTGCACGGCCACGTCGATCGATTCGTCGAACTTGGCGGTGGCGGCTTCCTTCACGATGCCGATTGCGTCAGCCAGCGGGTACAGCTTGTTGCTGTCGACCTTGCCTGCGAGCGCTTTTTGCTTCTTGGTGATCTTGGCCATTTACACGCCCTCCACATTCACGCCCATCGAACGGGCAGAGCCGGCGATGGTGCGAACTGCTGCGTCCAGGTCGGCGGCAGTCAGGTCCTTCATCTTGGTCTTGGCGATCTCTTCGAGCTGTGCGCGCGTGATCTTGCCGACCTTGTCGGTGTGCGGACGGGCCGAGCCCTTGTCCAGCTTGATGGCCTTCTTGATCAAGGTGATCGCCGGCGGCGTCTTGATGATGAAGGTGAAGCTCTTGTCAGCGAACGCGGTGATGACCACCGGCAGCGGCAGACCAGGCTCGACGCTCTGGGTCTGCGCGTTGAACGCCTTGCAGAACTCCATGATGTTCAAACCACGCTGGCCCAGTGCGGGACCGATGGGTGGTGACGGGTTGGCCTTACCAGCTGGCACTTGCAGCTTGATGAAGCCGACGATTTTTTTCGCCATGCTTTGCTCCTTGCGGGTGATATCGCCTTGGCTTTCGCCGCGGCTCCCCGGGGTTGAACGACTCTTCGATCAAGGCCGCGCGCCGAGTCGGACAACGCGCAGCCGGGAATGGTTCCGGTCCGGGGACCGGCGGGGCTCAGGTCTTCTCGACCTGGCTGAACTCGAGCTCCACGGGTGTCGCGCGGCCGAAGATCATGACCGACACGCTGACCTTGCTCTTTTCGTAGTTGACTTCCTCGACGGTGCCGTTGAAGTCGGTGAACGGGCCTTCCTTGACGCGCACGAATTCGCCGACGGTGAACTCGACCTTGTGGCGCGGCTTCTCGGTGCCCTGCTGCATCTGGCTGACGATGCCTTCGACCTCTTTCTGCGAGATCGGGGCCGGACGGTTCTTGGCGCCGCCAACGAAGCCCGTCACCTTGTTGGTGTGCTTCACCAGGTGCCAGCTCTCGTCGTCCATGATCATTTCGACCAGCACGTAGCCCGGGAAGAAGCGGCGCTCGGTGGTGCGCTTCTGGCCGTTCTTGATCTCGACCACTTCCTCGGTCGGCACCAGGATGCGGCCGAACTTGTCCTGCATGCCGGCGCGGTTGATGCGCTCGATGATGTTGCGCTCGACGGCCTTTTCCATGCCCGAATAGGCATGCACCACGTACCAACGCAGATCGGGGTTGGCGGCGGGAGCCAGCACGGAGGTGTTTTCTTCCTCGGGGCTGCTCGGCGTGGTTTCAACTACGTCGTCGGTCATTTATTTTCTCCAGCCCAGAATGAGGTCGAAAAACACCCATTCGAGCGTCTTGTCGGTGAGCCAGAGGAAAACGGACATGACGGCCACGAAGGCAAACACGTAAGCCGTCATCTGCATGGCTTCCTTGCGGGTCGGCCAGACGACTTTCTTGACCTCGCGCCACGAGTCGCGGCCGAAAGCCCACAACTGACGGCCATTCTCCGAACTGCCGAAGGCACCCACGGCCGCGGCCAGGCCGACCAGCAGCGCAGCCCATTGCACCAGCGAGCCCTGGCGCGCCAGCAGGTAGAACGCCACGATGGCGCCCACTGCCAGCACCACCGACGCGGCCAATTTGGCCTTGTCGGCACCCGTGCTCACGGTTTCGATTTGAGAAGTGGCCATGTTCGGCTGATTTCCTGCGGCCTTTCGGCCTTCAATTCAATGCGCCTTCTTGAGACGCCGAAGCCCATCGGGTCACGATGGGCTTTTTTAGCCTCCCATCGGGTCAACGATGGACTTTTTTAGCCCCCCCATCGGGTCAGCGACGGGGTTTTTCGGAGGTGCCACCTAAGTGGCAGGGGCAGTAGGAATCGAACCTACAACCTTCGGTTTTGGAGACCGACGCTCTGCCAATTGAGCTATACCCCTCCGGTACTCTTTGCTCGGCTTAGATGTCGAGGATCTTTGCCACGACGCCCGAACCCACGGTGCGGCCGCCTTCGCGGATGGCGAAGCGCAGGCCTTCTTCCATCGCGATCGGGTTGATCAGCTTCACGGTGATGCTGACGTTGTCGCCAGGCATGACCATTTCCTCC
>NZ_JBFTLJ010000024.1:0-66214 GCF_056396385.1 Variovorax sp. 05T418 | reverse complement strand
GGCGAGGAGGCCAAGCAGATCGCCAACGAACTGCGCGCCTGGGTGGCCAAGGAGATCGGCCCGATCGCCAAGCCCAAGGACATCCGCTTCGGCGAGAACCTGCCCAAGACGCGCAGCGGCAAGATCATGCGGCGCCTGCTGCGCAGCATTGCCAAGGGCGAGGCCATCACGCAGGACATCTCGACGCTGGAAAATCCGGCGATCCTGGAGCAGTTGTCACAGACCAACTGATTCGATCTGTAGGACATGGCCGTAAGTGGGAAGCAGGGGCCATGGCGGCCCGCGGCCTGAGGTAAAACCGGCGCAGTTGCCATGCACCTCGACGTGCATGGCGGGTTCACTGTGTTCGATCTTTACGAAGGAGGCCCCCATGGGCGTGAGATCTGCTTTCCTTTTCGCCATCCTGCTGCTGATCGCGGCGCTCGCCGCGCTCAACTGGGGCACGCTCTCGGCACCGGTGCCGGTGTCGCTGGGCTTCATGACCGTGTCGGCGCCGCTGGGCCTCATGATGCTGGGCCTGACCGTGGCCCTGGGCGTGTTCTTCCTGGTCTACGTCCTGTACCTGCACAGTTCGGTGCTGCTCGATGCCAAGCGCCACAACAGGGAAATGCAGGTGCAGCGCGACCTGGCCGACAAGGCCGAGGCCTCGCGCTTCACCGAGCTGCGCAATTTCCTCGAAGCGCAGGAAACCAAGCACATGGCGCAGAACGCCGATCGGCATGCCGCGCTGCTGACCCGGCTGGGGCAGCTCGAGAGCGTGATCCGCCAGCGCTCGGAGCAGTCCGACAACACCGTGGCCGCGCACATCGGCCAGCTCGAGGACCGCATCGAGCGCAAGCCGCTGCCCACGGACATCGATCCGCGGATCTGACGAGCCGCCGCGTCAGCGCGCCAGCAGCACCCAGGCCGCGAGCTTCTTGGCGTCGGCTTCGCTCACCTGGGTGTTGGCCGGCATCGCCAACGGCCCCCACACGCCCGAGCCGCCCTTGATGATCTTTGCCGCCAGCATGTCGACGGCACCGGCGTTGCCCTTGTACTTGGCGGCCACGTCCTTGAAGGCGGGGCCGAGCACCTTGCGGTCCACCGCGTGGCAGCTCATGCAGTTCTTCGACGTCGCCAACGCCAGGTCGGCAAAGGCGGGCGCCGCCAGGCCGAGGCCGAGAACCGCGAATGACAGGAGTCTTTTCATGGGGCTTGATTCGTAATGGCTGGGTTACATTCGATGCAACGCGATTGTAGGTAGCGCCGTGCACCGGCGTCCGGAAGCGTTGCCAACAAAAACCCGGAGGGATTCGCGATGCTTTTTCTGCTGTTGGGCCTGCTCGGCGTGGGCCTCAAGTATTTCGAGGTGGGCATGGTGGCCGGCTGGAGCTGGTGGATCGTGCTGTCGCCCTTTGCCATGGCCGTGGCATGGTGGGCATGGGCCGACTCGTCGGGCTACACCAAGCGCAAGGTCGTCGAGCGCGAAGAGGCGCGCAAGCAGGCGCGCATCGACCGCCAGCGCAGCAACATGGGCCTGCCCGGCAGCAAGGGCCAGCGCCCCAAGCGCTGACCCGGCAGGCGCTGGCCGGCCTCAGAACTTGTCGAGCACCGCGCCCGAGCTGGCGCTCGAGGCATTGAACGCGAACTTGGCCTGCACGCCGCGCGTGTAGCGCGGCGCCGGCGGCTTCCAGCCTTCGCGGCGCTTGGCCAGCTCGGCTTCGGGCACATTGAGTTCGAGCACCAGCTTGTGCGCATCGATGGTGATCGAGTCGCCCTCGTTCACGAACGCAATGGTGCCGCCCGCGGCTGCTTCAGGCGCGACGTGGCCCACCACCATGCCCCAGGTGCCGCCCGAGAAGCGGCCATCGGTGATCAGGCCCACGCTTTCGCCGAGGCCCGCGCCGATCAGCGCGCCCGTGGGGGCCAGCATCTCGGGCATGCCCGGGCCGCCCTTGGGGCCGAGGTAGCGCAGCACCATCACGTCGCCGGCCTTGATCTTGCCGTCCAGGATGGCCTTGAGCGCCGACTGCTCGTCGTCGAACACGCGCGCCGGGCCGGTGATGACCGGGTTCTTGAGGCCGGTGATCTTGGCGACCGCGCCTTCGGGCGAGAGGTTGCCCTTGAGGATGGCCAGGTGGCCTTCTTCGTACATCGGCTTGTCGATCGGGCGGATCACGTCCTGGTCGGCGCGCGGCACGTCGGGCACGTCCTTCAGCACTTCGGCGATCGTCTGGCCGGTGATGGTGATGCAGTCGCCGTGCAGCAGGCCCGCGTTCAGCAGCACCTTCATGACCTGCGGGATGCCGCCGGCCTGGTGCAGGTCGACCGCGAGGTACTTGCCCGAGGGCTTCAGGTCGCACAGCACCGGCACCTTCTTGCGCATGCGCTCGAAGTCGTCGATGGACCACTCGACGCCGGCCGCATGCGCAATGGCCAGGAAGTGCAGCACCGCGTTGGTGGAGCCGCCGGTGGCCATGATCACCGCCACCGCGTTCTCGATGGCCTTCTTGGTGACGATGTCGCGCGGCTTGATGTCTTTCTTGATGGCCTCGATCAGCACCTTGGCCGATTCCTTGGCCGAATTGGCCTTCTCGTCGTGCGGGTTGGCCATGGTGGACGAGTAGGGCAGCGAGATGCCCAGCGCCTCGAACGCGCTGGACATGGTGTTGGCCGTGTACATGCCGCCGCAGGAGCCGGTGCCGGGGATGGCGCGCTTCTCGATCTCGTGCAGGTCCTCGTCGCTCATGTTGCCGGCGGCGTTCTGGCCCACGGCCTCGAACACGCTCACGATGTTGAGGTCCTGTCCCTTGTAGCGGCCCGGCAGGATGGTGCCGCCGTAGACGTAGATGGCCGGCACGTTGGCGCGCAGCATGCCCATGAGGCCGCCCGGCATGTTCTTGTCGCAGCCGCCGACCACCAGCACGCCGTCCATCCACTGGCCGCCCACGCAGGTCTCGATGCAGTCGGAGATCACTTCGCGGCTCACCAGCGAGTACTTCATGCCTTCGGTGCCCATGGCCATGCCGTCGGAGATGGTGGGGGTGCCGAACACCTGCGCGTTGCCGCCGGCTTCCTCGATGCCCGCCATGGCCGCGTCGGCCAGCTTCTGCAGGCCCGAGTTGCAGGGCGTGATGGTGCTGTGGCCGTTGGCGACGCCGACCATCGGCTTCTTGAAGTCGGCCTCTTCGTAGCCCATGGCATAGAACATCGAGCGGTTGGGCGCGCGGCTCTTGCCTTCGACGATGTTGGCGCTGCGGCGGTTGATCTGGATTGGCTTGGTGTCCATGGTGTCTCTTGTGTCGTGGGGAGATCGAGGGGAATTCCAAGTATCGGACTTCTCATTGATTCATTCCAATCCATTTTTGTGCGCCGATTGATATGCTTGGCATATGAAAGATGCCTTGATCGACCTGCGCGCCTGGCGCCAGTTCGTGGCCGTGGCCGAGGAACTGCACTTCGGCCGCGCCGCGCTGCGGCTGCACATGACCCAGCCGCCGGTGACGCAGGCCATTGCCCAGCTCGAGAAGACGCTGGGCGTGGTGCTGTTCGACCGCACGCGCCGGCGCGTGGCGCTCACGCCGGCCGGCGAGGCGCTGCTGCCCGACGTGCGCGAACTGCTGGCGCGCGCCCAGGCGCTGCCGGCGCGGGCCCGTGCGGCGGCGGCGGGGCAGGTGGGGCGCGTGCGCATCGCCTTTGTCTCGACTGTCGGCTTCGAGCAGCTGCCGGCCTGGGTGCGCGAGTTCCGCGTGCGCTGCCCGGAGGTGGCGCTCGAGCTGGTCGAAGCCACGGGCGACGTGCAGCTCGAGGCCTTCGCGCGCGGCGAGATCGACGCCGGCCTGATGCTGCATTCGCCGGGCGCCGCGCCGCCCGGGCTCGCGCGCCTGCCGGTGGAGGAAGAGGCGCTGGTGCTGGCGCTGCCGTCGCAGCACCGGCTCGCGCGTGCGCGGCCCGTGCCGCTGGCCGAGGCGCTGGCCGAGCCGCTCGTGATCTTTCCGCGCCGCATCGTGCCGTCGCTGCACGATGCGGTCTTCGACCTCTATCACGCGGCGGGGCGCACGCCGCAGGTGGCGCAGGAGGCGATCCAGATGCAGACCATCGTCAACCTCGTCTCCGGCGGCATCGGCGTGGCCTGGGTGCCGCACAGCGTGATGCAGTTCCGGCGCGCCGGGGTGGTCTATCGGCAGGCCGGCGAGTTCAAGGGCACGGGCCGGCGCCGCGTGGCGCTGCCAGCCTGCGAAACCAGCCTCGTGTGGCCCGCGCAGGCCGCGCATCCGGCGCTCGCGCGCTTCGTGGAATTCGTGCGCGAGCGCACGGGGCGGGCAACGTAGGGCCGCCTACCTGCGCGGCGTTCGTGGGCCGGCCGGCCGCGGTGCTGCGGGCGTATCGAGCGAGGCGGCGAGCAGCGTCTCGAGCCAGCCCGCGAAGGCTTGCATGCGGCGCGAGAGATTGCGCCGGTGCGGATAGACCAGGTGCACCGGCAGCGGTTGGGCGCGTGCTTCGGGCAGCACCTCGGCCAGCTCGCCGGCCGCGAGGTGTTCGCGCACGTCGTAGGCCGGGATCTGGATCAGCCCGAGGCCTGCCAGCGCGCAGGCGATGTAGGTCTCGGCGTTGTTTGCGCTGACCTGGCTGCGCATGCGCAGTGTCGCGGTCTCGCCGTCGCGCTGCCACTCCCAGGGCGCCGCGCGGCCGCTGGTCGGCGAGGCGTAGTTGACCGCGATGTGCTCCGGCAGGTCCGCCGGCGTGCGCGGCGTGCCATGGCGCGCCAGGTAGGCCGGGCTCGCGCAATTGATCAGCGTGAAATGCCCGAGCGGCCGCGCGACCAGGCTGCTGCTCGCCAACGGACCCACGCGCAGCGCGCAATCGACACCTTCGAGCACCAGGTCCACCGCACGGTCGCTGGAGCCGAGCTCGAGCTCGATCGCCGGGTAGCGCTCGAAGAAATCCGGCAGCGCCGGCGCGATGAGCCGCCGCGCGATGCGGCTCGGCACATCGACCTTGAGCCGTCCGCTCACCTGGCTGCGCGAGGGCAGGAACTGCTGCTCGATGTCTTCCATGTCGGCCACGAGCGTGCGGGCGCGTTCCAGCAGCACCTCGCCGTCGGGCGTGAGGCCGACGCGCCGCGTGGTCCGGTGCAGCAGGCGCGAGCCCAGCTTCGCCTCGAGCTGCTGCACCGCCGTGGAAATGGTGGCGCGCGGCAGCGCGAGCCGATCGGCCGCACGCGTGAAGCTGCCGGTTTCGGCCACGCGCAGGAACACCTTGAGAAGGTCGATGCGGTCCATGCGTGCCAGTCGAATTGTTCGTGGTTCTGCGAACAGTCTAGCGCCCGATTGTTGATTTATTCCGGAACTTGCCATCAATAGACTGAAGCTTCCCGATTCACATCAACGCTCTTCAGCAGGAGGCCATTCCATGTCCGCACGCACTCTCCAGAACAAGGTCGCCGTCATCGCCGGCGGCGGCAAGAACCTCGGCGCGCTCATCGGCCATCAACTGGTCGATGGCGGCGCCCGCGGCATCGCCATCCACTACAACAGCGATGCCTCGCGCAAGGAGGCCGAGAAGACCGCCGCCGAGCTCGAGGCCAAGGGCGCCGGCACGCTGCTGGTGCAGGGCGACCTTGCCGTGGTGGAGAACAACGTCCGGCTGTTCGACCAGGCCGTCAAGCACTTCGGGCAGGTCGACATCGCCATCAACACCGCGGGCGTGGTGATCAAGAAGCCGATCCTCGATGTCACCGAAGCCGACTACGACAAGAGCTTCGACGCCAACGCCAAGGCCGCGTTCTTCTTCATCCAGCAGGCCGGCCGCACGCTGGCCGACGGCGGCAGCATCGTGTCGCTGGTGAGCTCGCTGCTGGCGGCCTACACGCCGTTCTACGCGATCTATCCGGCCTCGAAGGCGGCGGTGGAGCACTACACGCGCGCGGCTTCCAAGGAGTTCGGCGAGCGCGGCATCTCGGTCAACGCGATCGGCCCCGGACCGATGGACACGCCGTTCTTCTACGGCCAGGAAAGCAAGGAAGCCGTCGAGTACCACAGCAGTGCGGCGGCGCTCAGCAAGTTCTCGAAGAAGGGCCTCACCGACATCGAGGACATCGCGCCCATCGTCCGCTTCCTGGTCACCGAAGGCTGGTGGATCACCGGCCAGACCATCTTTGCCAACGGTGGCTACACCACGCGCTGATCCAGCCGGATCGCGCTCGGGGCCGGCTGCTCGGCGGGGTTTCGGGCACTGACATCGCCCTGAACGCCCCCGTGCCGGCCGCGACATTCGGGCCGGGCACAATCCGCGGATGCTCATGTATCCGCAGATCAATCCTGTCGCCCTGCAACTCGGGCCCGTGGCCATCCACTGGTACGGCCTGACCTACCTGGCCGCGTTCGCGCTGTTCTATTTTCTCGGCACCCGCCGGCTGCACCACGAACCGTACCGCTCGCTGGTCGGGCAGGGCGCCTGGCAGCGCAAGGACATCGAGGACATCCTCTTCCTGGGCGTGATGGGCGTGATCGTGGGCGGGCGGCTCGGCTATTGCCTGTTCTACAAGCCCGAGTTCTATCTCTCGCATCCGCTCGAGATCCTCTACGTGTGGCAGGGCGGCATGAGCTTCCATGGCGGCCTGCTGGGCGTGATCGGCGCGATGATCTGGTTCGCGCATTCGCGCGCGCGGCCGTTCTGGCAGGTGATGGATTTCGTCTCGCCCTGCGTGCCCACGGGCCTGGCGGCGGGGCGCGTCGGCAACTTCATCAACGGCGAGCTCTGGGGCCGCTTCAGCAGCCCCGACCTGCCCTGGGGCATGGTGTTTCCGCAGAGCGGCTCGATGCTGCCGCGCCATCCCTCGCAGGTGTACCAGTTCCTGCTCGAGGGGCTTCTGCTGTTTGCCATCATGTGGCTGTACGCCCGCAAGGAACGCAAGCAGGGGCAGGTGGCCGCGGTGTTCCTGATCGGCTACGGCGTGCTGCGCTTCATCGCCGAGTATTTCCGCGAGCCCGACGATTTCCTGGGCCTGCGCGCGCTGAACCTGAGCCAGGGGCAGTGGCTCAGCGTGCCGATGGTGATCTTCGGCATCGGCCTGTGGATCTGGGCCGCGCAGCGCCGCCAGCCGGCGAGCGCCTGAGCATCGCGTCCTCAGGGTAAGCACGGGCCGCGCAGGGGATGCGCGGCCTTGCGGCTCCTTCGGGCGCGCCTCACAATTACGCGTAATTACAGAAAATTACGCGAGCCGGATTTCCTCCAACCGCCATGCGCCTGGTCCCCAACTCCCTGCACGACGAAGTCGCCGCCACGCTGCGCGAGCAGATCTTCGCGGGCGCGCTGGTGCCGGGCAGCTTCCTGGACGAGGCCGCGCTGTGCGAGCGGCTGTCGATCTCGCGCACGCCCTTGCGCGAGGCGCTCAAAGTGCTCACGGCCGAAGGCCTGCTGCGCCACGAGCCGCGGCGCGGCTGCTTCGTGCGCGAGGTGACGGAGCGCGATCTGGACGAGATATTTCCCGTCATCGCGCTGCTCGAAGGCCGCTGCGCCTACGAGGCGGCGCGCAACGCCAGCGATGCGGAACTCAGCGAGCTCGACGTGCTGCACGAACGGCTGGTGCGCCACGCCAAGGCCAAGCGCATCAACGACTACTACGCCACCAACCACCAGATCCACGAGGCCATCATCCAGCTGGCCGATAACAAGTGGCTGGCGCAGGTGATTGGCGATCTGCGCAAAATTCTCAAGCTGGCGCGGCTTCAGCAGCTGCATGCGCCGGGCCGGCTCGAGCAGAGCCTGTCGGAGCACCTGGCGGTGTTCGCGGCGCTCAAGGCGCGCGACAGCGAGGGCGCGGACGCGGCCATGCGCACGCACCTGACGCGCCAGCGCGAGGCGCTGCGCGCGGTGGCGCGGCAACAGAAATCGAGGGTGATGTCGTGAGCCGCCTGAAAGAAGACGGCATTCCCGCAGCCCACAGCATTGGAGCTTGTCGATGAGTGCGACCGAGTGGTTCCAGGCGCGATTGCGCTCTGGCGAAAAGTCCGGCGAAAAGGCCGCAGCCAGGGTGCCCGTGGCATCCGACGGCGCGGCCCGCGGCGCACCCAAGTCGGCCGCAAGACCCAGCATGCGCTCGACCGCCGAGCGGCTGCAGGCCACGCTGCGCAAGGCCGACGAGGCCCTGTCGCCGCGCGCGCTGCGCCGCGTGCTCACGGCGCTGCAGGCGGTGATCGATCCGCGCGTGAGCGAGGTCGAGGGCGGGCGCCGGGCCCATGCCATTGCACGCGAATATGCCGCCGCCACGCCCGAGGAGCGGCGCGACTACTGGGCGCTCATGAGCGAGCATTTCGCGGCCGATCCGCACAAGCTCAAGTCCGCGCGCGACCAGCACCAGGCCGCCGTGGGAACGCCCGACGAAGGACAGGCCGAACTGCGGCTGAGGCGCGCGCTGGTGTCGCCGCGCATGCGCCTCTTGCAGCGTTTTGCAGTCGAGCCCGAGGGCATGCGCTTCCTGGTCGACCTGCGCGCCGAGCTGCTGCCGTTCCTCAAGTCGGACAAGCGGCTGCTCGCGCTCGATGCCGAACTGGAGCACCTGTTCTCCACCTGGTTCGACGTCGCCTTCCTTGAATTGCGACGGATCGACTGGCATTCGCCGGCGTCGCTGATCGAGAAGCTGATCCGCTACGAGGCCGTGCACGACATCAAGAGCTGGACCGACGTGAAGAACCGGCTCGACGACAGCGACCGCCGCTGCTACGGCTTCTTCCATCCGCGGCTGCCCAACGAGCCGCTGATCTTCGTCGAGGTGGCGCTGGTCGACCGTATCAGCGACGGCATCACGCCGCTGCTCGACGAGGCCGCCGTGCCGATCCAGCCGGCCAAGGCCACCACCGCCATCTTCTATTCGATCAGCAACACGCAGACCGGGCTGCGCGGCGTGAGCTTTGGCGATTCGCTCATCAAGCGCGTGGTCGAGACGCTGCAGGAAGAGCTGCCGCGCCTGAAGACCTTTGCCACGCTGTCGCCGATCCCGGGCTTTCGCAGCTGGCTCGCCCGGAATGCCGCCGAGCTGCTGCCGCGCCTGGACGAGAAGCGCGAGGCCGAGCTCGGCCGCCTCGTCGGCTCGCTGCCGCCGACCGCCGAGCGGCTGCTTGCCGCGGTGGAGGCGCCGGCCACGCTCGATGCCAAGTCGCCGCTGCGCCAGTGGCTGCTGCAGGCCGCGGCCGAATACCTGGGCCGCACGCTGGTCGACGGCACGCCGGCCGATCCGGTGGCGCGTTTTCACCTGGGCAACGGCGCGCGCGTGGAGCGCCTCAACTGGGCCGGCGATCCTTCGCCCAAGGGGCTGAAGCAGTCCTACGGCCTGATGGTCAATTACCTCTACGATCTCAAGCGCCTCGACAAGCATCGGGCATGGATCGCCGAGGGCAAGGTGGCGGTTTCGGGGGATGTGGAAAGCCTGTTCTTCAAAAAAGGCTGAGTTCTGGAAAGAAGTCCGGCGCGTGCTGCGCCGGCCCGCATGGTGCGGCAATCTACAACGACAGGAGATGACAGATGACTCAGAGTTTTCAGAGACGCGAGGTGCTGCGCCTGGCCGCGGCCGGTGCCGCCGTTCTGTGCGGCGGGGCAGCGGCGCAGGGAGGTAATTGGCCGACGCGGCCGGTCAACATGGTGGTGCCGTTCCCGGCCGGCGGCGGCACCGACGCCTTCGCGCGCCCGCTCTCGGCCCAGTTCGCCAAGGTCACCGGCCAGACGCTGGTCATCGACAACCGCGGCGGCGCGGGCGGCACCGTGGGGGCCAGCATCGCCGCCAAGGCCCAGCCCGATGGCTACACGCTCTTCATGGGCGCGGTGCACCACGCAATTGCGCCGTCGATCTACCCCAAGCTCGACTACGACCTCGAGAAAGACTTCGTGCCGCTGATGCTGCTGGCCAACGTGCCGCAGGTGGTGGTGGTCAACCCGCGCCGCGTCACGGCCAATACGCTGCAGGAACTCGTGGCCGCCGCCAAGCGCAGCCCCGGCAAGCTCAACTACGGCTCGGCCGGCGCAGGCACCTCGCACCACCTGGCGGGCGAGCTGTTCAAGCTGCAGACCGGCACTTTCATCACGCACATTCCCTACCGCGGCGCGGGGCCGGCGCTGTCCGACCTGATCGCCGGCAACGTCGACCTGATGTTCGACGGCCTCGGCTCCTCGGCCCAGCACATCAAGGGCGGGCGCATCAAGGCGCTGATGGTTGCCGGCAGCAAGCGCAACCCGGCGTTCCCCGACGTGCCCTGCGCGGCCGAGGTCGGCCTGCCCGACTACACGGTCACCACCTGGTACGGCCTGTGGGCGCCCAAGGGCACGCCGGCCGAGCTGCAGGCACGGATCGTCGACAGCATGAAGAAGGCCCTTCAGAGCGACGAGCTCAAGGCCATCTGGGCCCAGAATGGCTCCGAGATCCCGAACCTCACCATGGCCTCGTACGGCGGCTTCGTGAATTCCGAGATCAAGCGCTGGGCCTCGGTGGTGAAGGCCTCGGGCGCCAAGCTCGAGTAGCGGGCGGCAGCCAGCCTCCACGTCACACCGAATATCCGAAGCACCTGCCCGATGAAGACGAAAGCCAATTCCAACCTGTTCGCCGCCCTGCGCGCGGCCTTTCCCGCCGAGCTCGGCCGCACGGCCGTGGAAACCGACAACGGCCTGTTCTATTCGTGGCAGGACCTCGACCGCGCCAGCGCGATGATGGCCAACCTGTTCGGCGCGCTGGGGCTCGCGGAGGGCGCCCGCATCGCGGTGCAGGTCGAGAAATCGGTCGAGGCGATGATCCTCTACCTCGCCACGCTGCGCGCCGGCTACGTGTTCCTGCCGCTCAACACCGCCTACCAGAGCGCCGAGATCGAATACTTCATCGGCAACGCCGAGCCGGCCGTGGTGGTGTGCACCAGCCGCAATGCCGCGTGGGTCGGACCCATCGCGAGCGCGGCGGGCACCCGGCATGTGTTCACGCTGGACGACGACCGCACCGGCACGCTGCTGGAGCTTGCCGCGCAATGCAGCGACCGGCATGAAGCGGCGCGCAAGAACGCGGACGACCTGGCCGCCATCCTCTACACCAGCGGCACCACCGGCCGCAGCAAGGGCGCGATGCTCACGCATGGCAACCTGCTGTCGAACGCCGAGGTGCTCAAGGACTACTGGGGCTGGACGGAGGGCGACGTGCTGATCCACGCGCTGCCGATCTTCCATGTGCACGGCCTCTTCGTTGCGCTCCACGGTGCGCTGCTCAACGGCAGCAAGATGATCTGGTTCTCCAGGTTCGACCCGAAGCGCGCGGTCGAGAAGCTGCCCGAGGCCACCGTGTTCATGGGCGTGCCCACGCTCTATGTGCGCCTGCTGGCCGAGCCCGGCCTCACGCGCGAGGCGGTGCGCGGCATGCGGCTCTTCATCGCCGGTTCCGCGCCGCTGCTCATCGAGACCTTCGAGGAATGGCGCGAGCGCACCGGCCACACCATCCTGGAGCGCTACGGCATGAGCGAAACCATCATGCTCACCTCCAACCCCTACAGCCCCACACAGGGCGAGCGCCGCGGCGGCACCGTCGGCTTTGCGCTGCCGGGCGTGCGGCTGCGCGTGCGCGACGACGCCGGCCGCGACTGCACCACCGACGAGATCGGCAACATCCAGGTCAGCGGCCCGAACGTGTTCGCGGGCTACTGGCGCATGCCGGAGAAGACGAAGGAAGAATTCACCGCCGATGGTTTCTTCAAGACCGGCGACGTCGGCAAGATCGACGGCCGCGGCTACGTCACCATCGTCGGACGCAGCAAGGACCTGATCATCAGCGGCGGCTACAACGTCTATCCCGCCGAGATCGAGGGCTACATCAACGAGCTGCCGGGCGTGGCCGAAAGCGCGGTGGTCGGCGTGCCCCACCCCGACTTCGGCGAGGTGGGCGTGGCCATCGTCATTGCCAAGGGCAATGGGGCGCTCGACCCCGATGCCATCGTGGCGGAGCTCAAGTCGAAGCTCGCGAACTTCAAGATTCCCAAGCGCTGCTTCGTCGTGCCCGAGCTGCCGCGCAACACCATGGGCAAGGTGCAGAAGGCGCTGCTGCGGGAGCAGCACAAGGGGTTGTTCGGCTAGGGCTTTGCCACCTTCGGGGCGAGCGCGGTGACGCGGGGTTCGTGGAAGATCATCGCGTCTACTGCGTCGGGCCAAGGCCGGCGGAATTCCACGCCGAAGCCATCGAGCGTGTCGACGCGGAAGCTGCGTCCATCGGCCGGCAGCAAGCGATAGGTCGGCTGGCCAGGGATCGTCATGGCGAGCTCGCCGCGCGCATCGAGCCTGATCTCGATCACGCGGCCGCTGTGCAGGTAGTCGCCGGCGCACAGCTGCCGAAAGCCCGGGTCCAGCACGTCGCCGGCTGCGACGCGATGGAACACGATGTCGTCCACCATCTCCTCGAACGGTATCTCGATGCGGTCGATGCGGCCTTGCCGGTCGTAGCGGAAGGTGAGCGTCCGGTTGCTGGGGTGCAGCACCGTCGGGCGGTCGGGGGTGATGAACACGTCGTAGTGGCGGTGCTCGAGCTTCTCCTCGACACCGCGCCAGCGCCATGCGAGCCCGTCCGCCTCCCGGTCGATGCGCAGGCGCCCGTAGGCCGGATGCTCGTAGTCGCCGACATGCTCGTCGAGCGGATGGCTCGGCTGGGTTCCGCTCCTGCGGACTTCCGCGCTCACCTTCCTGTCGAGCGCCTGCTGTTCGATGGCCTGCCTGCGCTTGGGTGCCAGGCGCCCGAACCAGTCGACCGTCTCGCGGCCGCAGATGCGGTCGAGCACCGCATAGGTGAGGATCGCGTGCACGCTCCCCGGCGTGCGGTTCGTCAGCACCACGACGCCTGCACGGCGCTCGGGCTGCATCGTCATGAGCGTGCTCCAGCCGGTCCACGAGCCCGAGTGCGCGACGATGCGCTCGCCGCGGTACTGCTCGCAGAAGAGGCCGAGGCCGTAGTGCGAGTCGCCGATCTCGGCGTAGGGGGAGCGCCCCATGTGCACGCGCGGGATCGTCATTTCGCGCAGCGCCTGGGTCGAAAGCAGTTGCTGCCCATGCGCCTTGCCATCGAGGAGAAAGCGCGCCCATTTCGCAAGATCGGCCACCGAGGCGTTGATGCCGCCGGCCGGCGTCGCGCGGATCGGCGACAGCGGCGTGCGGTAGCGCTCGTCGCCATCCATCGCATGCGGACGGGCGGCGTCTTCGGCGGCCGCGAGGGCCTCGATGGAGAAGCCGAAGTGGCTGAAGCCCAGCGGCTTCATCAGGCGCTCGGTGGTGAAGTCCTGGTAGCTCCGGCCGCTGATGCGCTCGGTGACCATGCCGGCGGCCAGGTAGCCGAGGTTCGAGTACTGGAAGGCGTCGCGCAGGTCCTTGTTCGGCGCCAGGTGCCTGAGGGCGGCCAGCATCTGCGCGTTGCTCAGGTCGCCGGGCATGTGGATCCAGTCATGCCGCGGCAGCCCGCTGTGGTGGCACAGCAGGTCGCGCACGGTCAGCCGCTCGGTCGCCACCGGATCGTGCAGGCGGAATTCGGGAATCACCTCGCGCACCGGCCGGTCCCAGTCGAGCTTGCGTTCGTCCACCAGCAGGCCGAGACCGGCCGCGGTGAACGACTTGGTGATCGAGCACAGCAGGAATTGCGTGTCGATGGTCACGGGCAGGCCCGTGTCGGTGTCGCGCACGCCATAGCCCTTGAGCACGGCGATCTCGCCATCCTGGATGACGGCCAGCGCGAGTCCCGGTACCTTCCATTCCTGCATCGAGGCTTCGACGAGACTGTCGAGATCGCTCCACATGGTCGGGGTCCTTGCCTTTGTGTAGGGCCGCGCATCCTACGGCATCCCCGGAGCGAGGGGCCCGCTACACCTCGCCCAGCCCGTTCATGAGCCCGCTGCCCGCATGGCAGTTGATGTATTCGTAGCTCTGTTCGTCGGCCTTCAGCACCGACACCTCGTGGTACACGCGCAGCTGCAGCTGGAAGTTCAGTGCCTGCACGTAGCGCATGAAGCTGCCGAAGATCGCGACGTGCGTGGGATGCGACTCGGCCCAGCGCTCCATGTCGGCGAGCGAGTGCCAGAAGCTCAGGCCGAAGGATTTCTCCAGCGGCGCCCCCTTGGCATCGAGGTGCTGCATGTAGCGGTTGCTGTAGCAGCCGATGTGAAGCCCCTGGTCGCGCAGGAAGTCCATGCCTTCGCGCAGCACGGGTTCCATCTCGCCGAGATAGAGCGCGCGTTCCTGTCCCGTGGTGTCGGCCCACTCCTGGCCGGAGCGGATCATGGCGATGTTCTCGTGGCCTGCGATGCGCACGCGCTGGCCGGGTGCCGGCGCGCCGGCAATGACGGCGCGCGTGCCCGAGGGCGCCATGGCGTCGGTCTGTGACAGCGGAATGCGGTCGCGCATCGAACCCCAGTAGCCGTGCTCCTGCAGTTCGCCGCTCACGCCGCCCATCACCACGCCCACGCCTTCGAGGCGGTCGGGCGTGTTGAACATGGTCTCGAAGTGCTCGGCGCGCGGCGCAACGATTTCGCGGAAGTAGCCGAGGCCGTCCGCCAGCCGCTCGTCGGAGCGCCACCAGGCATCGACCTCGGGCGCCGTGCACCAGCGCGCATGGGCCGCAGGGTCGTTCCAGTAGGCGATGGCGACCATGTTGTCGCAGCCGGCGGCGTCGACATGGTGCGCGAAGTCGTGGTGGCCGGGCCCGTCGGGCAGCGCAAAGCCGGCGGCGATCTTCATCAGCGCCGCACACGCGCGGCCCTGCATCCCGGCGCCGCGCGACTGCACGCCGAAGTAGCCCATCACGACCTGCCTGACCGCGCCCGGCGCGCGCGCCGACCAGGCGGGGTAGGGCGGCGCGTAGTCGTCCTCCACGCGGCGATGGCGCGTGCGGGGGCACTTCAGGTGCTCGGCAATGGCGGATTCCATGGCGTGGCTCCGGTGCTTCAGGCCGCCAGCGGCTGCTGGCGCGCGGCCGCCGGTGCCGGCTCGGGTGCGGCGACGATGGCCTCGAAGGCACCGCGCTCGACCTCGGGCGCACGCTGCAGCACCACGGGTTCGCGGCGCGTCTTGTTCAACAGCAACTGCGTGACGTCGGGCCGCGAGTAGTGGCCGCTCGGGTCGGCGGCCGCCTTGGAGAGCGCGATCATCCCCAGGTCGATGTCCGCAATCACCAGCCCCTCCTGGTCTTCGGCCAGCGGCGTGCCCAGCGGCGAACCGTCGGGCGCATAGATGCGCGCAAAGCCGCCGCCCACGCGCAGCATCTGCTGCTTGCCGGCGTCGGTGCACATCAGCTCGCTCATGGACTGCGAAACCGTGGCGCACGGCGCAATCACGAAGCACTGGCCCTCGGCCGCGTACACCTGGCTCGCGGCGTTGTTGAGTTCGGGGCCGAGCGCATAGGCCGCGCCGCGATAGAGCGAAAAGCTCGGCCAGGCGCCGCAGTGGATCTGCTCGTTCTGCGCATACATCGCGTACTTGCTGAGCGGCTGAAGATGCTCCCAGCACGAGAGCGATCCGATGTTGCCGATGGGCGTTTCGACCACGGCCAGGTCCGAGCCGTCGCCCTCGCCGAACACGGTGCGCTCCACATGCGTGGGCTTGAGCTTGCGGCGCGTCTGCACCGTGCGGCCCTGGTCGTCGATCAGCGCCTGCGCAATGTAGAGGCTGCCGGCGGCCTTTTCGCTGTAGCCGAGCGAAACCCAGATGTTGTGCTTGCGCGCGGCCTCCCGGACGCGGTCGAATTCGGCCGAGCCCACGACCAGTGCGTTGTCGTGGTAGCGCTGCACGAACTGCATGCCCCAGGCCGGCGAGTCGAGCCAGATCCACCACGGGTAGCCGGGCACCCAGGTCTCGGGAAAGGCGATGAGCTTCACGCCCTGGCCGGCGGCCTGGGCCATGAGGTCGATGGTCTTGTCGATGGTGCCGTCGAGATCGAGGAACACGGGCGCTGCCTGCACGGCGGCAACGCGGAGCTTGGGGTGAACGGTGGCGGGCATGGCGGGGTCTCCGGAAACGGGTTGAAAGAAACAACTTCGCACACCTCGCACCGGGTTTGCGCGGTGGCATGCGGGTTGCTTCAAGCGTAGATTCGCCGCCGCGAAACGCCTTGACCCGAACTTGCGGCGTTCTTGTTCCAGCGTTGCAGGCCGACTTCCGAAGGAACCCCGATGACCCCGTTGCTCAGCACCGATGCCGTTCCGCGCGGCCAGCGGCTCGCCTACTGGACCGACATGATCTGCAACGTCTACGTGCAGCTCGGATGCGATCCGGTGCGCGAAGGCGATAGCGGCAATTTCGAAGGCAGCATCCGCCAGCACACGCTGCCGAGCCTGGACGTGTCGGTGGTCAGGTCAGGACCGCAGAAGGTGATGCGCACGCCGGGCCACATCTCGCGCTCGGGCGACGACTGCTTTCTGGTCAGCATCCAGGCGCGCGGCCAGGGCGTGGTGCGGCAGGATGGGCGCGACGCCGTGCTGGCGGCGGGCGACTTCGCGCTGTACGACAGCACGCGGCCCTACCAGCTGCTGTTCGACGACAGCTTCGAGCAGATCGTGCTCAAGCTGCCGGGCGAGCGCCTGCGCAGCGAGCTGCACCACACCGAAGCGCTGACGGCCACCACCGTGTCGGGGCGCGAGGGCGCGGGGCACCTGCTGCTGGGCATGATCCGCACGCTGCGCGAGGACATCGACACCTTGCAGCCGGCGTCGGCCCTGGCGGTGGCCAACGGCGTGCAGAGCATTCTCGTGGCCGGGCTGCAGACGCTGCCCGCGGCGCGCTCACCGGGCCTGAGCAGTCTCACGGCCTACCACCTGGCCCGCGTGAAGCGGCGCATCGACGAGCAGTTGGCGGATCCTTCGCTGTCGGTGGGAAGCCTCGCGGCGCAGCTGGGCGTCTCGGCGAGCCACATCCACCGCGTCTTCAAGAGCGAGCCGCTCACGCCTTCGCAGTACATCTGGGAGCGCCGGCTCGAAGCCTGCAGCCGCGACCTGCTCGAGGCGCGCCTGGCCGGCCGGCCCGTGGCCGAGATTGCCTACGGCCGCGGCTTCAACGACGCGGCGCATTTCAGCCGCGCGTTCCGCGAACGCTTCGGCTGCTCGCCGCGCGAATGGCGGCAGCAGCGCGTGCAATAAAAAGGGGAAGAGAAAAACCCGGCTACTGCACCAGCAGCACCGAGGTGTCGGTCTCGGAGATCACCTTGGTGGCCACCGAGCCCATCAGCGCGCGGCCGAAGATGCCGTGGCCATGGGTGCCGAGCACGATCAGCTGCGCATGCGCCGCGGCCGCCGACTTGAGGATTTCCTCGGCCGCATGGCCATGGCGCTTGTCGATCGTGTAGTTGCTCACGCCGTTCTGCGCAAGCAATGCCGCCACGGGTTCGAGCACCTTGGCGTTCTCCTCGGCGTAGTAGTCGGCGATGACCTCCTTGCTGAGGTGGCGCGCCACGTGCCCCGAGATGCCGGTGCTGACATGCACGATGACCAGCTCATGGCCATCCACGAACATCGCGCGGTTGGCCAGCAGGTAATTGAGCGCCTTCTGCGTGTAGGCGCTGCCGTCGACAGCAATGAGGATTTTCATGCGCCCGTTATACGGCCGGGCCTGCCGCCTCGCAACGGATCCCACCCGGGACCCGAGGGGCTTTCAACGCGCCCGGCGGCTCAGCCCTGCAGGCCCTTCCAGAGCATGTAGGCCGCCAGCAGGTACAGGATGCTCGCAAATACGCGCTTGAGCTTCTTCACCGGCAGGTTGTGCGCCGCCTTCGCGCCGAGCGGCGCAGTGAGCACGCTGCACAGCGCAATGACCACCAGCGCGGGCAGCCAGATGTAGCCGAACGAGCCGGCCGGAAGGCCCTGCACCGACTGCCCGCTCACCACGTAGCCCAGCACGTTGGCCACCGCAATCGGAAAGCCGAGCGCGGCGCTGGTGGCCACGGCGTTGTGGATGGAGATGTTGCACCAGGTCATGAACGGCACGCTGACAAAGCCGCCGCCCGCGCCGACCAGGCCCGAGATGAAGCCGATGGCGCCGCCCGCCGACAGCTGCCCCGCGGTGCCCGGCATCTGGCGCGTGGGCTTGGGCTTGCGGTCGAGGAACATCTGCGTGGCCGAGAAGCCCACGAACAGCGCAAAGACGATGGCCAGCACCGTGCCCTTGAGCAGCGCGAACACGCCCAGGCTGCCCAGCAGGCTGCCGATGACGATGCCGGGCGCCAGGCGCCGCACGATGTCCCAGCGCACCGCGCCGCGCTTGTGATGGGCGCGCACGCTGGACACCGAGGTGAAGATGATCGTGGCCATCGAGGTGGCGATCGCCATCTTCACGGCAAGATCGGAGGCCACCCCGCGGTGCCCCATGATGATCGTGATGAACGGCACCATGAGCATCCCGCCGCCGATGCCCAGCAGGCCCGCCAGGAAACCGGTGCCCAGGCCGAGCGCGGCCAATTCGGCGATCAGGAGGGGGTCGAGCAGGGAAGTCACGCAGCGGAGCCTTGAAAAAAAGCAACGGCCCCGTGCAGCGCATGCAGGGGCCGTATGAACGGAAAAAGGTGTCTGCAAGTGGGCGCCGAACCCGCATCCTGAACCAGGGTTCAGGTGGGCGAGGGCAGCAAGACTTCGGGTTCAT
The DNA here is from genome assembly GCF_056396385.1 of Variovorax sp. 05T418. Taxonomy (NCBI): domain Bacteria; kingdom Pseudomonadati; phylum Pseudomonadota; class Betaproteobacteria; order Burkholderiales; family Comamonadaceae; genus Variovorax; species Variovorax sp. 05T418. The sequence continues at coordinate 47,611 of NZ_JBFTLJ010000024.1, read as the reverse complement.
CTGACGCGAGATGATCACACCCGTCAAGCGATGTACCAAGCCCGGCTCCGGAGAGCATTGGAACAAGGAAATATTAAGCCCGACGCGCACCGCAGACAGTTCGGATTTTACGCCCCGGACGGGCCGGGTGCTTCCGCTCAGAGTAAATGGTCATCGCCCGCGAGGGCTTGATCGAGTTTCTGAATGAGCTGGGCGGCCTTGGCATCGGCGTCGCCGCCCTCTGCCGAGGAGGCCGCGGCCAGGGGAGGCGGCGCGGCCGCGGCGGCCGCCTGCTGGGCCGCCAGGTCGAAAGCCAGGTTCAGCGAAGCGAGCACCGCGATGCGGTCGCGCGCCTTCACCTTGCCCGCATCGCGGATCTTGCACATGGCCGCGTCCACGCGCTCGACGGCTTCGCGCAGCTGCGCCTCGCCGCCTTCGGGGCAGCCGAGCAGATAGCTCTGGCCCATGATCTGAACTTCAATCTGCTTCATGCGGGGGAATCTTGGGAAGGTGGTTCGGCCGGCAGCCGCTCGAGCAGCGCATCGAGGCGCGTGCGGGCCGCGGCCAGCCGCGACTTCAACGCGTCGCGCTCGCGCGTGAGCGCTTCGACCTGCTCCTGCAGCAGCGCATTGGTGCGCTGCACCTCTTCATGACGCACGAGCAGGCGTTCCACACGCTCGGCGATCTGGTCGATGGGGCTGGAGGCGGGCATGGTTGGCGATTGTAGTTTCCCCGGCGGACGGCAGGCGGCGCAACTTTTGGCTTACTGCGCTGGCCGAGGCCCTAAAATCCTGCGCGTTGGTGCCTGCGGCGTGGTTCACACGCCGCGGTTCAACGGGAAGCAGGAGTGAACGCCCCCGGAAACGGAACAGGGCCGAAGCCGCCTGCGCTGCCCCCGCAACGGTCAAGCAGTCGACGCCGCAAGCGTCAACCTCATCCATCAAGCCACTGGGTGCCCTGAAACAGGCGCCTGGGAAGGCGGTGGGGTCGCACTGCCAGCCCGGATACCGGCCAACAAGGCGGCTGCCGCATGCGCGATCGATTTTCGATTCGGCGCGCAAGGCAGCCATTGCGCCCAAGCGCCGGCGGGGAAGCCGGCGACGGGCATAGACGTTCGTTCGCTCCATTCATGACTTCCTGTGGTTTCCTTTCCCTCGGCCGTGCGCCTGCGCGCCGCCGCCTTGCCTGCCTGCCGCTCGCGCTGGCCTCTGCTTTCGGCGGCATGGCGCTGCTTCAACTGCCGGCCGTCGCGCATGCCCAGCAGGATGCGCCGGCACTCGGCGAAACCGTGGTCACCGCCAACCGCACGCCGCAGCCGCTGTCGGACCTCGTGGGCGACGTGTCCGTGGTCGACCGCCAGACCATCGAGCGCAGCGGCGCGGTCGGCGTGGCCGACGTGCTGGCGCGCCTGCCCGGCATCGAGATCACGCGCAACGGCAGCGTGGGCAACACCACCAGCCTGTACATCCGCGGCGCCGAGACCCGCTTCACGGCCGTCTACGTCGACGGCGTGCGCGTCGATTCGCAATCGACCGGCGGTGCCGGCTGGGAAAGCATTCCGCTCTCGCAGATCGACCGCATCGAAGTGCTGCGCGGCCCGGCCGCCGCGGTGTACGGCTCCGATGCCGTGGGCGGCGTGATCCAGCTCTTCACCAGGCGCGGCGAAGAAGGCGTGGCGCCTTACGCGGGCATCGGCTTCGGCAGCCACGGCCTGCGCAAGGCGGAGGCGGGCGTGAGCGGCAAGTCGGGCGCCTTCGACTATTCGCTGGGCGCGGCGCACGAGGAAAGCCGGGGCTTCAACGTGCTGCCGATGGACAAGCGCACGCCCTCCAAGGACGGCTTCACCAGCCCCGACCGCGACGGCTACCGCAGCAATTCCGGCAACCTGCGCCTGGGCTACCAGCTCACGCCGAACCAGCGGCTGGAAGCCACGCTGCTGTACAGCGACATGGAAGCCGGCTACGACCCGCCGGTGAGCTTCAGGACCAAGCCGCCGATCCTCTTCCGGAACGACATCTCGAACAACACGCTGCGCACGGCCGGGCTCTCGTGGTCGGCCAAGTGGAACGACATCTACAGCACGCGCGTGCAGGTCACCGATTCGCAGTCGGTCTACAAGACCCAGCCTTCGTTCTACCGCACCGAAACCAATCTGCGCGGCTACCTGTTCCAGAACGAATTCCGCTTCGGCCCGCACCTGGTGACGGCCACGCTCGAGCGCCGCGAAGACGCGCTCGAGAATGCGCCCACCATCAGCAGCGGCCTGCTCTCGAGCAAGCGCTCGCAGGACGCGGTCTCGCTCGGCTATGGCTTCGTGCAGGGCGCGCATTCGCTCCAGCTGCATGTGCGCCATGACGACGACAGCGAATTCGGCGGCAAGGCCACCGGCAGCGCCGCCTACGGCTACGCGATCACGCCGCGCCTGCGCGCCACCGTCTCGGCCGGCACCGCCTTCCGCGCGCCCACGCTCTACCAGCGCTTCAGCGAATACGGCGTGGCCAGCCTCAAGCCCGAGTCGAGCCGCAACGTCGAACTCGGCCTGCAGTACACCGACGGCGGCACGCATGCGGGCATCGTCGTCTACCAGAACCGCGTCGAGAACCTGATCGTGTTCGACGGTTCGGCCACCAACTGCCGCTCCGGCTTCGGCTGCTATGCCAGCACCGCGCGCGCCCGCTACCAGGGCGTGACGCTGTCGGGCGGGCACCGCATCGGTGACGTGAGCCTGCGCGCATCGCTCGACTTCCAGGACCCGCGCGACCTCGACACCGACCACCTGCTGGCCCGCCGCGCGCGCCGCCACGGCACGCTGGGCGCCGACTGGCGCATTGCCGGCTGGACGCTGGGCGCCGAGCTGCAATCGTCGAGCAAGCGCTTCGACGACGCGGCCAACACCCGCACGCTGGGCGGCTACACCGTGCTGAACCTGGTGGCCAGCACGCAGATCACGCGCGACATCGGCCTGGTGGCCCGCGTCGACAATGTGGGCGACAAGGACTACACGCTTGCACGCGGCTACGCCACCGGCGGCCGCAACGCATACATCGGCCTGAAGTGGACACCGCAATAAGCCAGCCCCGCAACAACGGCGAACCGATCGCCGCGCACAGCTGCGCCGCCGTGCTAGTGGCGGCACCGGCTTCGGGGCAGGGCAAGACCACCGTCGCGGCCGCGCTGGCGCGCCTGCACGCGCGCCAGGGCCGGCGCGTGCGGGTCTTCAAGTGCGGGCCCGACTTTCTCGACCCGTACTGGCTGGCGCTTGCCAGCGGCGCGCCGGTGCATTCGCTCGACCTCTGGATGACCGGCGAGGCCGACTGCCGCCGGCGGCTGCATGCGGCCGCGGCCGAGGCCGACCTGCTGATCGTCGAGGGCGTCATGGGCCTGTTCGACGGCAGCCCCAGCGCGGCGGACCTGGCCGAGCGCTTCGGCCTGCCGGTGCTGGCCGTGATCGATGCGCAGGCCATGGCCGGCACCTTCGGCGCGCTGGCCTACGGCCTGCAGAACTTCCGTCCCGCGCTGCCCTGGGCCGGCGTGCTGGCCAACCGCGTGGCCGGCGAGCGGCATGCCGGCATGCTGAAGGAGGCCTTGCGCGAACCGGCGCAGTGGCTCGGCAGCCTGCCGCGCGGCGCCGGTTTCGAACTGCCCGAGCGGCACCTGGGGCTGGTCGCTGCGCATGAACTCGGCGACGCGACGGCGCGGCTCGATGCGGCGGCCGACGCGATGGCCGCCACGCCCCTGGGCAAGCGGCCGCTTTCCGATTGGCCGCAGGTGCGCTTCGAGGCTGCCGCGGCCGAGCCGCCGGCGCGCATCGATCCGCTGCTGCAGGGGCGCACCATCGCGGTCGCGCGCGATGCGGCCTTTGCCTTCATCTATCCGGCCAACCTCGACGTGCTTGCGGCGCTGGGCGCGCGGGTCGTGTTCTTCTCTCCGCTCGCCGGCGATGCGTTGCCCGCATGCGATGCGCTCTGGCTGCCCGGCGGCTACCCCGAGCTGCATGCGAAGGCGCTGTCCGCCAGCGAATCCCTGCGCGCGTCGCTGGCCGCGCACGCCGCCGCGGGCAAGCCGGTATGGGCCGAGTGCGGCGGCATGATGTCGCTGTTCGAGCAACTGGAAACGGCCGATGGCGCATCGCACGCGCTCTGGGGGCTGCTGCCGGGCCGGGTCGCGATGCACAAGCGGCTGTCCGGCCTCGGGCCGCAGCAGCTCACACTGGGTGCCCACACGCTGCGCGGCCACACCTTTCACTATTCGAGCTGCGAAACGCCGCTGGTGCCGGCGGCCTTCACCGGCAGGCCCGGCGCGGACGCCCGCGCGGGAGAGGCCTTCTATGTGCACGGCCCGGTGCGGGCGAGCTATTTTCATGCGTGGTTCGCGTCCAGCCCCGAAGCCACGGCCAGGCTGTTCGGCGCGATGCCGATCGAGCTCGAACACGAAACCCCGGAGGCCGATGCGCATGCGCGTTGAACATGAATTCATCCTCGGCGGCCAGAAGAGCGGCAAGTCGCGCCGCGCCGAGCAGCGCGCCGCCGACTGGCTGGCCGAGGCGCCCGCCATGCGGCGCGCCGTGCTGATTGCCACCGCCCAGGCGCATGACGAAGAGATGCAGGAGCGCATCGTGCGCCACCAGGCCGACCGCGCCCGCCGCGTGCCCGCCATGCGAACCGTGGAAGAACCCGTCGAACTGGCGCGCGCCATCGTCACGCAGAGTTCGCCCGACACGCTGGTGGTGGTCGACTGCCTCACGCTCTGGCTCACCAACCTGCTGATGCCGCTGCGCTGCGAGACCGCGCAGCCGGTCACGCGCACGCCGGCGGCGCATGCCGCGATGCTGCTGATGGCGCTGCGCGAAGCGCGCGGGCCGGTGGTGCTGGTCGGCAACGAGATCGGGCTGGGCGTGATTCCGCTCGGCCGCGAAACGCGCGCCTTCGTCGATGCGCTGGGCCGCATGAACCAGGACGTGGCGGCCGCCTGCGACCGCGTCACGCTGATGGCGGCCGGCTTGCCGCTGACCCTGAAGGCACCCGCATGACCGCCCGCTGGATTCGGTGCTTGTCCGCGGCGCTTGGCCTCGGCCTCTTCGCGCTGGCCGCGCATGCCATCGACGTGGTCGACGAGCGCGGCGTGACGGTGAGCCTGCCGCAGCCGCCGCAGCGCATCGTCACGCTGCTGCCGTCGCTGACCGAAGGCGTCTGCGCGCTGGGTGCGTGTTCGCGGCTGGTGGGCGTCGACAACTATTCCAATTCGCCCGACGCGGTGCGCGCCTTGCCGCAGCTGGGCGGCGGGCTCGACCCGAACGTCGAAGCCATCGTGGCGCTGCGGCCCGATGCGGTGCTGCTCGCCAAGTCCTCGCGCGTGACGCAGCGGCTCGAGGCGCTGGGCCTCAAGGTGCTGGTGCTCGAACCCAAGAGCCATGCCGACGTGCGGCGCGTGCTCGACAAGCTCGACCAGGTGCTCGGCACCCGCGAGGCGCCGAACATCTGGCGCGCGATCGATGCGGGCGTGTCGGCCGCCGCGCAGTCGCTGCCGGCCGGGGCGAGGGGCCAGCGCGTCTACTTCGAGGTCAACAGCGCGCCCTATGCGGCCGGCGAGTCGTCTTTCATCGGCGAGACGCTCGCGCGCCTGGGCATGAAGAACATCGTGCCGGCTTCGCTCGGGCCCTTTCCCAAGCTCAACCCCGAATACGTGGTGCGCGCCAATCCCGATCTCATCATGGTCAGCGTGCGCAGCGCGGCGGGCATGGAGCAGCGCCCGGGCTGGGGCGGCATCCGCGCGGTGCGCGAGGGGCGCATCTGCCGCTTCGACGCCGCGCAGTCGGACGTGCTCGTGCGTCCCGGCCCGCGCATGGACGAAGCCGCACGGCTGATGGCGCGCTGCATCGCCGAGAAGGCCGGCTGAGCGCGGGTGGACTTCATGCACACCCGCCATCAGCGCCGCGTCTGGCTCTTCGGCATCGCCTTGCTGGTGCTGGGCGGCGCGCTGGCGGTGCTCGGCCTGGGCATCGGCAGTACCGGCTTCGAAAGCCTGCGCGCGGCATGGCGCGATCCGGTGGCGCTGCGCATCGTCTGGGACATCCGGCTGCCGCGCACGCTGGGCGCGTGGCTCGCGGGCGCACTGCTCGGGCTCGCGGGCTCGGTGGCGCAGGGGCTGTTCCGCAATCCGCTGGCCGATCCTTATCTGCTGGGCAGCGCCTCGGGGGCTTCGCTCGGCGTGGCGGTGGCGCTGCTGCTGTTCGGCGGCTCGGCCGCCAGCACGCAATGGGCGATGCGCCTGGGGCTCACGGGCGCGGCCTTCGTGGGCGCGGTGCTCGCGGTGATGCTCACGCTGGTGCTCGCGCGCGGCGTGCAGCAGACGCTGCGGCTGCTGCTCGCGGGCGTGATCGTCGGCGTGGTGCTCGGCGCCGCCAAGGACCTGATCACCATCGCCTCGGCCGACATCCTGCAGGCCATCCAGGGCTTCATCCTCGGCAGCACAGGCCTGGTCGGCTGGAGCGCATGCGCGGTGATGGCCGCGGTCGGTGCGGTGTGCCTGCTGCTGGGCTGGGCGCTCGCGCCGGTGCTCGACGGCCTTGCGCTCGGCGAAGCGACGGCCCGCAGCCTCGGCCTGCCGCTGGGCGCGATGCGCGCCACGCTGGTGGTGGTGCTCGCGCTGGGCACCGGCGCAGCGGTGGCGCAGACCGGGCTCATCGCCTTCGTCGGCCTGGCCGCGCCGCACCTCGTGCGCTCGGTGGTCAAGACCACGCATGCCGGGTTGATCGTGCTGTCGGCCGCGATGGGCGGCCTGCTGCTGATGGCGGCCGACCTGCTGGCGCGCTGGCTCATCGCGCCGCAGGAACTGCCCGTGGGCGTGCTCACGGCGGTGCTCGGCGGCAGCTACCTGCTGTGGCTGATGCACAGGCGCAGCGCGCGGGGCGGGGTGGCATGAGCCAGGAGATCCCCGCACTCGAAGCCCGCGGCCTGGGCGCCACGCTCGGCAACACCGAGGTGCTGCACGGCATCGACCTGAAGCTCGGCGCGGCGCGCTGGACCAGCGTGGTCGGGCCGAACGGGGCGGGCAAGTCGACCCTGCTCAAGGCGCTCGCGGGCCTGCTCGCGCACCGCGGCGAAGTCTTTCTTTTTGGCGAACCGTCGGCCAGGGTGCCGGGCCGCCTTCGCGCGCAGCGCCTGTCGTGGCTGGGCCAGAGCGGCGCGGCGGGCGAGGGCAGTGCCGACGACCTGATGGTCTACGACATCGCCATGCTCGGCCGCCTGCCGCACCAGCGCTGGCTCGCGGCGCCGAGCCCGGCCGACCGCGCGGCGGTGGAGCGTGCCTTGCGCAGCACCCAAGCGTGGGACTGGCGCGAACGGCCGCTCGGACAGCTCTCGGGCGGCGAGCGCCAGCGCGTGCTGCTGGCGCGCGCGCTTGCGGTCGAGGCCGAGCTGCTGCTGATGGACGAGCCGCTCGCCAACCTCGACCCGCCGCACCAGGCCGACTGGATGCAGACCACGCGCGCCCTGGTGGCCGAAGGCCGCACCGTGGTCAGCGTGCTGCACGAACTGCCGATGGCGCTGGCCGCCGACGAGCTGGTGGTAATGAACCACGGCCGCGTGGTGCACCGCGGCGGCAGCAGCGACCCGGCCACCCACGCCGCGCTCGAACAGGTGTTCGACCACCGCATCCGCGTGCACCGCGTGGCCGAGCAGTGGATCGCGCTGCCGAACTGACCGCCCCCCATCAACACGGAGCCCGTCTCATGCAAATCGAAACTCCCCCCAGCGAGAAGCCGTACGACAAGGCCGAAGGCGAACGCCGCGGCATCGTCATCGTCAACACCGGCGACGGCAAGGGCAAGAGCACCGCGGCCTTCGGCCTCGCGCTGCGCGCGCACGGCCGCGGCAAGGCGGTGAAGATCTACCAGTTCATGAAGGTGCCTTCGGCGCGCTTCGGCGAGCACCGCATGTTCGAGCAGATCGGCATTCCGATCGAGGGGCTGGGCGACGGCTTCAGCTGGAAGAGCCAGGACCTCGAACACTCGGCCCAGCTCGCGCGCGATGGCTGGGAGAAAGCCAGGGCGGCCATTCTTTCGGGCGAGTTCTTCCTGGTGGTGCTCGACGAGATCACCTATCCGCTGATCTACGGCTGGCTGCCGCTCGAGGGCGTGCTCGAAACGCTGCGCACGCGGCCCAAGCACGTGCACGTGGTGCTCACGGGCCGGCGCTGCCCGCCCGAAATCGTCGAGCTGGCCGACACCGTGACCGAGATGGCCATGGTCAAGCACGCATTCAAGGCCGGCATTCCGGCGCAGCGCGGCATCGAGGACTGATTTCGATGTCGCAAGCCTTCGCGGCCGACGAGGTGAGGGCGGTGTACCGCGCCATCCATGAGCGGCGGGACATGCGTCACTTCGCAGGGGGGCAGGTGGCGCCCGAGTTGCTGCGCCGGCTGCTGGAAGGGGCGCACCACGCGCCCAGTGTCGGATTCATGCAGCCGTGGCGGTTCATTCGCGTTCGCGACGGTGCCTTGCGTCAGCGTCTGCACGATGTGATCGAGCGCGAACGCGTGCTGACGGCCCGCGCCCTCGGCGAGCGCGAAGACGCGTTCATGCGGCTCAAGGTGCAGGGCGTGCTCGATGCGGCCGAACTGCTGGCCGTGTCGCTGGCCGACGGCCGTGAGCGGCATGTGTTCGGCCGACGCACCTTGCCGCAGATGGACCTGGCCTCGGCGTCCTGCGCCATCCAGAACCTCTGGCTTGCGGCGCGTGCCGAAGGGCTGGGCATGGGCTGGGTCTCGCTGTTCGATCCCGCCGAGGTGTCGGCCCTGCTGGGCCTGCCCGAGGGGGCGGAGCCGATCGCGCTGCTGTGCCTGGGCCCGGTGCACGATTTCTACGAAGAGCCGATGCTGCAACGCGAACGCTGGGCCCGGCGCGAGCCCTTGTCGGCGCTGGTGTTCGACGAACGCTGGGGCCAGCCGTCGGACCTGTTTCCCACCCCGTCTTCGCGAGAATGACGGCTCCCATGCCCCCCTTTCCCCTCGAACACGCCCTGGCCGTCGTTGCCGCGCTGTGGCTTGCGCTTGCCATCGACTGCTGGCTGGGCGAGCCCGCTGCGTGCTGGCATCCGGTGGTGTGGATGGGGCAGTACCTCGGCTGGATCGGCTCGCGCATCGCACCGCCGGCGGCCAAGGCGAAGCCGCGCGACCTGCCGCTCTTCTTGATCGGGGCGCTGGCGTGGTGCGTGGGCGCGATGTGCGTGGGGGTGGTCGCCGCCGGCGTGCAGGCTGCGATGGTGCAATGGCTGCCCGCATGGGCGCTGGCGGTGGCGATGGCCTTTGCGCTGAAACCGCTTTTCGCGTGGCGCATGCTGCACGACGAAGTGCTCGCGGTCGAGGCGGCGCTGGGCGTTTCGCTCGATGCGGGGCGCGCGCAGCTGGGCCGGCTCGTCAGCCGCGATGTCTGCGCGCTCAGCGAGCGCGAGGTGCGCGAAAGCGCCATCGAATCATTGGCCGAGAACCTTAACGATTCGCTCGTGGCGCCGCTGTTCTGGTTCGTGCTACTGGGCTTGCCGGGCGCGGCGGTCTACCGCTTCGCCAACACGGCCGATGCGATGTGGGGCTACCGCGGCGAACGCAATGGCCGCGAGTGGAGCTGGTTCGGCAAGTGGGCCGCGCGCGCTGACGACCTGCTCTCGTGGCTGCCGGCGCGGCTCACGGCGCTGCTGCTTGCGCTTGCGGCATGGCGCTGGCCGCGCGGCGTGGCAGGCGAGGCGCGCCGCACGCCGTCGCCCAACAGCGGCTGGCCGATGGCGGCGATGGCACTGCTGCTCGGCGTGCGGCTTGCCAAGCCCGGCGTCTATGCCTTGAATGCCGAAGGACGGCCCGCCGATGCGGCCGATACGCAGCAGGCCGCGCGATGGGGCGGCAGGGCGGTGCTGGCCACGGCCGCTTGTGCATCATTGGCCATCTTCTTCGCGGCAACCGACTGGGCATGACACCGGAACACACGACATCCACCGGCCTGTTGCATGGCGGGCCCGACGCCATCGGCACCGCCTGGCACGATTTCTCGACCAACGGCAATGCCACGGGCTCATGCCCCGCTGTGCTTACCGCACTGCGTGCAGCCGATGCGGCGCACTACCCGGACCCGGGCTACACGGCGCTGCGCCGCGCATTGGCAGGCTTTCACGGCGTGGCCGCCGAACGCATCGTGATCGCGGCCAGTGCCAGCGAATTCATCCACCGCATCAGCGCCGCTTTTGCGCAGGGCGGCGGCCGGCAGGTGGTGCTGCCGGCGCACAGCTATGGCGACTACGAGCGCGCGGCATCGGCCTGGGGTTTGCAGGTGCTGCGGCCGCCAGCGCCGCATGACGGAGCAGCGCTGCGCTGGTGCTGCGAGCCGTCGAGCCCGCTGGGCCAGGCCGAGGCCAATCTCGCGCTGCACGCCGCGGCCGGCGGCCCCTGCGTGCTCGACCTGGCCTACGAAGCGCTGCGCCTCGAAGGCGCGGCATCGCTCGACGCGGCGCAGCGCAACCGTGTCTGGCAGCTGTGGACGCCCAACAAGGCCATGGGCCTGACCGGCATCCGCGCCGCCTATGCCATTGCGCCCGAAGGCGATGCCGCCGCATTGCTGAAGCAGCGCCTCGAGCGGCTGGCCCCCTCGTGGCCGGTGGGCGCGCATGGCGTGGCGCTGCTCGAAACCTGGATCGGCGAGCCCGCCCAAGCCTGGCTTGCCCGAAGCCTGCGCACCCTGCGCGAATGGAAGGCGCAGCAGCGCGCCCTTTGCGAATCGATGGGATGGCAGTGCCTGCCGAGCGAGGCCAACTTCTTTTGCGCGCGCACCGATGCGCCTTATCCGCAGCGGGCCGCCCGGCTGCGCGCCGAAGGCATCAAGCTGCGAGACTGTGCATCATTCGGCCTGCCGGGCCATGTGCGGCTCGGCGTGCTGCCGCCGCAGAGCCAGCAGGCGCTGAAAGAAGCCTGGACGCGCGCCGCGGCTTCGGCCGAACCTTGAAAGCCAGGACATCCGCATGCTCTACGCCATCACCACGCTCTTTCTTTGCCAACTGGCCGGCGAACTGCTCGTGCAGTGGCTGGGCTTGCCGATTCCCGGCCCGCTGATCGGCATGCTGCTGCTGTTCATCGTGCTGCTCGTGCGCGGCGGCGTGCCCGAGGCGCTGAACGAGACCTCGGGCCATCTGCTGCGCAACCTCATGCTGCTGTTCATTCCCGCGGTGACCGGCGTCATGCTGCATTTCGAACGGGTGGGGCGCGAATGGCTTCCGTTCCTTGCGGCGGGCATCGTGGGCGCGGCCTTCACCATGGCCGTGACCGCGCTCACCTTGCGCTGGATGATCCGCATCACCGGCAAGGATGCCGAATGACCCCGCCCGCCAAGCTGTCCGAGATCTGGGTCTTCCTGGCGCAGTCGCCGCTGCTGTGGCTGTCGCTCACGCTGCTGGCCTACCTGGGCGCGCTGTGGCTGCACCGGCGCAGCGGCGCCAACCCGGCGGTCAATCCGGTGCTGGTGTCGGTGGTTGTCATCGTGGGCGTGCTGCTCGCCACGCGCACGCCCTACGACACATATTTCGAAGGCGCCAAGTTCGTGCACTTCCTGATCGGGCCGGCCACCGTGGCACTGGCCGTGCCGCTGTATGGCCAGCTCGGTCGGCTGCGGCGCCTCTGGCTGCCGATCGGCGTGGCGCTGCTGGTGGGCTCGGCGGCGGCCATCGTGTCGGCCATCGGCATTGCCTGGGCGCTGGGCGGATCGCACGAGCTGCTGATGTCGCTCGCGCCCAAGTCGGCCACCATGCCGATCGCGATGGGCGTGGCCGAGAAGATCGGCGGGCTGCCGTCGCTGGCCGCGGTGGCGGCCGCCGTGGCGGGCATCTCGGGCGCGATCATGGCCACGGGTCTCCTGAACCTGCTGCGCATCAAGGAGCCCGCGGTGCGCGGCTTTGCCGTGGGCATGGCGGCGCACGGCATCGGCACCGCGCGGGCCATCCAGGTGAACGAAACGGCAGGCGCCTTCTCCGCGCTGGCGCTGGGGCTGAATGGCATCGCGACGGCGCTGCTGGTGCCGCTTTTGATCAGGCTCGCCGGCTTCTTCTGACGCAGAATGGCGCCTCCTCTTTTGGCTCTGGAGAGCAAGGCATGGCCCAGTACACCGCAGGAATCCTCTGGCAGCGAGGCGAGCAGGACTTCCTCGGCAACAGCTACAGCAGAAGGCATTCGCTGCGCTTCGATGGCGGCGCGGAAGTGCCGGGCTCCTCGTCGCCGCACGTGGTGCCGCTGCCGTTTTCCGGTGCGGCGGCGGTCGATCCTGAAGAGGCCTTTGTCGCGTCGCTCTCGAGCTGCCACATGCTGTGGTTCCTCACCATGGCGGTGAAGCGCAAGTTCATTGTCGACCGCTACTTCGATGCGGCGAGCGGCGTCATGGAAAAGAACGCCGAGGGCAAGCTCGCGATGAACGTGGTCACGCTGCGTCCCGAGGTCACGTTCTCGGGCGAGAACCTGCCCACGCGCGAGCAGGTCGAGCACATGCACCACCGCGCGCACGAAGAGTGCTTCATCGCCAACTCGGTGAAGACCGAGGTGCGCTGCGAGCCGGTGTTCGCTCCGGCCGGTTGAGGCGCGTCAGGCGCAGTTCAGCGCCGCTGCAGCCGCGGGTTCTTCGCGAACAGCTCCGCCGCCCAGTCCACGAAGGCCCGCACCTTCGCGCTCAGGTGGCGGTTGGGCGGATAGACCACGTGGATCGGAAGCGGCTCGCGCTGCCAGTCGGGCAGCACCTCGATCAGCTCGCCGCTTGCGAGCAGCGGCTCGGCCATGAAGGTGATGCACTGCGAAATACCGAAGCCGCCGAGCACCGCCGCCATGTGGGCGTTGCTCTCGTTGACCGACACGCGGTAGGGCCCGTTGAGCTCGATGTATTCGTCGCCCTTCCTGAACTCGTGCGGATAGATGCGCCGCGTGGTGCCCGAAAAATAGCTCACCACGTGGTGGCGCTTCTCGATGTCGTTCGGATGCTGCGGAATGCCGTAGCGCTTGACGTAGGCGGGCGATGCCACGGTCACGAAGTGCAGCGTGCCGATGCGCCGGGCCACCAGCGACTGGTCGCTCAGTTCGCCGGCGCGGATCACGCAGTCGACGTTGTCGCTGATGAGGTCGACCGTGCGGTCGCTCACGCCCAGGTCGACCTGGATCTCGGGGTAGCGGTCGCAGAAGGTGGCCAGCGCGGGCAGGATGATCTGCCGCGCCACCGAGGTGCCGACGTCGATGCGCAGCCGCCCCGTCGGGTTGGCCTGCGCATTGGTCATGCTGGCTTCGATGTCGTCGAAGTCGTTCAAGAGGCGCGCGGCGCGTTCGTAGTAGGCCGCGCCGTCCGGCGTCACGGTCACTCGCCGCGTGGTGCGGTTGAGCAGCTTCACCCGCAGGCGCGATTCCAGCGCCTGGATCTGCTTGGTGACCGTCCCCTTGGGCAGGGCGAGCGAGTCCGCCGCCCGGGTGAACGTGCCCGCTTCCACCACGCGGACAAAGATCCGCATTGCCTGGATTTGATCCATTGATGACTGTTCCTGGGAGCCCGGCCATTGCCGGGAGGACGCGGATTCTCACACAAGGTGACAATCCCCGGCGTTTCCTGGATTGTTAGCTGTTTGGAAACAGAGTAGGGGCAGCTTGCCTGTTTAACGCCACACTGGCCGCCTTATATTTCGACTATCGCCAATCCTCCTGAGGTTGCCCCCATGTCACCGCGCCCATCGTCCCGCTCTGCCGAAGCCGCTGCTCTCGCCGCGGCGCAAGGCGTGGAAGCCGATCTGTCGATCGAGCTGCCCGGCCGCGAGCCCGTGGGCGCCCGGGTCTACGGACAGCGCCCGCGCGGCGAGACGGTGCCGCTGGTGCTGCACTTCCATGGCGGCACCTTCATCTGCGGCAACCTGGACAACGGGCGCAACGTGGCCCGGCTGCTGGCCGGCGCGGGCGCGGTGGTGGTGTCGGTGGACTATCCGCTGGCGCCCGAGTCGCCTTTCCCCGAGCCCATCGAAGTGGGCTATGCCGCGCTCGAATGGCTCTACAAGCAGCGCGTGAAGCTCGGCGGCAAGGGCGCCCAGGTGTACCTGGCCGGCGAAGAGGCCGGCGGCAACCTGGCCGCCGGGGTGGCGCTGATCGCCCGCGACCGGGCGCATCCGCCGCTGGCCGGGCAGATCCTGCTGTCGCCCATGCTCGACCCGTGCGCGGGCACCGCGTCGCTGCGCAAGGCCACCAACGACTCGGCCGAATGCCGCTGGGCCACGGGCTGGGAAAAGTACCTGAGCTGCCCGTCGAACGCGATGCACCCGTATGCGGTGCCGAGCGGGTCGCTGCGGCTGTCGTCCCTGGCGCCGGCCCTGGTGCTGGTGGGCCCCGACGACGCCATGCGCGACGAGGCAATGACCTTTGCCGGGCGCCTGCGCGCGGCCGGCATCGACGTCACCAGCAGCGTGCTGCCCGGCGCCGCCAACTGGCCCAGGGCGCTGTACGACCCCGAGCCCTCGGGCTGCAAGGCCTGCGAAGCCAGCGTGCAGCAGCACTTCCGCGAATTTTTCAGTGCCACCACGCCGCCCCCGGTAGCACCCAAGCCCAGCTAGGCGGGCCGGTCGCGGCAGCCCTCTGCTGACGACGCGACGCCGCCCCTCGGCCCACCGGTAACCCCGGTCATTTTCGAGTTCCGCCTCCTGGCGCCAAAAGCGCCGGGATGGCCTGTTGCATCCCAAGAAGTCATCGAGAAGGACGAACCATCATGTCGAACAACAAGCAAAACCTTTCTTCCGCCGCCCGCAAGGGCCTGTGGCCCGCAGTGACCGGCCTCACCGCACTGCTGGCGGTGGCCGCCGCGGTGCTCGGCATGCACAGCTTCAAGGCGGAGGCCACGGCACCGGCCGCGGCGCAGCAGGGCACGCCGGTCTCGGTGGCCACCGTGGCTTCGAGCGAGATCAATGCCTGGGACGAGTTCTCGGGCCGGCTCGAGGCGGTGCAGCGCGTCGACGTGCGCTCCCGCGTGGCGGGAGCCGTGCAGTCGGTGCACTTCCGCGAAGGCGCGCTGGTGAAGCAGGGCGACCTGCTGATCACCATCGACCCCGCGCCGTACGCGGCCGAGGTGGAGCGCGCCGAAGCGCAGGTGGCCTCGGCCCAGGCCCGCCAGGCCTTCAGCCGCAGCGAGCAGGAGCGCGCCAAGCGCCTGTGGGACCAGCAGGCCATCGCCCAGCGCGAATACGACGAGCGCGTGAACGCCGCCCGTGAAGCCGAAGCCAACCTGCGCGCCGCGCAAGCGTCGCTGCAGTCGGCGCGGCTGAACCTGGGCTACACCCAGGTGCGGGCGCCGGTGGCGGGCCGCATCGGCAAGCTCGAAGTGACGATGGGCAACCTGGTGGCCGCCGGCCCCGGCGCGCCGGTGCTGACCACGCTGGTGTCGGTGAGCCCGATCTACGCGAGCTTCGATGCCGACGAGCAGGTGATCACGCGGGCCCTGAAGGACCTGCCGAGCGGCGCCAGCGCCCGCGGCCAGATCGAGAGCATTCCCGTGCAGATGGGCACCGCCGGCCTCGAAGGCACGCCCTTCACCGGCAAGCTGCAGCTGATCGACAACCAGGTCGATGCGCGCAGCGGCACAGTGCGTGTGCGGGCCTCGTTCGACAACAAGGACGGCGCCCTCATTCCGGGCCAGTTCGCCCGCATCCGCATGGGCCAGGCGCGCAGCGACTCGGCCCTGCTGGTGAGCGAGCGCGCCATCGGCACCGACCAGAACAAGAAGTTCGTGATGGTGGTGGGCGAGGACAACAAGGCCACGTACCGCGAAGTCACGCTCGGCGCATCGATCAACGGGCTGCGCGTGGTGAGCAAGGGCCTGAAGGCCGGCGACCGCGTGGTGGTCAACGGCCTGCAGCACATCCGCCCCGGTGCGCTGGTGGTGCCGCAGACCGTGACGATGGACGCCAAGGCCGACACCAAGCAACAACAACCGGAACGCGTCGCGGAAGCCGCGAAGTCCTGAACTCGGTGGGGAGCGCATTTGCGCTCGCCGGAGAAACAACATGAATCTCTCTAAATTCTTCATCGACCGGCCGATCTTTGCCGGCGTGCTGTCGCTATTGATCCTGATAGCCGGCCTGATCGCGCTGCGCGGGCTGCCGATCTCGGAGTACCCGGAAGTTGCGCCGCCCTCGGTGGTGGTGCGCGCCCAGTACCCGGGCGCCAACCCGAAGGTGATCGCCGAAACCGTGGCCACGCCGCTCGAAGAGCAGATCAACGGCGTCGAGGGCATGCTCTACATGGGCAGCCAGGCCACCACCGACGGCGTGCTGACGCTCACCGTCACCTTCCGCCTCGGTACCGACCCGGACAAGGCGCAGCAGCTGGTGCAGAACCGCGTCTCGCAAGCCGAGCCGCGCCTGCCGGAGGAAGTGCGCCGCCTCGGCATCACGACCGTCAAGAGCGCGCCCGACCTGACGATGGTGGTCCACCTCGTCTCGCCGAACAACCGCTACGACATCAACTACCTGCGCAACTACGCTGTGTTGAACGTGAAAGACCCGCTCGCGCGCATCGAAGGCGTGGGCCAGGTGCAGATCTTCGGCGGCGGCGACTACTCGATGCGCGTCTGGCTCGACCCGCAGAAGGTCGCGCAGCGCGGCCTCTCGGCGAGCGACGTGGTGGCTGCCATCCGCGGCCAGAACGTGCAGGCCGCGGCCGGCGTGGTCGGCGCTTCGCCGGGCCTGTCGGGCGTGGACATGCAGCTCTCGATCAATGCGCAAGGGCGCCTGCAGAGCGAGGAAGAGTTTGGCGACATCATCGTCAAGAGCGGCACCGACGGCGCCGTGACGCGCCTGCGCGACATCGGCCGCCTCGAGATGGGCGCCGCCGACTACTCGCTGCGTTCGCTCCTGAACAACGACCCGGCCGTCGGCATGGGCGTGTTCCAGGCACCGGGCTCCAACGCGCTCGATATTTCGTCGAACGTGCGCAAGACGATGGCCGAGCTCAACAAGAACATGCCCGAAGGGCTGGAGTACCGCATCGCCTACGACCCGACGCAGTTCGTGCGCGCATCGATCGAATCGGTGATCCACACGCTGCTCGAAGCCATCCTGCTGGTGGTGCTGGTCGTGATCCTGTTCCTGCAGACCTGGCGCGCGTCGATCATTCCGCTTTTGGCCGTGCCGGTGTCGGTGATCGGCACCTTCGCGGTGCTGCATGTCCTGGGCTTCTCGATCAATGCGCTGAGCCTGTTCGGGCTGGTGCTGGCGATCGGCATCGTGGTGGACGACGCCATCGTGGTGGTGGAGAACGTCGAGCGCAACATCGAGGCGGGGCTCACGCCGCGTGAAGCCACCTACCGTGCGATGCGCGAAGTGTCCGGCCCCATCATCGCTATCGCGCTGGTGCTGGTGGCCGTGTTCGTGCCGCTGGCCTTCATCAGCGGCCTCACGGGGCAGTTCTACCGCCAGTTCGCGGTGACGATTGCGATCTCGACGGTGATCTCGGCGATCAACTCGCTCACGCTGTCGCCCGCGCTCGCCGCCTTGCTGCTGCGCGGCCATGACCAGCCCAAGGACGCATTGACGCGCGGCATGGACAAGGCCTTCGGCTGGCTGTTCCGCGGCTTCAACAAGCTCTTCAGCCGTGGCGCGGAAGCCTACAGCGGCGGCGTCAAGGGCGTGATCTCGCGCAAGACGCTGATGCTGGTGATCTACCTCGCGCTGATCGGCGTGACCTTCGGCCTGTTCAAGGCCGTGCCCAGCGGCTTCGTGCCGGCGCAGGACAAGCAGTACCTGATCGGCTTTGCCCAACTGCCCGACGGCGCCACGCTCGACCGCACCGACGAAGTGATCCAGCGCATGGGCGAGATCATGAAGAAGAACCCGAACGTGGAAGACGCCATCGCCTTCCCGGGCCTGTCGATCAACGGCTTCACCAACAGCTCGAACTCGGGCATCGTGTTTGCCACGCTCAAGCCCTTCGACCAGCGCAAGCGCGCCGACCAGAGCGGCGGTGCGGTGGCCGGGCAGCTCAACGGCGCCTTCGCCAGCATCCAGGACGCCTTCATCGTGATGTTCCCGCCGCCGCCGGTGGCGGGCCTGGGCACCACGGGCGGCTTCAAGCTGCAGATCGAAGACCGCGCCTCGGTCGGCTACGACCAGATGGACGCGGCGGTGAAGGCCTTCATGGCCAAGGCCTATGCCGCGCCGGAGCTCACGGGCATGTTCACGAGCTGGCAGGTCAACGTGCCGCAGCTGTATGCGGACATCGACCGCACCAAGGCGCGCCAGCTCGGCGTGCCGGTGACGGACATCTTCGACACCATGCAGATCTACCTCGGCAGCCTGTATGCGAACGACTTCAACAAGTTCGGCCGCACCTACAGCGTGCGCGTGCAGGCCGATGCGCCGTACCGCGCCCGCGCCGAAGACGTGGGCATGCTGAAGGTGCGCTCGACCACGGGCGAGATGGTGCCGCTGTCGGCGCTGATGAAGGTCAATTCGACCTTCGGGCCGGAACGCGCCATGCGCTACAACGGCTACCTGGCGGCCGACATCAACGGCGGCCCGGCCCCCGGCTATTCGTCGGGCCAGGCGCAGGACGCGATCACCAAGATCGCGGCCGAGACGCTGCCCAAGGGCGTGAGCTTCGAGTGGACCGAGCTGACCTACCAGGAAATCCTGGCCGGCAACTCCGCCTTCCTGGTGTTCCCGCTGGCCATCCTGCTGGTGTTCCTGGTGCTGGCCGCGCAGTACGAGAGCCTGACGCTGCCGATCGCCATCATCCTGATCGTGCCCATGGGCATCCTGGCCGCGATGACCGGCGTATGGATATCGGGGGGTGACAACAACGTCTTCACGCAGATCGGCTTGATCGTGCTGGTGGGGCTGAGTGCGAAGAACGCGATTTTGATCGTGGAGTTTGCGCGCGAGCTCGAGTTTGCCGGCAGAACGCCCATACAAGCGGCGATCGAAGCCAGCCGCCTGCGCCTGCGCCCGATCCTCATGACCTCGCTGGCCTTCGTGATGGGTGTGCTGCCCCTCGTGCTGTCGACCGGCGCGGGCTCGGAGATGCGCAAGGCCATGGGCGTGGCGGTGTTCGCCGGGATGATCGGCGTGACGGCCTTCGGCCTGTTCCTGACGCCGGTGTTCTATGTGCTGCTGCGCCGCCTGGCGGGCAACCGCGCGCTCAAGCTGCATGGCGAAGTGCCGCATGGCGAGGAGTTTGTCTCGGCGGGCCATCCGGTCGCTGCGGCACCCTCGTCGCACGGTGGTTCGGGCGGCGGCGGGCTGCACCCGGTGCCGGCCTCGCCGCGTCCTTCGCATGACTGATCGCCTGGTCGATCAAGAAGAAAGTTCATCATCATGAAATTCGCATTTCAACCCTGGGCCCGCACTGCCTTGCTGCCGCTGGTCGCAGCCCTGGCGCTGGCCGGCTGCGCGAGCGTGCCCTCGGGCGTGCCCGAGATCCAGACCACTGCCGAGTTCAAGGAGCAGGGCGCCGCCCCGCCCGCGGGCTGGACGCGTGCCGTGCCCTCCGAAGCGCAGGCGCGCGGCGCCTGGTGGCTGGCGTTCAACGACCCGGTGCTCAATGCGCTGGTCGAGAAGGCCGACGTCAGCAACAACAACATCCAGGCCGCGGCGGCGCGGCTGGCCGAGGCCCGCGCGCTGGCGCGCAGCGCCAATGCCGACCGCATGCCGCAGATCGGCCTGGGCGCGGGCGCCAACCGCGGCGCCGGCCTCGACAAGGCCACGGCCAGCACCCGGCCGGCCACCATGACCAACATCGGCGCCACCTTCTCGTACGAGGTCGACCTGTTCGGCCGCCTCTCGGGCGCGAGCAATGCGGCCAAGCTCGATGCGCAGAGCCGCGAGGCCCTGCTGCAGAGCACGCGCCTCGCGGTGCAGGCCGAAGTGGCCCAGACCTACCTGCAGCTGCGTGCGCTCGACGCCGAGCGCGCGCTGGTGCGCGAGCAGGTCGAGGCCTACCGCGACACGCTGCGCCTCTCGCAGCGCCGCCAGCAGGCCGGCGACATCGCCGAGCTCGACGTGGCGCGCGTGCAGACCGAGGTCTCGTCCACCGAGTCGGACGCGCTCGCGCTCGACCGGCAGCGCGCCCAGGTCGAGCATGCGCTCGCGGTGCTGGTGGGCGACTCGGCCTCGAGCTTCGGCCTGCGCACCGACGACTGGGCCACCGCGCTGCCGTCCGTGCCGCCCGGCGTGCCGGCCACGGTGCTCACGCGCCGCCCCGACGTCTCGGCCGCGCAGAACGCGGTGCTCGCGGCGCAGGCCCGCGTGGGCGTGGCGCAGGCGGCGTGGTTCCCGGACATCTCGCTGACCGGCGCGGCCGGCTATGCATCGCCCGAGATCGGCGACCTGTTCAAGTGGTCGGCCCGCTCGTGGGGCGTGGGTGCGCTGCTCTCGCTGCCGATCTTCGACGGCGGCCGCCGCGAAGCCGGCGTGCAGGGTGCCAATGCCCAGCTCGACGGCGCGCTCGCGAACTACCGCAACCAGGTGCTGGTGGCGTTCCAGGAGGTCGAAGACCAGCTGTCCGCGATCCGCATCCTGCAGGAGCAGTCGGCGGTGCAGGCGCAGGCCGTCACCTCGGCGCAGCGCGCGACCAGCCTGTCGGACACGCGCTACCGCAACGGCTACATCAGCCAGCTCGACCTGCTCGACGCCCGCCGCAGCGAATTGCGCAACCGGCGCCAGGCGCTGCAGGTGAAGTCGGCGCAGTACCAGGCGGCCGTGGGGCTGATCCGCGCCATCGGCGGCGGCTGGGAGGTGCCGGCGGCCACCGCAAAGGCGCCGCCCCAGGACGGGGCAGCCGCGGTACAGACCGCGGCGCGCTGAAAGAAAAACCAAGGGGCGCAAGCCCCTTTTTCTTTGCCTCTTCGCGGCTGCCGCAAGAGGGCTGCGGCGACAACGGACAATAGCCGCATGACAACCCGATGCGTGATGGTTCTCGGCACGACCAGTGGCGCCGGCAAGAGCTGGCTGACCGCCGCGCTGTGCCGCTGGTACGCGCGCCAGGGCCTCAAGGTGGCGCCCTTCAAGGCGCAGAACATGAGCAACAACGCCCGCGTGGTGGGCGGCGGCGAGATCGGCAGCGCGCAGTATTTCCAGGCACTGGCCGCGCGTGCCGTGCCCGACGTGCGCATGAACCCGCTGCTGCTCAAGCCCGAGCGCGACACCCACAGCCAGGTGGTGCTGATGGGGCAGGTGAGCGCGGAGCTCACGGCCATGCCCTGGCGCGGACGCAGCGAGCGCGTGTGGCCGCAGATCGCGCAGGCGCTCGACGCGCTGCGTGCCGAGAACGACGTGGTCGTGATCGAAGGCGCCGGCTCGCCGGCCGAGATCAACCTGATGGCCAGCGACATCGTCAACCTGCGCGTGGCCCGCCATGCGGATGCGCGCTGCCTGCTGGTGACCGACATCGACCGTGGTGGCGCCTTCGCGCATCTGTACGGCACCTGGGCATTGATGCCCGAAAGCGACCGCGCGCTGCTGCGCGGCTTCGTGCTCAACAAGTTCCGCGGAGATGCTTCGCTCCTGGCGCCGGCGCCGCAGCAGCTGCAGGCGCTGACCGGCATCGCCACCGTCGCCACGCTGCCGATGTGGCGGGAGCACGGCCTGCCGGAAGAAGACGGCGTGTTCGATGACCGAAGCCATGCGAGCGGTGCGGTGACCCGCACCGTTGCGGTCGTGGCCTACCCGCGCATCAGCAACCTCGACGAATTCCAGCCGCTCAAGAACGTGCCCGGCGTCCGCCTGGCCTGGGCGCGCACGCCGGCGGAGCTGGCCGGCGCCGACTGGATCGTGCTGCCCGGCTCCAAGCACACCAGCGGCGATCTCGCGTGGCTGCGCGCGCAGGGGCTGGACCGCGCCATCGCGGCGCACGCGGCCCGCGGCGGCGCCGTGCTGGGCGTCTGCGGCGGCCTGCAGATGCTGGGCGAGGCGCTGGTCGATCCGCACGGCATCGACGGCAATGCGCCCGGCCTGGGCCTGCTGCCGCTGGTGACGGTGTTCGAGCGCGAAAAGACCGTGCGCCACCGGGCGGCCGTCTTCGGCCAACTGGGCGGCGCATGGGCGTCGCTCTCGAACGTGCCGGTGGCGGGCTACGAAATCCATCACGGCCAAACCGCCATCCACCCCCAGATGGCGCAGGACGGCCATGCCGTGATGCCCGAGGGCCTGGCCTGGCAGAACGCGCGCGGCAACGTGCTGGGCCTCTATCTGCACGGCCTGTTCGAGGACGCGGCCGCGCTCCACGCACTCTTCGGTGCCGCGGCACCCACGCTCGACGCCACCTTCGACGGCCTGGCCGATTTCATCGACAACCACTTCGAGGCCGGCGTACTGCAGGGCCTGATCGCATGACCGACAGCAACCAGACCATTCCTTCCATCTCCGACATTCATGACGGCGCTCTTGCGGCGCGCCTGCAAAGCGCGCTCGACAACAAGACCAAGCCGCTCGGCGCGCTCGGCCGGCTCGAGAGCCTGGCCTTGCGGATCGGCCTCGTCCTGGGCAGTGAAACGCCGGTGCTCGAAGCACCGCAGATGCTGGTGTGCGCGGCCGACCATGGCCTGGCGGCGCGCGGCGTCTCGGCCTTTCCGAGCGACGTGACCTGGCAAATGGTCGAGAACTTCCTGGCCGGCGGCGCGGCCGTCAGCGTGCTGGCGCGCCAGCACGGCCTCGCGCTCACCGTGGTCGACTGCGGCGTGCGGCGCGACTTCCAGGCCCGCCCCGGGCTGGTCTCGCGCCGGATCGCCGCCGGTACCGCCGATGCGTCGGCCGGGCCCGCCATGACCGCGGAGCAATGCGCGCAAGCCATCGCCAACGGGCGCGAGGTGGTGCGCGCGCTGCCGGGCAATGCCTTGCTGCTCGGCGAAATGGGCATCGGCAACAGCTCGGCCGCAGCGCTGCTGCTGGCGCGCCTCGCGGGGCTGGACATCGATGGCTGCACCGGCTCCGGCACCGGCCTCGACGCCGCGGGGCTCGCGCGCAAGCGGGAGGTGCTGCGCGACGTGCTGGCGCTGCATGCGGCTGCGAGCGAGCCGCTCGATGCACTCGCGGCGTTCGGCGGCTTCGAGATTGCCACGCTGGTCGGCGCGGTGCTGCAGGCGGCGCAGGAGCGGCGCGTGATCGTGATCGATGGCTTCATCGCGAGCGCCGCGGTGCTGGTGGCGCAGGCGCTGCAGCCGCATGTGGCGCAGCGCTGCGTGGCCGCGCACAGCTCGGCGGAACCCGGGCATGCGCTGCTGCTGAAGCACCTCGGCCTGGAGCCCTTGCTGAACCTGGACCTGCGCCTTGGCGAAGGCTCGGGCGGTGCGCTGGCCTGGCCGCTGCTCGAATCGGCTTGCCGCATCCTGCGCGAGATGGCCAGCTTCGAAGCCGCCGGCGTGTCGCGCAAGGACAGTTGAACCCATGAACGGTGTCCGCCACTACCTGCTGGCGCTGCAGTTCTTCACGCGCGTACCGGTGACCGGCCGGCTCGCCGAATGGATCGGCTTCAGCCCGCAGATGCTGCGCGCAAGCGCGGCGCATTTTCCGGGCGTGGGCTGGCTCGTGGGTGGCGTGGGCGCAGCTGTTTTCGTGCTCGCGCTGCAGGGTTTGCCCGGCGTGGCCGGCGCGCTGGCCGCGGCGCTGCTGAGCATGGCGGCAACGGTGCTGCTGACCGGCGCCTTTCATGAAGACGGGCTCGCCGACGTGGCCGACGGCCTGGGCGGATCGGCCGACCGCAGCCGCGCGCTCGAGATCATGAAGGACTCGCGCATCGGTGCCTTCGGCGCCATTGCGCTGGTGCTGGCGCTCGGCCTCAAGGCCGCGCTGCTCGCGTCGATGGCGGGGCAGGGCGCGCAGGCGGTGGCCGGTGCCATCGTCGGCGCGCATGTGCTGTCGCGCCTGGCGCCGCTGTTCCTGATCCGCTGGCTGCCCTACGTGGGCGACAGCGGCGCGAGCAAGGCCAAGCCCTTGGCCGATGCGATCGGCGGCGGTGCCTTGCTGGTCGGCGTGCTCTGGTCGGTGCCCGCTGCCCTGCTGATGCTGGCGACGCAGGGCCCCGCACGAACGATCGCCATGGCGGTGGCATGCGCCCTGGCGGCGCTGGTCATGGCGCGCATGTTCCGGCGCCGGCTGCAGGGATTCACCGGCGACGGGCTCGGCGCGACGCAGCAGCTGTGCGAGCTCGCCATCTACCTGGCGCTGGCGTGGCAGGCATGAAGCTGTGGCTGGTGCGCCATGCGCAGACAGACGCCGCGCCGGGCCTTTGCTACGGCCGCACGGATGTGGGCGTGCCGGCCGAGGCGACGCTGGCGGTGGCGCATGCGGTGGCTTCGCGCCTGCCCGCGGACCTGGCGCTGGCGCACTCGCCCCTGCGGCGCTGCGCCGAACTCGCGCAGACCATCGGCAGGCTGCGTCCGGACCTTGCCACGCGCGCCGATCCGCGCCTCGCCGAGATGGATTTCGGCGCCTGGGAAGGCCGGCCCTGGTCGTCGATTGCCCGCGCCGAGTTCGAGGCGTGGACCTGCAATTTCGCCGAAGGGTGCCCGGGTGGGCATGGCGAAAGCACGGCCCGCTTCATGCAGCGCATCGGCACGGCCTTCGATGAATGGCGCGCGTCGGGGCAGGACGCGGTGTGGGTCACGCATGCGGGCGTGATGCGGGCGGTGGAGCTGCTGCATCGCGGCGTGCGGCGCGTCGACGATGCCGCGCAGTGGCCGTCGGCGCCCATTGACTATGGGGCGTGCCAGCTGATCGAATGCAGCTGATGCACGGCGGCACCCGCTGCCGCGCGCCACGGTCCGCCAACGCGATGCCGACACTGCCCAAGAACGAACGCTTGTACCTGCGCCTCGACGACGACCCCTTGCACGGGCCGGAGGCCGGCATGCCCGCGGACACGCTGCGCGCCTTTTCGGTCGCCGAGCCGCTGCGGATGCACGTTGCGCACATTCTTCTCTACAGGGAAACGCTGCCCGAGGGCCGCGAGGTGCTGGAGCGCGTGCTGCCCGATGGGGCGGTGCGGCTGGTCTTCAACCTGGGCGATGCGCCCTCGGCGGGCGAGAGCGCCGGACATGCGGTCGAGGCCATCGGCGCGTCGGCGGCGCCGGCCCTCGTGCGCCTCTGCCGGAAGATGGAAGGGCTGTCGGTGACCCTGCGCCCCGGCGCGGCCGCGGCGCTGCTCGGAAGGCCGGCCAGCGAGATCGCAGGCACTGCCGTGCACCTGGACGAACTGTGGCGCGGCCGTGGTGCCGAACTGCTGGAGCGCATCGCGCTGCAGCCGGACGACGCGTCGCGCGTGTCGGTGCTGTGCGCGGCCCTGCAGCGCCGGCTGGCCGATGGCGACGGCGCCGTCCACGTGGCGGCCATGCGCGCGGCGCAACTCATCGCCACGTCGGGCGGACGGCGTCCGCTGCGCGAGGTGGCGCAGGCCGTCGGGCTTGGCGAGCGGCGGCTGCAACAGGTCTTTCGGCAGCAGGTGGGCCTGTCGCCGCGGGCCTGGAGCCGGCTCGCGCGGCTGCATGCCTGCGTGCGCGCCTTGCGCCTGCAGCGCGAGCCCGCCTGGGCCAGCCTTGCGCTGGATGGCGGCTTCTATGACCAATCGCACCTCATCAACGAGTTCCAGGCGCTTTGCGGCCTCACGCCGACGGAGTTTCTGGGTCGCGCGATTTCGGGTTCTTCCAAGACGGCGGATTGACGCGGCCTTACCGTCGTCGTCTCTCACTCGCAACGAAAGGACAGGACGATGCCAGCTGAATGCAGGGAGCGACAACTGAAGGGCCGCGTGGCCGTGGTGACCGGAGCGAGCCGCGGCGCCGGCCGCGGCATTGCGCTGGAACTGGGCGCCGCGGGCGCCACCGTGTACGTCACCGGGCGAAGCACGCGCGGGCAGCCGGCAAATACCTATGGCCAGCTGCTCGCGCTCTCGGAGCTCGAAGCCCTGCCGGGCAGCATCGACGAAACCGCCGACGAGGTCACACGGCTGGGCGGACGCGGCATCGCGGTGCGCTGCGACCACACGCAGGAAGACGAGGTGAAGCAGCTCTTTGCGCAGGTGCAGCGCGAGCAAGGCCGCGTGGACCTGCTGGTCAACAACGCCTGGGGCGGCCACGAAACTTTCACCGGCGTCTTCGAGGCGCCGTTCTGGGAGCATCCGCTTTCCAACTGGGACTCGATGTTCGACCGCGGCGTGCGCAATCACCTGCTGGCCAGCCGCTTCGCCGCGCCGCTGATGGTGGCGCAAAAGAGCGGGCTGATCGTGACCACCACCTTCTGGGACCGCGGCAACTACCTGCGCGGGAACCTGTTCTACGACCTCGCCAAATCGGCCATGACCCGGCTGGCCTTCGGCATGGCGCAGGAGCTTCGTCCGGACGGCGTCGCTTCGCTGGCCGTGTCGCCGGGCTGGATGCGCACCGAGTTCGTGCTGGCGGCCCACAAGACCGACGAGGCGCATTGGCGCGAGCACCCGGCCTTGGCGCGGACCGAGTCGCCGCGCTATCTCGGCCGCGCGGTGGCTGCGCTCGCGGGCGATGCGCGGGTGCTCGAGAAAAGCGGCGGCGTGCATCGCGTGGCCGACCTGGCGCGCGAATACGGCTTCACCGACATCGACGGCCGGCAGGTCGAGGCATTCGAGCTGTAGCTGGGGAACAGGCCGGGCTCAGTACGGCCTCAGGCCGACTTGGGCCGCGGCGTCTTCGGCTTGTAGTCGCAAAAGGGTGCCACCGCGCATTCCCAGCACTTCGGCGTGCGTGCCACGCAGATGTAGCGCCCATGCAGGATGAGCCAGTGGTGCGCATGCAGCCGGAATTCGAACGGCACGCGTTTCTCCAGCTTGAGCTCCACTTCGAGCGGCGTCTTGCCCGGCGCGAGCCCGGTGCGGTTGCTGACGCGGAAGATGTGCGTGTCGACCGCGATCGTCGCTTCGCCGAACGCCACGTTGAGCACCACGTTGGCGGTCTTGCGGCCGACGCCCGGCAGCGCCTCGAGCTCGGCGCGCGTACGGGGCACTTCGCCGCCGTGCTTTTCCACCAGGATGCGGCAGGTCTCGATCAGGTGCTTGGCCTTGCTGCGGTACAGCCCGATGGTCTTGATGTAGTCCTCCAGGCCCTCCACGCCCAGCCTGAGGATCGCCTGCGGCGTGTTCGCCACCGGAAACAGCTTGCGCGTGGCCTTGTTCACGCCCACGTCGGTCGCCTGCGCCGAGAGCAGCACGGCGGCCAGCAGTTCGAATGGCGTGGCGTATTCGAGCTCGGTTTCGGGGGTGGGGTTGGCCGCCTGCAGGGTGGCGAAGAAGAGGGGGATGTTGTCTTTTTTCATGGGGTTCCGGGCAAGGCGCCCAATATATCGCCCGCGGCCCAAAGCCGACCGCGGCGCACGCCGCCGCACTTTCGCCACAATAGCGACCCAGAAAGTGAGACTTCCCATGCAATTCGCTTCCCGCCTCGACAACGTCGAAACCTCCGCCATCCGCGAACTCTTCAAGCTGCTGGGCAAGCCCGGCATCATCAGCTTTGCGGGCGGCTTCCCCGACAGCGCCATGTTCGACGTGGAGGGCCTGAAGGAGGCGAGCCAGAAGGCGCTGACCGAGGAGCCCGGCGGCGCGCTGCAGTACGGCGCCACCGAAGGCTACGAGCCGCTGCGCACGCAGCTTTCTGCCTTCATGAAGACCAAGGGCGTCGACGTGGACCCGAGCGGCCTGATCGTCACCACCGGCAGCCAGCAGGCGCTCGACCTGCTCGGCAAGACCATGATCTCGCCCGGCGACAAGGTGATCGTCGAGGGCCCGACCTTCCTGGCCACCATCCAGTGCTTCCGCCTCTACGGCGCGCAGCTCATCAGCGCGCCCATCGACGCCAACGGCGTGAAGACCGACGAGCTCGAAAAGCTCATCGCCGAGCACAAGCCCAAGTTCGTCTACCTGATTCCCACCTTCGGCAACCCGAGCGGCGCCATGCTGAGTCTGGAGCGCCGCAAGAAGGTGCTCGAGCTGGCGGTCAAGTACCAGACGCTGATCGTCGAGGACGACCCCTACGGCGACCTCTACTTCGGCGAAGCGCCGCCGCCTTCGATCCTGGCTTTGGCCAAGGACGTGCCGGGCAGCCGCGAGCTGCTCGCGCACTGCGGCAGCCTGAGCAAGGTGCTGAGCCCGGGCCTGCGCATCGGCTGGATGATCGCGCCGGCCGAACTGCTCGCCAAGGCCACGATGTGCAAGCAGTTCAGCGATGCGCACACCAGCACCTTCTCGCAGGCCACGGCCGCGCAGTACCTCAAGAGCGGCCGCATGCCGGCCACGCTGGCGCATGTGCGCGAGGTCTACGGGCAGCGCGCGCAGGCCATGGGCGCGGCGCTCGAGCGCGAACTGGGCGATGCGGTGAGCTTCACGCAGCCGCAGGGCGGCCTGTTCTTCTGGGCCCGCCTCACGGGCGCCAACGGCAAGCTGGCCGATGCCAACGAATTGGCCAAGCGGGCCATCGAGAAGCTCGTGGCCTTCGTGCCCGGAGCGCCGTTCTTTGCGGAGAAGCCCGATGTCGCAACGCTGCGCCTGAGCTTTGCGACGGCCGACGTGGCCAAGATCGAAGAGGGCGTGAAGCGCCTGGGCCAGGCCCTGTAGGCCTCCCGACTCAGGGCGAGCGGTGCAGGCGCGGCGCCGCCAGCAGCGCGAGGTTGTCCGCAATGGCCGCATCCACGTTCGGATAGCGGCCTTTCATTTTCGATAGCGTCATGATGGTCTGCAGCGCCTTCAGGTCCTTGACCGAGGGTGCGACCTTGATCTGCGCGATGGCCGCCGATGCGTTGCCGCCGTTGACCAATGCCATCACCTTGCTTGCCCAGTCGTTTGCGCGCGCCATGTCTTCACCTGCTTTCGTTTGAACCACCGCCGACTGTACACAGGCCGCGGGTTAGGATCGACCATGAGAAAAACCTTTCAGCTTCAGGTCGAGGGCAAGCACCCCGACCGACTCCTCGAAGCCATCAAGCACGAGATCCGCAAGTACATCAAGCGCGAGCGGCGCCGCGTCCTGCCCGAAGGCGCAGACTTCTGGGACTTCGACTGCAGGTTCGGCACCTCCGAAGAAACCGCCGAGGCCGTGCACCTGTCGGCCATCACGGGCCTGATCGACGGCATCGCCAAGGAAGGCGGCAAGCAGTTCTACGTCGAGGTCGTCGCCAAGCCCGGCAAGCGCAAGCCGCGCGCAGCCGGGGAGCCGGCGCAAGAAGAGCCGCCCGAAGAAATCTAGCCAGCTATCTCAGAGCAGCGCCTGCGCAAGGCGCAGGCCGTGGCGCTGCTCCGCATCCTGCAGCGACCGCGCGATCGACGGGTGCAGGCGCACCCCGTTCTTCGACTGCGCATCGCGGCGCTTCAAGCCGCCTTCGCCTGGCATCCGCACGGGCCTTGCCGGATCGATC
Organism: Variovorax sp. 05T418; assembly: GCF_056396385.1. Taxonomy (NCBI): domain Bacteria; kingdom Pseudomonadati; phylum Pseudomonadota; class Betaproteobacteria; order Burkholderiales; family Comamonadaceae; genus Variovorax; species Variovorax sp. 05T418. Next base: position 18,233 of record NZ_JBFTLJ010000024.1, on the reverse strand, counting down.
GGCCTGTTGTTGCGGCACTGCGCAGCCACATGGTCCATCTGGCGCAGGAAAGCTTCCTTGCCGCCAAAGGCATGCAGATCGTGCAGCGTGACGTGCACCGTCGCGCCCCAGCCTTCGGGCGGGTCGGCGCGGCCATGGCCCGCGAGGCCGGCGGTCAGCGTCTCGACCAGCAGCGCCATGCCGTAGCCCTTGTGCCCATGGCTCAATCCGCCCACGGGCAGCAGCGTGCCGGGCGGCTGGTCGAACAGCACCTGCGGGTTGTTCGACGGCTTGCCGGCGGCGTCGATCAGCCATTCCTCCGCAAAGGTTTCGCCGGCGGCGCGCTTGCGGTTGCTCATGCCGTTGGTGGTGATGGAGGCCGAGATGTCGACCATCACGCCGCCTTGCGAGAGCGGAAAGCCCATGGCCAGCGGATTCGGCGTGAACACCGCCTGCGTGCCGCCGAAGGGCGCGACGCTGGCGGTGTTGGGGTCGGAGCAGGCGAGCAGCATCAGCATGTCTTCCTCGAGCGCGCGCAGCATGTAGACGGCGAGGCAGGCGATGTGGTGGCTGCGGCGGATCACGAGCGAGGCGGTGCCGAGTTCGCGGGCGCGCGGAACCAGCAGGTCCATGCCCTGGTCCATGAGCCAGGGGCCGGGCAGGCGCTTGCCGTCCCAGAGCACGGCGGCCGGGCGGTCCGACAGCACCTCGGGCGCGCCTTCCCGCGTCATGCCGCCGGACTCGAGTTCCTTCACGTAGCCGGCCAGCAGCGCGAGACCGTGCGTGTCGTGGCCCAGCAGGTCGCCTTCGACGAGGGTGCGGGCGACGCTGTCGGTCATCGGAGCGGCGAGGCCGGCCTTCTGCAGCAGGGCGCCGGCGTAATCCTTGAGCGCCTCGGCGCGGTAGAGGGGGGCGGTGGTGTCGGTCATGTCATGTCTCCATCAAGCTGATTGCTGCGAGGGGTGCTTGTGATTTGTGTGCTGGTTCGGGTGGTTTTGTTTCAGGGCGCTGTTGTTCAGGGCGCTCTTGTTCAGGGCGCGTGCACAGGCCACCGGGTACTCCCCTCCGCGAATGTCCCCCGGCCTTCGGCCTCCTCCTTGATTTCGCTGCGGGGAGCACCCGATGCCCTGTGCACCAGGGCACGCTGCCGGTGTGCCGCTGATCAACCAGCGCCCTGAACAAATCACGTCAAGCACAACGCGAGGCAAAGAGTCACTCCAGAAGCTCCAACAGCCGCTCAAGCCCGCCTTCGTTGATCGCCACCATGGCCTGCTCGCGCACCTTCGGCTTGGCGTGGTAGGCCACGGAGAGGCCGGCTTCGCCCATCATCGGCAGGTCGTTCGCGCCATCGCCCACGGCAATGGCTTCCTGCGGAGAAATGCCCAGCAGGGATGCAACCTCGAGCAGCGTGCGGCGCTTCTCGGCGCCGTCGCAGATGTCGCCCCAGCTTTGCTGCACCACCTGGCCGGTGAGCTTGCCATCGGCCTCGTCGAGCAGGTTGGAGCGTGCGAAGTCAATGCCCAGGCGGTCCTTCACGCGGTTCGCAAAGAAGGTGAAGCCGCCCGACACCAGCAGCACCTTGAGCCCGGCCGCCTTGCAGGCCGCCACCAGTTCCGCCGCGCCCGGATTGAGCTTCAGCCGCTCGTCGTAGACCTGCTGCAGCGCCTCGACCGGCACGCCCTTGAGCAGCGCCACGCGCCGCCGCAGGCTTTCCTTGAAGTCCTTGATCTCGCCGCGCATCGTGGCTTCGGTGATCGCGGCCACCTCGGCTTTCTTGCCGACCGCGTCGGCGATTTCGTCGATGCATTCGATGTTGATCAGCGTCGAGTCCATGTCGAACGCGATCAGCTTGAAGTCGGCCAGCTTCAGCGGCGGCTTCATGCGCTGGATGACGAGGCCGGGGGAGATTTCTGTGATTGCGCTCATGCGGGGGCGGGTTCCTTGACGATCGGTTGTCCGAGGCTGCGCAGCACGTCGCGCACCATTTGCGCACGCTCCTTGGGCTCCTTCAGCTCGCGCTCGATGCGCAGCTTCTCGTTGCCCGCGAGCTTGATGTGCTTGTTCTTCTGGATCAGGTGGATGATGGCCATCGAGTCGACCGGCGGATCCTTCTTGAACGTGATGTGGATCACGCCCGGCGCCGCATCCACCTTCACCACGCCGTACGGCCGTGCGAGCACGCGCAGCCGGTGCGTGTCGATCAGCGTCTGCGCCTGCGGCGGCAGCTTGCCGAAGCGGTCGACGATTTCTTCGAGCAAGGTGTCGATCTGCTCGGGCGTCTTCGCGGTGGCCAGCTTCTTGTAGAACGACAGGCGCAGGTGCACGTCGCCGCAGTAGTCGTCGGGCAAGAGGGCGGGGGCGTGCAAATTGATCTCGGTGGTGACCGACAGCGGCGCGAGCAGGTCGGGCTCCTGCCCGGCCTTGAGCGCGCGCACCGCCTCGCTCAGCATCTCGTTGTAGAGCTGGAAGCCGATCTCCATCATGTTGCCGCTCTGGTTCTCGCCCAGCACTTCGCCCGTGCCGCGGATCTCCAGGTCGTGCATCGCAAGATAGAAGCCCGAACCCAGTTCTTCCATCTGCTGGATGGCGTCGAGCCGCTGCGCCGCCTGCTTGGTCAGGCCCTCGGTGTCCGGCACCATCAGGTAGGCATAGGCCTGGTGGTGCGAGCGCCCGACACGGCCGCGCAGCTGGTGCAGCTGCGCGAGGCCGAACTTGTCGGCGCGGCTCATCACGATGGTGTTGGCGGTCGGCACGTCGATGCCGGTCTCGATGATGGTCGAGCACAGCAGGAGGTTGTAGCGCTGCGCCACGAAGTCGCGCATCACGCGCTCGAGCTCGCGCTCGGGCATCTGGCCGTGGGCCACGGCGATGCGGGCCTCGGGCAATATCTCCTCGAGCTTTTGGCGCCGGTTCTCGATGGTCTCGACCTCGTTGTGCAGGAAGTACACCTGCCCGCCGCGCTTCAGTTCGCGCAGCACGGCTTCGCGGATCACGCCCGTGCCCTCGTTGCGCACGAAGGTCTTGATGGCGAGGCGCCGCTGCGGCGCGGTCGCGATCACGCTCAGGTCGCGCAAGCCCTCGAGCGCCATGCCCAGCGTGCGCGGAATCGGCGTGGCGGTGAGCGTGAGCACGTCGACCTCGGCGCGCATGGCCTTCATCGCCTCCTTGTGGCGCACGCCGAAGCGGTGCTCCTCGTCGATGATGAGCAGGCCCAGGTTCTTGAACTTGACCGACTGCGAGAGCAGCTTGTGCGTGCCGACCACGATGTCGACCGTGCCTTCGGCCAGGCCCTTGGCCGCCGCGGTGATCTCCTTGGCCGAGCGGAAGCGGCTCATCTCGGCCACCTTGACCGGCCACTTGGCGAAGCGGTCGACCAGCGTCTGGTAGTGCTGCTCGGCCAGGAGCGTGGTAGGCGCGAGGAAGGCCACCTGCTTGCCGCCGGTGATCGCGATGAAGGCGGCGCGCAGCGCCACCTCGGTCTTGCCGAAGCCCACGTCGCCGCAGACCAGGCGGTCCATCGGCTGGGGCGAGATCATGTCCTGCACCACGGCGTGGATCGCGGCCTTCTGGTCGGCGGTTTCCTGGAAGCCGAAGTCGTTGGCGAACACTTCGTAGTCGGCGGCCGAGTAGCGGAAGGCATGGCCCTGCCGCGCGGCGCGGCGGGCGTAGATGTTGAGCAGCTCGGCGGCCGAGTCGCGCACCTGCTCGGCGGCCTTGCGCTTGGCCTTTTCCCACTGGCCGGAGCCCAGCTTGTGCAGCGGCGCCTCGTCGGCGCTGACGCCGGTGTAGCGGCTGATCTGGTGCAGCTGCGAGACCGGCACGTAGAGCGTCGCCTTGTCGGCGTACTCCAGGTGCAGCATTTCCTGCAAGAGCGGCTTGCCTTCGGCATCGGTGCCCTGGCCCAGGTCCATGTGGATCAGGCCGCGGTAGCGTCCGATGCCGTGCGCGGTGTGGACCACCGGGTCGCCCACGTTGAGCTCGGACAGGTCCTTGATCAGCGCCTCGACGTCGCTGACCTGTTCCTGCTTCTTGTTGCGCCGGCGCGTGGTGGGCGCGGTGGCGAAGAGCTCGGTCTCGGTGACGAAGTCGATGCCCTGCTCGCGCCAGGCAAAGCCCGAGGCGAGCGCGGCGGTGGCGATGCCGATCTTCTCGTCGGCCGAGGCTTCGAACTCGGCCAGCGAATCGAAGGCCGGCGGGCTCACGCCGCTGGCGCGCAGGAAGTCGAGCAGGCTTTCGCGCCGGCCTTCGCTTTCGGCGATCAGCAGCACGCGGTGCGGCGTGGCCTTGATATGGGCCTTGAGGCCGACCAGCGGGTCCTCCGCGCCGCGCACCACGGCAAAGGGCGGCAGCCTGTCGAACTCGGCGTAGGGCGTCTCGGCAGCAATGTCTCCGCCGCCCGCGTTTCCGCGGATCGCGAGCTGCGCATGCGGCTTGGCGCGCTGGTAGAACTGCTCGGCACTCAGGAACAGCGCCTCGGGCGGCAGCGCCGGGCGTTCGGGGTCGCCGCGCACCAGGCGGTAGCGCTCGCTCGTGTCCTGCCAGAAATGCTGGAACGCGGGCTCCAGGTCGCCGTGCAGCACCACGGTGGCGTCCGCACCCAGGTAGTCGAACACCGTGGCCGTCTCGTCGAAGAACAGCGGCAGGTAGTACTCGATGCCGGCGGTGGCCACGCCGTTGCCCATGTCCTTGTAGATGCGGCTCTTGGTCGGGTCGCCTTCGAGCAGTTCGCGCCAGCGGCTGCGGAAGCGCGCGCGGGCGTCGTCGTCCATCGGGAACTCGCGGCCGGGCAGCAGCCGCACCTCGGGCACCGGATAGAGGCTGCGCTGGGTGTCGGGGTCGAAGGTGCGGATCGAGTCGATCTCGTCGTCGAACAGGTCGACGCGAAACGGCACCAGCGAGCCCATCGGAAAGAGGTCGATCAGGCCGCCGCGCACCGCGTATTCGCCCGGGCTCACCACCTGTGTCACGTGGCTGTAGCCGGCCAGCGTGAGCTGGGCCTTGAGCTTGGATTCCTCGAGCTTCTGCTTGGCCTTGAAGTGGAAGGTGTAGCCGGCCAGGAAGGCCGGCGGCGCGAGCCGGTAGAGCGCGGTGGTGGCGGGCACCAGCACCACGTCGGCCTCTTTCTGGCTGATGCGCCAGAGCGTGGCCAGGCGCTCGCTGATCAGGTCCTGGTGCGGGGAAAAGCTGTCGTAGGGCAGCGTTTCCCAGTCGGGGAACAGGGCGCAGCGCAGCTCGGGCGCGAAGAAGGCGATCTCGTCGATCAGCCGCTGCGCGTCGTTGGCGTCGGCCGTGAACATCGCGGTGGCGCGGCCCGCGGCCTTCTCGCGCATGCCCAGCTGCGCCAGCAGCAGCGCATCGGCCGACAAAGGAGGACGCGGCAGCGTGAATCGCTTGCCCGCCGTGAGGTGGGGGAGGTCCATGGAACGCTTAGAAAATGCAGAACACCCCGCGCTGAGGGCGAGGGGTGTATGAGACGGTCGATTCTAGAATGGCGGCCCTTTATCCGCTTGCCGGCCGCCGGCCGTGCCGCACCCCATGTCTTCTTCCCGATTTTTCGTGCTGATTCCCTGCGCCGGCTTCGGCCACCGTGCAGGTGGCGCCCAGCCCAAGCAATACCAGCGGCTGGCGGGATCGTCGATGGTGGCCCACACGGTGGCTGCGTTCCGCGCGCTGGCGGGGCGCTTTGCCGGGCTGGCGGTGGTGGTGTCGCCGGACGACCGCGAGGTGCAGACGGCGCTGCCGCGCTTTCCGGCCGACAACGAATTCCTGCTGCGCGTGGGGGGCGTCACGCGCGCCGCCACGGTGCGCAACGGTCTCGCGGCGCTGCGCCAGAAGGGTGCCGGGGCGCATGACTGGGTGCTGGTGCACGATGCGGCGCGCTGCCTCGTCACCTCGAGCCAGATCGAGGCGCTGATCGCGGCCTGCGAGCACGACGCCGTCGGCGGGCTGCTGGCGCAGCGGCTGGCCGACACGCTGAAGGCCTCCTCGGCCGACAGCCGCGTCTCCCAGACTCTTTCGCGGGCCGACAAGTGGCTGGCCCAGACGCCGCAGATGTTCCGCATCGGCATGCTGCTCGATGCGCTGGAGCGGGCGGGCGACGCGGTGACCGACGAGGCCGGCGCCATCGAGGCCATCGGCCTGTCGCCCTTGCTGGTGCCGGGCAGCGCGCAGAACTTCAAGGTGACCTTTCCCGAGGACTTCGCCCTGGCCGAGGCGGTGCTGCTCGGCCGCCGAAAGGCCATCGCATGACGGCCGCGTTCAACCTCCGCGTGGGCGAGGGCTGGGACGTTCACCAGCTGGTGGCGGGACGCAAGCTGATTCTCGGCGGCGTGGAGGTTCCGCACACCACCGGCCTGCTGGGGCATTCGGATGCCGACGTGCTGCTGCATGCCATCACCGACGCCTTGTTCGGTGCGGCGGGCCTGGGCGACATCGGCCGGCATTTTCCCGACACCGACGCGCAGTTTCGCGGCGCCGATTCGGCCGTGCTGCTCGGCGAAGCGGCACGCCGCGTGCGCGCTGCGGGCTGGGAGATCGGCAACGTCGACAGCACGGTGATTGCGCAGGCGCCCAAGCTGGCGCCGCACATCCCGGCCATGTGCCGGCGCATCGCCCAGGTGCTGGGCCTCGCGCCCGAGCAGGTCAACGTGAAGGCCAAGACGGCCGAAAAGCTCGGCCCGGTCGGCGAAGGCCGCGCGATGGAAGCGCGCGCGGTGGTGCTGCTGCACCGCCAGGGCTGATCGACTCAGGCCCGCCGGCCCTGCTGCGCTTCCGCCGCCGGCCTCGGCTCGGGCATGGCGCGCGGCATGCGGATGTGCGCCGCCAGGCCGCGCCCGGGCGTGCTGGTGAGCGCAAAGGTGCCGCCCATGCGCTCGATGTTCTTTGCCACGATCGACAGGCCGAGCCCGGCGCCGGCCGCGGAGGTGCGCGCCACGTCGCCGCGGAAGAAGGGCTTGGTCAGCTGCGAGAGCAGGGCGGGCTCGACGCCCGCGCCGTGGTCGCGCACCTTGATCAGCACCGCGTCGTTGTTCGATTGCGCCTGGATCACCACGTCGGCAATGCCGGTGGAGGGTGTCTTGCCGTAGCGCCGCGCGTTCTCCACCAGGTTGGAGATCACGCGCGTGAGCTCGACCTCGTCGCCCAGCACGCGCAGGTCGGGCGGCACGTCGACGCGGATGTTCATTTCTTCGTAGTCCTGCACGGCGTAGGTGCAGGCATCGACCACGTCGCGCAGCAGCACGGGCTTGGGGTCGACATGGTCGGGGCGCGCGTAGTCGAGGAACTTGTCGATGATGGCGTCGAGCTGGGCGATGTCGGCCGCCATGTGGTCGCGCGCGTCCTCGTCGGACACGCTCATCTCGGTTTCGAGCCGCAGCCGCGCGAGCGGCGTGCGCAGGTCGTGCGAGATGCCGGCCAGCATGATGGCGCGGTCCTGCTCGATCTTGGCGAGCTGGTCGGCCATGCGGTTGAAGCCGATGTTGACCGCGCGGATCTCGTTGGTGCGGGCGCTCTCGTCGAGCCGGTGCGCCTCGTATTCGCCTTCGCGCACCTGCATGGTGGCGCGCGACAGCTGCTTGAGCGGCAGGTTGATGAGCCGCGTGATCAGCGCCGCGCCGGCCAGCGACAGCGCCATGGCGGTGCTGAGCCAGACCAGCCAGGTGCGTCCGCCCACGCGGCTGAAGCGGGTCGGGTCGAGCAGCAGCCAGTAGGTGTCGCTCTCGATGGTGAAGCCGATCCACAGGCCCGGCTCGTCGTTGACGCGGCTGGCCACCGTGGTGCCTTCGCCGAGCTGGTCGATCAGCTCCTCGGTCACGCGCTGGTCGAGCGCGCCGCTGGTGTAGGGCTGGAAGCGGTCGTTGGGCTCGCGCGGCAGGATGCGCACGCCCTCCTGGTCGGCCAGCGTCTTGATCAGCGACACCCGCGTGATCGCATCCGAATACACCAGCGCCGCGCGCGTGAGGTTCACGAGCGAGGCGATCTGGTGTGCCGTCTGGATGGCGCGCGGCTCGTATTCGAGCGAGCGGAAGGTCTGCAGCCAGGCGACCGTACAGCCGATCAGCAGCAGCGCGAGCAGGAAGAATGTGCGCCAGAAAAGGCTGAAGCCGAGCTTCAGGCCCGGTCGCCGGTCACGCTGGCCGCTGCCCTCCAGGGGGCTTGGCATGGTGACCTGCGCGCCGTCCTCCTGGGCTGGGCTGGGTCTGGCGGATTGCAGGCCGATGGCCACCTCAGGGTGTCGTTCAGGCCGTGCCGTCCGGCACGAACACGTAGCCCACGCCCCACACGGTCTGGATGTAGCGGGGCGCCGCCGCATCGGCCTCGACCAGCTTGCGCAGGCGCGAGATCTGCACGTCGAGGCTGCGGTCGAAGGGCTCGAACTCGCGGCCGCGGGCCAGTTGGGCCAGCTTCTCGCGCGACAGCGGCTGGCGTGGATGGCGCACCAGCGCCTTCAGCATCGCGAATTCGCCGGTGGTCAGGGAGAGTTCCTCGCCGTCCTTCTTGAGCGTGCGCGAACCCAGGTCGAAGGCAAAGGGCCCGAAGGTGACGGTCTCGTTCTCGGTGGAAGGGGCGCCGGGCGCTTCGAGTGGCGGACGGCGGCGCAGCACCGCATGCACGCGCGCCAGCAGTTCGCGGGGGTTGAACGGCTTGCCCAGGTAGTCGTCCGCGCCGACCTCGAGGCCGACGATGCGGTCGACGTCCTCGCCCTTGGCGGTGAGCATGATGATCGGCGTGCGGTCGTTGGCGGCACGCAGGCGGCGGCAGACCGACAGGCCGTCTTCGCCGGGCATCATCAGGTCGAGCACGATCAGGTCGACCGTGTCGCGCAACAGGATGCGGTTGAGCGCCTTGCCGTCCTCGGCCACGATCACTTCGAAACCTTCCTGGGTCAGGTAGCGGCGAAGCAGGTCGCGGATGCGGGCGTCGTCGTCGACGATCACGATCTTGTCAGTGCGGGCGGGAACTTGAGTCATTTCTACAACGTTGAATTTGTAACAGCGCCGATTCTGAAGGCGTTGAGCCCCCGTTGAGCCGGTTTTACTTATGGTTTGACACTAAGTTACAAAACTTGCGGTCGCTCGCTGTCTAGTCATCCGACGTTCGCCCGGCGGTGGCAAAGTCCGCCCAGTGCTATGACTTTTGTTCAATGAGAACCCTTCTTCCCGTCCTGCCGATCCTAGTTGCTTGCAGCTGCGGCCCTGCCTTGGCAAACGCCGGCGAGTTTCTCAGGGTCGGTGATTCGCGCCGCAGCGAGGTACGCGAGGCGGTAGCGGCCCACCGTGCCGCGCAGCGCGACGAAATCCGGCGGGAGGAGGCCGTGGCCGGCAGGCGCCTCACGGCGGCCGAACTCTTCGAACTGCGCCAGCAGGTGCGAAGGCAATGGACGCCGCCCGGCACACCCCACGTGCTGAATTCGGCAGAATCGCAGCCGGCCGAGCGAATGGTGCCGGAGCCGATGTCGGCCGCGCGCGCCCTGACCTTGCCCCGCAGCCAGCGCCGCTGAAGCGGCGAGGGCTGTGTGCTCTCGCGTTCTCGAATACCAACCCAGGGGAGTTAGCTCGTCTTGAAAAAAATCAGTTTGATCGCCGCCTTTGCCGCACTGGCTGCGGCTGGCACCGCCGGCACCGCCATGGCCCAGAACATGGTCCCGCCGCCGCAGAACGTGCTGCAGCTCACGGCCTCCGGCACAGTGGAAGTGCAGCAGGACATGCTCAGCATGACGCTCACCACCACGCGCGACGCAGCCGATGCCGCCACGGTCCAGTCGCAGCTCAAGGCCGCGGTGGACGCGGCCCTGGCCGAGGCCAAGAAAAACGCCCAGCGCGGCCAGCTCGACGTGCGCACCGGCAATTTCAGCCTGTCGCCGCGCTACACCCGCGAAGGCAAGATCAACGGCTGGCAGGGCTCCGCCGAAATGGTGCTCGAGGGCCGCGACTTCGCGCGCATCACGCAGACCGCAGGCCGCATCACCACGCTGAACGTCGGCAACGTGGGCTTCGCGCTCAGCCGCGAGCAGCGCGCCAAGAGCGAGACCGAGGCCCAGACCATCGCCATCGAGAACTTCAAGCAGAAGGCCACCGAACTGGCCAAGGGCTTCGGCTTCGGCGGCTACACGCTGCGCGAAGTCTCGGTGAACGCGAACGACAGCGGCCCGATCCGGCCGCGCGTCATGGCGGCGGCGGCCAAGTCCTTTGCGGCCGATGCGCCGGTGCCGGTGGAAGCCGGCAAGGCCAGCGTGGTCGTCAACGTCTCGGGATCGGTGCAGCTCAAATAGCTTCTTCTCTTATTGAGCGGTCCAGCCGCCGTCCATCTGCCAGGCGACGCCGCGCACCTGGTCGGCGGCCGGCGAGCACAGGAACACCGCCAGGCCGCCGAGCTGCTCGACCGTGGTGAACTGCAGCGAAGGCTGCTTTTCCCCGAGCAGCTCGTTCTGCGCCTGCGTGGCCGAGATGCCTTCGCGCGCCGCGCGGTCGTCGATCTGCTTTTGCACCAGCTGCGTCAGCACCCAGCCTGGGCAGATTGCATTGCTCGTGATGCCGGTGGTTGCGGTTTCGAGCGCCACCGACTTGGTGAAGCCCACGATGCCGTGCTTGGCCGCCACGTAGGCCGACTTCTGCGCCGAGGCCACCAGGCCGTGGGCCGATGCCACGTTGATGATGCGGCCCCAGTTGGCCTCGCGCATCGCGGGTATGGCGAGCCGGGTCGTGTGGAATGCGCTCGTGAGGTTGATGGCGATGATGGCGTCCCAGCGTTCCGGCGGGAAGTCCTCGACCTTTGCCACGTGCTGGATGCCGGCGTTGTTCACGAGGATGTCGACGCGCCCGAATCTGGACGCGGCGAACTTCATCATGTCCTCGATCTGAGCGGGCTGGCTCATGTCGGCGCCGTGGTATTCGGCGCGCACGCCGAGCGCCTCGATCTGGGACTTGGGGGTTTCGGCGTCGCCGAAACCGTTGAGCACGATGTTTGCGCCTTGTTGTGCAAGCGACTTGGCAATGGCCAAGCCAATGCCGCTGGTGGACCCCGTGACAAGCGCGGTTTTGCGTTTGAGCATGAAGATCAATCTCCGGATGAATTAGGATGCGACGAGACCATTATCCGCACCAGGACGACTTCGTTTTCATGACAGAACCGACGCTTCATTACGTGGCGTGCGATGACGCCCAGGGCGGTCACCGCATGGCCTACTGGCAATGGGGCGACGCGCGCAGTGCGCGCGTGGTGGTCTGCGTGCACGGCCTCACGCGGCAGGGACGCGACTTCGACGTGCTCGCCGAGGCCCTCGTGGCACGCGCCGCCGGCGACGTGCGCGTGGTCTGCCCCGACGTGGCGGGGCGCGGCCAGAGCGACTGGCTGCGCGACCCGGCCCTCTACCAGGTGCCGGTCTATGCGGCCGACATGCTGGCGCTGGTTGCGCAGCTGCACCGCGAACGACCGATCAACACGCTCGACTACCTGGGCACCAGCATGGGCGGGCTGATCGGCTTCGTGCTGGCGGGGCACAAGCAGCTGCCGCTGGCCCGGCCGATCCGCCGCTTCGTCGTGAACGACGTGGGCCCGACGATCGAGGCCGCCGCGCTGCAGCGCATTGGCGCCTACGTGGGGCAGGGCGGCCGCTACGACAGCGTGCAATCGGCGGCCGATGCCATGTGGACGATCTCGACCAGCTTCGGCCCCCATACACCGGACCAGTGGCTTTCGCTGTCGCAGCACATGGTGGTGCCTGCGTCGCAGCGCACGCCCGATGGCGCCGGCAAGGTGGAGGCCAGCGAATCCCATGGCGACGCAGCCGGTCCCTGGCTGCTTCACTACGACCCGGCCATTGCCGTTGCGCTGCGCGCCATCACGCCCGAGGCTGCGGTCCAGGGCGGTGCCGTGATGTGGAGCCTCTACGACGCCATCGATGCGCGCACGCTCGTGACGCGCGGCGCGCAGTCGGACCTGCTCTCGCGCGAAACGGCCCTGGCCATGACGCAGCGCGGTCCGCGCGCGGCGCTGGTCGAGTTCGAAGGCGTGGGCCATGCGCCCACCTTCGTCGACCCCGTGCAGGTGGGCGCCGTCACCAACTTCCTGTTCGATTGAGGCCAACGTGAAGCGCGAGTCTTCGAGTCTTCAAACGGCGCACGCCTCCGATACGGCGGTGGTGGACTATCCCTTGTCCGCTGCCACGGCCGACCGCACGCCGGTCATGGAGAACATGCTCGCCCGTGCACGCGCTTTCGCCGAGCCGCTGATCGCCGACGAAAAGCTCGACACCGGCGAGAACACGCTGGCGCATGCCGATGCCGTCGCCGCCATCGTCGCCAAGATGGGTGGCTCCGAGGCCATGCAGGCTGCGAGCTACCTGGTCTACGCCTGCCAGCACCTCAACCGCCCGCAGGAGGTGATCGCCAAGGTGTTCGGCGACAACTTCGCGGCGCTGGCGGTCGAAACCACCAAGCTGGTGCGCGTGCAGGAGCAGGCCCGCTCGGCTTCGCAGGGCCATCACCTGGCCGAAGGCGCAGCGGGTGCGCAGACCGAGAACGTGCGCAAGATGCTGCTCGCGTTCTCGCGCGACCTGCGCGTGGTCATGCTGCGCCTCGCATCGCGGCTGCAGACCCTGCGGCACGCCGCCGCCAGCAAGCAGCCGGCGCCCGAAAGCGTGGCGCGCGAGTCGCTGCAGGTGTTCGCGCCGCTCGCCAACCGGCTCGGCATCTGGCAGGTGAAGTGGGAGATCGAAGACCTCTCGTTCCGCTTCCTGGAGCCCGAGACCTACAAGCTGATTGCGCGCCTGCTCGACGAGAAGCGTGTCGAGCGCGAAGGCCACGTCGAGCAGCTGCGCTCACAGCTCGAACGCGAGCTGCAGGCCGAGGGCGTGCGCGCCACGGTGCAGGGGCGGCCCAAGAACATCTACAGCATCGTCAAGAAGATGCGCGGCAAGTCGCTCGACTTTGCGCAGGTGTTCGACATCCTCGCGCTGCGCGTGGTGGTGCCCGACGTGAAGGACTGCTACGCGGCGCTGGCCTGGGTGCACTCGCACTTCCTGCCGATCGACGAAGAGTTCGACGACTACATCGCGCGGCCCAAGCCCAACGGCTACCAGTCGCTGCACACAGTGGTGCGCGAGATGGTCGACGGCAAGCCCGGCAAGCCGATCGAGATCCAGATCCGCACCGAAGAAATGCACGACCATGCCGAGCACGGCGTGGCGGCGCACTGGGCCTACAAGGAGGCCGGGCACAAGGGCTATGCGGGCGTGTGGGCGAGCGGCGAATACGACGCGAAGATCGCCGTGCTGCGGCAACTGCTGGCATGGGAGCGCGACCTTTCGGGCGGCTCGCAGGGCCAGGGGCTTTTCGACGACCGCATCTACGTGCTCACGCCCGACGCGGCCATCGTCGAACTGCCGCAGGGCGCAACGCCGGTCGACTTTGCCTACACCGTGCACACCACGCTGGGCCACCGCTGCCGCGGAGCGCGCGTCGATGGGGCCATGGTGCCGCTCAACACGCCGCTGTCGAACGGCCAGACGGTGGAGATCATCGCGGCCAAGGAGGGCGGGCCTTCGCGCGACTGGCTCAATGCCGAGCTCGGCTACCTTGCAAGCCACCGCGCGCGCGCCAAGGTGCGCGCATGGTTCAACGCGCAGATCACGCACGAAACCGTGGCGCGCGGGCGCGAGGCGGTCGAGAAGCTGCTGCAGCGCGAAGGCAAGACCTCCACGCGCCTCGAGGACCTGGCTTCTCAGCTGGGCTTCAAGTCGGCGGACCACTTGTTCGAAGTGGTCGGCAAGGACGAGTTCTCGCTGCGCAACATCGAGGTGCTGCTGCGTCCGCCCGAGCCCGCGCCCAACCCCGACGACGGCGTGCAGATCAAGAAGCCGCGCGCGAGCGAGAAGTCCGGCAAGGGCGGTGTGCTGGTGGTGGGCGTGTCTTCGCTGATGACGCAGCTCGCCAAGTGCTGCAAGCCCGCGCCGCCCGATGCCATCCGCGGCTTCGTGACGCGCGGCCACGGCGTGAGCGTGCACCGCGTCGACTGCAGCAACTTCCGCATGATGGCCTCGCGCGACAGCGAGCGCGTGATCGATGTCGAATGGGGCGCCGCGAAGGGCGGCGAAGCGCCGGTCTATGCAGTCGACGTGTCCGTCGAGGCGGCCGACCGCCAGGGCCTGCTGCGCGACATCTCCGATGTGTTCGCACGCGAGAAGATGAACGTGATCGGCGTGCAGACCCAATCGGTCAAGGGCACGGCATGGATGACCTTCACCGTGGAAATCTCCGATGCGGCGCGGCTCACGCAGGTGCTGGGCGTGGTGACGGCGGTTGCCGGTGTGCGATCTGCACGTCGGCGCTGAAAAAGCGCGTTTTCTCCTGCTACAATAGCTGCTTCTCGGACACATCCTTAGGCGCGTAGCTCAGCTGGTTAGAGCACCACCTTGACATGGTGGGGGTCGTTGGTTCGAGTCCAATCGCGCCTACCAATTTCTGTTTCGACTTCCGGCCAACCACCGGGTCTGTCGAACAGAGCTTTCACCGGGTTCCCCGGTGATCCAATCGTCCTAGCGGTGAAGCAGACAAAGACCATGGCCATGTTGTTGTGCTACCTTGGCCGCTCTGCAAACCTTTTTCAAATTTCTTGACAAGCGATCTGATGAATACGCGATCAACGCTGGTTGATCGGGCTCATGCCGACATGCGCCTGGCCGCATTGCTCAGGCAGGCTCCCATCGAATTTGCGCGCGCGGTCTATGGCATCAACGACCACGCAAGCGGCCGCACCGACACCATGGCGGCACGCGAAATAGCCCGCGCCATCCGGCAGGGCACGCCCGTGACGCAGGAGCGCGCCGAGCAGCGCTCGCGCGCCTACTTGCCCACGGCAGGCCAGGAGCACTGTCCGCGCTGCTGGGTGGTCTATGGCCACAAGAGTCCGCTGCGTTTCAGGGAAGCCACCGAAGAACGCCCCGAGACCGCCACCTGCAGCGCCTGCAGCGCCGAGTACGCGACAACGCTCGGTTGAAGCGGCGCAGGCACGGTCAGGGTAAACCTTGTCGCGATGCAGCAAAACCGCTACCTAGAATCATCGGATGACATGGGCATCCATGTGAAGGAGTCCGCAGTGCAGAGCAAGAAGTCCGGGGTCAAGCCGGTGCAACGTGTAATCAAGAAGTACCCCAACCGAAGGCTCTACGACACCGAGACATCCACGTACATCACGCTCACCGAGGTGAAGCAGCTGGTCATACAGAATGCCCAGTTCGTGGTGCGCGATGCCAAGACCGGCGACGACCTCACGCGCAGCATCCTGCTGCAGATCATCCTCGAGGAAGAGGCGGGCGGTGCGCCCATGTTCACCGAGCAGGTGCTGGCCAACATCATCCGCTTCTACGGTCAGGCGATGCAGGGCTACATGGGTCCCTATCTCGAGAAGAACATCCAGGCCATGACCGAGGTACAGGCCCAGCTCACCGAAAAGGCCGAAGGCCTCACGCCCGAGATGTGGTCGCGCTTCATGACCATGCAGTCGCCCATGCTCCAGGGACTCATGGGCAACTACGTCGAGCAGTCCAAGAACGTGTTCCTGCAGATGCAGGAGCAGATGCAGAAAAATACCGAGCAGGTCCTGGGCGCATTCGGCATCAAACGCCCCTGAAATCCCGTCCGCGGCCGATAGCTGGGACAATAGGGGCATATATGAGCGAAGTTGCCTCCCCCGAACGTGCCGCCACGACGGCCGCCCCCAAAGTCGGCTTTGTGAGCCTGGGCTGCCCCAAGGCCCTGACCGATTCCGAACTGATCCTGACCCAGCTGAGCGCCGAGGGCTACCAAACGGCCAAGACCTTCGAGGGCGCCGACCTGGTGATCGTCAACACCTGCGGCTTCATCGACGATGCCGTGAAGGAAAGCCTGGACACCATCGGCGAGGCGCTGGCGGAAAACGGCCGCGTGATCGTCACGGGCTGCCTGGGCGCCAAGACCGGCGACCAGGGCGGCAACCTGGTGCGGCAAATGCATCCGAGCGTGCTGGCCGTGACCGGTCCGCATGCCACGCAGGAAGTGATGGACGCGGTCCACGCCAACCTGCCGAAGCCGCACGACCCGTTCGTCGACCTGGTGCCCAACACCTTCGGCATCGCGGGCCTCAAGCTCACGCCGCGGCACTATGCCTATCTGAAGATCAGCGAAGGCTGCAACCACCGCTGCACCTTCTGCATCATTCCCTCGATGCGCGGCGACCTGGTGTCGCGGCCGGTCGGCGACGTGCTCGGCGAGGCCAAGGCCCTGTTCGAAGGCGGCGTGAAGGAACTGCTGGTGATCAGCCAGGACACCTCGGCCTATGGCGTGGACGTCAAGTACCGCACCGGCTTCTGGGACGGCAAGCCGGTCAAGACGCGCATGCTCGAACTGGTGCGCACGCTGGGCGAAATTGCCGAGCCTTATGGCGCCTGGGTCCGGCTCCACTATGTGTATCCGTATCCGAGCGTGGACGAGATCATTCCGCTGATGGCCAGCGGCCAGGTGCTGCCTTACCTCGATGTGCCGCTGCAGCACAGCCACCCCGACGTGCTCAAGCGCATGAAGCGGCCGGCCAGCGGCGAGAAGAACCTGGAGCGCCTGGCGCGGTGGCGCGAGGTCTGCCCCGAGCTGGTGATCCGCAGCACCTTCATCGCGGGCTTCCCTGGCGAAACCGAGCAGGAGTTCGAGCACTTGCTCGACTTCATCCGCGAGGCGCAGATCGACCGCGCCGGATGCTTCGCCTACAGCCCTGTGGCAGGCGCCACCGCCAACGACATCCCCGGCATGCTGCCGCCGGCGGAGCGTGAAGCGCGCCGCGCCCGCTTCATGGAAGTGGCCGAAGCGGTGTCGATCGCCAAGCTGCGCCAGCGCATCGGTGCAACCATGCAGGTGCTGGTGGACTCGGCACCCGGCATGGGGCGCAAGGGCGGCGTGGGCCGCACCTACGCCGACGCCCCCGAGATCGACGGCACCGTGCGCCTGCTGCCGCCCGAGAAGATCAGCAAGACGCTCAAGGTGGGTGAATTCACGCGGGCCCGCATCGTGGGCGCCGAGGGCCACGACCTGATCGCGCTGCCGATCTGAACCGTCGCCATCCTGGCGAGAGCAAGAGAGAGCAAGGCGGCGATCGCCGACTTGCGAACCACGGACTGAGCGACAGGCGAAAAAGTTGTACGCCTACAGACGCATGCACCCGGGCATTTGAACGTGGCGGCTTGTGTTCTCCAGGAGGTCCCATGTTCTTCCAGCTCTTTCAATCCGGATCCAGCCTTCATCTCAAAAGGGCTGCCACGCTGCTTCACGAAGCCCAGATGGCGCGTCTCGAGCACCAGGCTGCAGCGGAGCATCACGCGGCCCTGGCCAAGATGTATGCGGAGCGTGTGAAGCGCCTTTCCGGCGAGGTCTATCCGCTACCAGCTCCCAGCAGCGAGGCGGCGGCTACGAAGACCGAGCAGGACAAGCCGGCGATCTATTCGATCGAGAGCAATCGCAGGCCCAAGTCGAACCTGCTGACGTAGTTCAAGAAAAGGAAAAGCCCGCTGCGAGCGGGCTTTTCGATGGGCATGGACAGGGCTGCAAGGGCCCGGCCGTTCTTCTTCTCAGTCATCCGAGCGAGAAACGACCAGGAGGCTCATGAACAACGCCCCGAGGAACATGCCGACTAACAAGGTGAATGCTGTGATCACAATGGTCTCCGCTAAATTTGATATTTTCAAATCAAACGTAACCTTGTGTACGCATTCAAGTTACCTTTTGAATCGTTTTTGACGTGAAAGTGTGACTTTTGCTACACGTCGGAGCCGAAAGTCGGCAGTGCATCCTTGCTCTTGGGCGGATGGCCTGGATACAGGTACCTGGAATACTCGCCCGACTGGCCGTACAGCCGTGCCGCGAGTTCCACGGGGTCCTCGTTGCGGTGTTTCTCATAGAGCACAGGGCCCCAGATGATGAATCCATCGATGCTCAGCGAATGAGGTGCCGGCTCGATGGCCTTCCATGCATGTGCGAACTTTGAAATCCATGCCAGTGCTTCGGCCAGCGCATGGTTGCGAGCAGGGGAGGTGATGGGTTCGGATCTCGACATGGCGGTTATCCTTTGTGAAAAGACTGTACAAATATAAGGGGTATCCTCTTAGCTCCAGAAGGTCTGAGTGACTGGATGAATATACAGTTATCCTATCCTTTTCGGCGCTGTTTTGCACCCGCCTGAATCACCTGCTGATAGGTCACCGGTGGGGTGACCACGGCCTGCTGCAAGAGTCG
>NZ_JBFTLJ010000023.1:0-66426 GCF_056396385.1 Variovorax sp. 05T418 | reverse complement strand
ATGCCCGAGCTGGTGGCCTTCTTCCACAGCATGATCGGCCTGGCGGCGGTGTTCATCGCGGTCGCGGCCGTGGTCGAACCCGCGGCCATGCTCGAAGGCATCGCCAAGGGCGCGCCCATTCCCGCCGGCAACCGGCTCGAGCTGTTCCTGGGCGCGGCCATCGGCGCCATCACCTTCAGCGGCTCGGTGATCGCCTTCGGCAAGCTCTCGGGCACCTACAAGTTCCGCCTGTTCCAGGGTGCGCCGGTGCAGTTCAAGGGCCAGCACATGCTCAACCTGGTGCTCGGCCTGGCCATGATCGGCCTGGGGCTGGTGTTCGTCTTCACCGAAAGCTGGCCGGCCTTCTTCGCGATGCTGGCGCTGGCCTTCGTGATGGGCGTGCTCATCATCATCCCGATCGGCGGTGCCGACATGCCGGTGGTGGTGTCGATGCTCAACAGCTACTCGGGCTGGGCGGCCGCGGGCATCGGCTTCTCCTTGAACAACGCGATGCTGATCGTGGCCGGTTCGCTGGTGGGCTCGTCGGGCGCGATCCTGAGCTACATCATGTGCAAGGCCATGAACCGCTCGTTCTTCAACGTGATCCTGGGCGGCTTCGGCGGCGAGGCGGTCAGCGCCGCCGGCGGCGCCAAGGAGCAGCGGCCGGTCAAGAGCGGCAGCGCCGACGACGCGGCCTTCGTGCTGGGCAACGCCGAGACGGTGGTGATCGTGCCGGGCTACGGCCTGGCGGTGGCGCGCGCGCAGCATGCGGTGAAGGAACTCGCCGAGAAGCTCACGCACAAGGGCATCACCGTGAAGTACGCGATCCACCCGGTGGCCGGGCGCATGCCGGGCCACATGAATGTGCTGCTGGCCGAGGCCGAGGTGCCCTACGACCAGGTGTTCGAGATGGAAGACATCAACGGCGAGTTCGGCCAGGCGGACGTGGCGATCATCCTGGGCGCCAACGACGTGGTGAACCCGGCCGCGCTGCAAAAGGGCAGCCCGATCTACGGCATGCCCATCCTGGAGGCCTACAAGGCCAAGACGGTGATCGTGAACAAGCGCTCCATGGCGGCGGGCTATGCCGGCCTGGACAACGAGCTCTTCTACATGGACAAGACCATGATGGTCTTTGGGGATGCGAAAAAAGTAGTGGAAGAGATGGGTAAAGCGATTGATTGAGACGCCCCGGATCAATGTCCGAAAAGGAACTGTATGCAGTTTCAGTATTGCGACCACTATTGCCTTTTAAGCGTGCCGCGAGATGCGCCCAACGCCGCAATCGAAGCTGCGTTCCAAAGCGCTTTGGCAAAGGTGCCGCGCAAAGGAGTCTATCGATTGATCGCCTACATTCGCGGCAGAACGGAGTCCCAGTTCCTCAAGGCATTCGAAGAACTAAGCGATCCGGTGAAGCGAGCAGACTATGACAAGTTCCTATCTGAACTGGCCAATATTCCAGCGGGCCCGATGTGTTAATGGCTGAAAGGGATGCAGCTACCTCACAGCGAGAGCGGGATCTCAGGTCTGCTGGACAAACAATTTATAAGCGTATCGGACGGAACAACAGAACTTAAATCCGCTGCGATGGCCCGGAGGCGGTTCCGATTTTGTTGCGCGGCTGGTGGCCCAGAAACTGACCGGAACGGCGGGGTGGAGCGTCGTCGTGGACAACAAGGCCGGGGCCTCGGGGTTGATCGGGACCGATGCGTCCATCGATCCGAAAACGCTGCAGCTCGCAACGTCGCCGTCGCAGAATTGGTAGCCCGTATCGCCCGAGCATATGAAATTGAACTGCCTGCGCAGGCGGCGGGATGACGGGCGAGAAGTCAAGCGGAGCGGGTCGATGGGCAGCTATGTCGTGAGTCAGAAGTTCATTGAATGGTGGTATTGATTCAAGACCAATGCCCCCCGGCATCTTCTTGCGCGGCGGACCGTTGCGGCATCGAGCGGCTTGTTGGCTGACACCGTTGCGGCTGCGGTTGCGGTTGCGCTGGCCGCGCGGCCCTCGCGACTGGCCACGCGCGTTACGACCTGCGGATCGGCACGCTGGGGCGAACGTGAAGAGATCGCGTATGTTCGACAAAGCGGCCAGGGCTGCGGTGGCACAGGCGCGCTGCAGGGCGGCGCGGCGCATGGGGAGGCCGGTGGAGAGCCTCGTTGTGCTCGAGGTGCCGTTCAAGGTCACTGTGCCCAATACACCGAAGCGATAGCCCATGCGTTTTCTGAACGCGCCACGATTCACGAACCATTTCGTATGAAATCCACGAACGCCCGCAGCGGCGCCGGCAGCAACCGGCGGCCCGGATAGTAGAGGAACGGCCCCGGGAAGCGCAGCCACCAGGGCTCCAGGATCGGCTCGAGCGCGCCGCTTTCGAAATGCGGCCGCAGCCAGTCCTCGAACAGGTAGACCACGCCGGCACCGGCGATGGCCGCATCGACCGTGAGATCGGCCGCCGCGCCGATCCGCACGATCAGCTGCCCCGTCACGTCGATGCGCAGGCTTTCGCCGTCGCGTTCGAACTCCCATGGAGGCATCGACCCGCTGGCAAAGCGCCCGCGCAGGCAGGCATGGCCGAGCAGCTCGCGCGGATGCTGCGGACGGCCGTGCCGATCGAGATACGCCGGGGCGGCCGCGACCGCGAAGCGCTGCAGCCGCGGGCCGATCGGCACCGCGACCATGTCTTGCTCGAGCCGCTCGTCGTAGCGGATGCCGGCATCGCAGCCGGCGGCCAGCACATCGACAAAACCATCCTCGGCAATCACCTCGAGCGAGATGTCGGGATAGGCCGCAAGAAAACCCGGCACGATCGACGGCAGCACGAGCCGCGCGGCGCTGATCGGCACGTTGAGCTTGAGCGTGCCGGTGGGCCGGTCGCGAAAGCCGTTCACCACGTCCAGCGCCGCACCGACTTCAGCCAGCGCGGGCCTCAGCCGCTCGAGCAGGCGTTCTCCGGCTTCGGTGGGCCGCACGCTGCGCGTCGTGCGGTGGAGCAGCCGCACGCCGAGCTCGGTCTCCAGCCGGCGCACCGCCTCGCTCAGGGCCGATGCGCTCGTGCCGCTCAGGCGTGCGCCGTCGCGAAAGCCCTTGGCTCCCGCCACCGCCACGAAGGCGTTCAGATCCCCGAGGTCGACGTTCATTGTCTGGAATTCCGCACAGGCTGTGCCGATTATGGTGGGTTATCAAGCAGCGAGGCGCTGCCTAGACTGGGCTTCACGACCTCGTTCCCCCACTTCAGCGCCTCAGGAAAGACACCATGTCCAGCACGCAGACCCCCGGCACCTTCACCCTCGGCGACCGCGCCGTCCATCGGCTCGGCTACGGCGCGATGCAGCTCGCCGGTGCCGGCGTGTTCGGCCCGCCCAGGGACCGCGAGGCGGCCGTGGCCGTGCTGCGCGAAGCGGTCGCGAATGGCGTCGACCACATCGACACCAGCGACTTCTACGGCCCGCACGTCACCAACCAGGTCATCCGCGAGGCCCTCGCGCCCTATCCGAAGGACCTTGTCATCGTCACCAAGATCGGCGCGCGCCGCGACGGCACCGGCGGCTGGCTGCCGGCGTTCTCGCCCGCGGAGCTCGCGCAGGCGGTGCACGATAACCTGCGCCACCTGGGCCTGGAGGTGCTGGAGGTGGTGAACCTGCGCCTCATGTTCGACGTGCACGGCCCGGCCGAGGGCTCGATCGAGGCGCCGCTCGCGGCGCTGGCCGACTTGCAGCGCCAGGGCCTCGTGCGCCATGTCGGCCTGAGCAACGCGACGCCGGCCCAGGTGGCCGAAGGCCGCCGCATCTGCCGCATCGCCTGCGTGCAGAACCACTACAACCTCGTGCACCGCAACGACGATGCGCTGATCGATGCGCTGGCGCGCGACGGCATTCCCTACGTTCCGTTCTTTCCCCTTGGCGGCTTCAGCCCGCTGCAGTCTTCGGGGCTCTCCGACGTGGCGCAGCGCCTGGGCGCCACGCCGATGCAGGTGGCGCTGGCATGGCTGCTGCGCCGCTCGCCCAACATCCTGCTGATCCCCGGCACCTCGTCGGTCGCGCACCTGCGCGAGAACCTGGCGGCGGCAAAGCTGGAACTGCCGGCCGATGCGATGGAAGCACTGGACCGCGTGGCGGGCGCTTCCGCTGCCGGGTAGAAAGCCCCGAACTCGTGTCACGTGAGGCCGAGCCCTCTTCATCGATGAAGGCTATGAATTTTCCTCGGTGCGCTGGCAGACCCTTTCGACCACCGTCACTCGCGCGCCCAGCGCCTCGAAGCGGTGGACAAGATCGTCCTTCCGGGCAACGCTGACGCTGTCGTCCAGCAGCGGCAACGGCAGCTGATGCTTGAGCTTCAGCAGGCTTGCGCCCGCGAGATGCTTGTAGTCCGGATGTGCCTTGAGCACCGCCAGGACCCGCAGGGGTTCGTTGCCCAGGTCCGTCAGGTGCACCGTGTGGAAGACCACGGGCACATGGTCGCCTGGCAGCGAAGGCGGCACATGCACCCGGATGTGCGCCATCAGCATCTGGAGATTCGGGAACAGCGGCTGCGGAGACCAGCGGCCGCTCCCGTGCCAGTCCCACAGCACCGGCACCTCGGGCTGGCTGATGTCGCCGATCAGCGGGTCGCCATCGGCGTTCTGCAGGACCACCCAGTGCGGCTGCCACAGGCCCGCATCCACGGCGTCGCTCCATACCAGATGCTCGGGCGTGCTCGCCTTCCGGTCCAGGATGAAGCGGTAGCCTTCCATGTCGGCCAGCAGGCCGGGCGCGTCGACGGCGCCCGAGCCCGTGAGCACGCCGCCTCCATCTTCGCGCCAGCTCGGCGCCTCCAGCACAAGGGACTGGCTCCCCATGCGGCGGCACCATGCGAACCAGTCCTGGATCGGCGGGGGCAGGGGCGGCAGGGTGAACCGGGCTGCCAGCGAGGCCTGCACGGCGGTGCGGCTCGGCCAGTTGTCGCGCGTGAGGGCCATCGAATTTCAGGACGCCTGCACGGGTTGCACCGGCGGCACCGGAATGTCGAAATGCAGCACGTCTTCGCGCACGCCCAGCTTCGTGTACAGCGCGACGGCCGGCGCATCGGGCGGATCGGCCTGCACGAAGATCACATAGGCCCCGCGTTCGGCGCCGATGCGCTGGAGCTCGCGGATCAACGCGGTCGCCACGCCCCGGCGCCTGTGCCCGGCGGCAACGGCGAGGTCGTAGATGTAGATCTCGCTGCGTTCCTGCTCGAACTTTTTCAGCTCGTAGGCCGCGAGGCCGCCGATGACCTGCGACCCCTCGCGCGCCGCCAGCGCGATGAAATAGTCGCTGCCCAGCAACTGCCGCAGGTACGCAGGCCGAGGGCGGCTGGCGGCGTAGGCGGCCGGTTCGTCGAAGGCTTTGCCGAAAACCGCGAGAAGCTCGGTCATCAGCGGACCGTCGTCGGCCGAGAGCTGCCGAACCTCGTAGCTGGCGGGGGTCGTGGACATGGCGGCATCCTAGCAACAGGCAATCTCAGGCGGCGCTCATGGTCTTGCTGTCGGCACCCTCCCCATGGTGCAGGGGCAGCCAGAGCGTGAAGCGCGTCCCGCCGCTGCCCGATTCCCAGCGCACCGTGCCGCCGATGGCCAGGGCGCGCCGCTGCTGGTTGCGCAGCCCGCGGCCGCTTCGGCGCAGGGCTTCCTCCACGGCAAAGCCCGCGCCGTTGTCCTCGATCACCACGCAGACGCCATGGCCGTCCGTCGCCGTGCTGAAGCGGATGATGGTGGCCCGCGTGTGGCGCAGCACGTTGGCCACGCACTCCTGCATGATGCGCAGGATGTGCAGTGCGCCGCCCGGGTCCAGCCAGGACAGCGCGGGTACCGGCTGCACTTCCCAGCGCAGCGCGACGCCGGCGCTCTCGATGCGCGGCGCCAGGCGAAAGCGCAGGGTGGCCAGCAACAGCAGCAGGTCGGCGTCCACGCTCTCCATCGAATCGATGGCCAGCTTCAGGTCGTCCATGCAGCCCTTGAGCACGCCCGAGATCTCGGTGCCGCTCATGGCGCCTTGCTCCACCGACCGGATCGCGCTGATCAGCGACGAGCCGAGCCCGTCGTGCATGTCCTGCATCAGGCGCCGGCGCTCGGCGCCGAGCATCTGCTCGTTCTCGATCACGCGCAGCCGCTGGTAGCTTTGCTCCAGCTCGGCCTCGCGCGCCTGCAGGCGCTGGGCAAGGCCCTTGTTCAGCCGGGCCACTTCGGCGAAGGCGCCCGTGTAGCGCTGGAACATGATGTACGAGAAGATGAAGAACAGGCTGATGATGGCGTAGGGCGAGGTGTACACGCTCTCCGGGCTTACCAAGTTGTTCTGCAGCAGCCCGTCGTAGGAAGTGAAGGCCAGCGCCAGCACGGCCCAGCCCGCCACCAGCCGCCCCTCGGGAAACTTGGCGCGCAGCGCCTTGCGCAGGTTCACCGCGAAGATCAGCACCGTGACGGGCAGCACCGCCAGGTTGAGCAGCGGCGTGAAGAGGTAGAGGCTGGGTATCGCCCTGGACACATGGGGCAGCGTCGCCATGCTGCAGGCCAGCGCCAGCCCCACCGACAAGCGCGTGAGCCAGCGCGAGGGCTGCTGGTGCAGGCGCTGCAGGAACAGGTGGATGAGGATGATCAGCCAGAGCAGCGAAGCCACGGTGATCCATTCGAACCACTCGTCCGAGACCAGCAGGTAGTCGCCGCTCACGAAGTAGTGCAGCATGCGCAGGAAGGCCATTGCCGAAATGGCGAAGAACAGCAGGTAGAGCGATTCGCGCCGCTTGCCCAGCCACACCGCGAAGGCAAAGGCACCCACCGCCAGGAAGGCCGCGCTGCCCATGAACGGCAGCTGCACCTGCAGCAGCTGGCGCAGCAGGTAGCGCCAGCTCAGCGAACCCTCGCCGCCCACCCACACGGTGGAGAACCCGCTCCCGCTGCTGGGCAGGCGGTCGACGCGGATCAGCACCGACGCCGGGGACGGCGTGTTCGCCGCCGCATTCAGCGGCAACAGCAGCGGATGGTTGTAGCCGTTGTGCACCGCGCTGCCCTGCGACTGGTAGAGCAGCACGCCATCGCCGTACACCGCGATGCGGCCCAGGGTCTTCCAGCGCGGCAGGTACAGGAGCAGCGGCTGCCGCGCCGGTGGCGCCAGCCCGGACAGGTCGATGCGGTACCAGTCGGTGACGGTGCGCACACTGCCGGCCGGCGTGGGCACCAGCTCGCGCGCGGCCGTGCGCGGCAGGTCGACCGTCTGCCATCCCTCGCGCGGCAGGCCGGCGTCCTCGATGCGCCGCGGCGGAGCCGAATAGCCCGTGCCGGGAACGGACAGCAGTTCGGCCCGCGTGATCTGGACCGCGCCGCCCTGCTGCGGCGCCGCATCCGTGGCCGGTGCGCCGGCGGTGCTCGCACAGGGCAGCAGGGCCAAGGGCAGGGCGAGCCACAGCGTTGCGGTCCACCGGCCAAGGGCAACGCGGGATGGTTTCATCAGGACACAATTATGTGCTCGTCAAAATTTTCCATTAAATGGAAAAGAACGGCAAATTCCCTGCGCGGTCGAGCGGTGCCGAGGGCGGGCGCTCGTCTGCCGGATTCCGGTGGTTAAGGGTTTGCACCAGATCGCCAAGAAAGCAGCCAGAAAGATAATTTCCATTCATTGGAACTAATCGCAAAACTTTCATGGCCGAGCGTCCTTCATTGACAGGTGTCTTCCCTGTTCTTCCCACGCCCTTCGATGCCCAGGGGCGGCCCGACGCGGATTCGCTGCGCAGGCTGGCCGAATATCTGATCCGGTGCGGCGTCGATGGCATGACCTACCCGGGTGTCGCCAGCGAGGTGGGCCAGCTGACCCCCGACGAACGGCAATCGCTGCTGGGCGTCGTGCTGGCCGAGGTGGCTGGCCGCGTTCCGGTGATCGCGGGCGTTTCGAGCGGCGACACCGCGACGACCGTTCGCCTCGCGGCGGAGGCAAGCGCACGCGGCGCGGCCGCGTTGATGGTGGCGGTGCCGCCGGACCGCAAAGGCGCGGCCGAGCAGATCGCCTATTTCAGCGAGGTCGCGCGGGCCGCCGAGGGGACTGCGCTGATGCTGCAGAACGTGCCGCCGCCGGTAGGTGCGGGGCTGGACCCCGAGGTGGTGCTCGAAATCCTCGCGGCGGTTCCGTCGATCCGGTATGTCAAGGAGGAAACGCTGCCGAGCGGGCAGCGCCTTTCGGTGCTGCGCGACAAGGCGCCGGCCAGCCTGCTGGGCGTCTTCGGCGGCGCGGGCGGGCGCTACATCACCGACGAACTGCGCCGCGGCGCGGCCGGCACCATGCCCGCGATCGAGCTGGCGGAGGTGCACACCACGCTCTTCAAGGCGCACCGCGCGGGCGACGCCGACCGGGTCCGCGCGCTCTTCACGCGCATGCTGCCGGTGCTGAACGTGCAGGCGGTGTTCCGCTGGTCGCTGACGAAGTACGTGCTCAAGAAGCGCGGCCTCATCGCCGACACGCGCCAGCGCATGCCGGGCCCGCTGCTCGACGCGCAGGACATGGCGGATGTCGACGCCTTCCTGGCGGACATCGCGGACCTGCTGCTGCCGCAGGACCGGCTGCCATGACCGGCTTCGCGAAGATCGCGCAGGTCGAGAGCTTCATCGTCTCGCTGCCGCGCGACACGCCCTACCTCGGACCCCTGGGGCCCGGCGAGAAGATCAACGAGCGCGGCTACCTCGTGCGCAGCGGCAATCGCGCGATCTATCCGTCGACCGACATGTCGGTGCTGATCAGGATCACCGCCGACGACGGCACCGTCGGCTGGGGCGAGACCTACGGCATCGTCGCGCCCGACGCGGTCACGAGCATCATCGACGACGTGATCGGGCCGGTGATCGTGGGCCGCGATCCGCGCGACGCGGTGGTGATCCAGGAAGACCTCTACGACCTGATGCGCGTGCGCGGCTTCTTCGGGGGCTTCTACGTCGATGCCATCGCGGGTGTCGACATCGCGGTGTGGGACCTCTTCGGAAAGCTGGTGGGCCAGCCCGTGGTCAAGCTGCTCGGCGGCCAGCGGCTCCAGACCGTGCCGGCCTACGTGTCCGGCCTTCCGGGCGCGACCCTCGCGGCCCGGCTCGAGCTCGCGCGCGGCTTCGTCGCCAAGGGCTTCGATGCCTTCAAGTACCACGCGGCCGTTTCCTTCGATGGCATCGTGGCCGAGATGCGGACGCTGCGCGAAGGCCTGGGCGACGGCGTCAGGCTGATGGTCGACCTGCACTGGAAGTTCACCGCGCAGGAAGCGGTGCAGCTCATCGACCAGCTCGCGCCCTACAGGCCCTACTTCGTCGAGGCCCCCTGCCAGCCCGAGGACATCGAGGGCCAGGCCCATGTGGGCGCGAGCGTGCGCGTGCCGCTCGCGCTGGGGGAGGAGTGGCGCACGGTCTTCGAATACCGCCCTCGCCTGGAGCGGCGCGCAATGTCGATCGTGCAGCCCGAGATGGGGCACACCGGCATCAGCCAGTTCATGCAGATCGGCCGCATGGCCCATGCGTTCCACATGAAGGTGATCCCGCACGCCAGCATCGGCCTGGGCATCTACCAGGCCGCGAGCCTGCACGCCACGGCCGCGCTGCCCAATGCGCCGATGCACGAATACCAGCACTCGGTCTTCGACCGCAACCTGAAGTACGTGCGGACTGCGATGCGCTGCGACGCCGGGGCCTTCCATCTGCCCGAGGGCCCGGGCCTGGGCATCGAGCCCGCCCCGGAAGTCTGGCAGTTCCTCAGAAAGAAAGGCGCTGCGCAATGAAGGCGTCATTGATCGCCATCGACTGGGGCACTTCCAACCTGCGCGCGAGCCTGCTCGATGCGCATGGCGGCCTCCTCGAAGCCCGCAGCGCACCCGGCGGCGTAATGGCCGTGCCCGACCGGCGTTTCGCCGAGGCACTGCTGGCGCTGTGCGGCGACTGGATCGACGCGCATGCGGTGCCGCTGATTGCGAGCGGCATGATCGGCAGCCGCCAGGGCTGGCAGGAGGCGCCCTATGTCGCCTGTCCGGCCGGGCTGCCGGCCGCCGCGGCGCAGCTGGTGCGGGTGGAGGTCAGGCCCGGTGCGGTGCTGCACATCGTGCCCGGCATCCGTTGCATCGGCATCGACGGCGTGCACGACGTGATGCGCGGCGAGGAAACCCAGCTCTGGGGCGCAGGCCTTGCGGCCGGCGACTGCTGCGTGCTGCCCGGCACGCACAGCAAATGGGCCTGGCTGGGCGAGGAGGGCAAGGTCGAGCGCTTCGAGACCTTCATGACCGGCGAGTTCTATGGCCTGCTGACGAAGCACGGCATCCTCGGCCGGCTCATGGCGTTCGGCACGGCGCGGCCCGAGACCTTCGATGCCGGCGTCCGGCTGGGCCTGGCACAGCATGGCAACGCATTGCACGTGGTGTTTGCGGCGCGCACCGCCGGGCTCATGGGCGACATCGATCCGGAGGGCCTGCCGGACTATCTCTCGGGCATCCTGATCGGCCTGGAGATCGCGAGCGCGACCGCGCGGCATCCGCAGCGCAGCGTCATCTTGCTGGGTGACGACGACCTGTGCAGCCGCTACGAAACCGCGCTTGGCATCGCCGGGGTGGACACGCGCCGCGCGAGCGACGGGGCGACCACGCGAGGGCAATGGCGCGTCGCCCTCCAGGCTGGCCTCGCGAAGTACATGGCATGAACGGCGTCATTGCCATCAATTCGCTGATCGAGTTCAAGGAGACAAAGATGGTGTTCCACAAAGACAAGAGATTCGTCCTGCGTCTCGCGCTTGCCTGCGCGCTGCTTCCCGCCTTCGGCGGCGCGCAGGCGCAGTCTGCGCCGGCGGCTGCGTATCCGTCCAAGCCGATCAAGTTCATCGTGCCGGTGCCGGCCGGCGGCGCCGCCGACGCCATGGCCCGCATGATCGCCACGCACCTGCAGACCGCGTGGGGCCAGGCCGTGGTGGTCGACAACAAGCCCGGCGCCGGTTCGAGCGTGGGGATGGCGGTGGTTGCCAAGGCCGCGCCGGACGGCTACACCATCGGCATGGGCAATGTCGCGGCCAACGCCATCAACCCCGCCGTGCGGCCCGAGGCCTTCCCCTACGATCCGGTGAAGGACTTCGCCGCGGTCACCATGGTGGGCATCACGCCGCTGATCCTGGTGGTGAATCCGCAGAAGGTGCCGGCGCGCACGCTGCCCGAGTTCCTCGCGTACCTCAAGGCGCACCCGGGGCAGCTCAGCTATGGCTCTTCCGGCGCAGGCTCGGCGCTGCACGTGGGCATGGAACTCTTCCTGCAGAAAACCGGCACCTCGATGGTCCATGTCGGCTACAAGGGCTCGGCGCCCATGCTGACCGACCTGCTCGGCGGACAGGTCGATGCCGCCATGGATGCGGCCGCCACCTCCTGGCCGCAGGTGCAATCGGGCAAGCTGCGCGCGCTGGGCGTCTCGACGGCGCAGCGGGTGTTCTTCGCGCCCGAGCTGCCGCCCATCGCCGAGTCCGTGAAGGGCTTCGAGATGAATCCCTGGCACGGCGTCATGGCGCCGGCCGGCACGCCGCCCGCCATCGTCGACAAGCTCGCGGCCGAGATCCAGGCGTTCCTGCGCCTGCCCGACACCGAAGCCAAGCTGCGCGAGCGCGGCGTGGTGCGCGTGGGCTCGAGTCCCGCGGAGTTCGCGAAGAGCCTGCGCGATGAAGCGGCCTTCTACAAGAAGCTCGCAGCCGACGCGGGCATCAAGGCCGAATGAGCCGCCGGACCCGGGACCGCGCCATGCGAGCTTCGGCAACTGCTTTCCCGCTTCCGCGCCGCGCCATGCTCGGCCTGCTGGCCGCCTCGGCGGCGCCGTCGCTCTGGCCCGTGCCTGCCCGCGCGCAGGAGGCGTGGCCCACGCGGCCCCTCACCGTGATCGTTCCCTTCGCGCCGGGCGGCGCGGGCAATGGGTCCGTGCGCATCCTGGCCGAGCTGATCGGGCCGCGCATCGGCCAGCCGCTGGTGGTCGACAACCGGCCGGGTGCGGGCGGCATCACCGGCACCGCGATGGTGGCCTCGAGCAATGACGACCACATGCTGCTGATGGGCAGCACCACCATGACCATCCTGCCGGCGCTGCGCAGCGACCTCGGCTACGACGTGCAGCGCGACCTGCAGCCGGTGGGCATGATCTCGACGCAGCCGCTGGTGCTGGCCGTGGGCGCTGGTTCGCCGGTGCGCAGCCTCGACGATCTCGTGGCGCGCGGCCGCGCGGGCGAGCTGAGCGCCGGCAACAGCGGCGTCGGCACGCTCTCTCACCTGGCCACCGAGCTGCTCAACCGCAAGCTCGGCACGCGCCTGCTGCCGGTGCCCTACAAGGGCGACAGCGTGCTGATCCCCGATGTCGCGGCGGGCACCGTCTCCGTGGGCGTGATGAATCTTCCGGTCGCGCTGCCGCTGGTCCAGGCCGGCCGCCTGCGCGCGGTGGCCGTCACCTCGGCGCAGCCCCTCGCGGGCCTGCCCGGTGTGCCGGTGCTGCGCTCGCTCGGCCAGGAGTTCGTCATCTCCGGCTGGGCCGCACTCTTTGCGGGCCGCAAGGTGCCCGCGGCGGGCGTGGCGCGGCTCGAGAAGCTGCTGCGCGAAGCCATGGACACGCCGGCCGTGCGCGAGCGCTTCGCCAGCTTCGGCGTGACGCCGTCGGCTTCGACACCATCGCAGCTGCGCGAGTACGTCCGCAACGAAACCGCGCGGTGGGGAGACGTGGTGCGCAGCCGCGGCATCAAGCTCGAGTGAGGCGCGCGGGCGCCGGCCTGCAGGAAGGCTCCAACTAGAATTCGGCTGCCCATGTTCCGCTCTTCGGAACTCCTTCCCACGTATTCATGACACGCACCACCGGAGCGATCTCCAAGGGAGACAGCACATCCCAACGTCCGGCGGCTGAAACGCACGACCAGGCATCCGATTCCGCGCGGCCGTCGACACCAGGTCTCGGCGTGCTGGAAAAGGCGATGAACCTGCTGAACATCGTGTCGGCACGCCGCACGCCGATGACCTTCACCGAACTGCTGCGCGCCTGCGACCTGCCCAAGGCCACGCTGCACCGCATCCTCGCGACGCTGGTGCGCGAAGGGCTGCTGCGGCACAACGCCTACGATAAGACTTTCCAGCTCGGGCTGCGCCTGCTCGAGCTGGCACACGACGTATGGAGCGAGTTCGATCTGCGCGTCGCGGCCCAGGACGAGCTCGCGCGGCTGCGCGATGCGCTGGGCGAGACCGTGGAACTCACGGTGCTCGATGGCCGGTGCGTGGTCATCCTGGCCAGCGAGCCGGGGGACGAGGCGTCGGGCGCACGCTCCGCGGTCGGGCAGCGCTTGCCGGTGCATGCGTCCGCGGCGGGCAAGGCGATTGCAGCGAACCTCGATTCCTCGGGCCAGCGGCGGCTGATCCAGGCGCTCGACCTGGAGCGCTTCACGCCGCGCACGATCGTGACGCCGACCGAGCTGCATGCCGAATTCGACCTGGTGCGCGCACGCGGCTATGCGATCGAGCAGGGCGAGCGCGCGCCGGATCGCGCGGCAGTGGCCGCGCCGATCTTCGACTACGAGGGCCGTCCGATCGGTGCCGTCGCCATCAGCACCGATGCGAGCCGGCTGGACGCGGCGCGCGCCCACACCCTGTCGTCCGCGCTGATGGGCGCCGCCCGCAGCATCACCCACAGCGCGGCGGGCAAGGCCATGTCCATTGCCACCCAGTCGCCGCCCGAAACCACCTCGTCCGTCGAAGTGCGCTGCGTGAGCGAAGTGCGTTCGCTGCTGGGCGAAGGACCGATGTGGTCGCCTCGCGACAATGCGCTCTACTGGGTCGACATCCTCACGCCCTCGGTGCACCGCTACGACGCCGCGACGGGCGTGGACACCGAGACGCCGCTCGGAACCATGGCGAGCCTGGTCGTGCCCAAGGCCAGCGGCGGCCTGCTGGTTGCAACGCCAGGGGGGATCATGGCGCTCGATCTCTCCACACGGCGGCTGACCGCCTTCTGCCACCCCGAAGCGGGCCGCACCAATGTTCGCTACAACGACGGCAAGTGCGACCGGCGCGGGCGGCTGTGGGTCGGTTCGATGGACATGGCCGCGGCGGCCAACCGGGGCCACCTGTTCTGCGTCGAGGCGAACGGCAGCTGGAAGCAGGTCGACACCGGGTTCACGGTGCCCAACGGCATTGGCTGGAGCCCCGACAACAAGACCATGTACGTCACCGACACGTACCGCCAGACCATCTACCGCTACGACTTCGACCTCGCCTGCGGAACCGTTGGCAACCGGCGCCCGCTGATCACCATCGCGGCCTCCGACGGCAAGCCCGACGGCCTGACGGTCGACGACCAGGGCTGCCTGTGGATCGCCCTCTGGGACGCCTGGCAGATCGCGCGCTTCTCGCCGGAAGGCCAGCTCATGCAGCGCCTGCGCGTGCCGGTTCCGCGTCCCACCAGCTGCTGCTTCGGGGGCGACAACCTGGACACGCTGTTTGTCACGAGTGCCTCCTTGCGCCTGAGCGAGGAGCAACTGGCGACCGCGCCGCTGTCCGGTTCGTTGTTCGCCATTCAGCTGCCGGATGCGCGGGGCTTGCCCGAGGCGGCATTCGCTGGTTGAAGTGCGCCGTGCGCCGTGCGCCGTGAAGCCTCAGCGTGATGGAAGCTTGCCCGGCGATCTGCGCCGCGGCCTGGGTGTCGACGCCATGTAGATCGCGAGGGCAATGCCAATCGCACTGACGCACAGCGGGGCAACGACCGAGAGCCATCGGCTCCGCTGCACCGGCGCCGCCGCTGCTTGCGGCCGGCGCGCGGGTGGATCTGCGCGATCGAGCTGCACGGGCAGCACCTCGGCGTCGAACATGTAGCCGCGCCGCGGCGATGTCGCAATCAATGTCGCGCCGTGATCGCCCAGGCGGCTGCGCAGTTCGCCGATGCAATGCACGAGCGAGTCGTGCGTGACCACCACGTCCGGCCACAGGCTGTCCATCAACTCCGTCTTGCCGATGAGGCGCTGGGGATTGGCGAGGAAGAAGCGCAGCAGCGCATCGGGCTTGGGGCTGAGCGGGATCAGCGTGCCACCCTGGCGAAGCTGGCCGCGTTCGAAGTCGAACTCGAAGCCCGCGAACTGAACCGCTGTTGCGACTCCGGCTCGGCCCCGCAAGCTTGCGGATGCGAGCGGATCTCGCTCATTGGCTGGTGGTTGCCGTTCGTACATGGACGCATCTCTCGAGATTGCCGCAGTGGCATTGAACACAGCGAACCGCTCGGAGATTCTGTTCCTGTTTGCTTCGCTCCGGAAGGCCATGAAGGCTTTTCTCTTCGCGAAATCATCGCCACATCTTCGCAGTTCGGTCCTGAAGAAGCTGCGTGCTTCACCTATCGTGGATGGGTGGCATTCGCCGCAGGTTCGGGGAGCTCATCGCGTAGGTACCCATGTGCTCGATCGGAGCGAATCATGCAAGTGCGAATCTTCTGCTCGATGTTCTTCAGCGCGATGGCGCTCTTCCCACCGATCGCCCACGTGACCGCAGCCGAGGAACGCGTCTACCTGGGCAAGGCCGAGATCGAGAGCGTGCTCATCGACAAGGGCATCGAGTCGAGGAACCGGTCGACGGGCATGGTGTCGCACTGGATCTTTCGGCCTGACGGCCGTGTCGAGTTCGCCAACAAGAGCGGACCGGGCAGCGCCTCGGGAACATGGGTGGTCCAGACCGACGGCTTGATGTGCGTCACGATGCTCACTCGAACCGGCTGCCGCTATTGGTTTCGCCAAGGCAGTACGTTCGCCAATGCGCTGGGCAAGGAGCCCGACTCGCCACTTGTTGCAGAGATCGCGTTCGAGTAGCCGAAGGTATCCGGCGCTGCACCCAAAGCCCGCAGAGGCAAGTATTCTTGCGCCGTCGCAGATGCGACGGAGGCAACGGACATGTACATCGAACAAGGCGGCGAAGGCCCGGACCTGCTCCTCTTGCTGCACGGAATGGGCGCGACGGGCGCGGTGTGGTCGCCCATGTGCGCCGAGGCCGGTGCCCGCTGGAGCGGCCGCTGGCTCGTGCCCGACCTGCCCGGCCACGGCCAGTCGGCCCGGCAGGACTCCTATGCCATCGGCCAGTACGCCGCCAGCGTGGCGCGCGCCGCGCTCCCGCACATCCGTCCCGAGGGCCGCTTCGTGGTGCTCGGGCATTCGCTCGGCGGAGTGATCGCGCTCGCGCTGGCCACGGGCTGGTTCGGCGTCGCGCCGCACTGGGTGTTCGCGGCCGGCATCAAGCTCGCGTGGAGCGACGACGAGCTGCGCCGCATGGAGGCGCTGGCGTCACAGCCCGCCAGGAAATTCGCCACCGAACAAGAAGCGTGGGACAGGTACCTCAAGGTCTGCGGCCTGGCCGGCATCGCCGATGCGGCGGCAGCCGTCGTTGCGCGGGGCATCGCGCGCGACGCCGACGGCTGGCGTCTTGCAATGGATCCCCGGGCCCATGCCGTGGGCAAGCCGCCGGTGCCCGAACTGGCGGCGCTCGCGCGCTGCCCTGTCCACCTTGCCCGCGGGCAACACGACGCGCTGGTCACGACGGCGCAGACCCGCGAGATCGACCCCGATGCGCGCGAGCTCGGGCCGCACGGCCACAACGTGATGGTCGAGGCCCCCGCTCAGGTCTGGGATTGGGTGGCCTCGCTCAGCTGAGCGAAGCGAATCGGCACCACCCTTGCTTCGGCCGCGCGCGCCCGCAGCTGGCCGCAGCCGCCGTCGACATCCTGCCCGGCCGAATGGCGCAGCTTGGTCAGGATGCCGCGCTGGTGCAGCGTGCGCGCCATCTGTTCGCAGCGCCCCAGCGAGGGGCGGCTGAAGGCCACGCCCTCCACGGCGTTGAAGGGGATCATGTTCAGCACGCCGAACTTGCCGGAGAGCAGCCTCACGATGCCTTCGATCTCCTCCGGCCCGTCATTGATGCCTTCCAGCAGCGTCCACTGGTACTGGATCGGGTAGCCGGTGGTCCGGGCGTAGCGCTCGCCTGCGTCGACCAGTTCCTCGGGCGTCATGTTCGGCGCGCGCGGCAGCAGCTTCTTGCGCAGGTCGGCCTTGGTGGTGTGCAAGGAGAGCGCGAGCGCGGGCCTGACACGCGCCTGCTGCAGCCTTTCGAACGCGCGCGGATCGCCCACGGTCGAGAACACCAGGTTCTTGTGGCCGATGTTGCCCACCGTGCCGAGCAGCTCGATCGCCTCCATCACGTTGTCCAGGTTGTGGGCCGGTTCGCCCATGCCCATGAACACCACCTTGCGCACCGGCCGGCGCATGCGCGCGAGGGCGACCTGCGCAATGATCTCGGCGCTGCCGACCTGGCGCAGCAACCCGTCGCGCCCCGTCATGCAGAACTGGCACTCGACCGCGCAGCCCACCTGCGACGAGACGCACAGGCCATCCCGCGGCAGCAGCACGCTCTCCACCGTCTGGCCGTCCGCCAGCGCGACCAGCAGCCGCTCGGAACCATCGGCGCCGGGATGCACCGCGTGGATGCGCGCCAGGCCTGCAAGCTCCGCTTCGATGGCGGGCAGGGCCGCCAGCAGCGACGACGGAAAGAAGCTCGCCGGCAGGCGTCGGCCGCTGTTGCGGGGCAGTGCGTGGGACCACAGCCGCAGGATGCGCTGCTCGTGGCTGGGGCCTGCACCGGCTTCCCGCAGTCGTTGTTTCAGTTCGTGGATTCGCATGCGTGGGTCATTTTGGTGCCGCCTCGTCCCGGCCGTGTCTCAGCCGCATTTTTGGAAGCGCCTGCATTCGGCGGCCGTCGGGATGTCAATGTGTTCTCCGCGTCGTGAAGGAAATGAGGCAGCCTGCGATTTTGCCAAGACGGTTCGCCGACCCCGTCCACCTTGGGGCGACAAGACGCGCTCAGGTGGCGTGTGCCGACGCAGCCAGCGGCTGGACTGCCAGCCGCAACCCCATTGCCTTCAGAATGGCCGACGAGCTGCTGAGCGCCGGATTCCCCTTCGGAGCAAGCGTCCGATAAAGCTGTGTCGGGTTCAGGTGGGCCTGCTCGGAACAGCCTGAACCCCACCCAAAGCTTGCGCCTTCTGCCGCAACATGATCAGCAACTCGGCCGGGTCGCCGTCTTCGAGGATTGCGTTGATGACTTCGAGCGCGAACGCAGGATCGTTGTTCTTTGCCATTAATGTCCGAGACAGCGCATTAAAGTCAGAGACGGCGCATCGTTGTCTGAGACAAGCACGCCACTGATCGGAAGCGGATGCTAGTTCCGCGTCGGGGATGGGGCTTCCGCGCAAAGCGCGTCGGCGAACACGGAAAAAGAAGTTCGCGCTGGGAGCGGTCGTTCACCGTCCCTGATGGCTTAACCAAAGA
Source organism: Variovorax sp. 05T418 (assembly GCF_056396385.1). NCBI lineage: Bacteria > Pseudomonadati > Pseudomonadota > Betaproteobacteria > Burkholderiales > Comamonadaceae > Variovorax > Variovorax sp. 05T418. The sequence goes on along the minus strand of NZ_JBFTLJ010000023.1, from coordinate 48,126 downwards.
ACCAATGGGGCGAGATTCCTCTTGTTAAGCCTTGCGCCGCCGCTCGGCTATAGCGATCCGCGTCGGGGCGGAATTTGCTTGTGTGCTTCACATGCGGGACAGTCGTTGTTCTCGACGTGCACGCGAGCGCAGGTTTCATAGCCGCCAGCCGGTTCGAGCAGGAATAAAACTAAACGGCATTCGAACAGCACTTGAAATCGGCGCATGTTTCGAACTGGCTGGCAGGGTCGTCGGCGTGGCTTGCCGCCCCGATGGTGGTTAGCCACTACGCATTGCACAACGCCGCCTGACTTTCCGAGGACGCGGGCCTGCCCAGGCGGCAGCTCCCTCGGCGGTCCAAGGGGGCAATCGCAGGTCCCGCAGCCGTGCGCAGTCGGGATTGCGGCGCCCCTGATTCGAGCTTCTTGCATTCCTCGAAAAAACCTCCTAAACTTCTTCGAAATCGTTTTCGAGAAAGCCATGGAACAAACCTCTGACACCGAACTCTCCTTGATTCGTGAGACAGCTAGACGATTCGTGAGACAGCGTCTCGTCCCGCTTGAGCAGCAGATCGAAAACGATGATGATGTTAGCCTCGATCTGCTCGCGCAGCTCCGAAGCGAGGTCGCGGCATTGGGCTTATATGGGTTCAACTTGCCGGACAGCGTCGGTGGGCCTGGATTACCGGCCGCGGCAAAGGTCGCCATCTTGGAGGAGTTGACCTACACGTCCGTTCCGCTCAGCGAGGTTTTTGGGCATTTGCCTCTGCAGCTGAGTCAGGTCAGCAGCGCGCAACGTGAATCGTTTCTGCCGGACGTTCTTTCCGGCAAGAAGACCATCACCTATGCGTTGACGGAGCCCAATGCCGGCTCTGACCTCGGGGGACTGCGGACCCGTGCAGTGAAGGTTGATGGCGGCTGGGTACTGACGGGCAGCAAGCACTTCATCTCCCACGCCGAAACCGCGGACTACATCATCGTCCTGGCGGTGACGAATCCGGACGCGCCATTGAAGTCGAAGCTCGGAACGTTCATCGTGCGCAGCGGCAATCCGGGCGTGGTCGGCATGACCCGATACAAAAAGATGGGGTGGCGCGGCTACCACCTCAACGGCTTCTCGCTCGAGGAGTGCTTCGTGCCCGATGCCGACGTGCTCGGCGCGCCCGATGAAGGCTTCCTCGGGATGATGCAGTCGATTAACCAGGACCGCCTGCTGTCGGCGAGCCGCTCGCTCGGGCTGTCGAGCCGGGCGCAGCAGATGGCGTGCGAATACGCAGTCGAGCGCAAGGCGTTCGGTGCGAGCCTGTCGCAGCACCAGGCGATCCAATTCATGATCGCGGACAACGACGTCGAGTTGGAGGCCACACGCCTCTTGATCCGCAGTGCGGCCGATGCCATCGAGACGGAGGACCCGCAGGCGCGCATCGCGGCATCGCGCGCCAAGCTCTATGCGAGCGAGATGGGTTGCCGCGTCACCGACCGGGTGCTGCAGATTTTCGGCGCCATGGGCTACATGTGCGAACTGCCCGTCGAACGCTTCTACCGCGACGCGCGCGCTTTCCGCATCGGCGAAGGTACCTCCGAGATGCAGCGCCTGCAGATTGCCCGCGCGGCGCTGGCTGGATGAGGAGCGGTCATGGCCTTTGACATTCTCGACCAACACTCCACGGAATTGCCCGCGTTCCACGCCGCCGGGCAGACGGCCACGCGGGCCGAACTGAAGATGGCGGGGCAGTGCGCCGCCACGTTCCTGCAGCAGTTGGGGCTACGTCGCGGCGACACTGTGGCCGTCTGGATTCCCGATGGCGCGATCTGGCTGCAGCTGCTGTTTGGCGCTGCGCAGCTCGGGGTGCTGATGGTTCCGGTCAGCACGCGGCTCAAGCTGTCGGAGGCGCAGCACATTGTCGGCACTGCCGCGGCGCGCGTACTCGTCGTTCCCGAGAAGTTTCTGGACTTCGACTACGCGGGTGCAGGACGGGCTATGCAGGCTTCGCTTACCGCACTCGCTCATGTGATCGAGGTGCCTGCGGAAGGCGGCTTCCAATGGCTGGCTTGCGAGCCGCATCGCGAATTTGCCGGCCGGGATGCCGATGCGCTGTGCACCTTCAGCACCTCCGGCACCACGGGCAAGCCCAAATTGGCGGTGCATACCCAGGGCGGCCTCGCCGCGCATGCTCGCAACGCAGGCCAGGTGACGGAGATCCGTCCCGGCGACGCGATGCTCTGCGCGCTGCCGCTGTATGGCGTGCTCGGTTTCGTCTCGGCCGTGGCGGCGCTCGCGGCCGGAGGCACCTGCGTGTTCCTTCCGGTCTTCAAGGCGGACGCCGCCGCGGCGGCCATCGAGCGTCACGGGGTAACGCACTTCTACGCATCCGACGGCATGTTCGACATGGTCTTCGGCGCGCAGGGCCACTCATTTGCGACCTGGCGCCGCGGCGGCTTCGCCGAGTTCGCCGGCCTCGGCGCCAAAGTCATCGATGGGGCCTGGGGCCGTTGGGGTCTGCGGTTGAGCGGCATCTACGGCATGTCGGAATGCCTGGCCTTGATGGCCATTCGGGACACGACCGGCGACGCTCGCGAGCGCGGTATGGCCGGCGGCACGCCGATCTCGCCGGAGATGCGCTTTCGCATCGTCGATCCGGGCACCGGCCTGCCCAAGGAAGACGGCGAGCAGGGCGAGCTGCAACTGCGTGGCTACAACGTCATGAAGGGCTACCTGAACAACGCCGCTTCCACGGCCGATGCGTTCACTTCCGACGGCTGGCTCAAGACCGGCGATCTCGCCTATGCGAAGGGCAACGAGTTCTTCTACCTCGCGCGGCTCAAGGACAGCCTCCGCCTGAAGGGCTACCTGGTCGATCCCACGGAGGTCGAGGACTTTCTCTGCAGCCACCCCGGCGTCGAGGCCGCGCAGGTCGTGGGCGTCCACCAGGACGGCGAGGGAGACGTGGCCGTGGCTTTTGTGCGACCGTCGGCGCAGCCCGCTGCGGAGTCGGAATTGCTCGCCTACTGCAAGGGCGGCATCGCGGGCTTCAAGGTCCCGCGGCGCATCGTGCCGATCGACGAGTTCCCGCAATCGAGCGGGCCCAACGGGGTCAAGATTTTGAAGAACGTCCTGCGCGAGATGGCGAAGCCACATCTCGAATCCTCGCCCTCCTCAACAGCTCAATAGAAAGACGTCCATGAAAAATGGTGAAGTGAAATCGGACATCGCATGGGCCAGCCCGACCCAGGTGGTGGTGCACGGCCTGGACCTGTGCGAAGAGATCGTCGGCAAGGTGGACTTCGGACAGATGGCGTTCCTGCAGCTGTTCGCGCGACTTCCAGACGAGCGCGAACTTCGCATGTTCAACGCGATGATGGTGATCCTGGTCGAGCATGGCATCACGCCTTCGTCGCTCGCCACTCGCATGACTTATTGCGGCGCACCGGAGTCGGTGCAGGCCGCAGTCGCGGCAGGCTTGCTTGGCCTGGGCTCGGTATTCGTGGGCTCGCTCGATAACGCTGCCCGACTGCTGCAGGAGTCCCTGCCAGATGGCGGCAAGGGCGGCGATGAAATCGACGTGGAAGCCAAGGCCCGTGAAATCGTCACGGGTTATCGGGCTCGCAAGGAAATCTTGCCGGGCATTGGCCATCCGTTCCACAAGCCAATCGATCCGCGCACGCCGGCGCTCTTCAAGGTCGCGAAGGAGACCGGGTACTACGGCCCGTATGTGCGGCTCATGGAAGCGCTTGGCATCGAAGCCACGCGTCAGGCCAATCGCCCGCTTCCGGTCAACGTGACCGGCGCGATGGCGGCGGTCGCCTCCGAGATGGGCATCCCATGGAAGATCTGCCGCGGCCTCGCGGTGTCAGCGCGCGCTGTCGGCCTGGTCGGTCACATCCTCGAGGAGATGCGCCAGCCGATGGCGGAAACGCTCTACCTGCGCGTCGAGCACGAGGCGACGGCGCACATGCATCCCTCGAACGCCTGAGAAGCAGCAGATGACTGCCCAGGCCATCACAGAAGCGCCCCGAAGAATGGCTGCGCCGGTGCGCGGCGACTTCCGCTTCTGGACGCACGAGAAGCTGCGCAACGCGGACACCGACCAGTTCCGCCACGTGAACAACGCGGTGATTTCCACGCTCTTCGAAGCGGCCCGCATGGAAATCTTCTCACCCCCTGCGATTCGCGAGTTGATGGACGGCGGCAATCTTGCCATCGCGAGGTTGCTGGTCGAGTTTCGCAAAGAGGTTCACTTTCCTGGACACGTGGACATCGGCAGCACCGTGGTAGCCGTTGGCAAGACCTCAGTACGTATCGCCCAGGGTTTGTTCGCTGCGAACGGAGAAGGCTGCCATGCATCAGCAGAGGCAATCTGCGTCATCGTGAACCCGAAGACAGGCGTGCCTTGCCCCATCGGGGTTGAGCTGCGAAGACATCTGCTTGCTGGTGCGACTGAAGGAGCAAGCGCATGAAGCCCACCGACAAGGTCCTGTTCGAGTTGCGCGGTCACACAGCGCTGCTCACGCTGAACGACCCAGGCCGGCGCAACGCGTTGTCGCGTGACATCGTGCGCGGCTTCTTTCAAGGCCTGGACCGCAGCCTGGAGGCGCGCGCCCGCGCCATCGTCGTGGCTGCGAATGGCCCCGCATTCTGTGCTGGCGCGAACATCGACGATCTGCGCGATGGCTGGATGGAAGGCAAGGATCCGAGCGAAGACCCGGCGCTGATGTTCAAGCGGCTCTCGGAACTTGATCGTCCCGTGATTGCCGCCATCCAAGGCCCCGCGCTCGGCGGCGGCATGGAGCTCGTGCTCGCCTGCGACCTGGCCGTGGCGAGCGACGCCGCGTGGTTTGCGATGCCCGAGCTTGGGCACGGTGTGATTCCGAACACCGCGCTGGCGCTCCTGCCGCGCGTGGTGGGCCAGCGGCGGGCGCTGGACCTGATCCTTTCCCGCAGGCGCATTCCGGCCGCTGAGGCTTTGAGCCTTGGCCTGGTCAATCGCTTGGTGTCCTCTGGCGATGTAGCCGAAGAAGCCCTGGAACTCGTGCGGGCCGTCGTGGAGACATCGCCTCCCGGCGCCCTTGCGGCCGTCAAGGCCAACCTTCGCGCGCATGCGCCCATTGCATGGGACAGGGTGCTTTCCTCGCCAAAGGATGTGCCGAAGAGCGAGTGGCAAGAAGGGCTGGATGCGTTTACCGAGCGTCGCGCAGCTTCGTTCGAACGCTTCTGGAATTAGTCAATCTCATCAATCAAAGGAACAGTCATGAAGCAATTCATTTCCCTTGCTATCGCGCTGGCAGTTTCGTTTTTCTCTCTTCCTACGCACTCGGCGGACAGCTTCCCTTCGAAGCCCGTTCGCATCATCGTGCCGTACTCTGCCGGCGGCCCGGTCGACATCATCACGCGTGGCTTGGGCGCCCGACTCAACGACGTGTGGAAGGTCGCCACCATCGTCGACAACAGGCCCGGTGCCAACGAGATCATCGGGGCTACGGAGCTCTCTCACGCAACGCCCGACGGCTACACCCTGCTGATGGCGACCGACTCGGCCTTTTCTCAGAACCAGTATCTCTATAAGAAGCTGTCCTACGACCCGGATGCGATGGTCCCCGTCACCCGCCTCGCACTGGCGAACCTTGTGCTGTTCGTGCCGAGCGACTTCCCAGCCTCGAACATGCGCGAGTTCATCGCCTACGCGCGTGCGAATCCGCAGCGCGTCAACTATGGCTCGGCGGGTATCGGCAACATCACGCACCTTTCCATGGCCTACGTCGAGAAGACCTACGGATTGAAGATGACGCACGTGCCGTACAAGGGACTGGCGCCGGTCATCCAGGACATGCTGGCTTCGCAGGTGCAGGTCGCGTTCGGTGTCCCTTCCGCGGTGGAGCCATTCCTGCGGTCCGGCAAGCTGAAAGCGCTGGGCATCTCGGGCGCGCAGCGGGCCAAGCTGCTGCCCACGGTCCCGACGTTCACCGAGAGCGGGTATCCAGACATCGAGTCGAACTTGAACATGGGCCTGTTCGCGCCGCGCGGCACCAATGCCGAAGTGGTCAATGCCATCGCGGGATCGGTGCGAAAGATTCTCCTGGAGCCGGCGTTCAGAAAGACCTACATCGATGACGTCGCGTTCGAGGTGGCTGCAAGCACGCCCGAAGAATTCGCCGCCTTCATCGCAAAGGACAAGCCTCGCCAGAAGGTGAGGATCGAAATGTCCGGCGCCAAGTTCGATTGACGGAAAGGCGAGCTTCATGAAGATCCTTGTCGCCGTCAAACGCGTGGTCGACTACAACGTGAAGGTCCGGGTGAAATCGGACCACACGGGCGTGGACATCGCCAACGTGAAGATGAGCATGAACCCCTTCGACGAAATCGCGGTCGAAGAGGCTGTGCGCTTGAAGGAAAAGGGTGCGGCTACCGAGATCGTTGCCGTCTCCTGCGGGCCGGCGCGGTGCGAGGAAACGCTGCGCACGGCCATGGCCATCGGTGCGGATCGCGGCATCCTTGTCGAAACGACCGAAGAGCTTCAGCCTCTGGCGGTAGCCAAGCTGCTCAAGGCCCTGGTGGACAGAGAGCAGCCCGGTCTTGTGATTCTGGGCAAGCAGGCGATTGACGATGACTGCAATCAGACCGGCCAGATGCTCGCCGCGCTGGCGGACCTGCCGCAGGCCACTTTCGCCTCCAAGGTCGAAGTCGCCGAAGGCAAGGCCACGGTCACGCGCGAAGTCGACGGCGGCCTGGAAACCATCTCGGTCAGCTTGCCCGCCGTCGTCACCACCGACCTTCGCCTGAACGAGCCGCGCTACGTGACGCTGCCCAACATCATGAAGGCCAAGAAGAAGCCGCTCGAGACCGTGAAGCCCGAGGACCTTGGCGTCGCACTCACGTCGTACCTGACGACCCTCAAGGTCACCGAACCCGCGAAGCGCTCGGCTGGTATCAAAGTGCCCGACGTTGCCGCGCTGGTGCAAAAACTCAAGACCGAAGCCAAGGTGATCTAAACATGACCGCTCTCGTCATTGCCGAGCACGACAACGCCCGCCTCAAGGGGACGACCCTCAATACCGTGACCGCGGCGCTCGCCTGCGGCAGCGATGTGCACATCCTCGTCGCGGGGCACAACGCGAGCGATGCCGCCGAGGCCGCGGCAGGCATCGTGGGCGTGGCCAAGGTGATCCGCGCCGACAGTGAGGCCTTCGCGCATGGCCTGGCCGAGAATGTCGCCGCGCAAGTTGTGGCGCTGGCCGGCGACTACAGCCATATCCTGTTTCCGGCGACGGCCAGCGGGAAGAACATCGCGCCTCGGGTCGCAGCGGTGCTGGATGCGGGTCAGATCTCGGAGGTGACCAAGATCCACGGCGCCGACACCTTCGAACGCCCGATCTACGCGGGCAACGCCATTGCGACAGTGCAGAGCCTGACCGAGAAGAACGTGATCACCGTGCGCACCACCGGCTTCGATCCGGCAGCGGCCACCGGCGGCAGTGCAGCCATCGAGCAGATCGCTACCGTACCCGCCAGCAGCAAAAGCACCTTCGTGAGCGCCGAACTCGTCAAGAGTGACCGGCCGGAGTTGACTGCGGCCAAGATCATCGTGTCCGGCGGAAGAGCACTGGGCAGCAGCGAGAAGTTCATCGCGATCATGACGCCACTGGCCGACAAGCTGGGCGCGGCCATTGGCGCGAGCCGTGCTGCGGTGGACGCGGGCTACGCTGCGAACGACCTGCAGGTGGGCCAGACCGGCAAGATCGTGGCACCGCAGCTTTACATCGCAGCAGGGATTTCCGGCGCGATCCAGCATCTGGCGGGCATGAAGGATTCCAAGGTGATCGTGGCGATCAACAAAGACCCGGAGGCCCCGATTTTCTCCGTCGCCGACTACGGACTGGAAGCGGATCTGTTCACGGCCGTGCCGGAACTGACCAAGGCGCTGTAGGAATTCGGAGATGTGCGCCAACAAGGTAACCCCGATCAACCCTGCTGACCTTGCGCAACCGGGCGGTCATTACTCGCATGGAACCGTCGCCAACGGATTCGTCTTTGTTTCCGGCCAACTCCCCATCACGTCGGCAGGAGAAAAGCTCGTCGATGCGAGTTTTGCGGCACAGGCTCGGCAGGTCCTGGAGAACGTCGGGGCCGTCCTGAAAGCCTGCGGCAGCGGGATCGCCAATCTGGTTCAGGTTCGTGTCTATATCGACGGCATGGACAACTGGCCCGAGTTCAACAGGATCTACGCCGAGTGGGCGGGAAACAGCCAGCCTAGCCGGGCGGTGGTACCGACCAGCCAACTCCACTATGGACTCAAGGTGGAAGTCGAAGCCGTGGCGCTGCAGGGTTCCTGAAAAGTCCCGGTCGCGGACATTCGCCATCCTTGGCTGCGGCCGGACTGGTAAGACGCGGCATACCGGCTTCTCCGGTTTCCCAAACACCTCGGCTCCCTGGAGCCCTCCCTCCGCGCTTCAAGCGCAAAGAACAAGGAACAGAAATGAGCTTTCGCACCATCAACCCGGCCACGGGCGAGTTCGTCAAGGAATTCCCGCTGCAATCCGACGAACAGGTGTTCGCCGCGCTGGAGACCGCCGACAGGCGCTATCGCGAAGACTGGAAATTCAGGCCGGTGGCCGAGCGCGCCAAGATCGTCGCCCGCGCTGCGCAGATCCTGCGCGAGAAGCGCGACGAATACGTCGAGTATCTCACCCTCGAGATGGGCAAGGTCACCCGCTTCGGCTACATGGAGGTCGACCTGGTCGCCGACATCCTCGACTACTACGCGAAGAACGCGGAGCGTTTTCTTGCGCCGCAGCCGCTGCCTGACGAGCCCGGCGCCACGGTGGTGGCCGAGCCGATCGGCGTGCTCTTCGCCATTGAGCCGTGGAACTTTCCCTACTACCAGCTGGCCCGCGTCGCCGCGCCGCAGCTCGTCGCGGGCAACGTGGTGCTCATGAAGCATGCGCCTAACGTGCCTCATTGCGCACTTGCCTTCGCGCGGCTCTTCGAGGAAGCAGGCGCGCCGGAAGGCGTCTACACCAACCTCTTTTGCAGCGTCGAGCAGGCCGCGAAGCTGATCGACGACTTCCGCGTGCGCGGCGTCGCCCTGACCGGCAGCGAACGGGCGGGCGCCTCCGTTGGCGAACGGGCCGGGCGTAATCTCAAGAAGGTGGTGCTCGAGCTGGGCGGCAGCGACCCGGCGCTCATCCTGAAGGGCGCGCCGCTCGATCACGCGGTCGAGCAGTGCGTGATGGGTCGCACGTTCAACTCGGGTCAGGGCTGCGTCAACATCAAGCGCGTCATCGTCGTGGGCAAGGAGCGCGGTGCGCAGATGCTGGCGGCGCTGAAGGAGCGGTTCGCAGCGATCAAGGTGGGCGACCCGGCGGACGAAGCGACGGTGCTCGGCCCGCTGGTCAGCGAGACCGCGCTGAACGGATTGCTCAAGCAGATCGAGGAGGCGAAGGCTTCGGGCGCGCGCATCGTCTACGGCGGCAAGCGCGTCGAACGCCCCGGCTTCTATCTCGAGCCGACCATCATCACGGACATCGACGTTGACAACCCGCTCTACCAGCAGGAGGCCTTTGGCCCGGTGCTGTCCTTCTATGTCGTGGACACCGAGGAAGAAGCGATCGAGCTGGCCAATGCCACTCGCTACGGGCTCGGCGGCTACGTCTTCGACGCAGACATCGAGCATGCCAAGCAGGTGGCGTCGCGCATCGAGTCCGGCATGGTCTACATCAACTCCTGTTTCGTCGACTCGCCGGGGCTGCCTTTCGGCGGCGTCAAGAACGCCGGCTTCGGGCGCGAGTTGGCGGAAGTGGGTATCGGTGAATTCCTGAACCGCAAACTGATCCGGGTTGCCAGCGCGGCTTGAACATCGCAACACGGACAGAGCAGCCCATCAAGAAGGAACCCGGTATCCCGGCTTTCGATAGAGAAAGAAAAATCATGAACCATCGCGAAGGCGGATGCCTCTGCGGCGCCGTGCGCTACGTGCTGAAGGGCGAACCGCAGGCCGCAGCCATATGTCATTGCAGGCACTGCCAGAGACAAAGCGGCAGCCTCTTCTCCTTCAACCTCTTCATCGCCGAAGCCGACTATGAGCAACGCGGCGAGACCAAGTTCTTCGAGGACAGGGGCGACAGCGGACAGCTCTCTTACCGGCATTTCTGCGGGAGCTGCGGCTCGCCGGTGATTACCAAGGTGGCGATGATGCCCGGTCAGGTCCTGGTGAAGGCCGGCACGCTCGACAGCCTGGAGGGACTGCCGTCCCCGCAGGTCGAGATCTATACCGACCGCGCGGTGGAATGGCTCGCGCCGTTCACCGGCGCGAATCGTTTTGCGCTCAGCCCATGAACGGCCACACGTTCGCCATCACGAAGACCTGGCACCAAGTTCGGGTGCGGCATCGCGCAATGCGGTGCCTGTACCGTGCATCTCGACGGCGTCGCGACTCGCTCCTGCGTGATGCCTCTGGCGGCAGTCGCAGATCGAAAGATCACCACGATCGAAGGCGTTGGCGCAACGCCCATCGGCAAAAAAGTCCAGGACGCATGGCGCGCACTGGACGTCGTGCAATGCGGCTACTGCCAGTCAGGCCAGGTGATGTCGGCGACAGCGCTGATCGCCAGCAATCCGGCACCGAGCGACGCCGATATCGATGCTGCCATGGCCGGCAACATCTGCCGATGCGGCACCTACAACCGGATTCGTGCCGCGATCAAGCAGGCCGCGAAGAGCACATGAGCACGTCACACGAATCGTCTGGTGCGCGGCAGAGCGTGGGCCTGTCGCGCCGCAGTCTGCTCGGGTTGGTCGCCACGGTAGGCACGGCCGCCGGTGGCGGTTTGTTGTTCGGCTTCAGCGTGCCGGCACGCAGCCAGGGCGGGGCGCGCACGTCGGTGATCGACGGCGACGGCGTCGAGATGCCGCGCGAGGGCGTATTCGCCCCCAACGCCTTCATCCAGATTGATCGCCGCGGCAAGGTCACGCTGGTCATGCCGAAGGTCGAGATGGGGCAAGGCGTGTACACGTCCATTCCGATGCTGCTTGCCGAGGAGCTCGAGGTGCCGCTTGCGAGCGTCACGCTCGCTCATGCGCCGCCGAACGAGAAGCTCTTTGCCGATCCGATGCTGGCCGAACAGCTGACCGGCGCTTCGACTTCGATTCGCTACGCATGGGAGCCGATGCGAAAGGCCGGCGCGAGCACGCGCACCTTGCTTGTCATGGCCGCTGCACAGCGCTGGAAGGTCGATCCCTCGGGCTGCGTGGCGCGGGAAGGGCGGGTCTTGCATCCGCAGACCAGTCGCAGCATTGGTTACGGTGAGCTGGTCGATGTCGCAGCCAGACTGCAGCCACCGCAGAATGTCAGGCTAAAGGAGCCCAAGGACTTCAAGTTGATCGGCACCCGCGTGAAACGCCTCGACTCGCCGGAGAAGGTGAATGGTGCCGCGGTCTTCGGTCTGGATGTGCGTGTGCCCGGCATGGTGTATGCGGCGATTGCGACCTGTCCGGTGTTCGGCGGCAGGCTGGCGAAATTCGACGACACGCACACGAGAAAAATTCCCGACGTGCAGCAGGTCGTCAGCTTCGACAACGGGGTCGCCGTGATCGGGGCGCACACGTGGGCCGCGAGGCGCGGTCTGCAGGCGCTCGAGATCCAATGGGACGAGGGCGCAGGCGCCGACGTTTCGACCGAGACGATCGTCACCGACCTCGTGAAGGCGTCGCAGCGCAGCGGCGCGGTGGCGCGCAAGGAAGGCGATGTCGAGAAAGCCTTTGCCAACGCGAAGACGCGTATCGATGCGATCTACCACCAGCCGTTTCTGGCGCACGCGACGATGGAGCCGGTGAACTGCACGGTGCACGTCCGGCCGGACGGCTGCGAGGTGTGGGTGGGCACGCAGGTGCCAGGCCGCGTGGCCGATGCGGCGGCGAAGGTCACTGGGCTGCCGCCGGAGAAGATCATCGTCCACAACCATCTGCTGGGCGGCGGGTTCGGCAGGCGCCTGGAAATCGACATGGTCACGCAGGCCGCGAAAGTGGCAAGGCAGTTGAATGTGCCGGTGAAGGTCGTGTGGACGCGCGAGGAAGACATCCAGCACGACATGTATCGGCCGTACTACTACGACCGCATTTCCGCCGGCCTCGACGCGAACGGCATGCCAGTGGCTTGGCAGCATCGCATCGTCGGTTCTTCGATCCTGGCGCGGTACGCACCGGCCGCGATGATGAAGAACGGTGTCGACCCCGATGCCGTGGCCGTGGCGGCCGAGTTGCCCTACGACCTTCCCAACCAGCTCGTCGACTACGTTCGCCAGGAGCCGCGGGGCATACCCACGGCGTTCTGGCGCGGCGTGGGTCCGACGCGCAGCGCGTTTGTCGTTGAGACCTTCATCGACGAACTCGCGACGCACGCGAAGGTAGATCCGGTGAAGTACAGGCAAGCCTTGCTCGGGAAGTCGCCGCGCGCGCTGAACGTGCTCAACGAAGCCGTGCGGGCGGCCAGATGGGCGGCTGGTGCACCACAAGTTAAGGGCAAAGGTCGGGGCGTGTCCCTTATGCACGCATTCGGCAGTTTCTTCGCGATGGTTGTCGACGTGACCGTGGACGATGGTGAGGTGAGCGTGGATCACGTGACCTGCGCAGTCGATTGCGGCATGGCGGTCAATCCCGACACGATCGAGGCCCAGATGCAAGGTGGCATCGTCTTTGGCCTCACGGCGGCGCTGTACGGCGAGATCACCTTCAAGAATGGACGCGTCGAGCAGAGCAACTTCAACGACTATCGGGTCTTGCGCATCAATGAAACGCCAGACATCGACGTGCATCTCGTGAAGAGCAGCGAAGCGCCTGGCGGCATCGGCGAGCCGGGCACCTCGGCGTTGCAACCGGCGCTCGCCAATGCGATCTTTGCGGCCACCGGCAAGCGGTTGCACGCCTTGCCAATCGGCGACCAACTGAAATCAAACGCGAGTGGAGGCCGTCGATGATCCACGCACCGAAGACGTTTGCCACGCTGGGATTTGCGCTCTCACTGGCATCGGGCGGCCCCGCCACGAACGCGCATGCCGCTACCGCGCCCGACCAGGCGCTGGTTTCGCGCGGAGCCTATCTTGCGAAGGCGGGCGATTGCATCGCCTGCCACTCAGCACCGCGCGGCAAACCGTTCGCCGGCGGCCTGCCTATGACAACGCCGGTTGGGCGCATCTACTCGACCAAGATCACGCCCGATCCGGACACCGGCATCGGCCGCTACACCCAGGAAGAATTCATTCGCGCGATGCGCGAAGGCATCGCAAGAGATGGCCACAACCTGTATCCGGCCATGCCGTATCCGTCGTACGCCAAAGTCAACGATGGCGACATGCAGGCGCTCTACGCCTACTTCATGCATGGTGTGGAACCCGTGAACCGGGAGAATCAGAAGTCCGAGATTCGGTGGCCATTGGGCATCCGCTGGCCGCTGAAAGTATGGAACTTCATGTTCCTCGACAAGGGCGTGTACCAGGACAAGCCCGGCAGGGATGCTGAGTGGAATCGCGGCGCCTACCTGGTGCAGGGGCTGGGGCATTGCGGCTCGTGCCACACACCGCGCGGTGTCGCGTTCCAGGAAAAGGCAGTCGACGAAGGCGGCAGCACGTTTCTCTCCGGCGCGTTGATAGAAGGCTGGTTTGCCTCGAACCTGACGGGTGAGCACAACGTCGGCCTGGGCCGCTGGAGTGGACCGGAACTCGTGAGCTTCCTGAAGACCGGCGCGAACCGGCATGCCACCGCGTTCGGCTCCATGACGGAGGTCGTCAACAACAGCACGCAGGCGATGACCGATACCGACCTCGGCGCGATGGCCGCCTATCTGAAAACGCTTCCGGCGCAGGGCGGCAATGGCGCACCACCCTATGCCTACGACGCGCAAAAGACGAAGGTGTCGCTGAGCCGGCCGGCCGGCAATGCAGGCGCCCGCATCTACACGACGCATTGCCTGCAGTGCCACGGCGCCGATGGGCGCGGTTTCGCGCCCATGCTCGCGCCGCTCGCCGGCAATCCCAATGTGTTGGAGCGCAATCCGTCGTCACTCATCAACGTGACGCTGAACGGCACCGGGGATCTCGTCGTTCGAGGTATTCCGGCGGCGTACCCGATGCCCAAGTACGCCGCCGTGCTAAGCGATCGGGACATTGCCGACGTGCTGACCTTCATTCGTGCAGGCTGGAACAACAGCGCGGGGGCAGTCAGCCCGAAGGAGGTCGCGAAGTTGAGAGGCGGCTCCTGACTTCATCCTTCCTAACATTCCATTGGAGGTCAGGATGGATCGGCTCCGGCGACGAAGCACCCCGCCGGCTGGAAGCGGGGCGAGATGTCAGTTGCTCGCGTCAGCTGCCCGTGTATGCCGCCGGCCGCCGTTCGGAAAAGGCCGCGACGCCCTCGTGTGCATCGCGGGTCAGGAGCAGTTGCCGTTGCAGCGCCGATTCCTGGAGCAGGCCTTCCTCGACGGAGAGTCCATAGCTGGCAAGTACCGAACGACGCGCGGCAACGACCGCGAGCGGTCCATTCTTGGCGAGCTGCCGGGCGATGGCCAGCGCGGCTTCTTCGAGCGCCTCGCTGGACACCAGCTCGGTCACGAGGCCGTGGTTGAGCGCGAAGGCCGCGTCGAACGTGTCGCCCGTGAGGATCATCCGCATCGCAACACCCAGTCCCGTCACCTTGGCGAGCCGCTGCGTGCCTCCACCACCAGGAAGAATGCCTAGCCTGGCTTCGGGAAGGCCGAAGCTCGATGTGTGCGTCGCGATGCGGATGTCGCAGGCAAGCGCCAGCTCCAGCCCGCCAGCCACGCAGAATCCGTCGATGGCCGCGATCGTCGGCTTGGCGACGTCCTGAGCGCCAGTCAGTCCGCCGAAGCTGATGATCGACGTGGGTTCCTGGCTGGCCGCGCGGCCACGCCGGTAGGGCAGGTAGTCGCGAATGTCGGCGCCGGTGCAGAACGCACGGCCTCCCTGGCCGGACAGGATCGCGACCTTCAGTTGCGGGTCGTCGTTGAAGCGCTGCCAGGCGTCCGCAAGCGCACGGTCGTGCTCGACGTCCAGCGCGTTGTGCTGCTGGGGACGGTTGATGACGATGCGGGCAATGGCGTTGTCGATGATCTGGAAATCGATGGACATCTGGATGGTTCGTTGGGCGAAAAAAGAAGGGAAGAGTGAGGAGGCGTCAGCGCCCGATGCCCGGCAACTTCCTCGAGACGCAGCGCTCCAGCCACTCGAGCGCCCAGTTCACGCCGACGCCGATGAGGCCCACGGTGGACAACAGAGCGAAGACGGCGGGCGCGTCGAAGTCGCGCTGGGCGGAAAGCAACATGCGTCCGACGCCCGGGCGCGTGGCCAGCATCTCCACGAGAAGCGCGACGATGATGGCCAGCGGCACCGCCACGCGAAGCCCTGCGATCACGCTGGGCAGGATGCTGGGTACGTAGATGTTCATCACCTTGCTGCGGGTCGAGATCCGCAGCGTATGGCCGGTGTTGACGAGGGTCGGATGGATGGCCCGCGTGGCCTGCAGCACATTCAACAGGATGGGCCAGAGCGCGGCGAGCGAAACCACGGTGGCTCCGAGCACGGCGCCGCTGCCGATCAGCAGCATGGCCACAGGGACGATGGTGGGCGGCGGCACGGACCGCAGGAACTCGAGCGTGGGCGCCACCGCTTCGGAAACGGCAGGCCGGGCGCCGAGGATCGCGCCCATGGCTGTGCCCACCACGCCGGCGATAAAGGTGGACAGTACGACGGTCTTCAGCGTGGCCAGCACGGCGAGTTGAAGCTCGCCGGCTGCGAGCATCGCCTGCGCGCTCGAGAGCCAAGTCTGAGGCGGCGGTGCGATGGGCGAGGCGGGGTCGCCCACGGCTTGCCAAAGGCACAGCAATGCGACGGGCGTGGCAAGGCTCAGGAGGATGCGAGACATCTTGTTCATGGGCTCGCTCCTTTCAGCTCGCCTGGGCCAGGCCGGGCAGCAGGCGCCGGACGGCGAAGCCCAGGGCGAAATTAGCGCAGACGCCCAGCACGCCGATGGCGAAGAGGTACGCGAAGGTCTCGCTCGCCCGCATCGCTTCCTGCGCGCTAACCAGTCCCCAGCCGAGGCCGGCAGGATTGCCGACCATTTCAGCGACCACGCTGACGACCAGGCAGAGGCTGAAGCTGAGGCGCGCCCCCACGAGAATCTGGCTGAAGGCTGCGGGTGTGACGACGCTGCGCAACGTGTGCCACTTGCTCAAGTGCAGCGTGGCGGCCGTCTCGAAGATTCTTGCGTGAAGCCCTTCGATGCCGGCCCTGCTGCTGGAGATGAGCGGCCAGATACTGGCGAACACCGTCACGGTGATCTCGGTCTTCCATGAAAAACCGAAGACCAGCACCGCGGGTGGAATGAGCGCCACCGCCGGCAACGGCCTGAGCAGTTCGATGAAGAGCGACAGCATGGTGCGAAGCGTGCTGAAGGTGCCCAGCGCCATGCCGAGCGGTATGCCTATGAGCAGGCAGATCGCCCAACTCGCGAGGGCCGCGGCGAAGGTGTGCGCGGCGTCCGCGACCAGGCGCCCGTCGATGAGACTCTCGGTGAGCGCGCGACCGATCTCGGTGGGCGTGGGCAGCACGTTGAAACCGTCGTTGACCATGACGGCGAGTTGCCAGGCGCCGAGGAGCGCGACGGGCAACAGCCATTGGCGGGCCCTGCGCGAGTGGCCGGTCATCGGGCGGCTCCGTGCAAGCGCTCCAGCAACTCGTGCCGCGCGTGCAGGTATTCCGGCATCTCCTTGGTGGAAATCTGGTCGCGGCGCGCGGGGAGAGGCGGGCGTATTTCCGAAGCGATCGTTCCCGGCGATCCTGCGAGCAGGACGACGCGATCGCCGAGATAGACGGCCTCGTCCACGTCGTGCGTGATGAAGACGATGGTGGCACCGGTGCTCGCCTGAATGTTGCGCAGCTCGTCCTGCAGCTTTGCTTTCGTCATGGCATCGAGCGCACCGAAGGGCTCGTCCATCAGCAGGACCTTGGGTTGCAATGCCAGGGCGCGCGCAATCTGTAGCCGCTGTTGCATGCCGCCGGAAAGCTTGGCGGGGTATTCCCGTTCGGCCTTCTGCAGGCCCACCAGCGCGAGCGCCGTGTCGATGCGCCGGTCGAGCTCTGCGCCGGAGATTTTTTCCTCGATGCCGAGCGCGACGTTAGCGCGCACGGTTCGCCACGGCAGCAGGGCATTGCCGTAGTCCTGGAACACGGTCACGACGCCTTCGGGCGGGCTGCGGAACGCCTTGCCTTCGTATAGGACGGCGCCGCTTGTCGGCGCGCAGAAGCCGCCCAATGCGCGCAGCAGGGTGGTCTTTCCGGTGCCCGATCCGCCCACCAGGCACAGAAACTCCTGCCGGCCCACTTGCAGGTCGATGCCCTGGAGGATCGTCTTGTCGCCGATGGCCGATGCCAATCTGACTTCTGCGCGTTCGCAGCTGAATACGGGTGAATTCATGTTTCTCTGGCCCGAGGGCCGTTGTCTCTTCGGGTTGTCTCTTTGCGTTGCGTCACTCGAAGCTGGCGCCCGCCGCGGTCAGCTTCTCGTTGATGGCGCCTACAGCCAGAGACGCCTTGATCCAGGTGTCGATCGCCGCGTCGTCCAGCCGGGTGCTGTAGGCGGGCAGGCGCACCGCGTTGGCGATCTCGTCGGGCAGGCGTGTCCACTTTGTGAGCACCGCGCGCGATGCCTTGTCGTTCTTCTGGATGTATTGATTCGCCTCGTCGAGTGCCGCGCGCCAGGCGAGCACCGCCGCGCGGTTGTCTTTGGCCCACTGGCCGTTGGCCATCCAGCAGGTCAGCACCACCGGGTCCGCCACCGAGAGCATCGGATTGCCCAGGCTGGTCGTGGCGACCTTGCCCGGCGCGGAGGCAAAGGGCTCGACGATCTCGGCCGCCGCGACGCGCCCGACCGCCAGTTGGTCGCCCATGTTGGCGAAGGCCATCTCCTGGAAGCGGATGTCGTTGGTGTCGATGCCCTGTTGGCGCAGTGCGTTCAGCGTTGCAATGTGGATCACGCCGTTGAGCGAAGGCGTGGCGACGACCTGCCCCTTGAGGTCGGCCATGCGCTTGACCGGTCCGTCTGCGCGGGTCAGCAGGCGCATCTGCTGGTTGCTCGACATCTCCTGGGTGTTGCCCGCGATGCCGACGACGTCCAGCTTCTTGAGCCGCGCCTTGATGATGTCGATGGGCGTGCAGCCCGATACCTCGAACTGCCGGCCCAGTGCGCCCACGACGGTCGAGACGTTCTGCACCGTCGTGATCTCGACGTCCAGGCCATGGGCCTCGAACAGACCTTTGTCCTTGGCGACCCACAGCGGCAGCCATGCAGCCGAAACGACGGATGCGACCCGCATCTTGGTCTTGGCGGTTGTTTGTGCCACGGCTTCCAGGGGCGTGGCAAACGAAGCCCAGATCAGCAATGGAGCGAGCAGGCGAAAAACGGATTGCATGGGGTCTCCTTTATGTGAATGAGTTGGTCCAGTACCAGCGGCAAGAAGACGCACGCTGGCCGATCGGGCCTTACCGCAAATGGCGCGGTTCAGCGCAGCCGATGCCATCAGATCGGTCATGGCGAAGGCTGTATGTACGAGTCGTGGAGACGCGCGCTTCCGTCGCGTCGTCTCCAGCGATTGCTGCGAACGGACGGCCCGTCCGCTAACTGCCGTGCGAGTCGCGAAGGGCTTCGTCGGGCGCGCGGTGGATCTCGACCATCCACTCCTGCGACAGCAATGCGTAGTCACTCAACCCACCGCATCGCATGAGCGGGCGAGCCAACGCGGTCTGGTAGACGCCATCCTTGAGCAGATCGTGGTCGATGTGGACGCCGACAACCTCCCCGAGGACCAGCCATCCAGGCAACTGCTCTCCGCGCGTGTTTCGGAACTGCACCACATCCACCACCTTGCACTCCATCGAGGCTCGGCTTTCAGCGACGCGCGGCGCGCTCACCTTGTTCGCGGCAATGGCTGTCAGGCCAGCCAGCTTGAACTCGTCGACTCCCCGGGCCACCGGTTGGGAGGTCATGTTCATCTGCTCTCCGAGGTCTTCGGATACCAGGTTCCAGACGAACTCGCCCGTCTCCACCGCGTTCTGCGCGGTGTCCTTCCAGCCGGTGCTGGCAAAGCCGAGGATGGGTGGGTCGTAGTGGAACGTGTTGAAGAAGCTGTAGGGCGCGAGGTTGAAACCTCCCTCCTTGCTCCTCGTAGAGATCCACCCAATGGGCCGCGGCGCGATGATGGAGTTCAGCGGGTTGTGCCGAAGCCCGTGCCCTGCAGAGGGCTCGTAGAAATGAAACTCCATATGCGCAGTCCTTGGAAGCCTTATCAGGCCCGAAAATAAATCTCGAAAACGATTTCGGTGAATGTTAAAAACCCTTCGAGAAAATGTCAAGAATGGGAAGAGGAGGCCTCTGAAATCGGTTTCGCAACTTGCTCTTATCAGCGACAATGACGCCCTGAATCAAGGGACCATCGATTGAACATTCATGAATTTGCAGCGAAGCTGAAGCTCTCGGTCAGCACCGTGTCCAAGGCCATGAACGGACGGGAAGACGTGAGCCAGGCAACACGAGAGCGAGTGCTTGCGGCTGCGGCCCGTCTTGGCTTTTCACCGGATCCGGCCGGGCGGAGGTTGAGGCGCCAGTCGTCAGACACCATCGGCTTCGTGCTCTCGGCCCCGCAGGCCTCGTTCGTGCACCCGTTCTTCCTGAACATGTTGATGGGCGTGGACGAGCAACTCGACGGGTCGAATTACCAGGTCATCATCGCCTCGGCACGAAGCATCGAGACGGAGATCGACGTGTTCAAGCGCCTGGTCGAGCGCCAGCGCGTGGACGCATTGCTGTTTGGCCGCACTCGGCGGGACGATGAGCGGATCGCGTATCTCCAGAAGCGCGATATTCCTTTTGTGGCGTTCGGCCGGAGCGACACACAGAAGGGTTTTCCGTACCTGGACATCGACCACACCGTCGTCGGGCGTGCTGGTTGCGCGCGATTTATTGCGCTGGGCCATCGCCGGATTGCGTTGGTGCACGCGCCCGAGTTCCTGATGTTCAGCCACCACCAGCGAGTGGGTTACGAGGCAGCGCTTCGCGCGGCGGGAATCCCCATCGATCCGGCGCTTTGCCTTGAAGCCGCGCCTTCCGAAGAGGGCGGAGTCGATGCGGCCCGTCGTCTCTTCGAACTGCCCGATCCGCCCACCGCCATCGTGTGCGGACATGACATCGTGGCCATGGGCGTCATGCGCGCTATTTCAGAGACTGGCAGGGTTCCGGGGAAAGACATCGGGGTGATCGGGGGAGACGACCATCCGATCGGTCGCCTGCTGTCCCCTGCGCTGACGACGTTCAGCGCAGAAACCCACCGCGCCGGAAAACGGATGGTGGAGATGCTCCTTGCGCGCCTGAACGGGACGCCTGCCGAAGAGCTTCAGGAACTATGGAACCCGGAGTTGATACTTCGCGCGTCGGACGGTCCGCCGCGCACCTCGGCCCCGTGAGGAAGGCCGGCATGCGCAATCGATGAGGATCTTCTTGACGCGGCCAACATGGTGGAAAACGAACAGGTGCATGTCTGGAACATCAATAATGGCGAGCGTTTCGTCACGTATGCGATCCGCGGCCAGCGCGGCAGCGGGATCATTTCAGTCAACGGATCGGCGGCCAGACGGGCATCCGTTGGTGACTTGATCATCAATCGCCGCCTTCGGGACGGTGGCAGAGGAGAAGGTGACTGACCATCTTCCCAAGCTTGTCTTCGTCGACGAAGCCAACCGCATCAAAAAGCAGCGCGATCACGTGCCCGTGCAACTCGCAACAGCAAGCTGACTTCCTGCTGTTTCTCGATGGGGCGCTATGACAAGAATGGGTTCATAAATGCCGCAGCCGCGTCTGTCTCCGACTTCAGTGCTCAGGTTGATGGGGTGAGCTCGTGTGTGGCTGGATGTGTCTCAGACTTCAAGGTGCAGGACGAAGGGGAGAGGCGGAGGCCTTAATAGGTAACTGTGTCTCAGACATTAATGGCAATGAACAATCGTCCCGGTACAGCTCGGCCATCGCGTTGTCATGGGCGTTACTTTTCATCATCTGCTCTCTGCGGCCAGTCCTGCCAATAACCCACCGCCCGAGCGGTGTCCGCATCCTGCGTGGGCGCGTCACCCGCCGAGTTACAGCCACTGTCGAATGTCGCCGCGAAGCCGCTTGAGGCAGTCGACATACAGATCCTCGTGCTCGTCGGCGCTCAGGTGGTGTTCGATCCGGTACATCGTCATTTTCGTCCAAGAACGGAATTTTTCCGCGCGCAGAACCGGCGCGGCAAGGACTTCATGCCGATGCGGAGGCAAGCGGGCTCTCGGCGGTGAGGCGGTTTCATCCGATGATATTCATCCCCCGTTCGAGCAAGACGCACCCGCGCGCACGCGCCGGGTCATCCGCTGTCCACCGCCGAGCCGCTCGAGGGCCGCTGCCTTCGTCGCCGCCTGGGGGTTGTGAGGAACGATCAGGACATCGCCGGCGGCATGGCGCAGCACGCGCTGTGCCACGCTGCCGAAGACGAAGTCGGACATCGCCGAGGCTGGATGCTTGCCGACAACGAGCAGCTCGGCGCCGCTGTGCTGCTGCTGGACCACGGCCTGCCGGGCCGGATCGCCGCGGCCGATGGCCCAGGACACGCGGTTTCTGCGGGCATCGGTGGAATCCGTGAACCGCACGATCTGGTCCCGTGCGTACCGCGTGCACTCCTGTCTGTAGGCCCTGACCACGTGCTCGGGAACGTCGGCGCTGCGCAGCTTGCGCTCGTTGATCGTGCTGATGGCGTGGAACAGGTCGATTCGCGCCGATCCGTTGAGTGCGAACGCGCGCTCCACCAGGATGCGCGAAGCCCGCGTGAAATCGATGGCGACGAGCAGGCGCTGGTAAGGCCCCTCGGCCTGCTGCCGCACCACGAGCATGGGACGCTGGACCCTCCGCAAGAGGCGCTCGGTCCATTGGCCGCGCACAAAGGCCAGCAAGCTCCGCTCCCGGGGCATGGCACCCATGACCAGCAGATCCGCGCCACGCGCTGCGCTTGCCACGTGCTCCGGTGTGCTGGCCATCGGGTTCGTCGTGCGCACGCGCAGCCCATGGCGCTGGCCGAGCTGCAATGCCTGGTGCGCCAGCCGCGACGCGGCGCGGGCGCAGGGAGGCTCGCCGGGCGCGGCCGCATAGAGCAGTTCCAGGCTGGCATGGTGCTCGGCAGCCAGGCAGGCGGCGCGCGAGAGGGCAGGCTCCGAACGCGCAGCGAGGTCGGTCACGGCAAGAATGGTGGTGCAGTCGCCGCTCGCTTCGGCCGAGTCCCGGAGGTCCGCGAGGCTCGGCAGGTGGTTGGTCCCGGGCCGCTTGTTCAGGCGGGCGAAGTCAAGGTCGGTGAGCGTGCGCTCGCCGTGGATCGTTGCTGCATGCATTGACGCACTCCATTCGTGCGGACCCGTCGGTGGACGACGGCGGCCGCGGCCGCGCGGGACGGGTGCCCGGCGGTGGATGGTTGCGCTGAAGAAGAAGGAAGAAGGAAGCGACCGCCGGGCCTAGGGATGTGCGGGCAGTTGCCTGCGGCCCGCCTTCAAGGCCACGCGCGCACGCGCGCACGCCGCTGCAATGAGCAGCGCCGCAGCAAGGGCGTGGGTGAAGGCGGCGAGGGTGGTCGACATGGCGCTCAGTCTATTCAACGCGCCGTGCCGGGGCAAGCAAAGGCCTCAGGGTCCTTGCCAGATTGCCCCGCTTTTTTTTCGCTGCTACTCCTGCGGTTCCAGTGCCACGGGCGGCGCAATGACGATTTTCTTTCGGGCCTGCAGCACGAACGAAACCACCTGCCACACGACGAAGACGCCGATCAGGCTGAGCAAGGTGCCGCTGATGGGGCGCGACACGAAGGTGCCGAAGCTTCCGCGGCTCAGCAGCATCGCGCGGCGGAAGTTCTCTTCGAGCATCGGCCCGAGGATGAAGCCGAGCATCAGCGGCGCGGCGTCGAGCTCGAGCCGCATGAACATGTAGCCCATGAAACCGAAGGCGGCGGTGATGAACACGTCGTCCAGGTTGTTGTTGACGCTGTAGGTGCCGATGCAGCAGAAGAACAGGATCGACGGGAACAGCACGCTGTACGGAATCTTGAACACCGAGAGCCAGTAGCGCACCAGCGGCACGTTCAGCACCAGCAGGAATACGTTGCCGATCCACATGCTGGCCACCAGGCCCCAGAACAGCTCGGGGTGGCTCGCGATCATGTTCGGCCCGGGCTGGATGCCCTTGATGATGAAGGCCGCCAGCATCAGCGCCATCACGGCGTTCTCGGGAATGCCGATGCTCATCAGCGGGATGAAGCTCGTGCGCGCCGCCGCTTCGTCGGCCGCGGCCTGGCCGGCCACGCCTTCGATGCAGCCGGTGCCGATCTCGTGCTTGTACTTGCTGACCTTCTTGTCGAGCGCGTAGGCGGCGAACTGCGCGATGGTGGGGCCGCCGCCGGGCAGGATGCCCAGGAACGAGCCGATCACGCTGCCGCGCAGCGCGCTCGGGATGATCCGCTTGAATTCGGCCCAGGTCGGAATGAGGTTGATCTTGCCGTTGAAGGGCGAGCGTTCCTCGCGGGAGTCGAGGTTCTTGGTGATCTCGGCGATGCCGAAGCAGCCGAGCGCGATGCTCACGATGCCCACGCCGTCGGTCAGGAAGGGCATGTCCATGGTGAAGCGCGCCATGCCGCTGTTCACGTCGGTGCCGATGGTGCCGAGCAGCACGCCGATCATGCACATCGCCAGGCCGTTCAGCAGGCTGCCGGTGGTGACGAAGCTCACGCAAACGAAGCCCACCAGCATCATCGCGACATAGTCCGCCGGCCCGAACAGGAAGGCGACCTCGCCCAGCACGGGCGCGAGGAACGACAGCACCAGGATCGAGACCGTGCCGCCGATGAAGCTGGAGAAGCCGGCCGTGAACAGCGCCAGGCCGGTCTGCCCCTTGAGCGTCATCGCGTAGCCGTCGATGCAGGCCACGATGCTGCTCGCATGCGGGATCTTCATCGTGATCGCGCTCACGCTGTCGCCGTACTGCGCACCGTAGTAGATGCCGGCCAGCATGATCAGCGCGCCGGTGGTCGGAATGGAATAGGTCAGCGGCAGCAGCAGGCTGATGGTGGCCAGCGGCCCGAGGCCCGGCAGCAGGCCCACCAGTGTTCCCACGGTGCAGCCGATGGCGCAGTACATCAGGTTGTGCCAGGTCAGGGCGTGCGAGAAACCGAACGCGAGGTTGTTCAGGACTTCCATGTTCGTGTCCTCAGAAGAGCGGCAGGTTGAGGCCGAGGAGCTTTTGAAGCGCCAGCGCCATGGCGATCAGGCCGGCCGAGATCTTGAGGTTGCGCACCCAGGAGTTCGAGCTGCCGGCGAAGGCCGAGCAGAACACCATGAAGACGATGCCCGCGATCATGTTCAGGTACATCGAGATCAGCGCGAAGCCGCACAGGCTCGTGAGGATGAGCGCGATGTTCTTGAAGTGCAGGTCCAGCTTCACCGGCTCCACGAAGAACGAACGCACGACCGTCGCCACGCCGATCAGCAGCAGCAGGCCGCTCACCATGGCGGGGAAAAGACCCGCGCCGGCGCGGCCCAGGTCTCCGATGGGGTAGCGAAGCGCCGTGAGGCCGAAGGCCAGCGCAATTGCCATGAGGAAGAGTCCCCTGACAAGATTTCTGTTTCTCATACGTTCCCGATGTATTGGGGGTTGTCGAACGCCACCGGCGCAGGTGAACTCCGCCCGGGCTTGTCTCCATCCGGATGGAAGTCCGGACGGTCGAATGGTCTTTTGCCGAGCTGATCGCAATCTGACGAGAAGCTGAGGGGAACTACGTACCGCGATGGTCTGCTAGCATGCTTTCACCGGGAAAACAGCCTCCCGGCCTGCACAACCAGACGGTGTCCCGTCCAAGCGCTGGCACCCCGTGATGGAGCCATCCGTGGACACCGCCCTGCCTGATACACCCCCCGCACACGCCGTGGAGCCCAGCCCATGAGCGCGGCGCCATCGCCTTCGCCGCGCACCGGACTGGCGCGCCTGCTGCCCGCGGGCGTCAGCGCCGACGCACTGCCCCTGCTCGCCGCCCGAGGCCTGCGCGCCTTCGGCGACGGCTACATGGCGGTGCTGCTGCCGGCCTACCTGCTGTCGATCGGACTGGGCACGCTGGAAGTCGGCATCGTCAGCACCGCAACCATGCTGGGCTCGGCGCTGGCCACGCTCGCGGTGGGCGCCTGGGGCTACCGCTTCGCGGGCGGGCGGCTGCTGCGCGGCGCCGCCCTGCTGATGGCCGCCACCGGACTGGGTTTTGCGGGCCTGTCCTCGTTCTGGCCGCTGCTGGTGGTCGCGCTGGTCGGCACGCTCAATCCGAGTTCCGGCGACGTCAGCGTGTTCCTTCCGCTCGAGCACGCGCGCCTGGCTGCAGCGGCGCAGGGCCATGCCCGCACCTCGCTGTTCGCGCGCTACAGCCTGCTGGGTGCGTTGTGCGCGGCCATGGGGGCACTCGCGGCCGCCGTGCCCGACTGGCTGGTTCGGCACAGCCACTTCGCGCGGCCCGACGCGCTGCGCGGCATGTTCGCGGTCTATGCCGCCATCGGACTCGGTGTCTTCTGGCTCTACCGGAAGCTGCCTGACCACGCCGGCGCCCACGAGGCGGGCAGCGCACCCGTGGCACCGGCACCCCTCGGGCCGTCGCGCCGCGTGGTGGTGCGGCTGGCGGCGCTCTTCAGCGTCGATGCCTTTGCGGGCGGCCTGATGGTCAACGCGTTGATGTCGCTGTGGCTGCTGGAGCGGTTCGGCTTCTCGCTGACCCAGGCCGGCGTGTTCTTCTTCTGGACCGGTCTGCTGGGCGCGGCGTCGCAGCTTGCCGCCCCCGTGGTGGCCCGGCGCATCGGCCTGCTCAACACCATGGTCTTCACGCACCTGCCCGCCAACGTCTGCCTGGTGCTGGCTGCGCTGGCACCGAGCCTGCCGATCGCGCTCGGCCTGCTGATGGTGCGCAGCGCGCTGTCGTCGATGGACGTGCCCACGCGCACGGCCTACGTGATGGCGGTCGTGACGCCGCCCGAACGCAGCGCCGCGGCCAGCTTCACCGCCGTGCCGCGCAGCCTGGCCGCGGCCATCAGCCCGACGCTCAGCGGCGCGCTGTTTGCGGCCGGATGGATCTCGCTGCCGCTCATAGCCTGCGGGCTGCTCAAGATCGGCTACGACCTCGCGCTCTGGCGCGCGATGAAGCGGGACCGGCTCGACGCGGAGTGAAAGCCGGCGCTGCCGCCGACGCGTCCTACTCGCGGCGGCGCTCGGCCCCGGTTTCGCGGTAGTGGCGGGCCTTGTCCTCGTACATCGCGCGGTCCGCACGCTGCAGCGCCGCATCGAGCTGGTCGCCGGCCTCGCAGGTCGCCAGGCCGATCGCGAGGTTCAGCACCCGCCCGCTCTGCCCCGCGTAGAACTGGTTGTTCAGCTCGAGCATCGAGGCGATGCGGTCGCGGATCGCCTCCGCCCCGCGCTCGTCGGTCTTGGGCAGCACCACGGCAAACTCGTCGCCGCCGATGCGTGCGGGCCAGCCGGGCTCGTCGACCGCCTTGCTCAGCACCTCGCCCACGCGCCGCAGCAGCGCGTCGCCGGCGGCGTGGCCTTCCTCGTCGTTGACGGGCTTCAGGCCGTTCATGTCGATCACGAGCACCGACACCGGCCACGGGCCCTTGCGCGACAGCCGGTTCAGTTCTTCCGAGAAGAAGGCGCGGTTGCGCAGCTGCGTCAGCACGTCGTGCTTGCCCAGGTATTCGAGGTAGGCCTCGGCCTTCTTGCGGGCCGTGATGTCGATCAGCGACACCAGCACCAGGTCCCAGGTGGCGAGCCGGTCTTCGAGCACCGCGAACTGCATGTGGATGTTCACCATGTCGCCCGTCAGCGCGTAATTGATCACTTCCCGCTGCTGCAGCATCTTGCCGTTCCACAGGTCCAGCAGCTGCTCGGCAAAGGAGTCGTGCATCTCGTCGCGAAAGATGTCCGAGATGTTCTCCAGCAGTTCGTTCTTGTCGACCGCGCCGAACATGCGCAGGGTCTCGCGGTTGACGTCGATCACGCGGATCTCGCGCATGCAGCGCGTGATGAACTCCGGGTGCACCTTGATGAAGGTGGTGAAGTCGCTGATGCCGCGCTTGCGGACATCGTCGAGCAGGATCTTCACGGCGCTGAAGTCTTCCACCCAGAGCGACACCGGCGAACGTTCGAACAGCTCGCGCGCATAGCGCTCGCTCTCCAGGCGCAGCCGCTCGGCCTGCACGCGCTCGGTGATGTCGTCCAGCGACACCAGCACGCGATCCCATGTGGCCTCGTGTCCGGGCAGCACCTGCACGCGCACGTGCACGTCGAGCCGGCGGCCGTCGAGCGCGTAGTTGACCGTCTGGTTGTCGAAGCAGAGATTTCCGCGCCAGAGCTGGTCGAGCTCGTAGATCACCGGCGCGGTCATGTCGTCCCGGAAGATGCTGCCCAGCTTCGAGAGCAGCTCGGCCTGGCTTTGCGCACCGAAGAGGGTGAGCGTGCTCTGGTTGACGCTCAGCACCTTCAGCTGCGCCATGCAATCGCGCACGCGCTGCGGCTCGGCATTCAGGTGCGCCACCAGATCCACCACGCCGGCGCTGCGCCACCCGTCGAACAGCCGGCGCAGCCCGCTGTAGTCCTCGAGCCAGAGCGACATCGGCGCAAACTCGAACAGCGATTCGTAGTCGGTGGAGGAGGAGGGCATGGGTTTTCCTTCGTGCGCGGGATGGTGCCCGCAATGATGCACTCCCCGGCAGGCCGAAGCCTCAACCGCATTTCTGGAAGCGCTTGCATTCGGCGGTGGCCTGGATGGAGGTCAATGTGTTCTCGCCATCGATGTGCTTTGCGGTGAACCTCACCCACGAACCCTCCGCGATGCCGGCCAGCAGCGTCCGGTCCGTCACCCTGAATCTCTGGACCGTGAAAGGCAGCTTCGCCCTCGGAAGCAGCTTCAGTCGGACATACAGCTTGCCGTCGTCCTCCTGGCTGGCGGAGACGAGGCGTGCATACGTCGTCACCGGCGCTGCTTCTGCAGCGGCTTCGGCCGGCCGCGGCTCGGCCGATTGAGCAGCCGCTCCCTCCACGGTGGCGAGGCTCAACGCAGTCATGAGGACGAGGCGCAGCATGTTCGTGGAGGAAGTGAAGTTGCCTGGATTCTGCCAAACCAGTCCCGCTGCCGGGCGAAAATCGCCCGTGCCCCCCGTCCGCCCTCCCGCCTTGCCCGAATTTTCAAGCGCTCTCGTGACATCCACCGACCTCCAGGGCTTCATCCTCACGCGCCACTGGCGCGACGCGTCCGCCGGCACGGAGATCGAGTACTGGCTGGCCACCGACGCGGGGCCGAGGAAAGTGGTGCTGACCTCCCGGCGCAGCGTCGCCTTCGTCGCCGCCCGGCACCGCGCGGCGGTCGAAGCCCACCTCGCGGCCATGCCGGGCATGCAGCTGCGCGAACTTGCCCTCAAGACCTTCCAGCAGGAAGCGGTCCTCGGTGTCTATGCGACGCACTTCCGCCAGCTCGGCCGGTTGGCACGCGCCCTCCAGGCGCAGGACATTCCCCTGCTCGAAGCCGACGTGCGCCCGCACGACCGCTACCTGATGGAACGCTTCATCACCGCCGGCGTGCGGGTGGAAGGTGGGCGGGCGGAGCGCGCGACCATCGTCGACTGCAAACTCAAGCCCGCGCCCGAATTCCGGCCGGTGCTGAAGCTCGTGTCGCTGGACATCGAGACGAGCCAGCACGAAGCGCTCTATTCCATTGCGCTGGACGGCACGCCGGAGCGCGTCGTCTTCATGCTCGGCGAGCCGCCATCGGACCTGCCCCCTGAATCGAGCGAGCCCATGGCCTTCTCGCTCGTCTATTGCCCGTCGCGCCGGGCCATGCTCGAGCAGCTCAACGACTGGTTCGAGCGCAACGACCCCGACGTCATCATCGGCTGGAACGTCATCCAGTTCGACCTGCGCGTGCTGCAGAAGACAGCCGACGAGTGCGGCGTGCAGCTCCTCCTCGGGCGGGAGCGCCGTCCCATCGAATGGCGCACCCATCCGGGCAAGCAGGGCTACCTGTTCGCGCCCACGCCGGGCCGGGTCGTCATCGACGGCATTGACGCACTCAAGGCCGCGGTGTGGAGCTTCCCGTCCTTCAGCCTCGAGACCGTCTCGCAGGCGCTGCTCGGCGAAGGCAAGGCCATCGGCGACGAGTACGACAAGATGGCCGAGATCGAGCGGCGCTACCAGCAAGACAAGCCCGCGCTCGCGCTCTACAACATCCGGGACTGCGAGCTGGTCCTGCGCATCTTCGACAAGGCCAAGCTGCTGCAGTTCGTGATGGAACGGGCCCAGACCACGGGCCTGCAGGCCGACCACTTCGGCGGCTCCATTGCCGCGTTCAGCCACCACTACATGCCGCGGATGCATCGCCTGGGCTACGTGGCGCCGAATGTGGGCGAGATCCCGAGCAAGGCCTATCCCGGCGGTTACGTGATGGATTCGAAGCCGGGCTTCTACGACTCCGTCGTGGTGCTGGACTACAAGAGCCTCTACCCTTCGATCATCCGGACCTTCCTGGTCGATCCGGTGGGCCTCGTCGAGGGCTCGAACGCCAGCGAACAACCGGCCGCGCGCGTCCAGGGACCCCAGGGAACTGTCTTTTCGCGCGACCGGCACTGCCTGCCCGAAATCGTGACCACGCTCTGGCGCGCCCGGGACGAGGCCAAGCGGGCGAAGAACGAGCCGCTGTCGCAAGCGCTGAAGCTGCTCATGAACTCCTTCGCCGGCGTGCTGGGCGCGGCCGAGTGCCGGTTCTTCAACCCCAAGCTGGTCTCCGCCGTGACCCTTCGCGGGCACGAGATGATGAAGCTCACGCGCGAATTCGTGGAGCAGCGGGGCTACGAGGCCATCTATGGCGATACCGACTCCATCTTCGTCTGGCTCAAGCGCACCCACGGCAACGAAGAGGCGCACGCCGTCGCGGCCAGCCTGGCCGCCGACATCAATGCCTGGTGGACCCGCACGATGCGGGAGGAGCAGGGCCTGGAGAGCTTTCTCGAGATCGAGGTCGACACCCACTACAAGAAGTTCTTCATGCCCACCATCCGCGGCTCGGAGGTCGGCAGCAAGAAGCGCTACGCCGGCCTCAGTGCAGATGCCGCGGGCAAGGAGGAGATGGTGTACCGCGGCCTGGAGATGGCGCGCAGCGACTGGACCCCGCTCGCGCGGCAGTTCCAGCAGGGCCTGCTGTCACGCATCTTCCAGGGCGAGCCCTACAAGGAGTTCGTGACCGACTATGCGAGGTCGACGCTGGCGGGCGCCAAGGACGACCTGCTCATCTACCGCAAGCGCCTGCGCCATCGGCTCGACGCCTACCTGGTCAACGTGCCGCCGCAGGTCCGCGCCGCGCGCATCGCGGACGAACACAACGCCCGCATCGGTCGGCCCAGGCAGTATCAGAAAGGCGGCTGGATCCAGTACGTCATGACGCAGAACGGGCCGGAGCCGCTGGAAACCCGCCATTCGCGCATCGACTACGAGCACTACCTCACACGGCAGCTCCAGCCGATCGCCGACGCCATTCTTCAGCCCATCGGAGAGAGCTTCATGGCCTTGACGACTTCGCAGCGCGGGCTCTTCTAGACCGCCATGGCGGACGATATTCGTCCCGATAATGCGATCCTTTTATCCGGATCCAGAAAAAATGAGTGCCGCAGATTTTCTTTTTGCCCCTGAGGTGCAAAAGCTCTTGAAGGTCGTCTATGCGGCTCCCGACCAACCGTTTGCAGCAAGCGAGCTTGCCCGGCGCTCGAAGCTCGATCCCGCCGATGTGGCGCGCACGCTGGAGCACCTTGTCGGCAGCGGCATCCTGAAGAGGCAAAAGCCGAAGGCGGACGAGCCCGACACCGTGACGCTCGACCGTTCGTTCGTCTTCCACGAGGAACTGCGCAGCATCGCGCTGAAGTCGTTCGCCGCCGCGGAACCGCTTCGCTCGATGCTGCGCAGCAAGTTCAAGGACTCGGTCTTGCGTGCCTTCCTGCTGGGAGAGGACAAGGACGGCACCCTGGAGCTCCTGGTCGTGCACGGCCAGTCCATACCCGATGAAGGGGCCATGGCAGCCGCCTGCCAGAAGCTGTCGAAGACCATCCACCGCCACCTGAAGGTGCATGTCATTTCGAACGCCAGGTTCAACGGCCTGGCGGTGCGCGACCCGCTCGCATCCAAGCTGGCAGCGGCCTGCGCGCTCGAGATCGTCGCGCTCGGGGACACCAAGGCCCAGCCGCCCGCCGAGCGGATCGGGCTCCTGCAAAGCGCGAAGAAGAAACTGGCAACGCTGTCGCGGCCGTCCTCCTGAGCCGCCTACGTGGTGTAGTCGCCGGTCGCCTCGGGCTGAAAGAGAATCGCCGCGACTTCCGCAGCGCATGCCTCTCCGTTCGGGGCTTGCCACCTGGCGGTGTCTCCGACCTTCAGGCCGAGCAGGCCGGTTCCCACCGGCGACAGCACCGAGATGAGGCCCGCCGCGGGCTTGGCCTCTTCGGGGTAGCAGATGGTCAGCGTCTGCCGCCGGCGCGTGTGCGCGTCGACGATCTCGACGCGCGAGCACATCGTCACGATGTTGCCGGGCACAGCCCTCGAACTGGTCACCTCGGCGCAGTCCAGAAGATCCGCCAGGCTGGGCGGCAGGTTGAGCCTGGGCAGCTTGTTCAGGCGGGCGAAATCAAGTTCGGTGAGCGTGCGCTCGCCGTGGATCGTTGCATGCATTGACGCACTCCATTCATGCGGACCCGTCGACGAACGACGATGGCCGCGGACGCGCGGAACTTGTGCCCGGCGGTGGATGGTTGCGCTGAAGAGGAAGGAAGAAAGAGAGCGACCGCCGGGCCTAGAAATGTGCGGGCGGTTGCCTGCGACCCGACTTCAACGCCACGCGTGCACGCGCGCACTCTGCTGCAGCAAGCAGCGCTGCAGCGGTGTGGGTGAAGACGAGAGGGGTCGACATGGCGCCTAGTCTATTCAGCGCGCCGCGGCGGGGCAAGCAATGTCCTCAGGGTTCTTGCCGGATTGCCCTTTGGAATGGACCTCGAACCGGTCAATCGAGGAACGCGCCAAATCGGTCCTGCAGCTTCTCGAGCCGGCTGACACGTTCACCCACCTTCTTCCCGAGTTGCTCGATCACGCCGTTCATCAGGAGATTGATGAAGCCCACGATCGCAACGGTGGAGTCCCAGAAAAATCCGACATCCGTCTGCACATGAAAGACATGGGGGGTGTAGGTTCGAGCCCAGTGGCAGTAGGCATCGGTGATGACAAAGACCGGAATGCCGGCTTCCGTGGCCGCCGAAGCCAGCGCTTCGGCTTGCTTCGCATAGCGACGAATGTCGACAAGAACCAGACAGCGTGTCTGGCTCTTCAGGGCGCCTAGAAGTTCGGCGTAGGTGCCGTCCGCACCGTCGAGAAACTTCACGCCCTCGCGCACGTACTCGAGGCGCGCTGCAAAGTCGGAGGCAACACCGCGCACGGTTTGGTAGCCCGCGACAAAAACACGTTGGGATGTCGCAACCTGCCGCACCATGGCGTTCCAGTGCTCTCCGGTCGCCAGATCGTGCGCGGCCACCAGCGCGTCGATTTGCTGCGTGAGTTGCGCACTGCGCGCGTCGGACACAGGACCTTGGCTGCGGCTGAATTGCTCGAAGCGCCCGGCAATGCGAAGCTCCGCAGGTGCGCTCAGGCGACTGGTTTCGCGACGAACCTCGTCGAAGCTGTCGTAGCCGAGCGTGCGCAGAAAGCGCCCGACGGTCATCGGGCTCACGCCGGATTTTCGCGCCACCGATGCAGCGTTCTCCAGGGTCAGCTCGCGCGCGTTCGCGGTCAGGTAGGCGGCCAGGAGCCGCTCCGAGCGTGTCATCTCGGAGGACGCCGCTTCGATGCGTTCAAAAAGGGAAGGAGGGGATTTCATCGGGTCTCGGCGAGGCGGCCATGGCGCCGCATCAGGTCGACCAGCATACTGTGATCCAGCGCCTCCACGCGCGTGTTGTTTCGCCCCACCATGGTCCGGGCGGCAACCAGCGCGTTCAGGATGCTTTCCTCCACGGCTTCCACCACGCCCAGGAAGAGCGGATCGAGCGTGTGCTGGGCCAGGTACTCGGTCCGGCAGACGCCATGATCGCCGGGCGCCTGGTCCGAGTGGGTGCTGAATGCCAGCATGATGTCGCCCGAGCCGTCCCCCCCCGGCGTGCCGGTTCTGCCCACGCCAAGCGCGGCACGCCGTGCAAGCCGCTTGAGTTGGCTGGACAGAAGCGGTGCATCGGTCGCCACGACGACGATGATCGAGCCTTGCTCGCGCGCGGCCGGCTCGTTGTGTTGGCCGCCCGGGCCCGGCATGCATTCGCCGACCGGCACGCCCAGAACGCTCAGCCATGGGCGGATGCCCATGTTGGCCTGGACCAGCACGCCCACGCGGTAGTCCTGGCCCGCCACGCCCACGATGCGCGATGCCGTGCCCGTTCCGCCCTTGAAGCCATAGCAGACCATGCCGGTGCCGCCGCCGACGCTGCCTTCGGCGACGGCACCGGGCGCTGCAGCGGCGATGGCCTCCAGGACGTGGGATTCCTCCACGTGCAACCCGTCCATGTCGTTGAGCATGGCATCGCAGGTCTCCGCGACCACCGGCATCAGCCACGGGTAGGCACCGCGGTCGCCATCGACCCGGGTGAGCCATCGCACCAGCGCGTGATGGACCATGCCGATGCTGTGCGTGTTCGTGAGCCCGATGGGGCCTCGAAAGATGCCGGCCTCTTCGATCCAGTGCGTCCCGGTCATCTCTCCATTGCCGTTGAGGGCATACACACCGGACTTGACCGGCTGCAGCACGCCTGAGCGGCCTCGCGGCAGGACGATCGTCACGCCGGTGCGCACGGGCCCCGCACCAACATGCAGCGCGCCGTCCCCATGGATGAGCGTCGTCTGCCCGACTTCGACGCCCGGGATGTCCGTGATGGCGTTGGCGGGGCCGGTCTTGCCAGGGAAGCGCAAGCCCAGATCTCTCGCTCTCGTCTGTGCGGTGGGAGGGGGCAAGGGATTACTCCTATGTGCTGGTATTAATATTGCATTGACCTATTGAATGTTAGTCGAATAACATTTGTGTGTCATCAATCGGAAGGACGGATAGTTCAAATGACTGGAATCTCGTGTGCGCTCAGGCGTGGCCGGGCCTGGCTGCCCGCAGCAGTGGCGGCCGCATCTCTTCTTGTGCTGCCCGGCCTTGCGCTCGCGCAGGGCCAGAAGCCCGTCATCTGGGGCAAGCCGTCGGAGGTGCTTTCCACCGATCCGCATTCGTCGGGCGATGGCTCGTCGTGGACGGTCTTCTACCTGATCTACGACCAGCTGCTGAGCACCGATGACAAGCTCAACATCACGCCCAAGCTGGCCGAATCCTGGGAGCAGGTCTCGCCCACGTCCTATGTCTTCAGGCTGCGCAAGAATGCGGCGTTCTCCAATGGCCGGCCGCTGACCTCCGCCGACGTGGTGGGCAGCCTCAAGCGCCTGACGGATCCGCAGAAGGCGCGCGGCTGGGGCAAGCAGATCGGCGGCGTGAACGATGTAGTCGCCATCGATGCGCACACCGTGCGCATCGACCTGGCCAAGCCGAACACCGCGCTGCTTTCCATACTTTCGGTGGCGACCACCTCGATCCTGCCGATGAAGGAGATCGAAGCCGGCAGCTTCGACCCCGCCAAGGGAATGCTCGGCTCGGGGCCCTACAAGGTGGCGCAGCACCGCCAGGACGAAGCCTGGCTGCTGGAGCGCAATCCGCACTATTGGCAAAGCGGCAAGCCGCTCATGGACAAGATGACGATCCGGGTCATGCCCGACGATGCGGCGCGTCTGGCCGGCTTGCGTGACGGCAGCATCGATGTGGCGACCTTCGAGAACCCGGACACGCCGCGCCTGCTGGGTGCGATCCCGAGCGTGCAGTCGGTGGTGCAGAAAACGCCCAACTATTTCCACCTGGACCTGAGCGGCCTGAACGGCAACTCGGTCTTCAAGGATCGCCGCGTGCGCCAGGCGGCGGCGCTGGTCGTGGACCGGCCCGCGATCGCGAACGCGGTCTTCGGCGGCGAATCGGCCGTCGAATACGCCGTGCCCAGTGCCTTCGGCAAGAAGCTCTGCGACGGACTGCCGAGCTACACGCTGCCGCGCAAGGAGCGGGTGGCCAGGGCCAAGGCGCTGCTCAAGGAAGCAGGCCATCCCAATCCGCGCATCAGCCTCATTGCCTCGTCCGTGCTGGTGACCTATCCGCTGATCGCCCAGGTGCTGCAGCCGCAGCTGCAGGAAGCCGGTTTCAGCGTCCAGGTGCAGCAAGTGCCCGTGGCCGAGTGGTACAAGCGCGTCCTGACGACGAACCCGAAGGACTCGGACTTCGATGCGTCGCTGACCTGGTTCGCGGGCTTCTCGGACCCCGGCATCGTCCTGAACTGGTGGACCTCCGGCTTCTCGCCGGTCTTCACGACATTCCTGGAGCCCGTGGCCGAATACGGCGACCTGATGGCGCAGGTCCGGCAGACACCCAACGGGCCCGAGCGCGACAAGCTGATGACGCGTGCCTGCGGATTGATCGAGAGCTCGGCCAACATGATTCCGCTGGTCGGCAAGCCGGACTATATCGGCTTCCGGCGCGACCAGCTCGATGCGCGCTTCGTCCCGCTCGAAGGCAACTTCGACGTCTTCAAGTACGTCGCCGATTTCAAGCGCCGCTGAGTCGCAGGGCCCCAAGATGCGAATCGTCTATTACCTTGCCTTGCGCCTCGCGATCGCGGCGTTGACCCTCGTGGGGGTGTCGATCCTGGTCTTCGCCGGCCTGCGCCTGCTGCCGGGAGGTTTCGAGCAGATGGTGCTGGGCCCGGATGCCTCCGTGGAGGCGCGCGCCGAACTGGTCGCGAAGTTCGGGCTCGACCAGTCGGGTCCGGCGCAGTACGTGAAATGGCTGGCTGCGGCTGCGGCCGGCGACCTCGGGGTCTCGATGGCAACCAGCAAGCCGGTGGCCGACGAAATGCTGCGCCGCGCGCCCGCCACGGTCCAGGTCGCCCTGATCGCGACAGCCACCGCACTGGCCGTCGGGTTGCCGTTGGGCCTGCTGGCGGGCCTGGGCGTAGGCAGGTGGCGCTCCGTCGGCCGCGTGGTGGGCGCACTGGGGGCCAGCGTGCCCGAGGTCGTGCTCGGCAGCGTGCTCGTGTACATATTTTCCAGATGGAGCCTCGGTGCGACGGTCGGCGGCTACGTGCCGCTCACCGAAGACCCGGGTGTGAGCCTGCGCGCCACGCTCTTGCCGGGCATGAGCCTTGGCATCTTCGGTATTGCGCTGCTGGTCCGCACCACGCGCGATTCGGTCCAGCGCGTGCTGACCGATGGCCATGTGCTCACCGCCGTCTCGCAGGGCCGGACTCGTTGGCAGATCGTGCGCCACCATGTGCTGCGCAACGCGTCGATCCCGGTGCTGACGGTGACGGCCACCTACATCGGCTACCTGCTCGGCGGCGCATTGATTGCCGAGATCCTGTTCTCCGTGCCCGGGATCGGGCTCTACGTGTACAGCGCGCTGGGCAACCGCGACTACGCGGTCGTGCAGGCCGGTGTGCTGCTTGCCGCCGCTGTCTTCATCGCCGTGAATACGGTGGCAGACCTGGGGTATGCCGTGCTCGATCCCCGCATCGACGCCAGGCGCCACGGGTGAGGACGCGAACGATGCAACTCATGAAAACCGTCCTGCGCTTCGCGCGCCGCGATCATCTGGCCGCCGCCGGAGGGCTGGTCCTTCTCGCGCTGCTGTTGCTCGGAGCCCTCGGCCCCTGGCTGCCGCTGGGCGACCCGGACCAGATCGGCGCGGGTCCGCGCTTCGCCGCGCCTTCCTGGGCCATGCCCTTCGGAACGGACGAACTGGGCCGCGACCTGCTGCCGCGCGTCGTGCGCGGAATCCGTGCGACCTTCGTTCTTGCGCTGGCATCGGTCTGCGGCACCGCCATTCTCGGCACGCTGATCGGGTTGTACGCCGCGTACGTAGGGCGCTGGCTCGACACGGTCATCGCTCGGGCGATGGACATCATGTTCGCCTTTCCGGCGCTGATGCTGGGGCTGCTGGTGGCCGCAGTGGTCGGTCCCGGGAGCATTTCCGCGCTCGCCGTGATCCTGTTCGCCACGCTGCCCCTCTTCGTGCGGGTGGTGCGTTCGGTCACGCTCGGCATGGTGGGCCGCGGCTTCGTGACGGCGGCCGAGGTGGCGGGCGCCTCGCGCCTGCGCGTGATGTTGGTCCATCTGCTGCCTAATGTGCTGGGCGCGGTGCTGGTGCAGTTCACCTACGCGGTGTCGATCGGCATCCTGATCGAGAGCGGACTGAGTTTTCTGGGGCTCGGCTCGCAGCCGCCGGAGTCCTCGCTCGGCGCCTTGCTGCGCCTTGGCTCGGTGTATCTGACGATCGCGCCCTGGCTGGCTCTTTCGGCCGGCGTGGTGCTGGCCCTGTCGATCGTGGCCGTGAACCTTCTGGGCGACGGCCTGCGCGACGCCCTTGAACCTTTGCGCGGAAGGCGGCTTTGATGAATGAAGCAACAAAACCCCCGTTGCTGGAGGTGACGGATCTCGTCATCGAGTTCGGCGATGCACCCGGTGCCACGCACCGCGCGCTGGACGGTGCGACACTCTCGGTGCGCGCCGGCGAAGTACTGGGACTGGTCGGGGAAAGCGGCTCGGGAAAAAGCACCCTGGGCCTGGCTGTGGGACGCCTGCTGGCGGACAACGCCCGCCGGCCCGGCGGCGAACTGAAGGTGAACGGGCAGCCGGTCTTCGAATTGAATGACGCGGCGCTGCGCGAGCTGCGGCGCCGCACGCTCGGCTTCATTTTCCAGAACCCCATGGTCGCGCTGGACCCGACCATGCGCGTCGGCAAGCAGATTGCGCTGGCATCTGGCAGCAAGGCGGCGGTGCGCGACCTGCTGGCGCGCGTCGGGTTGCGCGACATCGAGCGTGTCGAACGCAGTTTTCCGCACCAGCTGTCGGGCGGCATGGCGCAGCGCGTCGTGATTGCGATGGCCATCGCGCGCGGGCCGATGCTGCTGGTGGCCGACGAGCCGACGGCCTCCCTGGACGCGACCCTGCGCGAGCAGATCTTTGCGCTGCTCGTGTCGCTGCGCGATTCGATGAGAACCGGCGTCGTGCTGCTGAGCCATGAGCTGCGCGCCGTGGCCCGCCATTGCGACACGGTGGCCGTCATGTATGCGGGCCGTGTGGTCGAGTACGGCCCGGCATCGGTGGTGTTCGCACGGCCTGCGCATCCCTACACGCAGGCGCTGCTTGCCGTGGCGCCCGGCAGGGAAAGACTCGGCGAGGTCCTGGCATCGATTCCCGGCGCTCCGCCGGCGCTCGGCGGCCGCAGTGAACGTTGCGCCTTTGCCGACCGCTGCGGCCATGCCAACGCCGACTGCCGCTCCGTGCGGCCCGAGCTGCGCGAGATCGAGGGGCGTTCGGTCGCATGCCACCACGCCGGCGAGCGGGTTCAATTCAAGGAGGCCGCATGACGGAGCCTGTGGTGTCGCTCGAGAGCGTGGGCGTGACGTTCACGGCGGGCCCGGTCTGGAACCGGCGCTGCGTCGACGCGGTGCGCGATGTGAGCCTGTGCATCCGAGCCGGTGAAACGCTCGGCCTGGTCGGAGAAAGCGGCTCCGGAAAAACGACGATGGGCCGGCTTCTGCTCGGGCTGCAGGCCCCCACGCAGGGCGCGGTGCGTTTCCTCGGCGATGTCGTCCCGGCCTCGCGCCGAGCCCGGCAACTCCTGCTCGCGGGCCGCATGTCGGTGGTGTTGCAGCAGCCGGAATGGGCGCTCAATCCCCGGCTGCGCCTCGGCGTGTCGGTGGCGGAGCCGCTGGCGGTGAGCGGTGCGGGAACGCCCCGGGAGCGCCGCGACCGCGTCGTGCAGACGCTCGCGCTGGTGGGCCTCAACCCAGGGTTCGCCGAGCGCTTCCCGCACGAGCTTTCCGGTGGCCAGCGCCAGCGGGTCGCGATCGCGCGGGCGTTGATCACGCAGCCCCGGTTCCTGGTGTTCGATGAAGCGGTCAGCGCGCTCGATGTTTCCGTGCAGGTGCAGATCCTCAATCTGATTCGTGACCTGCAGCAGCGCCACGGCTTTGCCGCCCTCTTCATCTCCCACGACCTGGCAGCCACGCGCTACGTGTGCAGCCGGATCGCGGTGATGCGCTCGGGAGAAGTGGTCGAGATCGGCGATGCCGCACGCTTCTACGAGAAACCGCACCACGCATACAGCCAGGCCCTTTGGCAGGCTGCAGCCTGAACAGGAAAGAATCGAGAAATGATGAAGAACGATGTGAATGCCAGGCAAGGCCTGGTCCCGCGGCTGTGGCACGGTCCGTCGGACGGCCGAACGCTGTCCTTTGACTTTCCCCAACTGAGGATCGGCATTGCGGAGTACGAGGAGGGGCCCACCGGTTGCACGGTCCTTCATGTCAAGGGCGGCGCCGACTGCGAGGTCGACGTGCGCGGCGGCGCGCCGGGCCTCCTTGGCGGCTACCCGCGCGTGGATGCGGTCAGCCTTGCGGGCGGCTCCCTGTACGGGCTGGAGGCGGCCACCGGCGTGGCATCGAGCATGCTGGCCGAGCGCGGCGGTGCCGTGGGCTGGGGAAAGATCGCGCTGGTCTCCGGCGCCATCATCTATGACTTCGGCGGGCGCACCAATTCGATCTATCCGGACAAGGCGCTCGGCGCGGCAGCCTACCGGTCGGCGCAGGCAGGGGCATTTCCGCAGGGCGCGCGCGGCGCGGGGCGCTCGGCCGCGGTGGGCAAGTTCGCGGCCTATCCGGACTACGAGCGCGAGCCCGGCGGACAGGGCGCCGCCTTCGCGATGATCGGCGGAACGCGCGTTTTCATTGCCACCGTGGTCAATGCGCTGGGCGTGATCGTCGACCGCCAAGGTCGAGTGGTGCGCGGCCTGCGTCATCGGCGCACGGGCGTGCGCCATCATCCGCGCGAGGTGCTTGTGCCCACCGCCCCGGCCGCAGCCGGCGCGCCCGCCGAACCGGTGGGCACCGTTGCCACCACCGAGAACACCACGCTCACCGTGCTCGTGATCGACCAGCCCATGCCCTCGTTGCTGCTGCGGCAACTCGGCAGGCAGGTCCACTCCTCGATGGCTCGCGCCATCCAGCCGTTCCACACGCCGCACGACGGCGACATCCTCTTTGCGCTCTCCACGGGAACAGGAACTGCAACGGTCGACCCTTTCGTGCTTGCCGAAGCCGCATCGGACCTTGCGTGGGATGCGGTTCTTCAGGCGGTGGACGCCTGACCGCTGCGAATCATCCATCGACGACTCCAAGGAAATCAATGAACCACAAAGCCCCCCTTCGCCTGCTCCTGGCTTGTTTCAAGCACGAAACGAACACCTTCTCGCCCGCGCCAACGCCGCTGCAGCGATTTTTCCGCGACGGCGACACCCCACTCGTCGGTGATGCCGCGGCGGCAGCCCGGCGTGGCACGGGCACGGGAATGGGCGGCTTCCTTGAAGTGACCGATCGCGAAGGCTGCGAGATCACGGTGGCCGTGGTCGCCGAAGCGAGCCCGAGCGGGCTGGTCGACACCGAAGCCTACGAGCGGATCGTCGGACTGATCCTCGACGCAGCCCGTGGCAAGGTCTTCGACGGCATCCTGCTCGATCTGCATGGGGCAATGGTCACGCCCGCGCATGAAGATGGCGAAGGCGAACTCCTGCGCCGGCTTCGCGAGCTGCAGCCGACAGTCCCGATCGGTGCGGCGTTCGACATGCACGCCAATCTCTATCCCGAGATGGTCGCGCGCCTGACGGTTCTCAGCGGCTACCACACCTATCCGCACGTCGACATGGCCGCCGCGGGCCGGCGGGCCGCGGAACTCCTGGTGCGCACGATTCGTGGAGAAATTCGTC
Source organism: Variovorax sp. 05T418 (assembly GCF_056396385.1). Lineage (NCBI taxonomy): Bacteria > Pseudomonadati > Pseudomonadota > Betaproteobacteria > Burkholderiales > Comamonadaceae > Variovorax > Variovorax sp. 05T418. The sequence continues at coordinate 7,109 of NZ_JBFTLJ010000023.1, read as the reverse complement.
CCGTGCTCGCGTGGGACAACCGGCCCATGCTGCCGCACGTCATGCGCCAGGGCACGCATGCGCAGCCCAACCGGTCGCTGCAGGCGCGGTGTATCGAACTCGAGCAAGCCGGGACGGTGCTCGCCGCCTCCGTGTTCACCGGCTTTCCGCATGCGGACATCCGCAACGCCGGCCTGTCGGCCGTGGTGTGCACGGACGCGAATGAAGAACAGGCCAGGCAAGTGCGCGATGAATTGCTGGATCAGGCCTGGGAGAACCGCTCGGCCTTCGTGTACAAGGGACAGCCCCTGGCGAAATCGGTCGCACAGGCCAAGTCGGCCGCCGGGCGGGTGGTCGTCCTGCTCGATCACTGCGACAACAGCGCGTCCGGTGGCACGATGGACACGACAGGCGTGCTGGCCGAGGTGCTGCGCCAGGACCTTCAGGACGCGGTGTTCTACGCCATTCGCGATCCGCAGGCGGTGGAGGAGGCCATTGCAGCAGGCATCGGCAACGAAGTCACGCTGTCGCTCGGTGGCCTGAGCGAGCTGACCACCACCGGTGATGCCAACCCGCCGCTCACCCTTTCGGCGCGCGTTCGCACCATCAACGATGGCGCATTCCGGCTGCGCGGTCCCATGATGGCTGGGGTAGCGATCAGCGCAGGCAAGACCGTCGTGCTTCAGGCCGGCGGCGTCCAGGTCGTGGTGACTTCCGTGGCGACCGAGCCGCATGACCTGGCGTACCTCATGTCGCTCGGCATCGATCTGGATCGCGTCAGGTACCTCGTCTTGAAGAGCCGGGTGCATTGGCGAGCCGGCTTCGGCAGCCTGGCGGCCGACGTGATCGAATGCGACAGCGTCGGTGTGACGACGTCGGATTATTCGAAGTTGCGCTTCGAGCGCGTGCGGCGTCCGATCTACCCGCTGGATGCACTGTAAGTCGATCGCTCGGGATGGACCGGTGGAGGAGGCGCATCCGTAGCGGATGTCGAGGTCGACCTGTCCACTCGCAAAGTCCGAATGAGGTGGCCGAGCAACTGCGCGCCGACAACGTCGAAGTCGCGGTGCTCCATGTGCATTCCATGAACCCGCTGGATGAGGCCACCCGCATCCAATTTGAGCGACGCTTCAGGTTGGCTTCCCTGATTGCAACGGTCTGCGGACTGCGGCGTTGATTGCCTCCTGCGAGGCGGCAACGCTGGCCAGCACTGCATTCAGAGGTGGGATGTCGCCGAAGATCATGCCCGACATCGCGGCGTAGTCCCGCACGAGCGCGTCTTGCATTGCCGCATTGGGGTCAGCGTGAATGTGCCTGCAACCGCGGTATCCGGGCCCAAGTCGGGGCTGCCGAAGAACAGCCTGGCGTGCGTGGCGCAGTCGGCGGCGAGCTTCTGCCAAGCTTGTGTTCCGACTGCCTGCGCGAGCCGGTGGACGTCGTAACAGTGACGCGATATCCGCTGGCCTTCGGGCCGCAGTTCCTGGCGGCGGTCGTACCATTGGCGCAGACCGAGGAGGATGATGACCTTGTCCCAGAATGTTCGCTCGGGCTGCACCGTGGTGACGTTGCCAACAGCGAGGTTCAGATCGGGCAAATCGGCCGCTACGTAGGGCATTACTGTTGCGGCGATATGTGGGTCCAGGGCGGATTTGGCAGCAGCTTCGATCTTGACGGCAGCGCGGATGTAGTCGCCTTCGGCCGCCGTGACCGCGGGATACCAGAACAGCAGGATTTGCCCGTCCTTGTCGTCGGGGTCGGCCTCCGGGAATCGCAGCGGCCGCGACTTCGGTGAACGGGGCGGTCAACTGGCCTGCGATGTAGCTTTGGCATGCATCGCGGATGGCGTCGAGGCGAGCCCGGCGCCTTTTAACGCTGAGCCCGTCCAGGTCTGCCGCCTCTACGCCCTGACCAGGTCATCTCGAAAGACCGTGATGTCGATGTCTTCGGAGAAGCGGGAGATGAAATGTCCGAAATTCTCGGTTCTTCTTCGGACGCCGTGCTCTGTTACGCCGCGATGGCCTCGCCCGAAGCCGCCTGCACCGGAATGTGTGCGCGCGCTTCCTTGATGCGGTTGGCCTCGTCCACGAACACCAGCTTGGGCTTGTAGCCGGCCACCTGGTCTTCGGGCACCAGGCCGAAGGCCGCGATGATGATCAGGTCGCCCACTGAGGCCCGGCGTGCGGCCGAGCCGTTGACCGAGATGATGCCGGTGCCGCGCTCGCCGCGGATCGCGTAAGTGACGAAGCGCTGGCCGTTGTTGATGTTCCAGATGTGCACCTGCTCGTTCTCCGCCAGGTTGGCGGCATCGAGCAGGTCTTCGTCGATGGCGCAGGAGCCCTCGTAGTGCAGTTCGCAGTCGGTGACGGCGACACGGTGGATCTTGGACTTGAGCAGGGTGCGGAACATAGGGCGAACTCTTTCTCTCTGCGAAAAGGTGGGTCGGTCCGGCGTCCGTCGATGAGCGCGGCGGAACGAGGGGCGCCGCATGCGCGGCGGGCGAAGCATAGTCGAGTCGTCAATGGCTGGACAACGCCTGCAGCGAGACGCTGTTCGGCTCATTGAAGGTCGAGCAGCTGCATGGGCCGCGCTTCAAACCGGACGCGACGCCAAGGCGAAACCGTTGCGCGATTCTCTTGGTTGCGAGGAAAGAACATGTATATAAAATACGTCCTTAGGACGTATTTTATATACATGTTATCGCGACGCATCATTCCCGCTTGACACCGATCTGCTGGCAACATAAAATCTGCGTCCTAAGGACGCAGATTTTATGTTGCCATGAAGGTCAAGCAGATTTCGCACGCCGCAACGGTCTTGACGCGCTTGCTTCAGGAGTGGCTGGGCAAGTGGGAGCGGCCGGTCATCACGGACTATGAACTGGGCTCGCTGGCCGCCGACCAAGCTTCGGCATTGCAGGTCGAGATATCGGCGGAGATTTATACAGAGATCGTTCAGCGCCTAGCCTCTTTCGGGCTCATCTCCCCCAGCAAGGATTTTAAGGCGGGAACGGTTTTTCATCTTTTCGGCCACGTCAAGCCGTTGCCCATGGAGATCGCCTGTGCTGTCGATCCCTTTGCCTATGTCAGCCATCTGAGCGCGATGGAATACCACGGCATCACGGATCGGTTCTCCAAAATCCTCTACCTCTCTACGCCCCCGGACAAGGAGTGGAAGGAGCAGGCTGCGGCCCGCATGGACAAGGATCGAAAAAAGAGAGCGGAGGCCCATCTTTCTGCAGGATTGCCCACCTTGCGGTACCAAAAGTTCGAGCGGATCGATGGCATGAGGGTCGAGTTGATGCGCCGGTCGCATCGAGGGGCCTTCAAGATCATCAAGTCGCCAGCCATCCGCGTGGCGATGGTCGGCCGTACTTTTCTGGACATGCTGCGGGAGCCCGAGTATTGCGGAGGAATGCAGCATGTCGTGGATACCTACCGTGAATACGCCGCCAAGTACTTGAGCCTCATCGTGGATGAGGTGTCGAGGCATGGCAAATCGATCGAGCAAGCCCGGGCGGGCTATCTGTTGGAAGAAGTGTGTGGATTGAAGGACTCTCGCATCGACGACTGGGCATCGAGCGTCCAGCGCGGCGGATCGCGCAAGCTGGATCCACAGGAGGAGTACGCCCCGGTCTTTTCGGAGAGATGGATGTTGTCGTTGAACGTGCCGTCTTTGGCGCCACCGGATTCCGTCCCGGAGTCACCGTGAACGAAGTCGATATCGCCGCATGGATGACGAATGCGCCCAATGGCCAGCAGGGTTTCCGCGAGGCCGTCCATACGATCTTGGACAGCATTGGCCATTCTCAGAACCTGCAGGCCAAGATGGTCATGAAAGGCGGCTTGTTGCTGGCCATTCGTTATGACAGCTCGCGATATACGCGGGACCTGGATTTTTCCACAAGCGACAAGTACGCGCCCGAGAGTGTGGAGGCCGTTCTGTCGGAGATTCGCGAAGGCTTGCTCGCGGCAGAGGAGAGGCTGCCTTACAGTACGGCGTGCCGCTTACAGTCACACAGGCTCGAGCCCAAAGGGGAGAATCGCACCCACCACAACCTGGCGTTGAAGATCGGATTCGCAGACAAAACCAATGCGACCGCCATGGCCCGGCTGAACGCCGGCAAATCCGCCCAAGTGGTCGAGATCGACTACAGCTTCAACGAGGCCGTCTTCGACGTGGAGATGTTGGAGCTGGATGGGGGAGCCACCATTCGCTCGTACACGCTACACAATGTGCTGGCTGAAAAGATGCGCTCCTTGCTTCAGCAGCCGATCCGAAGGCGAAACCGGCGCCAGGACGTCTATGACATCTGGTTGTTGTTGGAATCGGGCGAGGCGATCTCTTCCGCGGATCTGAGCAAGATCCACAACATCTTGTTGGCTTCCTGTGCCTCCAAGGGCGTCATTCCTGACGCAAGGGCCATGGAGGCTGTCCAAGTGATGGAAATGGCTCGGAAGGGCTACGAAGATCTGCGGTCCGATGTAAGGTGACCTCCCCGCGTTCGAAGATGCCATGGGCAGAGTGCTGGCGCTGTATCGTTCGCTGCCGTGGGCATGAAAACCGGAGTGGTTGATCCTGGAGGGACAGGCTGGGAGCAGACGCCTCGAGCCAGCGGCGCGGTAAGTCATCCGTGGTCGGCCAGAGACCATTGAGCTTGCGGGCTTCCACGATGAGTAGTCCTTGCGCACCTCGCAGATTCAGATCTTCCCTAACTTTGTCCTGGCAGCGGCCATGCAACTTGCCTTGGCGTCACCCGACATGCTGTCGCACTTCTCGGTAGCGACCTTGTAGTCGGCATCCCGCTTCGCCTGGCTGGCATCGACTTTGGCCTCGCCGATCTCCTTGCCCATTTTGGCGTTGGCCAGCGCCTTGGACTTGAGAGCCTTGGCCTCCTGGACGCACACGTCCTTGGCATTGCCCGACTGGTCATCGCACTTTTCCCTGGCGACTGCATAGGCCGCCTCTGCCTTCACAACCAGCATCTTGTTCTGGTCGCTGGACTTGGCGGTATAGCCGTACTCCAGTTCTGCGCGTGCAACTTTCTCCTTGCCCTTTGCTTCTTCGATGCAGATGTCCTTGGCGTTGCCGGCCAAGGGGGCGCACGCCGCCTTGCCGACCTTGACGTCCGCGCTGATGCGGGTCTTGCCGGCCCGGTACTCGGCCTTGGTCATGGTCGCTGCCTGTGCCATTGGCAGCACCAGCATGAGAACAACGAGGATCGAAGCCTTGGGATTGAAAAACGTGTTCATACGAAGCCGTTCTTTTCGGTCGAAATTGGAGGGTGCCATGCATGTACGCGCGCTTGCTCAAGCGCCCGGCAAAGTGCGCAAGACCACTTCAGCTCCCAATTTATAGAAGGTCGCCTGCGTCTTGTCCGTGCGATACCGAACATGTGCGCTCGCTGCGACTTAGCCCCCGCCTTGATCAAGGCGTGCTTCGGCATAAACGGATGGCCCCCTAGTCTTCGCCGACGGCTCCGAGGCAACGCTGGGCAGTAGGTGCGGACGGTGTTTGGACCAGACCCTGGGTTGTGGCGCATAGGCGCGGTATCGAACAGACTTCGACGGCGGCCACCGCTACTGTGGCGTGATGTCCGATAGGCCCGCGCCATGTCACTTTCCTTGTTTGCTGCCGAAACGTTGGTCCTTGACTATCTGAATGGACGTGTCCTGCCAAGCACACTGCATCTCGCTGTCGTGCTTGCAGTCGAGACAAGGCTGCTGAAGGGGGTGATGCCGGTACTGGACGAAACCCTCTGCACTGAGATGGACGACCATGCCACTGCACCGCCCCCTGGTCTTCTGAATCCGTCCTGAGAGCCACACAGGAACGCCTGAGAATTCTCCGCGCTCTGTCGGAGACCTGAGGACGCTTCCCGCGGCGTGAGCGTCTTTTTCCGACCTCACTCGCAATCGCGGCCCATGTACAAAGTCGGCGAAAAGGCAAGTGCGAAGCGTCGCGCGCACTTGGAAGAGGTGCTTTGATGAACGCGCTGTTCTTTCCGGCCTTCCCTCGAGTTCGCATCTTTGAGCGCCGGCGCCTTGATCTCGGGTCAATGTCGTTATCATGATCGGCGAAATTCATCGGCGGATGGCCTTGAGCACCGCACCGATGCGCGCACTGTTTCGCGCGGGAAACGACGACGCCGGTCACCGGATGCCCTCGCGTTCGGCCACCGAGCGGCCATCGCGTGTCCAGACCTGGAGCACGAAATCGTCTTCCTCGTGGACGCCAGGCGTGCCAAGCCGAGCGAAGCCGGCGCGCAATGTACTTTCTGCGTGGGGAGTCTGTGCTGTGCGAAATCGGGCCACCAGTCGCGGGCCACCAAGGTGCCGCCGGCTTCCAGCGTGTCTTGGCAGCAGCCAGCCAGCAGGCGCACGTCATTGCGGCCGAGGAAGCAGCCCAGCTCGCTCAGCACGATGAAGTCGAAGCGGTCGGCTTGCGGATTCCCGGCGAGAGCTTGGCGGTCGACCCGCCGAACACCCGTGGTCGCGCAACGCGACGCCTTCTTTCTAAAACAAGGTCGTGCAATGGCCGCTTAGACTGCCTTACCAACGCTTCCACCAGGGCCGTGCAGCGGCCCAAACAGCGAGAGGGCGGGTGTCGAGTTCGTGATTGATGGCCGGAGCGCTGCCGCGGAGCCGTCGGACTTCTACTTCGAGCGTATGCGCGATGCCTCGGGCATCTCGATCACCACGGAGCGCTCGTCGGCGCCATTCGGCAGCCTGGATCGCCAATCCATGTTGATCTGAGTTTTCCACTTCCATGATGGAGAGGGATTGTTCATCGCTCATGGCGACTGGTTGTAGGCGGACGGAGTGCGCCCTTGTACGAAGAGATACAAATAACCATCTGCGCTTGCAGGCATCACGCCAATGAGAACTCCCCCTCTCGCCTTAGGGGGCATATGGGATCACATCCCCCCCAGAAAAGTTGTCGCACGGGACTGGGTGGCGTCCGCGCGCCCGTCAATGCTCGACGGCGCAATAGGCGAGGAACTCATTGACTTGCGCTGCCTTGTCGACGACCACATCGGCGTCCAGACGAAAGCACGCCGCGCGGCTGTCCGGAGAAGCCGCGTTGGTCAACGCCGCCACGATCCACTTCTTTCTGCCGGGCGTAAAAAGGGC
>NZ_JBFTLJ010000022.1:0-81664 GCF_056396385.1 Variovorax sp. 05T418 | reverse complement strand
GCCGTACTGCGCGCCGTAGTAGATGCCGGCCAGCATGATCAGCGCCGACACGGGCGGCAGCGCGTAGGTGGCGGGCAGCAGCATCGCGATGGTCGCGACCGGGCCGATGCCCGGCAGCACGCCGATCAGGGTGCCCAGGATGCAGCCGAGCAGGCAATACAGCAGGTTGGTGAAGGTGAAGGCAACGCCGAAACCGATGGAAAGGTTGTGGATCAGGTCCATGATGCGTGCTCCTCAGCCCGAAATGAAAGTGGGCCAGACCTGGATCTGGAGCTTGAGCGCCCAGATGAAGGCCACGTAGCTGCCGGCCGCCAGGATGGTGGACAGCACCAGCACGTCGCGCAGCTTGAAATGTTCACCGGCCATGCTCGAGATGATGGTGAGCGCGTAGATCGCGACGATCATTCCCATGGCGGGCAGGCCGATGCTCGGCAGGCCCCCCAGCAGCACGCCGAACGCGAGGTTGGCGCCGAGCACGAAGGCCAGCGGCTTCCAGGCCCACTTGCCGATCTTGTCGCCGTCGGCGGTTTCGACCACCAGCGCCTGGAACATGATGAATGCGCCCAGGATGGCCAGCAGGATGCCCAGCATGAGCGGGAAGTAACCGGGCCCCATGCGGGCACCGTCGCCGATGTTGTAGGTGGTGGCGCCGATGCCGAAGGCGCCCCCCACGGCTGTGAACATGACTCCTGAAAAGAAGTCAGCCTGACTCTTGATGCGCATTGTCTCGACCCTCTTGATTGGAGGGGTGAGGGTCGTCGCCCGCGGCTGACCGCTGGCTGACCTGCGCGGTAGGGACTAATGCGTACGAGGGTTCTCCCGCTCTGGAAAGAGGAGCGGTGCGGAAACGAAAAAAGCTCCCGAAGGAGCTTTTTTTACTTGAGAGCGAGGTCTCGGGGGAGGGCTTAGTAGCCGCCGCGACCACCGCCGCCGCCGCCGCCGTAGCCGCCGCCACCACCGCTGCGGCCACCGCCGCCACCACCGTAGCCGCCGCCGCCACCACCACCGCCGTAACCACCACCGCCGCCGCCGCCGTAGCCGCCGCCACCACCGGTACGGGGGGGACGAGCTTCCATCGGACGTGCTTCGTTCACGGTCAGGGCGCGGCCCTGGAGCGAATGGCCGTTCATGGCTTCGACGGCAGCCAGCGCTTCAGCGTCGGTGCCCATTTCCACGAAACCGAAGCCCTTGGAGCGGCCGGTGTCGCGTTCCATCATGACCTTGGCGCTGACGATCGAGCCGAACTCGCCGAAAGCCTGTTCCAGGTCGTTGTCACGCACAGAGTAGGCGAGGTTGCCTACGTAGAGTTTCTTGCCCATTGAGGGACTCCTAATTCAAACCAACAAGACAAAGCGATGGAGTCCCAGAATCACAACAAACAAATGCGCTGTGGCGCGAAACTGACCGATCACCGAATTACGTGCACGGGAGACAAGCTCACAGACACGTAGGCCGGATTATCAAGCCGTTCCGGAAAAAGCGTATCAAAATCCGCGCTTATTACGAAACATCACGTCCTGAGGGGCGGTTTCGCAACGGTTGCAGCAGACCGGAGAGGCCGTTGGGGTCTATTTCATGCATCAAATGAAGCAGCCGGCCAATTTCGCCCGAGGGAAAACCCTCGCGTGCGAACCAATTCAGGTAATTTCCGGGCAAATCGGCAATCAGCGTACCCTTGTGCTTGCCAAAGGGCATTTCGAGCGTGACGAGGCGCTGCAGGTCTTCGGGTTTCATTGAATTCAGCCTCCTGCGCGTTTGACGGTGTGGCCCTGCTTCGAGAGCGCGGCGATCACCAGCTCGCGGTGGTCGCCCTGGATTTCGATCAGGCCGTCCTTCACCGTGCCGCCCGAGCCGCAGGCCGTCTTGAGCTGCTTGCCCAGCGCCGCGAGCGCCGCCGCATCGAGCGCCAGGCCCTTGACCACGGTCACGCCCTTGCCCTTGCGGCCCTTGGTCTCGTGCGATACACGCACAATGCCGTCGGTGGCCGGCGCGCGCGCCTTGATCTGCTTGCAGCGGCACTGCGCCATCGGCGCGCCGCAATCGGGGCACATGCGGCCGCCCGCCTCGGTGGAGTACACCAGGGCGCTGGCCGGATTGCTTTTCATCGTTGCCATTCGATCGATCTCTTCGTCTTCTTCACTTCTTCACTGTCCCCGGTTCATCCCTCTGTCTGCTCACATGCCATTCGACTCACTGGGCCTGGCCCCCGCGCTCGTGCAGGCTGCCGCCGAAAGCGGCTACGCCGCGCCGACCGCCATCCAGGCTGCGGCCATTCCCGCCATTCTGCAAGGCCGCGACGTGCGGGGCTCGGCGCAGACCGGTTCCGGCAAGACCGCCGCATTTTCCCTCCCGCTGCTGCAGCGCCTGGCTGCCGAACCGGCACAGGCGCCGCGGCACATGCGCGCGCTGGTGCTCGTGCCCACGCGCGAACTCGCGGCCCAGGTCGGCGAGACCCTGCGCAGCCTCGCGCAGCACCTGCCCGAGCGGCTCAAGATCGCGATCGCCTTCGGCGGCGTGTCGATCAACCCGCAGATGATGAGCCTGCGCGGCGGCGCCGACATCATGGTGGCCACGCCGGGCCGACTGCTCGACCTGGTGGAGCACAACGCGCTGAAGCTCGGCGCCGTGTCCATGCTGGTGCTCGACGAGGCCGACCGCCTGTTCGACCTCGGCTTTGCCGAGGAGCTGGGCCGCATCCTCGCGCTGCTGCCGGCGCAGCGCCAGAACCTGCTGTTCTCGGCCACCTTCCCGCCCGCCATCCAGGCGCTGGCCGACGGCACGCTGCAAAACCCCGCGGTGATCGACGTGCAGGGCGAGCCCGGCACCGAGCCCGCCATCGTGCAGCGCGTGATCGAGGTCGATGCGAACCGCCGCACGCAGCTGCTGCGCCACCTGCTGAAGGAAAACGAGTGGGACCGCGTGCTGGTCTTCGTCGCCACCCAGCATGCGGCGCAGACCGTGGCCGAGAAGCTCTACAAGAACGGCGTCTACGCGGTGCCCTTCCACGGCGACATTGCGCAGGGCACGCGCACCGGCATCCTTGCGCAGTTCAAGGAGAGCCGCTGGGACGTGGTGATTGCGACCGACCTGGCCGCGCGCGGCATCGACATTGCGCAGCTGCCGGTGGTCATCAACTACGACCTGCCGCGCTCGCCCACCGACTACATCCACCGCATCGGCCGCACGGGCCGCGCCGGCGAAAGCGGCCTGGCCATCAGCTTCGTGAGCGCGGCCACCGAGGCGCACTTCCGCCTGATCGAGAAGCGCCAGGGCCTCAGCCTGCCGCGCGAGCGCATCGAAGGCTTCGAGCCCACCGAGGCGCCCGTGCCGATGGCCGATGCCTCGGGCACCGGCGGCATCAAGGGCAAGCGGCCGAGCAAGAAGGACAAGCTGCGCGCGGCGAATGCGCTGGCTGCCGCGCAGCACGATGCGGGTGAAAAGAAGAACGGCTGACTCGCGCCGTTCATCGGCTGCGCGCTACGCGGGCTTGCGCAGGAAGTTCGCGAGCAGCTCCACCGGCAGCGGGAAGACGATGGTGGTGTTCTTGTCCGCGCCGATCACCGTCAGCGTTTCCAGGTAGCGCAGCTGGATCGCCTGCGGCTCCTGCGCCAGCACGCGCGCGGCCTGGAACAGCTTCTCGGAGGCCTGAAGCTCGCCTTCGGCATGGATCACCTTGGCACGCCGCTCGCGTTCCGCCTCGGCCTGCCGCGCGATGGCGCGGATCATCGATTCGGTAAGGTCGATCTGCTTGATCTCCACGTTGGAGACCTTGATGCCCCACGAAGCCGTCTGCACGTCGAGCGACTCGCGCACATCCAGGTTGAGTTTTTCCCGCTCCGCCAGCATGTCGTCCAGCTGGTGCTTGCCGAGCACCGAGCGCAGCGTGGTCTGCGCCAGCTGGCTGGTCGCGTTGAAGAAATCCCTGACTTCGATGATGGCCTTTTCGGCATCGACGATGCGGAAGTAGACGACCGCGCTGACCTTCACCGACACGTTGTCGCGCGAGATCACGTCCTGGGTCGGAACCTCGAGCACCACGGTGCGCAGGTCGACCCGCACGACCTGCTGGATGGCGGGAACCACGATCACCAGCCCGGGCCCCGCGACCCTGGAGAAGCGGCCCAGGGTGAACACGATGCCGCGCTCGTATTCGCGAAAGATCCAGATGGCCGAAAAAAGCAGCACCACCAGCAAGACAAGCAAGACGGTGCCGATGCCGAAAGTGAACATGGTGGTCTCCCGCGACCCAGCGACAGCGCTGGACTGTTGGACCGCCGGTGCGCGCGGGCGTTCCGGCCGAGGCCGGAAAAGATCGCAGCTTCAGCCGCGCGGCGGACGCTTGGCGATGCCCATCGTCTTGGCGAGGATGCCCAGCATCACTTCGTCGGCGCCGCCGCCGATGGAGCCGAGCCGCCCGTCGCGGTACAGCCGCGAGACGCGGTTCTCCAGCGTGAAGCCCATGCCGCCCCAGAACTGCAGGCAGGTGTCGGCCACCTGGCGCGTGAGCCGGCCGGTCTTGAGCTTGGCCATCGAGGCCAGCTCGAGCACGTCCTGGCCCTGAACGTGCAGGTCGCAGGCGCGGTAGGCGAGGGCGCGCAGCGCTTCCACCTCGGTCTTGAGTTCCGCCAGCTTGAACTGCACCCACTGCTGGTCGGCCAGCGTGGCGCCGAACATCTGGCGCTGCTGCGCCCATTCGATGGTCTGAGCGATGCAGTCTTCCATCGGTTCGAGCGAGCTCGCGGCGGCCCACAGGCGCTCTTCCTGGAACTGCTGCATCTGGTAGACGAAGCCCTGGCCCTCCTCGCCGATGCGAAAGCGCTGCGGCACGCGCACGTTGTCGAAATGGATGAGGCCCGTGTCGCTCGAATGCATGCCGATCTTGCGGATCTTCTTCGCCTTCTCGATGCCGGGGCTGTCCATCGGCACCATCACGAGCGACTTGTTGCGGTGCACCGGGCCATCGCTGGTGTTGACCAGCATGCACATCCAGTCGGCCTGCAGGCTGTTGGTGATCCACATCTTCTGGCCGCTGATGAGGTAGTCGGCGCCGTCCTTGCGTGCGTGGCTCTTGAGGCCCGCCACGTCGCTGCCCGCGCCGGGCTCGCTCACGCCGATGCAGCCGACGGTGTCGCCCGCGATGGCGGGCGCGAGGAACTCGCGGCGCAGTTCGTCGCTGCCGAAGCGCGCGAGCGCGGGCGTGCACATGTCGGTTTGCACGCCAATGGCCATCGGCACGCCGCCGCAGCTCACATGGCCGAGCGCCTCGGCCATGGCCATCGCATACGAATAGTCGAGCCCGGCGCCGCCGAAGGCCTCGGGCTTGTTGAGGCCCAGCATGCCCAGCTTGCCGAGCTTCCTGAAGACCTCGTGCGCGGGAAAGATCTCGGCCTCTTCCCATTCGTCCACATGCGGATTGATCTCGCTGTCGATGAAGCGGCGCAGCGTCTTCTGGATCTCGAGGTGCTCGTGGGTGTACTGCATTGCGGTGGTCTCCAATCAGTCGTTTGCTTCGCCGCCGTCCCGGAACACGCGCGGCGTCTCGGCCAAGTGAAAGCCGCCGAAGGGCCGCACGGCGGTGCGCTGCCGCACCTGCGCATCGGGCAGTTCCATCGGCCAGCCCATGCGCACCTGCGGCCGCGCGCCGTCCACGCGCAGCACGCTGCCGCTGATGAAGCTCGCCGCCGGGCTCAGCAGGAAGGCGATGGCGGCGGAGGTCTCGGCCTCGTTGCCGAAGCGGCCCGCGGGCACGGTGTCACGCATCGCGCGCAGCATCTCGCCGGCCTCGGGCGGGTAGTGGTCCATGCCGCTCGACGCGATGTAGCCCGGCGCCACGGCGTTCACGCGCACGCCGTTCGCGGCCCATTCGAGCGCGGCGGTCTCGGTGAAGCTCACCATGCCCGCGCGCGCCGCGCCGCTGTGGCCCATGTGAGGCATCGAGCCCCACATGTCGGCCACGATGTTGACGATGGCGCCGCCGTGCGCCTGCATGCTCTGCACGAAGCACTCGCGCGCCACCAGGAAGCCGCCCGTGAGGTTGGTGTGGATCACCGCCTCCCAGCCCTTGGCCGAGATGGCCGCGAGCGGCGTGAGGTACTGGCCGCCCGCGTTGTTGACGAGGCCGTCGATGCGGCCGTGCGCTGCAACGATCTCGGCGACGGCGGCGCGCACCGCTTCTTCCTGCCGGATGTCGAAGGCCTGGATGCTGGCCTTGCCGCCCGCATCGGCGATCTCGGCCTGCACCTGCTGCAGCTTGTCGGCGTTGCGGCCGGCCAGCACCACCTGCGCGCCCAGCGATGCAAGCTCGTGCGCCGTGCAGCGGCCGATGCCCGAGCCGCCGCCCGTGACGAGGATCACCTGCCTGGCGAACAGGCCGGGCGAGAACACGGAGCGATAGCGCGAAGAGTCGTTCATGCGTGAGGCTTCCGCAAAGGCTGGCGAGCTGAAGTGTGCGCCGTCATGCGTCGGCGATCTCGGCCACCACGTGCCGCGCGGCCACCTGCGCGCCCACCGCCACATGCAATGCGGCGACGCGGCCCGCGCGCGGCGCGCAGTGCACATGTTCCATCTTCATCGCCTCGAGCGTGGCGATCGGCTGGCCGGCAGCGACGGCCTCGCCTTCGGCCACCAGCAGCGCGATGACGCGGCCGTTCATCGAGGCGCGCAGCAGGCCGTCGCCGCCCGCCGCGTCGGCGCGCGGCACGGCGGCATGCGTGAGGTCCTGCAGGCCGAAGGCCCGGCCATGGAAATGGAGCCACAGGCGCGTCGCGGATTCGCGCACCGCCAAGGCCCGCTCCGAGACGCCATCGCAGGAGAAGCGCAAGGCGCCGTCGCCGGTCAGCGAAAGCAGCTCGATCGGTACCGGCGCGGCCGCATCGAGCGCGACATCGAAGCCGCCCGCGCCCCGCGGCATCACGCGGGCGGCGTGCACCTGGCCGTCGAGCGAAAAGCGCAGCGCGTTGGGCAGCGTGTGCGCGAGCGGCGAGGGCCATCCGCGTTCGCCCAGCTGGAGCAGCAGCGCCGCGAGCCATGCGGTGCGGCGCGCCATGGCGGGGTCGATTGCCAGCAAGGCCCCGGCGTGTTCGGCAATGAACGCCGTCGTCGCCGAACCGCCGGCAAACACCGGATGCGTCAGCGCGCACTGAAGGAAGCGCTGGTTGGTCGCCAGGCCCAGCGCCACCGTGTCCTGCAGCCCCGCGACCAGCCGGCGCCTGGCTTCCTCGCGCGTGCGGCCGTGGGCCACGAGCTTGGCGATCATCGAATCGTAGAAGGGCGGCACCGCGGCGCCGTCCCGCAGCGCATGCTCGATGCGCAATGCCGGCGAAGGCCGCCATGCGGCGAGCGTGCCGCTCTGCGGCATGAAGCCCTGCTGCGGATCTTCGGCGCACAACCGCACCTCGATCGCATGGCCGCTCAGGCGCACGTCCTGCTGTGCAAGCGGCAGCACCTCGCCCGCCGCCACGCGCAGCTGCAGCTCGACCAGGTCGAGACCTGTCACGGCCTCGGTCACCGGATGCTCCACCTGCAGCCGCGTGTTCATTTCCATGAACCAGTACTGCCCGTCGGCATCGAGCAGGAATTCGAGCGTGCCCGCGCCCTCGTAGCCGATGGCCCTTGCCGCCGCCACGGCCGTGGCGCCCATGCGTTCGCGCAAGGACTCGGAGACGGCAGGCGAGGGCGATTCCTCGATCAGCTTCTGGTGCCGGCGCTGCACCGAGCAGTCGCGCTCGCCAAGATGGATGGCGTTGCCATGCCGGTCGGCGAACACCTGGATCTCGATGTGGCGCGGCGCGGCGATGGCGCGCTCCAGGATCACCGCCCTGTCGCCGAAGGCATGGAGCGCCTCGGACTGCGCGCTCTGCAGCAGCTCGGCAAAGGCCTCGGCCGATGGCGCGAGCCGCATGCCGCGCCCGCCGCCGCCGGCCGTGGCCTTGATCATCACGGGCCAGCCGATGCGCGCGGCTTCGGCAGCGAGCGTGGCCGTGCGCTGGTCTTCGCCCTGGTAGCCGGGAATGCAGGGCACGCCGGCGGCCTGCATCAGCCGCTTCGCCGCGGCCTTGTCGCCCATGGCGCGGATGGCCTCGGGCGAGGGGCCGATGAAGACGAGGCCCGCATCGCAGCAGGCCTGTGCGAAGTCTGCGTTCTCGGCGAGGAAGCCGTAACCCGGGTGGACCGCTTGCGCGCCGCTGGCACGCGCGGCCTGGACGATCGCGGCGATGTCCAGGTAGCTCTGCGCGGGCAGCGGCCCGCCGATGCACACGGACTGGTCGGCCTGCCGCACATGCTCCGCATCGGCATCGGCGCTCGAATACACGGCGACCGTGCGGCAGCCCATGGCGCGCGCCGTGCGCATCACGCGCACTGCAATTTCGCCGCGGTTGGCGATGAGGATCTTGTGGAAGCTCATGGCCGCGCCACCGAGAACTGCATGGCCTGCGGCGCGCGCGCATCGCCGTCGCGGCACACCGACAGCACTTCGGCCAGCACCGCGCGCGTGTCGCGCGGGTCGATCACGCCGTCGTCGAGCAGCAGCGCGCTGGTGGTGAAGACGCTGGTCTGCCGCTCGAAGCGCTCGATGATCTGCCGCCGCATGGCGTCGATCTTCGCGCGGTCGACGGAGCCTTTTCGCACCATGCCCGCCTCCATCACCATGGCCATGGTCTGCGCCGCCTGCTCGCCGCCCATCACCGCGGTGCGCGCGTTGGGCCATGAGAAGCAGAAGCGCGGCGCGAAGCCGCGGCCGCACATGCCGTAGTTGCCGGCGCCGTAGGAAGCACCGCAGTGCAGCGTGACCTGCGGCACGGTGGCGCTGGTCACGGCCTGGATCATCTTGGCGCCGTGCTTGATGATGCCGGCCTCCTCGTGCGCGCGGCCCACCATGTAGCCCGTGATGTTCTGCAAATACACGATGGGCGTGCGCGACTGGCAGCAGGCCTGGATGAAGTGCGTGGCCTTGGTGGCGCCGTCGGAGTCGATGGGCCCGTTGTTGGTGACGACGCCCACCGCATGGCCTTCGAGCCGCATGTGGCCGCACAGCGTGGCGCTGCCATAGTGCGCGCTGAATTCGAGGAACTCGGAGCCGTCGGCAAGGCGCGCGATCACCTCGCGCATGTCCACCGGCCGCCGGCCGTCGCTGGGCATGATGCCCAGCAGTTCCTCGGCCGCGTAGAGCGGCGGCGCGAACTTGCGCGCTTGCTCGTCGCGCACCCAGTCGATGCCGCCGAGGATCGCGCGCGCGATGCGGATGGCGTCGCGGTCGTCCTCGGCCAGGTAGTCGCCCAGGCCCGAGACGTGCGTGTGCATCACGGCGCCGCCCAGTTCTTCTTCGGTGGCGATTTCGCCGGTGGCGGCCTTCAGCAGCGGCGGGCCGGCCAGGAAGGCACGCGTGCGGTCGCGCACCATCACGATGTAGTCCGAAAGGCCCGTCTGGTAGGCGCCCCCCGCGGTCGAGGAGCCGTGCGTCACCGTCACCACCGGCAGGCCCGCGGCGGAGAGCCGCGCCAGGTTGCGGAAGATGCCGCCGCCGCGCACGAAGTCCTGCACGCGGTACTGCATGAGATTGGCGCCCGCGCTTTCCACCAGCTGCACGTAGGGCAGCTTGTTCTCCAGCGCGATCTCCTGCACGCGCAGCTGCTTGTCCAGCCCCATGGGCTGCAGCGCGCCGGCGTCGATGCCCGAGTCGGAGGCGCTGACCATGCAGCGCACGCCCGCGACCCGGCCGATGCCCGCGATCACGCCGCCGCCCGGCACGCTTTGCGCGAGGTCTTCGTTGTCGTGCCCGAGCCCCGCGAGCGAGGCCAGCGGCAGGAAGGGCGCGCCGGTGTCCAGCAGCAGCGCGAGCCGCTCGCGCGGCAACAGCTGGCCGCGCCGGGCAAAGCGCTCGGCCGAGGCGTTCGATGCGGCGGCCGCGCGGGCCTCGTGCGCGCGCACCTGCCCGAGCAGCGCCAGCATGCCGGCG
Source organism: Variovorax sp. 05T418 (assembly GCF_056396385.1). Taxonomy (NCBI): domain Bacteria; kingdom Pseudomonadati; phylum Pseudomonadota; class Betaproteobacteria; order Burkholderiales; family Comamonadaceae; genus Variovorax; species Variovorax sp. 05T418. Next base: position 71,709 of record NZ_JBFTLJ010000022.1, on the reverse strand, counting down.
CGATGGGCCTGGAAGGATTCGCTGGCCGCGTTCAGCCGGGATTCGATGGCGGGCATGGAGGAGTCAGTGCAGATCGCTTTCGCTCTGCACCGACTCTAGGACGCTGATGCGCGCCCGGCTTGCGCCAATTAGCTGGTGCGGGCGCGCTGTGCGGTGGGCGCGTCCAGGCTGCTGCCTGTGATCACCCAGTAGATGAAGATCAGCACCGCGCCGGCCGTGCCGAACACCGACAGGCCCATGTAGTTGCCGCCGATGGCCAGCGCGTCGGTGGGCGCGGCCGCGATGCAGATCATGCTGGCCGCGCTCATGCCCACGTAGTGCATGGTGCAGACGGCCACGCCCATCACGGCGGCTGCCGCGATCTGGTGGCTCAGCCGGCGCAGGTTGAAGGCCAGCCACAGGGCTGCGCCGGCGGCGGTGATGGCAATGGCCACCGACAGCGCCACGACGGTGGGGTCGAAGTCCATCGAGGCGCGCATGTTCATTGCGAACATGCCCATGTAGTGCATCACGCACACGCCCAGCCCCGCGAGCAGGCTTCCGGCCAGCCAGCCGGCCCGGCTGAACTTGCGCCGCCCGCCCGCCATGTACAGCGCAATGCCCGAGATCAGGATGGCCGCGACCAGCGAGACGACCGTCAGCGGCACGTTGTACGAAATGCCCACCGGCAGGCGGTACGCCAGCATGCCGATGAAGTGCATCGACCAGATGCCGATGCCGCCCAGCGCGACCGCGGCGCAGGCGACGACCGCGAGGTTGGGTTTGCCGTCGGCGCCGACCATGCGCCCCGCGCAGATCAGCGCCACCAGGGAGCCCGCGAACGAGATGAGGAACGAGAGCGCCACCAGCCCCAGCGAATACTCGGGCGACAGCAATTGGCCAACGACGAGGGGAGTCATGTCTTTTCTTCTCCTGGTAAGGAACGGCTCGCCGCCGCCGGCCACCTGGCCGGCCGAAGATGTAACGAGACGTCCGCCCAGGAGTCTGTAATAGTTGTTTTTAAAAGTAAACCCAATTTCATGGGATTTACTCCCATTTTTATGGGGCTCAATTTTTCGGGCGAATCCGGTAGATCGCGTTGTTCCGGTCGGCCGCCATGTAGATGCTCCCGTCGCTGCCGACCGCGACCCCGGTGACCACGTAGGGCGGCGGCAGGCCCGGTCCCGCAGCCAGCCCGATCGGCAGGTTTTCCGCCACGGTGCGGCGCGAGCCATTGGCCGGATCGATCTCCACCAGCCGGCGCGCGGCGCTCTCGGCCACGATGAAGCTGCCCCAGGGCGTCTCGGCCACGCCTTCGGGCAGCGCCAGGCCTTCGGCAATCGCACGCAGCGGGGCGCTGGCGTCGAGCGGGATGCGGGTCAGCTTGCCCGCGGCTTCGGTGACGTAGAGCGCGCCGTCGCGGCCGACGATCATCTGCACCGGGCCGCCCAGCCCGCTGGCGAGCACTTGCTTCTCTGCAAAATGAGGACCGCTCGCGCGGGTGATGCTGCCGGTGGCGATCTCGGCATAGATCACGCTGCCGTCGGCCATGGGAATGGCATCGAACGGCGCCTTCAGGCCGTGGATGATTTCGACGGTTCGCAGCGTCTGGCGGTCCACCAGCTGCACGGTGCCCGTGAACCACGAGGTCAGCGCGAAGCGCGTGCCCGACAGGCCGATGGCGAACGGATAGTCGAGCTCCGGATCGCGCTGCATGCGGAACACGTCGCGCACTTCGCCCGTGCGCACGTCCACCTGCCGGAAGCCGAACACATCGGCCACCCAGAGCGTGCGGCCTTCGATCTTGAGCCCCGCGGGCGTCGCGAGCTTGCCACTGGTGAGCGTGCGCAGCACGCCGGTGGCGGGGTCGAAGGACTGCACTTCGTTGTTGGCCATGTTCGACACGTAGATCGTGCCGTCGGGGGCGATGGCCAGGTTGTCGAGCGACGGGCGCAGCTGCTTCGCGACGGTCTTGCGGCCCGTGGCAAGGTCCACCTTGACCAGCTCGCCGCTGCGCGCATCGACCACCCAGAGGTTGCCCTTGCCATCGAGGTTGGCGGCGGCCGGGATCTTGAAACCGTCGGCGATGACGGTCATGGCGCCGTTGGTTGGGTCAATCTTCACGACCTGGCCCTTGAACCAAAGCGGCCCGTAGAGCATGCCGTCGGGGCCGACCTCGAAGCCGTTGAAGCCGCCCATGTCCTTCTTGATGAGCCGCGGCGGCTTCTGGCCCATGCGGTCGATTTCCCAGAGCGCGTCGCCCAGGAACACCTGCGAGGCGTAGAGCTTGCCGCTGCTGCGGTCGAAGTCCAGCGAGTTGAGGCCGGGCAGGTCCTTGGCGAGCACGCGCATCGGCGCGCCGTCGCTTTCGCGGTAGCGCAGCATGCCCATGAGGTAGTTGGTCCATGCCAGCTCGCCCTTGGGGCCGACCGCGATGTCGTCGGCCTGGCCCTCGGGCGCATCGATCAGGACCTTGGCCGCGCCGGTGCTGCGGTCGACCTCCCACAGCGTATTGCCGAGCACCGAGCCCGCGAGCAGGCGGCCCTTCTGGTCGATGGCCAGGCCGTGCACACCCGCGAACGAGGACGGCGCGACCAGCACTTCGGGCTCGGACCACGCGGCGGGGCGGGTGGGCGGTGGCGACGGCGGCGGCGCGATGCCGGCGCAGGCGGCCAGCAGGGCGAGGATGGCGATGAGTGCGGCGGCGCGGATGAACGGGCGGCAGGGCATGTCTTCTCTCCTTCTTTTGGATGCGCGCGAGCAGTCTAGAAGGAAGGAGGGGCGGCGGGCCAGTCGCTCCCGCGACATGCGGCCTTCCGGCCACGCCGGCTCAACCGCGCAGAAGCTGCGTCGCCGTGTGGATCGAGAGCCCCACCAGCCCGCCCACCAGCGTGCCGTTGATGCGGATGAACTGCAGGTCGCGCCCGATGTGGCGCTCCAGCTCGCTGGTCATCTCGCTGGCGTTCCAGTCGGCGACGCGCTCCTCGATGTAGCGGCGGATGTCCTCGCGGTAGCGCTCGATGGCCAGCGGCGCGGCCGCCTCGATCTGCTCGTTGATCCAGCGGCGGATCGGCTCGTCGGCCTGCAGCCGCGTGCCGAGCGCGCCGGCCATCGCTGCGATGCGCTGGCGGATGGTGGAGTCGCCGCGGCCCAGGTCGTCGTGCAGCCAGGCCAGCAGCTCGCCCCAGATGCCGTGCAGGTAGTCGCCGAGCGCGGGATGCGCGATCAGCTCGGCGCGGATCTGCTCGCCGCGCTGCTGGAACTCGGGGTCGAGCTTGAGCCGCACCACGAAGTCGTCGACGAAGTGGTCGAAGCGCCGGCGCATCGGATGCTCGGGCTCGGCCGCGAGCTCGGCGATGGTGCGCGCCACGGCCGCCACGATCTTGCGCGTGGCGAGCTTGGCCGCCACCTGGTCCAGGCCCACGTAGCGCAGCGTCTTGATCTCGCGCGCAATGGCTTCGGTGATGTGCGCCTGCACCTCCTCGCCTTCGAGCAGGCCAGCCACCTGCTGCAGCACGTCGTCCAGCAGCGCCTGGTGGCGCCCGCCCGCCGTGAGCGCGTCCAGCGCCTGGCCCATCAGCCGCGAGAGGTCGATCTTCTGCAGGCCGGCCGCGGCGGCGCGGCCCATGAAGGCGCGCACGCGCTCGTCGTCGAAGGCCGCAAGCCCGTAGCGGGTGGCCGCCACGCCCCATTCGCCGAGCTTCTGGCCGCTCGCGGGCCGCGCCAGCCAGTCGGCGATGCGACCGGCCGCGTCGAACTCGCGCAGCTTGGCGAGCACCTGCCCGGTGCCGAGGAAGTTGTTGCAGATGAAGCCGGCCAGCTTGGCGCCGATGCGGTCCTTGTTGCTCGGGATGATCGCGGTGTGCGGGATCGGCAGGCCCAGCGGATGGCGGAACAGCGCCACCACCGCGAACCAGTCGGCAATGGCGCCGACCATCGCGGCTTCGGCAAAGGCCGCCGCGTAGCCCCAGGCCGGATGCTCGCCGTCCAGCGCACTGGCCAGCGCATAGAGCAGCGCCGCCGCGCACAGCAGGCCGAGCGCGACGCGCTTCATGCGCTGCAGCGCGCCGCTGCCGTGGCTGTCTTCAGCCAATGGTCGGCGTGGCAGCAAGGCGCTGCATGAACAGTTCGCAGCGCGCCAGCTGCTCCAGGCTCACGAACTCGTCGGGCTGGTGCGCCTGCTCGATGCTGCCCGGGCCGCACACCACGGTGGGGATGCCGGCGTTCTTGAACAGGCCCGCCTCGGTGCCGAAAGCCACCAGCGTGGTGCGCTCCTCGCCCGCGAGGCGCTGGGCCAGCTGCGTGACGGCGTCGCCGGCCGCGCCCAGGAAGCTCGGGATCTCGCAGATGGTCTCGAAGCGGAAGCCCGCATCGGGCGCCACCTTCTTCATCGACGCCTCGAGGCTGCCGGCATAGGAGACGACCTCGTCCTGCATCTTCTTGGCGTCGGCGGTCGGCAGGTCGCGGAATTCGTAGCGGAACTCGGCGTCGCGCGGCACCACGTTGTCGGCGATGCCGCCGTGGAACTGGCCCACGCTCGCGGTGCTGAAGGGCACGTCGAAGCCCTCGTAGCGCGGCTCGCTGCGCTCGAAGCCTTCGGCCATGTCGCGCACCTTGCCGACCACGCGCGCGGCCATCTCGATGGCATTGACCGACTTGGGCGTGAGCGAGGAATGCGCCTCCTTGCCGCGCACGCAGCAGCGGTAGCGGTACACGCCCTTGTGCGCGATGGCCGGCACCATGCTGGTGGGCTCGCCCACGATGCAGGCGAGCGGCTTGATGCCGGCGTCGCGCATGTCGGCGATGAGTTCCTTCACGCCGAAGCAGCCGATCTCTTCCTCGTAGCTGAAGGCAAAGTGCACCGCGAAGGGCGAGTCGCTTTCGAGGAAGCGCCGGGCATTGGACAGCGCGATGGCGATGAAGCTCTTCATGTCGGCCGAGCCGCGGCCGTAGAGGCGTTCGTTCTGCACCGCGGCGGAGAGCGGATCGACGCTCCAGTCCTGCCCGTCCCACGGCACCGTGTCGGTGTGGCCCGAGATGATCACTCCGGCCGGCTTGCCTTCGCCGAGGGTGGCGAACAGGTTGGCCTTGGTGCGCTCGGCGTTGTAGGTGATGCGGCTCTTCACGCCCAGCGCGGCCAGGTGGCTTTGCGCGAGGTCGATCAGCTGGAGGTTGCTGTTTTCGCTGACGGTGTTCATGCGCACCAGCGTCTGGGCCAGCGCGAGGCTCTGGGGGGAAAGCGTAGGGGACATGCAACACATTGTCCAAGAAGTCGGCGCCGCGCGCCCGCGGGCGCCCCGGCTGTCATGCGCTGCGGGTACGCTGCGCCTCTTTTGGATGGAGAAAAAGACGATGCGCACCGTTCACTTCGCCCTTGCCGCGACCGCCGCCCTTGGCCTGGCGGCCTGCACCACCATCGGTCCTGCCAACAAGCTGCTCACACTCGACGGCAACCCACCGCTGGTCATTGCGCACCGCGGCGCCTCGGGCTACCTGCCCGAAGAAACGCTCGAAGCCTATGCGCGCGCCATCGAACTGGGTGCCGACGTGATCGAGATGGACCTGGTCTCCACCAAGGACGGCGTGCTCATTGCCCGCCATGACCCCAACCTGGCCATCAGCACCGACGTGGCCAAACACCCGCGCTTCGCCTCGCGCAAGAAGACCATCAAGGTCGACGGCGAAACCCAGACCGGCTGGTTCAGCAACGACTTCACGCTGGCCGAGATCAAGACCCTGGGCGGCATTTCCACCGACCCCGAGCGCCCGCAGGAATTCAACGGCAAGTTCAAGATCCCCACCTTCCAGGAGATCATCGACTTTGCCAAGGCCAAGTCGAAGGAAACCGGCCGCACCATCGCGATCTACCCCGAGACCAAGAACCCGACCTACTTCCGCGAGCTGGGGCTGCCGCTGGAAGACAAGGTGATCGCCGCCATCAACGCTGCCGGCTGGAACAGCAAGACCGCGCCCATCTACGTGCAGTCCTTCGAGCCCGGCAGCCTCAAGTACATGAAGGCCAAGGGCCTGAACACCCGGCTCATCCAGCTGATCGACGGCGACAGCGTCGACCTGAAGACCGGCGCCGTGACCTTCGCCGTGCCGAGCGACCGCCCCTACGACTGGACCAAGGCCGGCGACAAGCGCAACTTCGACGCCATGGTCACGCCCGCGGGCCTGGCCGAGATCAAGACCTATGCCGACGGCATCGGCCCGTGGAAGCGCTACATCGTGAGCATCAAGGGCAGCATCGGCGCCGATGGCAAGCCGCTGGACGTCAACAAGGACGGCAAGATCAACGACGCCGACGCCACCTCGGTCTCGCCCACCACGCTCATTGCCGATGCGCACAAGGCCGGGCTCTTCGTGCACCCGTTCACCTTTCGAAACGAATCGCGCCGGCTCGCAGCCGACTACAACAAGGACGGCAGGAACGAGTACGCGGTCTACTACAAGCTGGGCGTGGACGGCGTGTTCACCGATTTCACCGACACGGCGATCGCCGCGCGCGCCGAGTACCTGAAGAGCATGGGACGCTGAACGCGACCTGGGGGTTTGCCCGGCACGGTCTTTGCGGAGGTTCTTTCAAAGCCTAGACTGTGTCCTATGAAACTCATCGATTCGCTCGTCACGCAGGCGGCCGGCATCGCCGCCGTGCGGCGTGACCTCCACGCCCATCCCGAACTCTGCTTCGAAGAAGTCCGCACCGCCGACGTGGTGGCAGGCAAGCTCACCGAATGGGGCATTCCCATCCACCGGGGCCTGGGCACCACCGGCGTGGTGGGCATCGTCAAGAACGGCACCAGCACTCGCGCCGTGGGCCTGCGCGCCGACATGGACGCGCTGCCCGTCACCGAGCTCAACACCTTCGCGCATGCCAGCAAGCACCACGGCAAGATGCACGCCTGCGGGCATGACGGCCACACGGCCATGCTGCTCGCGGCCGCGCAGCATCTTGCGAAGAACCGCAATTTCGACGGCACCGTCTACCTGATCTTCCAGCCGGCCGAAGAGGGCGGCGGCGGCGCGCGCGAGATGATCAAGGAGGGGCTGTTCGAGCAGTTCCCGATGGACGCCGTCTTCGGCATGCACAACTGGCCCGGCATGAAGGCCGGCCAGTTCGCGGTGAGCCCGGGGCCGGTGATGGCGTCGGGCAACAAGTTCTACGTCAACGTGATCGGCAAGGGCGGCCATGCCGCGCTGCCGCAGACCGGCATCGACCCGGTGCCGATCGCCTGCGAGATCGTGCAGGCCTTCCAGACCATCCTCACGCGCAAGATGAAGCCGACCGACTCGGCCGTGATCTCGGTCACCACCATCCATGCCGGCGAAACCAACAACGTGATCCCCGACAACTGCGAGCTGACGGGCACGGTGCGCACCTTCTCGATCGAGGTGCTCGACATGATCGAGTCGCGCATGCGCCAGATCGCCGAGCACATCTGCGCCGCGCACGATGCCACGTGCGACTTCCGCTTCGAGCGCTACTACCCGCCCACCATCAACACCGAGGCCGAGGCCAACTTCGCGCGCCGCGTGATGGGCGGGATCGTCGGCCCCGAGAACGTGCTGCGGCAGGAAGCCGCCATGACCTCCGAAGACTTCGCCTTCATGCTGCAGGCCAAGCCCGGCGCCTATGCCTTCATCGGCAACGGCGACGGCACGCACCGCGACGTGCACCACGGCGAAGGGCCCTGCACGCTGCACAACGCGAGCTACGACTTCAACGACGAGCTCATTCCGCTGGGCGCCACCTGCTGGGTGCAGCTGGCCGAGCAGTTCCTCGGCAAGCCCGGGGGAGCCGCGCCTTGATCGGCATCGGCGAGGCGTTTTCGCCGCGCTACGCCCAGGCCCGTCAGAAGTTCCTGCAGGCCTGCGTGAGCGCGGGCCTCGCGGCCCTGCCGCATGCGCATCCGGGCAAGGGGCGGGACGGCGAGGAGCTCTCGATGGACGTGGCGCTCGACGGCGCCGCGGACGCCGAGCGCCTGCTGATCGTCTCCAGCGGCTGCCACGGCGTGGAGGGCCACTGCGGCAGCGGCGTGCAGGTGTTCGCGCTGCACGACGCCGAATGGCGCGAGAAGGCCAGGGCGCAGGGCGTGGCGGTGCTCTACGTGCATGCGCTCAATCCGCACGGCTTTTCGTACGGCCGGCGCGTCACGCAGGAGAAGGTCGACCTGAACCGCAACTTCGTCGATTTCTCGCAGCCGCTGCCGGCCAACGAGCCCTACGCCAAGCTGCATCCGCTGCTGGTGCCCGAGAGCTGGCCGCCCACGCCCGAGAACGAGGCCGCCATCGAGAAATGGATAGCCAAGCATGGCGCCGAGGCCTACCAGGCGGCCGTCACCAGCGGGCAGTACCAGTTCGAGGACGGCCTGTTCTTCGGCGGCAAGGCGCCGGCCTGGAGCAACAAGACCTTGCGCGGCGTGCTGCGCCGGCATGCCGCCAGCGCGCGACGGCTGGCCTGGATCGACCTGCACACGGGGCTCGGGCCCAATGGCCTGGGCGAGCGCATCTTCGCCGGCCGCGACGACAAGGCCGCCTACGCGCGCGCCAATGCCTGGTGGGGCTCGCCCGCGGCGCCCGTCACCTCGATCTACGACGGTTCATCGAGCGCGGCGCTGCTGCGCGGGCTGATGTGGGACACCGCGCACCAGGAGTGCCCGCAGGCCGAATACACCGGCATCGCGCTCGAATACGGCACGCTGCCCATGCTCGAAGTGCTGGCCGCGCTGCGCGCCGACCACTGGCTGCACAAGCACCCCGAGGCGCCGGCCGACCTGGCCGCCGGCATCCGCGCGCGCATGCTCGAGGCCTTCTATACCGACACCGATGCCTGGCGCGGCCAGGTCGTGAGCCAGGCCAGGCAGGCGATGTTCCAGGCCGTGGACGGCCTCTGCAGCTAGGTCCGGACCCGCCCGTCCCCGGTCAGCATCGACAGCTCGACGAACTTCGATGCCACGTGGTTCTTGGCCGAGAACGACACCTCGAAACCGCCGAACTGCTGCCGGTCGATGCTTTCGAGGCCAGTGATGAGGCCGTCGCGCGAGGCCTTGCCCGGCGCGCGGCGCAGGCCCTCGGTCAGCACCTTGGCGGCAAGGTAGCCCTCCAGGCTCGAGAAATTGGCGCTCGCGCCGGCGCCGGCCTTCTTCACCGCCTCGCTGAATTCGCGCGTGATTGCATTGGCCGCGTTGTAGGGCGAAGGCACCACCTGCGTCACCATCACGCCCGCGCCCTCCTTGCCGAGCTCGTCGGCCAGCGCCTGGGTGCCCACGAAGGACACGTTGAAGAAGGTGCCGCCGTAGCCCGCCTTGCGCGCCTGGCGGATGAAGGCCGCGCAGGCCTTGTAGGCGCCCACCTGGACCACCGCGTCGGGCCGCGCCGCCGTGATGCTCTTCACCGCCGCGGCCACGTCGACCGAATTGCGCTCCACCGTGGCCAGCGCCACCGGCTTGAGCTCCTGCTGCGACAGCGCGAGCGTGACGCCGTCCAGGCCCGCCTTGCCGTAGGCGTCGTTCTGGTAGAAGACCGCGATCTTCTTCAGGCCCAGGTGCGTGAGCTGCTTCACGATCAGCGCGGTCTCGTCGTTGTACGAGGCGCGCAGGTGGAACACGTTCCTGTGGAAGGGTTCGCGCAGCGACATCGCGCCGGTGAAGGGCGCGACGAAAGGCACCTTCTCCTTCACCGCGAGCGGCAGCGCCGCCATGCTGGTGGGCGTGCCGATGTAGCCGAAGAGCGCGAACACGTCTTCCTCGATCAGCTTTTGCGTGTTGGCGGCGCAGCGGTCGGGCTCGTAGCCGTCGTCCAGGTTCTTGATGACCACGTTGCGCCGGCCGGCCTGGGCGTTGTACTGGTCCAGGAACAGCTTGGCGCCCTGGTGGAACTGGATGCCCAATTGCGCGGCCGGGCCGGTGAACGGTGCCGATTGGCCCAGCACCAGCGGCACGTCGCCCTGCGCCCGCGCCAACTGGAAGCCGCCGAGCGCCGCCGCGCCGGCGCCCAGGGAAAAATGTCTGCGATTGATCATGTGAAACCTCCTTTGCGCCTTGCCGCGCCTCTGCCTGGAAAACTTTAGACTTGCCGGATGGTCGATGCCCCGGTCTCTACAACTGCTGTTCTCCCCACCAACACTTCCACGGTCCTGGGCGCCTGTCCGCACGACTGTCCGGACACCTGCGCCCTGGTCACCACCGTCAAGGACGGCGTGGCCGTGAAGCTGCAGGGCAATCCGGCCCACTCGCACACCGCTGGCGTTCTCTGCACCAAGGTTTCGCGCTACATCGAACGCAACGACCACGCCGAAAGGCTCGTCCAGCCGCTTCGGCGGACCGGTCCCAAGGGCAGTGGCCAGTTCGAACCCGTCAGCTGGGACGCCGCTCTTGACGACATCGCCGCGCATCTCCGTGCATTACAGACAGATCCGGAAACAATTGTGCCTTATAGTTACGCAGGCACGATGGGCTTGGTGCAGGGCGAGTCGATGGATCGGCGTTTTTTCCACAAACTGGGCGCCACGCTGCTGGACCGCACGATCTGCTCCATGGCCGGTGGCGAGGCCATGGTCCATACCCTGGGCGCCAAGGCCGGCATGCGGATCGAGTTCTTCGCCGAGGCGAAGCTGATCCTGATCTGGGGCAGCAACTCCATTGCCAGCAACCTGCATTTCTGGCGCCACGCCCAGGCCGCCCGGCGCGCCGGTGCGCGGCTGGTGTGCATCGACCCGCGCAAGACCGAAACCGCCGACAAGTGCGACGAGCACATCGCCCTGCTGCCCGGCACCGACGCCGCGCTGGCCCTGGCGCTGATGCACGAGCTCATCGTGCACGGCTGGCTCGACCACGACTTCATCGCCAACCACACGCTCGGCTGGGAGCCGCTGAGAGAGCGCGCACTGCAATGGCCGCCCTCGCGCGCGGCTGCCGTGTGCGGCGTGCCCGAGGCGCAGATCGCGGCGCTGGCGCAGGCCTACGGCACCACCCGGCCGGCCGCGATCCGCCTGAACTACGGCATGCAGCGCGTGCGCGGCGGCGGCAACGCGGCGCGCGCCATCGCCTGCCTGCCCGCACTGGTGGGGTCCTGGCGCGACCGCGCGGGCGGGCTCCTTCTGAGCAGCTCGGGCCACTTTCCGGTCGACCGCGCCGCGCTGCAGCGCCCCGACCTGCTTGCGGGCCGCCAGCCGCGCACCATCAACATGAGCACCATCGGGGACGCGCTGCTCGACCAGGCAAGGCCGGTGAAGGCCATCGTGGTCTACAACAGCAACCCGGTCGCGGTGGCGCCCGAGTCGGGCAAGGTGGTGGCGGGCTTCGCGCGCGAAGACCTTTTCACCGTGGTGCTCGAGCAGTTCCGCACCGACACCGCCGACTACGCCGACTACCTGCTGCCCGCCACCACCCAGCTCGAGCACTGGGACATCCACACCAGCTACGGCCACACCGACGTGCTGCTGAACCGGCCCGCGGTGGCGCCGCGCGGCGAGGCGCGCAGCAATGCCTGGGTGTTCCGCGAGCTCGCGCGCCGCATGGGCTTCGACGAGCCCTGCTTCTCCGACGACGACGAGGCACTGTGCCGCAGCGCCTTTGCGCCGGGCGCCATCGACTACGCGCAGCTGCTGGAACAAGGCTTCACCAGCCTCAAGCTGCCCGAGGCGCCCTTTGCCGAAGGCCGCTTCCCGACGCCTTCGGGTCGCTGCGAGTTCTTCAGCGCGCGCCTGCAGGCGCAGGGCATGGACGGCCTGCCCGACCATGTGCCCAACTACGAGGCGGCCGGCAGCTCCAGCGAGTTTCCGCTGGCCATGATCTCGCCGCCGGCGCGCAATTTCCTCAACTCGACCTTTGTCAACGTGACCAGCCTGCGCGCCATCGAGGGCGAGCCGCTGCTCGAGATCCACGAGGCCGACGCGGCCGCCCGCGGCATCGAGGACGGCGCCATCGTCCGCGTCTTCAACAGGCGCGGCGAGCACCGCTGCCGCGCCGAGGTGTCGCGCCGCGCGCGGCCGGGCGTGGTGCACGGCATGGGCATCTGGTGGCGCAAGCTCGGCCTGGACGGCACCAACGTCAACCAGCTCACCAGCCAGCGCCTGACCGACATCGGCCGCGGGCCCACGTTCTACGACTGCCTGGTCGAAGTGGAGCGTATCGCTCCCTCTTCCTCTGGGAGAGAGCCGGGGTGAGGGCTGCCCCCGCATTCGCCCTGGCCGGCGCACTGCTGCTGCTCGGCGGCTGCGCCGACCTCGGCTACTACTGGCAGTCGGCCAGCGGGCACCTCGGCATCCTGCGGGTGGCCAAGCCGGTGCCCGAATGGCTTGCGGATCCCGCGGTTTCCGCGCCGCTGAAGGCCAAGCTCGAACTCGCGCAGCGCATCCGCCGCTTCGCCGTGACCGAACTGGCGCTGCCCGACAACGCCAGCTACACCTCGTACGCCGATCTGCACCGCCCCGCGGCGGTGTGGAACGTGGTGGCCGCGCCGCCCTATTCGCTCACGCTCAAGAGCTGGTGCTTTCCGGTGGCCGGCTGCGTGGGCTACCGCGGCTACTACGACGAGGCCGCCGCCCGGGCCGAGGCCGAGGCGCTGCGCGCCAAGGGCCTGGAAACGGCCGTGTACCCGGTGCCGGCGTATTCCACGCTGGGCTGGATGAACTGGGCCGGCGGCGATCCGCTGCTTTCCACCTTCATCGGCTACCCCGAAGGCGAGCTGGCGCGCATCGTGTTCCACGAGCTCGCGCACCAGGTGCTCTACGTGCCCGGCGACATCGTCTTCAACGAGTCGTATGCCACCGCGGTGGAGCGCATCGGCGGCGCGATGTGGCTGCAGCGCGAGGCCAGCGAGGCGGCACGCGGCGAGTACGCACGCTTCGACGGGCAGCGCCAGCAGTTTCGCGCGCTGGCCCTCGAGACGCGCCGCGCGCTCAACCAGGTGTACGAATCCGCCCAGGCCAAGGCCGGCGACTGGCCCGCGGTCGACGCCATGAAGAAGGCCGCGATGGACGCCTTTCGCGAGCACTACGCGATGCTGCGCGCGCAATGGCAGGGGCCGCGGCAGGGCGCCTACGACCTGTGGGTGGCGCGCGCCAACAATGCGGCTTTCGGCGCCCAGGGTGCCTACGACGACCTGGTGCCGGGCTTCGAGGCCCTGTTTGCGCGCGAGAATCGCAACTGGCCGCGCTTCTACAAGGCGGTGCGCCGCATTGCCGCGCTACCGACCATGGAAGAGCGGCGCAACGCATTGCAGACGGCCACGGGAATGCTGCAGACGCATTCCGGCCATGGCGGCAACAACGACAACAACAGCAGCAGCAGAAGCAACGGAGGCCACGGTGCCTGACATCCATATCGAAAGAAACCATGCACTCGGCATTGCCGGCGCCCGCGAAGTCGCACGCCAGTGGATCGAGCAGGTCGGGCAGGACTACGGCCTGGAATGCACCTACACCGAGGGCGAGGCCTGCGACGTCGCGCAGTTCAGCCGCGCAGGCATCGACGGCACGGTGGAGGTCACGGCCGACACGCTGACGCTGGAGGCGACGCTGGGTTTCCTGTTCAGCAGCTTCAGCGACCAGATCGAGCAGAAGATCTCGCGCAAGCTCGATGCTTTGCTGGCGTCGCCCGGCGGCGGCGGTGCCCGCTTCGCCTGAGCGGCCGTCAAGTCACACGATGGTGTAGCCGCCGTCCACCGGCAGCGCCGCGCCGCTGACCATCGAGGCGCCATCGGAGAGCAGGAACAGGATCGGCGCCACCACTTCGTCGACCTGCGCGAAGCGTCCCAGCGGAATGTTCCGGAGCGCCGCCGCGCTCTTGGCCGGATCGGCCCAGGCCTGCTCGGCCATGGGCGTGAGCGTGACGGTGGGGTTCACGCTGTTGACGCGGATGCCGTGCGGTCCGAGTTCAAGACACAGCGAGCGCGTGATGGCGTCCATGGCGGCCTTGGATGCGCAATAGCAAAGATGCGCATCGAGCGCGACCAGTGCCGCCTGGCTCGACACATTGACGATGCTGCCGCGCACGCCGGCCGCGATCATCGCCTTGGCGCAGCGCGAGGCGACCAGGGCTGCTGCGCGCGCGTTGACGGCCATCACGGCGTCGAAGCTTTCGGCCTGGACGTCGAGCGCCGGTTCGAGCAGTGCGATGCCGGCGCAGTTCACGACGAGGTCGAAGGCTGGCAGTGCTGCGAGTGCCCGTTCCAGTTTGGCTGGGTTGGCCACGTCGACGGTCAATGGGGTGCAGCCGGCTTCCGTGTGCAGTGTGTCGAGCGCGGCGGCGTTGCGGCCCACGGCGGTCACGGCTGCGCCTGATTGCGCGAGCCGCACGGCGACTGCACGGCCGATGCCGCTGCTTGCGCCGGTGACCAGTGCGCGCTGGCCTGAAAAATCGAAAGTTGTTGTTGTCATGGTGTTGCTGTCATGGATTGGGGCTTGTGTTCAGGGCCGGTGTTCAGAGCGCGTGCACAGATCACCGGGTACTCCCCTCCGCGAATGTCCCCCGGCCTGCGGCCTCCTCCTTGATTTCGCTGCGGGGAGCACCCGATGCTCTGTGCACTGGGCACGCCGCTGGTGTATCGCTGATCAACTAGTGCTCTGATCACGCTCCCGTCGGCGGGAGCGCGCCCTGAATGAATGGATGGATTCATTTCAGCCGATGCATCGCATCACGCAATGCCGGATAAAGCGACTTGTAGATATCGAAGCGCTCGCGATAAACAGCTTGCGCCGCCGCCCCGGGCCGCGCGCGTTCCACCAGCGTGACCCAGCCGCGTTCGGCAGTGGCCGCATCGACCAGCCCCGCGCCGAGCGCCGCGAGCATCGCTGCGCCGAGGGCCGCCTCGACCTCTTCCTCGATGGTGAACACCGGGTAACCCGTGACATCCGCCACGATCTGCATCCACAGGTCCGAATGCGCCGCGCCCCCGACCACGATCAGCCGGTCGTCCAGCGGCTGGCCGCTTTGCCGTCCGGCCTCGATGTTGTGCTGCAGCGCAAAGCTCACGCCTTCGAGCACCGCGCGGTACATGTGGGCGCGGCTGTGCGCGAGCGAGAGGCCGATGAAGGCGCCCTTGGCCTGCGCGTCCCAGATCGGGCTGCGCTCGCCCATCAGGTAGGGCAGGAAGACCAGGCCTTCGGCGCCGGGTGGCACCTCGATGGCCTTGCGCTCGATCAGTGCGTGCGCATCCTCGCCGGTGCGCGCGGCCTCGGCCACCTCGGCCTGGCAGAAGGCCTCGCGGAACCACGTGACGGCCGCGCCCGCGGTGATCGCACCGCCGAACACATAGCTGCGGTCGGCGCCGCGGTAGACGTGCGGCATCGTGATGAGTTTGTGGCGCGCATCCACCGTCGGGCTCACGAAGCCCCAGCACATGCTGGTGCCGATCATCGCCACGTGGTCGCCGCTGCCGGTGACGCCCGCACAGAAGGTGGCCACGGCCGCATCGACGCCACCGCCCATCAGCGGCATGCCTTCGGCGAGGCCGAGCTTCGCGGCCCATTCGGCGCTCAGGCCGCCCACCACCTCGCTCGATTCGACCAGGCGCGGCGGCATCATGCGCGCCGGAATGCCCAGCATGCCGAGCGCCTCGTGGGACCAGCCGCGCTGCGCCGCGTCGTACACGCCGCCGATGTTGCCGGCCGAGCTGTGGTCCACCGCGAGCTCGCCGCTCAAGCGCCAGTTGACGTAGCTGTTGGGCGGCAGGAACCAGCGCGTCTTCGCCCAGACCTCGGGCAGGTGCTCGCGGATCCACAGCATCTTGGTGAAGCCGTAGTAGCTGTCGACGCCGTTGCCGGTGATCGCCTGCAGGCGCGCGACGTCGACGTTCGCGTTCACCGCATCGACCTCGGCGGTGGCGCGGCGGTCCATCCAGATCAGGCAGGGGTGCAGCGGCTGCATCGCCTCGTCGACCGGGATGCCCGCGCCGCCGTACAGGCTGCTCACGCACATCGCGGCGATCTCCGTTGCAGCGATGCCGCTCTTCGCCACGCAGGCGCGCACGCTCTCGCACACCGCGTCGAACCACACATCGCAGTCCTGCTGCGCCCACAGCGGCCTGGGCGTGTCGGGCTGGTAGGCCACGCTCGCCTGCGCATGCACCTTGCCGTCGGTGCCGGCCAGCAGGCACTTGGTGCTCTGCGTGCCGATGTCGACGCCGATCACGTATTTCATGATGATGTTGTTGCCCGCGGCTGCGGCTTGAGCAGCACCTTGATGGAATCGAGCGAGTTTGCCAGCGCGAAGGCGCGTTCCCATTCGGTCAGCGGAAAATCGTGCGTCACGATGCCCTTCGAGGTGACGAGGCCGCGCGCCAGCAGGTCGATGGCAATCGGGTAGCAGTAGGGCCCCAGGTGCGCGCCGCGCACGTCGAGCTCCTTGCGGTCGCCAATGATCGACCAGTCGGCGCTGGTCTCCGAGCCGAACACGCTGAACTCGACGAAGCGGCCGAGCTTGCGGATCATCTCCAGCCCCTGCGTCACGCCGATGGGCGCGCCGGTGGTCTCGATGTACACGTCGCAGCCGTAGCCTTCGGTCAGGCCCTTGACGATGGCGTCGGCGTTCTCGGTCCTGGCGTCGATCGTCACGTCGGCGCCAAACTTTTTGGCCAGTGCGAGCCGCTCGGGCACGAGGTCGATCACGATCAGCTTCTTCGGCGTCTTCAGGTGCGCGGCCTGCACCATCATCAGCCCGAGCGGGCCGGCGCCGGCAATCACCACCACGTCGTCCAGCTGGATGTCGCCGCGGTTCACCGTGTGGATCGCGCACGAGAGCGGCTCGATGATGGCCGCGTCTTCCAGCGAGATGCCGTCCGGGATCTTGTGCACGCGCGAGGTCGGCGGCAGCCGCATGTAGTCGGCCATGCCGCCGTCGGCCACGATGCGCTGGAAGCCGAAGATGTTGTGCACCTCGCACATCCAGTATTTGCCCGAGGTGCAGAAGCGGCACTTGCCGCAGGGCACGATCTGCTCGGCGATCACGCGGTCGCCTTTCTCCACCCCAAAGTGCTCGGCCGCGCCTTCGCCGAGCGCTTCGACATACCCGAAGAATTCATGGCCGGGAATCACCGGCGCCTTGACCCACGAAGGCTGGCCGTCGCCGCCCCAGAACATCTTCGCGCCCGAGTGGCACTTGCAGTCGGAGGCGCAGATGCCGCAGGCCGCAATGGAGATCAGCAGTTCGTTCGGGCCGATGCTGGGCATCGCGACGGTTTCGAGCCGGTAGTCCTTGGGGCCGTGGCAGACGACGGCCTGCATGGCGGCGAGTTGGCCGATGGCGCCCGATGCGCCGGGCTGGAGCTTTTGATAAGACATGGGTTCCTTGTGGTCAGGGGGTGTTGGAAATTTCTCCCTCCCCTTCCGGGGGAGGGCCGGGGTGGGGGCAAGCGGCGCTTCCAGGCACGCTCTGCCTGCCCCCATCCCAGCCTTCCCCCGGAAAGGGAAGGAGCAAGGCAGAAGAGGGTCAGCGTTTTGCCTCGCGGCTGATGAAGATCGCGAGCAGCACGATCCCGCCCTTGATGATCAATTGCAGGTACGGCGACACGCCGATCATGTTGAGCCCGTTGTTCAGCACGCCCAGCAGCAACGCACCGACCAGCGTGCCGACGATCGCGCCGCGGCCGCCGGCAATGGACGTGCCGCCCATCACCACCGCCGCGATCGCGTCGAGCTCGAAGCCCACGCCCACGCCGGGCTGCCCGCTGGTCACGCGCGCCGCCTGCACGATGCCTGCGACGGCGGCGGTGAAGCCGCTCAGCGCATACACGAGCAGCTTGTAGCGCGACACGCGCACGCCCGAGAGCCGCGTCGCTTCCTCGTTGCCGCCGATGGCATACACGTAGCGGCCGAAGGGCGCCATGTTGAGCAGCACGTATGCCACGAGGTAGGTGGCCAGCATGATGAGGATGGGCACCTTGATGCCCGCGAGCACGCCGCCGCCGAGGAGGGCGAACGAGTCGGGCAGTCCGTCGATGGGGTAGCCGCCGGTGTAGATGAGCGCAATGCCGCGCGCGATGCCCATGGTGGCGAGCGTCACGATGATGGGCGGCATGCGCAGGTAGGCCACGCAGTAGCCGTTGAAGAGGCCGATCACCACGCCGACGGCGAGGCCGAGCGGCACGGCGAGCACCGGCGGCAGCCCGAACTGCACCATCATCCCCGAGGCGAGCGTGCCGGAGAGCGCCACCACCGCGCCCACCGAAAGATCGATGCCGCCGGTGAGGATGGCGGCGGTCATGCCGACCGCGATGATGGCGTTGATCGACGACTGCAGCGCGATGTTCTGCAGGTTGCCCCAGGACAGGAAGTTGTCGGTCGCGGCGATCATGAAGACCGAGATCGCTACCAGTCCGACCAGTGGGAGGAAGGCGGTCGAGCGGCGCAATTGGGTGAAGAGTCCTCCATCGGGTGCTGGCGGTGTCGGGTGGGTGGCGGTTGCGTTCATTTCAGGTGCTCCATGGCGCATTGCTGGAAGACAGGGGCGCTGTTGTTCTTGGCGCTGTTGTTCAGGGCGTGTGCACAGATCACCGGGTACTCCCCTCCGCGAATGTCCCCCGGCCTGCGGCCTCCTCCTTGATTTCGCTGCGGGGAGCACCCGATGCTCTGTGCACCTGGGCACGTCACTGGTGTACCGCTG
Source organism: Variovorax sp. 05T418 (assembly GCF_056396385.1). Classification (NCBI taxonomy): domain Bacteria; kingdom Pseudomonadati; phylum Pseudomonadota; class Betaproteobacteria; order Burkholderiales; family Comamonadaceae; genus Variovorax; species Variovorax sp. 05T418. The sequence goes on along the minus strand of NZ_JBFTLJ010000022.1, from coordinate 53,125 downwards.
ATCGACCAGTGCTCTGTCCAACGTTCCCGTCGATGGGGTGCCTTGCGCAGCGAAATAAAGGAGGAGCGCGAAGCGCGGGGGACATTCGCGGAGCAAGGTACCCCGTCGGCGGGAACGCGCCCCGAAGCGGCAGTCATTGCAAACCCCCGGACGAAGTAGCGTGCCGCATGATGTCCCCCGAATTGATCGCATCGCCCTCGAGCGTGGCCACGATGGCGCCGCCCGAGAACACCGCCACGCGGTCGCACATGCCGACGATCTCGGGCAGCTCGCTCGAGATCATGATGATGGCCTTGCCCTGCTGCGTGAGTTCGCGCATCAGGCCGTAGATCTCGGCCTTGGCGCCCACGTCGATGCCGCGCGTGGGCTCGTCGAAGATCAGCACCTCGCTCGCGTGGCCGAGCCAGCGCGCGATCACCACCTTCTGCTGGTTGCCGCCCGACAGCGTGGCCACGCGCGTCTCGATGCCCGGCGCCTTCACGCCCACGCGTTTCGAGAGCTCGGCGGCCGATTGCCTTTCCGACTTCTGGCTCACGAGCCCCGCGCGCCTGTGGCGGCCGAGATTGTTCATCGAGATGTTGAAGCGGACCGTGAAGTCGGTGATCAGCCCCTCGACCTTGCGGCTCTCGGGCAACAGGCCGATGCCGTTCGCGAGCGCCTGCGTCGGATCGTTCAAGCGAACGGGCCGGCCGTTGCGCAGCACCGTCTTGCGGTGCGCGCGGTCGGCGCCCATCATGCCCAGCGCAAGCTCGGTGCGGCCCGAGCCCACCAGCCCTGCAAAGCCGAGGATCTCGCCTTCATGCAGCTCGAAGCTGTTCACCGGCCCGCCCTTGGCGAGCTGGATCTCGGGCACCTCGAGCACCTTGCGCCCGCGCGGTGCGGGCTGCGGCTTGGGCGGAAAGCTGTGCTCGATCCTGCGGCCAACCATCATCTCGACCAGCGCATCCACATCGGTCGCGCCCACCTCCGCATGCCCCGCGTTGGCGCCGTCGCGCAGCACGCTGATGCGGTCGCACACCTCGAAGATCTCGTCCAGGTGGTGCGAGATGAAGATCATCGCCACGCCCCTGGCACGCAGCTCGCGCATGATCCTGAACAGGTGGCCGGCCTCGTTGGGCGTGAGCGTGGCGGTGGGCTCGTCGAGCACCAGCAGCTTCGCGTCGAGCGACAGCGCCTTGCCGATCTCCACGAACTGCTGCTGCGCCACCGAGAGCCGGCAGATCGGCACGCCAAGGTCGATCTGCACGCCCAGCTCGTCGAAGAGCTGCTGCGCCGAACGCTTCATCGCGGCCCTGTTCATCAGCCCGAAGCGGTTCGTCAGGTAGCGGCCCAGGAAGATGTTCTCCACCGCGTTCATGTACGGCACCAGGCTGAACTCCTGGAAGATGATGCCGATGCCCGCCGCGATCGCGTCGGCATAACCCGCGAAGCTGCGCTCGCTGCCCTCGATGAAGATGCGCCCCTCGTCGGCCTGGTAGATGCCGCCGAGGATCTTCATCAGCGTCGACTTGCCCGCGCCGTTCTCGCCGAGCAGCGCATGCACCTCGCCCTTGCGGATCGAGAGGTCGATGCCCGAGAGCGCCTTCACGCCCGGAAAGCGCTTGGACACGCCTTCCAGCCGGAGCATCTCTTCTGGTGCAGAGGAGGAGGCCATGGCCGGTGCCGGTTACCAGCTGAAGGTCTTCGCGCCCTCGGCGTCGATCAGCTTCACGTCCACCGGCACCGCGGCCGGCACGTTGGCGCCCCACTTCTTGGCCAGCGCGATGCCGATCGCCAGGCGGATCTGGTCGCGCGGGTACTGCGCGGTGGTGGCAATGAACTTCGAGCCCGGCTTCTGCATCGCCTTGATGGCTTCGGGCGCGCCGTCCACGCTGGCGAGCTTCACGTCCTTGCCGCTGGCCTCGATGGCCGCGAGCGCGCCCATCGAGCCGCCGTCGTTCACGCTGAAGATGCCCTTTAGGCCCTTGTTGGCCTGCAGGATGTTCTCGGTGACCGTGAGCGCGGTGGCGCGCTCCTGCTTGCCGTTCTGCGTGCTCACCACCTTGATGCCGGGGTACTTGGCCAGCGCTTCGCGGCAGCCCTTCACGCGCTCCAGGATCGGCACCACCGGAATGCCGTCGAGGATGGCCACGTCGCCTTTCTCGCCGATGCTCTTGGCAAGGTATTCGCAGGCGAGGCGGCCCGCGTCGGTGTTCTTCGAGCCCACGAAGGAGTCGACCGGACCCTGCGCGTTGGCATCCACCGCCACCACGATCAGTCCCGCCTTCTTGGCCGAGCGCACGGCCGACTGCACGCCGGTGGAGTCGGTCGGGTTCAGCAGCAGGATGTCGATCTTCTTCTGGATCATGTCCTCCACGTCGCCGATCTGCTTGGCCACGTCGTGCCGCGCATCGGTGGTGACCACGGTCGCGCCGATGCTGGCCGCGGCCTCTTCGAGCGCCTGCTTCATCGTCACGAAGTAGGGGTTGTTGAGTTCCTGGAAGGTCATGCCGATGCGCAGCGGCTGCTTCGGTGCCTGCGCCTGTGCGGCGGAGGTACCGAAGGCCAGGGCGGCGGCGAGGGCGGTGGCTTTGAGGATGTTCTTCATGGTGGCTGTCTCCTGGAGGTTGTCTCTGTTTGAAAAACGCTGGCAAAGGGTCGCCCCGCGCGGCGCCCGTGCGCCACGCCAGAGACGACGTGGGGGGAACTCGGGACGCGCGCTAGGGCGGGCTGGCGGCGCGCGATGCGGCGGCCTGCATGCGATGGAAATTGCGGAACTTGGTCGGCGGCATGCGCTTGTGCAGCAGGAACTGCCGGTTGAAGTTCGACACGTTGTTGAAGCCCACGTCCATGCAGACGTCGAGCACCGGCTTCTCGCTGCTGGTGAGCAGCTCGCAGGCGCGGCTGATGCGCAGCCGGTTCACGTAGCGCACGAACGACTGGCCCGTGTGCTTGCGGAAGGCGCGCGAGAACGCGCTCGGGCTCTGGCCCACCAGTTCGGCCAGCATCGGCTCGCGCAGGTCGTCGCCCAGGTTGGCTGCGATGTGCGCGAGCACGTTGTTGATCGCATGCGACATGAAGGCCTTGGGGTCGGGCTTGAACGCGGGGCTCGCGAGCCGCTGGCGGTCCTGGCTGTCCGCCAGCAGCTCGAGCAGCGAGAGCAGCAGGATCACGCGGCGCAGCCCGCGCGCCTCCAGCAGCGATTCCATCAGCGGCTTGGCGGCCGCGGCGGTCTCGGCCGGGAAGAGCAGGCCCGAACCCGATTCGGCCAGGAGCGGCGCGATGCGCTCGAACTCGGGAAAGGTGGCCGCCATGTTCTTCGCCAGCCCGGCCGGAAACTGGATCACGATGCCGCGCCGCTCCACGCTCTGGCCCGCGGGCACGTCGCTGATCCAGTTGTGCGGCAGGTCGGGACCCATGAGCACGAGGTTGCCGGGCTCGAAGTGGCCGACGTGGTCGCCCACGAAATACACGCCCCGGGTCTCGACGATCAGCTGGATCTCGTACTCGGGGTGGAAATGCCAGCGTACCGTGCGATACGGATAGCCGTGCGCCCAGGCGGTGAACGATTCGTCACCGCGGACTTCGACGATTTCCAGATCGGGTTGCATGGACGGTTGGTTCCTTTTGCTTGTCTCGGAGCGCACTGTACGAATCGCCCCGGGCGCCAACAACCAGAGATGGCGCCCGAAATTGATACTTTTTTGACCTTTGTGCAAGCCTGCCGGCCAGGGCATTGCATCGCAGCAAAGCCCTTTCTCCTCGGGAGAGAGGCCGTGCCGCGCGGCGATTGCTGCACCGCCGCAAGACCGCCGCGCGCCGCATCAAGAATTCATAGGTGTTTTCCCGCCCCGCAAAGGCCGGGCGGCGGCACGGCACACTCTGGCGCCATGACGAACACCTCTTCTCCTCCCCCGGCCGCGGGCCCGCTGGCCGGCCTCAAGGTTGTCGAGCTCGGGCAGCTGATCGCCGGGCCTTTCGCGGCGCGCACGCTGGCCGACTTCGGCGCCGAGGTCATCAAGATCGAGCCGCCGGGCGCGGGCGATCCGCTGCGCACCTGGCGGCTCTTGAAGGACGGCACCTCGGTGTGGTGGCAGGTGCAGTCGCGCAACAAGCGTTCGCTCGCGCTCGACCTGCGCCAGGCCGAGGCGCAGGCCGTGGTGCGCCAGCTGGCCGCCGAGGCCGACGTGCTGGTCGAGAACTTCCGCCCCGGCGCGATGGAAGGCTGGGGCCTCGGACCCGGCGAGCTGCTGGCCGCCAACCCCGCGCTCGTGATGCTGCGCATCAGCGGCTACGGCCAGACCGGCCCCTACCGCGACCGGCCGGGCTTCGGCGTGGTGGCCGAGGCCATGGGCGGGCTGCGCCACCTCACGGGCGAGCCCGGCCGCGTGCCGGTGCGCGTGGGCGTGTCCATCGGCGACACGCTGGCCTCGCTGCATGGCGTGATCGGCGTGCTGATGGCGATGCAGCACCGCCATGCCACCGTCAGCGCCGAGTATCCGAAGGGCCGGGGCCAGGTGGTCGACGTGGCGCTCTACGAGGCGGTCTTCAACTGCATGGAGAGCCTCTTGCCCGAGTACAGCGCGTTCGGCGCGGTGCGCGAGGCGGCCGGCAGCGCGCTGCCCGGCATTGCGCCGACCAACGCCTACCGCTGCGCCGACGGCGGCTACGCCATCGTCGCGGGCAACGGCGACAGCATCTTCCGCCGGCTGATGGCGTGCATCGGCCGGCCCGATCTCGCGGCCGATCCGTCATTGGCTGGCAACACGGGCCGGGTGGCGCAGGTGGAAATGCTCGATGCCGCCATCGGCGAGTGGACGGCAGCGCGCACGGTGGACGAGGTGCTCGCCGCGCTCGATGCGGCGCAGGTGCCGGCCGGCCGCATCTACACCATTGCCGACATCGCGGCCGACCCGCACTACGCCGCGCGCGGCATGCTGCAGCAGGTGCACATGCCGGACGGCAGCACGCTCGCGGTGCCCGGCTTCGTGCCCAAGCTCTCGCTCACGCCGGCCAGCCACCGGCGCAGCGCGCCCGCGCTGGGCGCGGACACCGATGCGGTCCTGAAGGAGATCGGCCTGAGCGCCGAGCAGATCGCCGCGCTGCATGCGCGCGGGATCGTCGGCTGAGCGCTGCGGCTCAGGCGCGCAGCGATTCGATCAGGTCGATGTACTTCTGCTTCGCCTCGTCGGCGCCGAGGCCCTTTTGCGCGGTCCAGGCGTCCCACTTGGCACGCGCGACGATGTCGCTGAAGCTCGGCTTCTTGGCCGTGTTGTCGCCTTCGGTGGCCTGCTTGAAGAGGCCGTAGATCTTGAGCAGCGTGGGGTTGTCGGGGCGCTCCGGCAGCAGCTTGGAATTGGCCTGGGCGGCTTCGAAGAGGGCGTTGAGATCAGACATGGCGGTCGGATTGAAAAGCGGGAAACCCGCATCTTAAAGTGCGCGGTACCCGCGGGTACCAAGGCGCGGCTCAGTCCGACAGCCCGGCCCGCGCCAGTTCCACGTCGAGCCGTTCCTTGGCATCCGCCGGCTTCAGCGCGGCGGCCTTCTCGTAGAGCTGCGTGGCCTCGCCCAGGCGCGCGTCGCCGTGCAGCATGAGCAATGCGCGGCCGTATTCCATCAGCGCGCTGGGCGAATGGGGGTGCAGCTCGAGGCCGCGCTCGAACAGCTCGACCGACATTTCGGCGCGCACGCCGTAGGTCATGCGGCCGACCAGCGCGCCCACCTTGTCGATCACCTCGGCGTGGAAGGCGGCCAGCGCGATGTGCGCATCGGCATGCTGCGGCTGCAGCTCGATCACGCGCTCCAGCGCCCCCTTGAGCTTGCTGCCGAGGCCCTGCGCCAGCGCGCGCGCCACGCTGATGCCCTGGCTGTAGCGCCCGAGCGCATAGGCCTGCCAGTAGAGCGCGTGGCAGTTGTCGGGCTCGGCGCCGACTTGCGCGGCGGCGCGTTCGATGACCTGGCGGAACATCGAAAGCCGCACCGATTCGCGCGGCTCCAGGTAGTTGGCATAGACGGCGGTGGCCTGGTTGGCCAGCACCAGGCCCTCCGGCCCGTGCGCCAGGCCGAGCGCGGCGGCGCGCTCGAACTCGCCGTTGTGATAGAGCGCCCAGCCATCGGCCAGCGGATGCCCGCTTGGCGGCGGCGGCAGCGCGTGGCCCGCGTGCAGCCGCGGCCAGTGCGGCAGCAGGCTGTGCGCGTCGTAGCGCGGCAGGTCGGCGTAGGGCAGCGGTGTCCAGGATTGCGCAGCAGCCGCCGCGGCAACCGGGCTGGCGGACATCAGCGAGAGCGGCTTGAAATCTGGATGGGACATGGCGTTAGCGGGCCTCGGCTGCCAAATCGGCGCTGGCCTGCGCAGGCCGCGCGCTTGCGGAATCATCGCCGCTGTAGGCGTTGCTCAGTGTCAGCAAATGCCGCCGCTGCTCGCCTCCGAGATACGGCGCGAGCAGGTGCAGCGTGTGCTGGCCGCCGCGCATCAGCGCGCCCTGGGCATGCGCGGGTTCGAGCGCCTCGCGCGGATTGCGCACGTACTCGTAGCTGAGCCAGTAGGTCAGCACCACCACCATGCTCTGGGCGAGGGTGTCGACCTCGTGCACGTCGATGTCCAGGTGACCGGCCCGGCTGAGCCCGGCGATCAGCATGCGGATCGCGCGGGTCTTGTTCTTGAGCACCAGCTGGAACTGCGTTTCCAGGTGCCGGTTCTTGCTCAGCAGGTCGTTCAGGTCGCGGTAGAGGAAGCGGTAGCGCCAGATCAGCTCGAACAGGCTGTGCATGAAGAACCAGGCGTCTTCCACATCGTGCACGCCTTCGCTGGCATGCAGCAGCTCGTTGAGCTCGGCCTCGTAGCCTTCGTAGAGCTTGTTGATCAGCTCTTCCTTGGCGGGGTAGTGGTAGTAGAGGTTGCCGGGGCTGATGTTGAGCTCGCCCGCCACCAGCGTGGTGGAGACGTTCGGCTCGCCGAAGCGGTTGAACAGCTCGAGTGCGGCTTCGAGGATGCGTTGCGCTGTGCGGCGTGGCGCCTTCTTGGCCATGTCAGTCCCCGTTTTTTATCTCTTGGGGACACTCTAGCCTATGTGCACTGCACCATGAATGCGCCAGCGCAATGTTTTGCGGCGGCGCGTGTTGTGCACCGCCGCAAAAACGGGGCTCCAGGAGGCGTTCAGCCGGGCTTGCTGCTGCTGCCGCGCCGCACGGCCTTCTTGGCGGCGGTGGCAGGTGCTGCGCTACGGCCCGCGGTCTTGCGGCTCGCGCTGCGCGCCGGGGCGGCGCTCTTGCCCGGGCGGCGCTGCAGCTCGGCCTCGAGCGCGGCCACGCGGGCCTGCAGCGCGGCGTGCTCGGCGGCCGAGGGCACGCCCAGCTTTTCGAGCGCGCGCGCCACGCGCTCTTCGAAGATGTTCTCGAGCTTGCCCCATTGGCCCGCGGCCTTGGTGCCGAACTCGTTCGCAAAGCCGGCCATGCGCGTCTGCGCCTGCGCAAGGGTTTCCTCGGCAGCCTGCTGGGTCTTCTTCTGCAGGCCGGCGCCGTCCTTCACCAGCGCCTCGAAGGCCTTGCTGCCTTCCTGCTGCATCTTGGCGAAGGCGCCAAGCCCGGCCAGCCAGATCTGCTGGGCCGAGTCCTTGATGCGGTCGGAGCCCTTGTTGCCGTCGTCGTCCTGGGTAGCCATGGTGCGAAATGTTCCTGTGAAACCAACGAGCGACTCTAGCCGCTCGGCCCGCTCGTTTTTAGAGCTTTGTATCTATGGCCACGGGCTAAACCGTGGCTCCCGCGGCGCGGCTGGCGTCCAAATGGGTTTTCGCCCGTTCGGCCAGCGCCATTTCGCCCGGCGTGCCCGGCACGAAGGGCTGCACCGGCAGCGGCCGGCCGTGCGAGTCGACCGAGACGAAGACGATCAGGCATTCGGTGGTCTTGTCCATGGTGCCGCCCTTCATGTCGCCGCTGCGCACCTCGACCGAGATGTTCATGCTGGTGGTGCCGGTGTAGGCCAGCCGGGCCTCGACCTCGACCAGGTCGCCGATCATGATCGGGTGGTGGAAGCGGATGCTGCCGATGAAGGCCGTCACGCAGTAGCGCTTGGCCCAGCTGGTCGCGCAGGCGTAGCCGGCCTCGTCGATCCATTTCATGACGGTGCCGCCGTGGACCTTTCCGCCGAAGTTGACGGTGCTGGGCTCGGCCAGGAATCGAAGGGTGATGGAGGACATGCGCCGCCTTTGTGTGGGCCGTGGATGGGGTTCCGATTATGCGAGCGAGCGCCCACCGCGGCGCGCGCCGCCGGTCGGCGCGGCACGCACGCTCAGCCGCCGCCGCCGAACAGCTCCGCCAGCGTGCGCCGCAGCCAGGCATTGCCGGCGTCCGCATGGAAGCGCTCGTGCCAGTGCTGCTTGACGGCATAGGCGGGCAGCTCGAAGGGCGGCTCCAGCAGCTTCACCGGCTCCTGCGTGGCCAGCACCTTGCCGAGGATGCTGGGCACGATCACGATCAGCTCCGTGTGCGCCACGATGCGCGCCACGCTCAGGAAGCTCGACAGGCTGGCCACCACATTGCGCCGGAGCCCCAGCCGCGCGATGGTCTTGTCGACGATGGCGTGGCCGGTGCCCGACGAGGCCACCACCGCATGCGCCTCGCTCTCGAAGCGCTTGCGCGTGAGCCGCTCGCCGATGCGTGGATGGTTGCGCGCGGCCAGGCAGACGAAGTTCTGCATGAACAGCGTCTGCTGGTAGAAGCCCGCGTCCAGCTGCGGCATGAAGCCCACCGCCAGGTCCACCGCGCCGTCCTCGAGCCGGCGTCCGCTTTCGGTGGAGATGATCTCGGTCTCGATGCGCACCCCCGGCGCGGTGCGCCGCAGGTGGTCGAGCAGGCCGGGCAGCAGCACCACCTCGCTGATGTCGGTCATGCAGATGCGGAAGCTGCGCGCCGCGCTCGCGGGCTCGAAGCTCGCGCGCCCGCCCTTGGCCCGGTTGAGCCGGTCGAGGATGTCGAGCATCAGCGGCTGGATCTGCCGCGCATAGGGCGTGGGCTCCATGCCGCGCGAGGTGCGCACGAACAGCTTGTCGCCGAAATGCGTGCGCAGCCGCGCCAGCGCGGTGCTGGCCGCCGACTGCGAAAGGCCGAGCCGCACGGCCGCGCTCGACACGTTGGCCGTCTTGTAGACCTCGTCGAACACCAGCAGCCATTCGAGATCGAGCTGGGCCATGGAACATCTCCTTTTGCGGCGACCACTATCAAGAAACAAGATCGGGCCTATCGCCAGGGACCCATTGCGCCAATAGTAGTACCGGCGGAAGATCAGCGTTCCCCCGGAGACAACCGCCGCACGACGGCCGGAACCGCTGCCCATGAACCCCACCGCCCAGAAACCCGCCGTCCCGGCGCCTGCCAATGCCGCGGAGCGCCGCAACTACTACGAGCGCATCCGCCCGCTGCACCTCACGCCGCTGTGGGAGTCGCTGCATGCGCTGGTGCCGCGCGAGCCCGCCACGCCCTGCGTGCCGGCGCTCTGGCGCTACGACGAGATCCGCCCGCTGCTGATGGAATCGGCCGCGCTCATCACCGCCGAGGAAGCGGTGCGCCGCGTGCTCGTGCTCGAGAACCCGGCGCTGCCCGGCAACTCGTCGATCACGCAGTCGATCTACGCGGGCCTGCAGCTCATCATGCCGGGCGAGGTCGCGCCCTCGCACCGCCACGTGCAGTCGGCGCTGCGCTTCATCGTCGACGGCAAGGGCGCCTACACCACGGTGGGCGGCGAGCGCACCACCATGTACCCGGGCGACTTCATCATCACGCCTTCGTGGGCCTGGCACGACCACGGCAACGAGGGCATTGGCGGCACCGTGGAGCCGGTGGTCTGGCTCGACGGGCTCGACATTCCGATGCTGCGCTTCTTCGACGCCGGCTTTGCCGAGAACCACGACGCCAAGGTGCAGCACGTGGCGCGCCCCGAGGGCAACAGCCTCGCGCGCTTCGGCCACAACATGGTGCCGGTGCGCCACGACCACGCATCGCCCACCTCGCCGATCTTCAACTACCCCTATGCCCGCAGCCGCGAGGCGCTGGCCCTGCTGCAGAAGCAGGAAGCGCCCGATGCCTGGCTGGGCCACAAGCTGCGCTACATCAACCCGCTGACGGGCGGCGCGCCGATGCCCACCATCGGCACCCAGTTGCAGCTGCTGCCCCGGGGCTTCGCGGGCAAGGCGCACCGCGCCACCGACGGCACCGTCTACAGCGTGGTCGAAGGCCGCGGCATTGCCGAGATCGCGGGCCAGCGCTTCGAGTTCGGCCCGCGTGACACCTTCGTGGTGCCTTCGTGGGCGCCGCTGCGCCTTTCGGCGCCCGGCGAGGAGGTGGTGCTCTTCAGCTTTTCGGACCGTCCCGTGCAGCAGGCCATGGGCATCCTGCGCGAAGCCTTTCTCGACGAAGACGCCTGAAAACCGTCCGCATTTTTTCTTTCTTTCTTTCTTCTCTTGTTGTCTTGACCCTGTGCCGCCGCGCGCGGCAGGAGCCCACATGTCCTTCGTCTTCACGCCTCCTTCCATCGTCGGCCTGCCCATCGTGGGTTCGAGCGAGCTGTTCCCGGTGCGCCGGGTCTACTGCGTGGGCCGCAACTACGCGGCGCATGCGCGCGAGATGGGCTTCGATCCCGACCGCGAACCGCCGTTCTTCTTCTGCAAGCCCAACGACGACGCCTCGGTGGTGCCGGTGGCCGAAGGCGAGACCGGCGCCATTCCCTATCCGCCGCTCACGAGCAACTACCACTACGAAGCCGAGCTCGTCGTGGCCATCGGCAAGGGCGGCAAGGACATTGCGGTGGAGCAGGCGGCCAGCCACATCCACAGCTACGCCGTGGGCCTGGACATGACGCGGCGCGACCTGCAGATGAAGATGCGCGAAGCCGGCCGGCCGTGGGAAATCGGCAAGGCCTTCGACTTCTCGGCGCCCATCGCACCGCTGCGCACGCTGGCCGAGGTGGGCGAGATCAACGCCGGCGCCATCAGGCTCGAGGTCGACGGCCAGGTGCGCCAGAACAGCGACATCACGCACCTGATCTGGTCGGTCAACGAAGTGATCGCCAATCTCTCGACGCTCTTCACGCTGCAGCCCGGCGACCTGATCTTCACGGGCACGCCCGAAGGCGTGGGCGCGGTGAAGCCCGGCCAGACGCTCAAGGTGAGCATCGACAAGCTGCCTTCGCTCACCATGCGAATCGACTGAGCAGGCGCAGCGCAGAGGCCCCGCGATGAGCACATCTCTCCCGAAGAATCCCCCCACCGTGCTGCTTGTCGGCGGCGGCATCGGCGGCATGGCGGCCGCGCTGGCGCTTGCGCGGCTCGGCGTTTCCATCGACCTGCTCGAGCAGAGCGCCACCATCGGCGAGATCGGCGCCGGCCTGCAGCTCGGCCCCAACGCCTTCGCGGCGCTCGATGCGCTCGGCGTGGGCGAGGCGGTGCGCCGCAACTCGGTCTTCACCGACCGGCTCGTGATGATGGATGCGGTCGACTGCGGCGAAGTGGCCTCGGTGCCCGTGGGCGAAGCCTTCCGTGCGCGCTTCAGGAACCCGTATGCGGTGAGCCACCGCGCCGACCTGCACGGTGCCATCCACGAGGCCGTGAAGCAGCATCCGCTGATCCGCTTCCACACCTCGGCGCAGGTCGAATCGCTCGACATCGGCGCAGGCGGCGCGAAGGGCGTGGTCGCCACCACGCGCGACGGCCGGCACTTCAAGGCCGATGCGATCGTGGGCTGCGACGGCGTCAAGTCCGTGGTGCGCGCCAGGCTGGTTGGCGACGAGGCGCGCGTCTCGGGCCACGTGGTGTACCGCGCAGTGGTGCCGGTGGCCGACATGCCGGCCGACCTGCGCTGGAATGCGCCCGTGGTCTGGGCCGGTCCCAACTGCCACCTGGTGCACTATCCGCTGCGCCATGGCGAGCAATACAACCTGGTCGTCACCTTCCACAGCCGCGAGCAGGAAGAGTGGGGCGTTTCCGAGGGCAGCAAGGAAGAAGTGCTGTCCTACTTCGAGGGCGTGCATGCGCGCCCGCGCCAGCTGCTCGACCGGCCCAGCTCGTGGCGGCGCTGGAGCACGGCCGACCGCGATCCGGTGGCGCGCTGGAGCGACGGCCCGGCCACGCTGCTGGGCGATGCCGCGCATCCGATGATGCAGTACCTGGCGCAGGGCGCCTGCATGGCGCTGGAGGACGCGGTCACGCTGGGCGCCGCGGTGCAGGCCTGCGATTTCGACATGCCGGCCGCCTTCAAGCTCTACGAGGCCGCGCGCATTCCGCGCACCGCCCGCGTGGTGCTGTCGGTGCGCGAGATGGGCCGGCTCTATCACGCCAAGGGCGTGGAGCGGCTGGTGCGCAACAGCCTCTGGGTGGGCCGCACGCCCGAACGCTTCTACGATGCGGTCGAGTGGCTCTATGCCTGGCGGCCCGAGCATTGCCTGGACGACGCGCCGCAGCCGCTGCTGCGCCCCGCCGCGGTGCCCGGCGCCGAGGCAGCCGCCGTGCTTTCGCCGCACTGAGCGGACGGGTTTCTTTCATCATCACTATTCGAGGCCGCAGGCCCAGGAGACAACATGACTTTTTCACCACGCGCATTGCGGGCGGGCATCCTGGCCCTGGTGTCGCTGGCCGCCACCACCGGCGCGCTGGCGCAGGCCGGCGACTATCCGAACAAGCCGGTCACGCTGGTCACGCCCTTCGCGGCCGGCAGCGGGCCCGACGCGGTGCTGCGGCTGGTCTCCGACAAGCTCTCGCGCCTCTGGAACCAGCGCGTGCTGATCGACAACCGGCCGGGCGGCGGCGGCTTCATCGCGATCGACCAGGCGCGGCGCGCGGCGCCCGACGGCTACACGCTGCTGCAGCTCGACAGCGAGCACATCGCGGCGCTGCCGCACCTGTACAAGTCGCGCAACTTCGTGACGCTGCAGCACTTCGATCCCGTGGCCTCGCTGTTCCGCACGCCCTTCTTCGTGGCGGTGTCGAGCGAGTCGAAGTGGAAGAACATGGGCGACCTGATCGCGGCCGCCAAGGCGAGCCCCGACGCCATCGTCTACGGCTCCTGGGGCGTGGGCAGCCCGGGCCACCTGGGCGCGCAGCAGCTGGAGGCGCTCACCGGCATCCGCATGCGGCATGCGCCGTTCCGCGAGGTGTCGCAGCTGTTCTCCAACGTGGGCACGGGCGAAGTGCCGTGGAGCTTTGCCAGCATTCCGTCGAGCCAGGGCATCTACAAGGCCGGCAAGCTGCGCTACCTGGCCATTGCCGCGCCCAGGCGCATTCCGCAGATGCCCGAGGTGCCGACCATGGCCGAGGCCGGCGGGCCGGCCTCGCTGGAGGTCAACTCCTTCGTCTCGCTGCTCGCGCCCAAGGGCGTGCCGGCGGCGGTCAAGGCAAAGATCAACGCCGACGTGGCCAAGGTCATTGCCGACCCCGAGATCCGCGCGCGCTTCGACACCTTCGCCTTCGAGCCGCTGGCCTGGTCGCCCGAGGAGATCGAGCGCAACGCCGAGGCCAAGTCCAAGGTCTATGGCGAGCTGGTGCGCCGCGGCAACATCAGCCTCGACTAGCGGCCCTCATTACCATTACGTTTTTTCACATTTCCTTTTCACTTTCCATGCACGCCACCAAGAGAGCCCTCCTGATCGCCTGCGGCCTGGCCGCCGCCGCCGCGCTGCCGCTCGCGGCCAGCGCACAGAGCAATGCCTGGCCGACCAAGCCCATCCGCCTGCTCGTGGGTTTTCCGGGCGGCTCCACGCCCGACATCGCCGCCCGCACCATCGCCGAGCCGCTCGCCAAGGCGCTCGGCCAGCCCGTGGTGGTGGACAACAAGCCCGGCGCCTCGGGCAACATCGCCGCCGACATGGTGGCCAAGGCCACCGACGACCACACGCTGGGCATCGTGATCAACGGCAATCTCACCTCGTCGAAGATGCTGTATCCGCGGCTGCCCTATGACCCGGCCAAGGATTTCACCTACCTCTCGCTGATTGCCACGGCCCCGCTGGTGCTGGTGGCGCAGAACAACCTGCCCTCGGGCACCGCGTTCTTCGACGCGGCGCGCAAGGGCGGCGACAAGTGGAACTACGGCTCGGTGGGCGTGGGCTCGGTCGGACACCTGGGCATGGAACTGCTCAAGAGCCGCGTGGCCGGCTTCAATCCCGAGCACGTGCCCTACCAGGGCAACCCGCAGGTCGTGACCGCGATGCTCGGCGACCAGGTGCAGATGGGCCTCATCCCGCCGGGCGTGGCCATGCCGCAGGTGCGCGCCGGCAAGCTCAAGGCCATCGGCCTCACGGGCGGCCGCAGCGCGCTGGTGCCCGAGCTGCCGCCGCTGGCCGACGCCGGCGTGCGCGACTTCAACCTCGAGGTGTGGGTGGCGCTGCTCGGCCCGGCCAACCTCTCGAAGACCGCGCAGGCGCGCATCAGCCGCGAGATCGAGGTCATCATGAAGCAGCCCGAAGTGCGCCAGAAGCTCTTCGACCAGGGCTGGCAGGCGGTGGGCACCTCGCCCGACGGCATGCGCCTGCGCGTGAAGGAAGAGGCGGCGATCATGGCGCGCATCATCTCGGCCCGCGGCATCAAGATCCAGTGATGGCCGCCGTCCCACACAAGACCCTGAGCGAACCGGCGCGCGAGCTGCCGGTGTTCGGCGAATACGACGTGGTGGTGGTCGGTGGCGGCCCCGCCGGCATTGCCGCCGCCGTGAGCGCGGCGCGCCATGGCGCCAGCACGCTGCTGGTGGAGCGCTACGGCTTCCTCGGCGGCATGGGCACCGCGGGCGGCGTGACCAACTTCGCGGGCCTCTACGGCAAGCGCAACGGCGAGATGACGCTGCTGGTGCGCGGCGTGGCCGACGACCTGCTTGCGCGCATCGATGCGCTGGGCGGCCTCAACACGCCGCAGGACGGCATGCAGGGCCGCATCCGCGTGCGTTCCTACGACACCTCGGCCTACAAGATCGCGGCCGACCAGCTGCTGCTCGACGCGGGCGTGAAGCTGCTGTTCCATGCCTGGGCCGCCGCGGTGGTGCGCGAGGGCGAGCGCATCGCGGCGCTGGTGGTCGAGACCAAGTCGGGCCGGCAGGCGATCCGCGCCAATGCCTTTGTCGATGCCAGCGGCGACGCCGACGTGGCGGCCTTTGCGGGCGTGCCCTTCGAAGTGGGCGATGGCCACGGCAGCGGCCTGTTCCCGACCACCATGTTCCGCGTCGGCCAGGTCGATGCGCAGCCGGCACTCGCGGCCGTCGGCGAATTCAAGGCCATCAACGACCTGATGGCGCAGGTGCAGGCACAGAAGCCGGGCGCCTACCGGTTTCCGCGCGAAGGCGCGATCCTGCGGCCCAACATCGACCCGCGCGAGTGGCGCGCCAACGTCACGCAGATCCGCAACGCGGCCGGCCGCGCGATGAACGGCGTCGATGCGCGCGAACTCACCGAAGGCGAGCTCGAAGGCCGGCGCCAGATCGCCGAGTACTTCAGGTTCATGAAGGCCGAGGTGCCGGGCTTCGCGCACTCGGCCATCGTCGAGATCGCGCCGCAGGTCGGCATCCGCGAAACGCGCCGCATCGAAGGCCTCTATGCGCTCACGGGCGAGGACATCCTGTCGTCGGCCAGCTTCGACGACAGCATCGGCATCAACGCCTGGCCCATGGAGATGCATGCCGACGGCCGCATCGAGTGGGCCTTTCCGCGCGACGAGAGCCGCACCTACAACCAGCTGCCCTGGCGCATGCTGGTGCCGCGCAGCGTCGACAACCTGCTGGTGGCCGGCCGCTGCGCTGCCATGACGCACGAAGGCCAGTCGGCCGCGCGCGCGAGCGGCGGCTGCTTCGTGATGGGGCAGGCGGCAGGCACGGCCGCGGCTTCGCTGGGTGCCAGCGCGAAGTTCGCGGAGGTCGACGTGCCGGCGCTCCAGGAGAAGCTGGCCGCCGACGGCGCCGATCTCGACCGCTGAGCCGCCGGCGAAGCACTGACCGCCCCGCGACAGCCCGCGGGCGCGGCCTTTGCTATGGTCTGGGGTTGCTTCCTTCGCATTGACGCTCTTCCTCCTCCGATGACCACCGATCCCGCCACCGCCGCCCGCCTTGTCGCCGAACTCGTCGCGCTCATGCAGCTCGAGCCCCTCGGAGGCGACAAATTCCTGGCCCAGAGCGAAGACATCGGCACGCCCGCCGTGTTCGGCGGCCAGGTGCTCGGCCAGTCGCTCGCGGCCGCGAGCCTCACGGTGGGCGCCGACCGGCCGGTGCATTCGATGCACGCCTACTTTCTGCTGCCGGGCGAGCATGCGCCCATCGAATACAGCGTGGACCGCGTGCGCGACGGCCGCAGCTTCACCACGCGGCACGTGGTGGCGCGCCAGCAGGAGCGCATCATCTTCGAGATGTCGGCCTCGTTCCAGACGGTGGACGACGGCGTCGAGCACCAGTTCGCCATGCCCGCAGTGGAGGGCCCCGAGGGCCTCGCGAGCGAACTCGACCAGCGCCTCGCGCTCGGCGATCGCCTGCCCGGGCGCTGGCGCATCAAGGGCCTGGAGCCGCACGGCATCGAATACCGCGGCGTCGAGGCCGACGACCTGCTGGCGCCGGCGGTGCGCTCGTCCGAAAGCGCCATCTGGATGCGCGCCATCGCGCCGCTGCCCGACGACCCGGTGGTGCACCGCGCGCTGCTGGCCTACGCCTCCGACCACGGCCTGCTGCGCGCCGCGATGCTGCCGCACGGCCTGAGCTTCATGAGCGGCCAGGTGCGCCCTGCGAGCCTCGATCACGCGATGTGGTTCCACCGCGATTTCCGCATGGACGACTGGCTGCTCTACGTGCTCGATTCGCCCAGCGCGAGCGGCGCGCGCGGCCTGTGCCGCGGCAGCCTGTTCACGCGCGACGGGCGGTTGGTGGCTTCTACGGCGCAAGAGGGAATGCTGCGGGTCAAGCGCTGAGGAAGTATTCGATGCTGCTGTTCAGGGCGGCGCTCCCGCCGACGGGGTACCTTGCTCCGCGAATGTCCCCCGCGCTTCGCGCTCCTCCTTGATTTCGCTGCGCAAGGCACCCCATCGACGGGAGCGTGATCAGAGCACTGGTTGATCAGCGATACACCAGCAGCGTGTCCCTGTGCACAGAGCATCGGGTGCTCCCCGCAGCGAAATCAAGGAGGAGGGACGTAGCCCCGGGGGACATTCGCGGAGGGGAGTACCCGGTGATCTGTGCACGCGCCCTGAACAACGGCGCCCGAGCCCAGCCCGTGCAAGCCCTCCGAATCCTTGGCTAAATGCGGGTCTCGCATGAAATGAACCAAGGACCCACATGTCTTCCGAAGCACAGAAAAAAGTAGCCATCGTCACCGCCGGTGGCAGCGGCATGGGCGCGGCTGCGGCGCGCAAGCTCGCGGATGACGGTTTTCGCGTCGCCATCCTTTCGTCATCGGGCAAGGGCGAGGCGCTCGCCGCCGAGCTTGGCGGCATCGGCGTGACCGGCTCCAACCAATCAAACGACGACCTCCAGCGACTCGTCGACAAGGTCATGGACACATGGGGCCGCGTCGACGTGCTGGTCAACAGTGCGGGCCATGGTCCGCGCGCGCCGATCCTCGACATCAGCGACGAAGACTGGCACCGCGGCATGGACGTCTACCTGCTGAGCGCGGTGCGCCCCGCGCGGCTCGTGGCACCGCTCATGGTCAAGCAGGGCGGCGGCTCGATCATCAACATCTCGACCTTCGCCGCCTTCGAGCCCGACCCCGTGTTCCCGACCTCGGGCGTGTTCCGCGCCGGCCTCGCGGCCTTCACCAAGCTCTTCGCCGACAAATACGCCGCGCAGAACGTGCGCATGAACAACGTGCTGCCCGGCTTCATCGACAGCCTGCCCGAGAAGCCCGAGTTCCGCTCGCGCATTCCGATGGGCCGCTACGGCAAGAGCAGCGAGATCGCGGCCGTGATCGGCTTTCTCGCATCCGAAGGCGCGGGCTACATCACGGGGCAGAACCTTCGCGTGGATGGCGGCATCACACGCTCGGTGTAATGTGGAGCGCTTAGGTAACTTTCCTCAGGAACTGGAAAGGCTCCCATGAACATTCCCGACCCGGCGCAGGAGAACATGCGCCGCACCATCGAGTCCTACGAAGCGTCCGCCCGCGAATACAACGCGATCGTGGCGGGCCACCGGCCGGCCGAAATCGAGGATGCGCTGCGCCGGATGATGCAGCTCGTGCCGGCAGGCGGCAGCGTGCTCGAGATCGGTTCCGGAACGGGGCAGGACGCCGACTTCGTGGAGGCCCTGGGCGGGGCCGTGAGGCGCACCGATGCGGTCCAGGCCTTTCTCGACCTGCAGGCGGAGCGCGGCAAGAAGGGCGAGCTGCTCAACGTCGTCACGGATGCGCTGGGCGGGCCCTACAGCGCGATCGTCGCGATGTGCGTGCTGATCCATGTCGACCGCGCGCAGATCGCGCCGGTCCTGCGCAAGGTGTTCGATGCGCTCGCGCCCGGCGGGGTCTTCCTGGCGGCGATGCGCATCGGCGAAGGCGAGACGAATGGCGACTACAAGACTGTCTACTGGGCGAAGGACCGCTTCGCCGCGCAGCTCGAGACGGCGGGCCTGCGCATGCAGTGGGAGAGCCAGTGGATCGGCCGCGGCAACGTGGCCTGGGCCAACTTCCTGGCGCTCCGTCCGCGGTAGCGAACCGGGATCTACACGCCCAGGTAGCGCGTCCAGAGCGAGCGGTCGGCGTCGAGCGCGGCCGAATCGCCCTGCCACACCACGCGCCCGCGTTCCAGGATCACGTGGCGGTCGGCCAGCGGCAGCAGGCGCTGCACGTACTTGTCGACCACCAGGATCGCCTCGCCCTCGGCCTTGAGCGTGGAAATGCAATGCCAGATCTCCTCGCGGATCACCGGGGCCAGGCCCTCGGTGGCTTCGTCGAGGATCAAGAGGCGCGGATGCGTCGACAGCGCACGCGCAATCGCCAGCATCTGCTGCTCGCCGCCCGAGAGCTGGTTGCCCGCGTTGGCCTTGCGCTCCGCGAGGCGAGGGAACAGGCCGTACAGCGCCTCGACCGTCCAGCGCGGCGCGCTGCCGGGGCGCGGCCGTGCGAAGGCGCGCAGGTGCTCGTCGACGCTGAGATTCGGAAACACATGGCGGCCCTCGGGCACGATGGCCACGCCGCGCCGTGCAATGGCGTCGGGCCTCATTGTCTTGTGTGGGCCGCCGATGGCATCGCCGCCGAAATGTACGCTGCCGCGCATCGGCGAAAGCGTGCCGGTCAGCACCTTCAGCAGCGTGCTCTTGCCCATGCCGTTGCGGCCCAGCAGCGCGAGCACTTCGCCCGCGCCAATACGCAGGTCGATGCCGAACAGCACCTGGCTTGCGCCGTAGCCGGCCTCGACGGATTTCGCGTCGAGCAATGTGGTGGCTGCGTTCATGCGTGTCCTTCCGCTTCGGTACCGAGGTACACCGCCTGCACATCGGGATGCCC
Source organism: Variovorax sp. 05T418 (assembly GCF_056396385.1). NCBI lineage: Bacteria > Pseudomonadati > Pseudomonadota > Betaproteobacteria > Burkholderiales > Comamonadaceae > Variovorax > Variovorax sp. 05T418. The sequence goes on along the minus strand of NZ_JBFTLJ010000022.1, from coordinate 33,699 downwards.
GCGCACTTCGTCGGCCGTGCCGCTCATCAGCACGCGCCCCTGCACCAGCACCGTGAGCCGGTCGGCCAGGCGGAACACCGCGTCCATGTCGTGCTCGATCAAGAGGATGGCCATCGATTCGCGCAGCGACTCGATCAGCTCCACCATGCGCGCCGATTCGTCGGGGCCCATGCCGGCCATCGGCTCGTCGAGCAGCAGCAGCTTGGGTTCGGCCGCAAGCGCCAGCGCCACGTCGAGCGCGCGCTGTGCGCCGTGCGGCAGCGTGCCCGCGATGCGGTGGCGCTCATTGCCGAGGCCCACGCGGTCGGCCAGCGCCACGGCGCGTTCCACCAGGCCGCGTTCCGCCGCGCGCGGCGCCATGAAGCGCAGGCTGCTGCCCGCATGGGCCTGCGCCGCGAGCATGAGGTTGTCGTGCACCGTTTCCTTGGCAAACACGCGCGTCACCTGGAAGCAGCGCGACATGCCGGCCGCCACGCGCTGGTGGTCCTTGAAGCCGGTGATGTCCTTCTCGTCGAGCAGGATGCGCCCGGCATCCGCCTTGAGCAGCCCGGTGATCAGGTTCACGAGCGTGGTCTTGCCCGCGCCGTTGGGCCCGATCAGCGCATGCACTTCGCCGCGCTCCACGGTGAGGTTCACATGGTCGGTTGCGAGCAAGCCGCCGAAGCGCTTGACCAACCCTTCGATTCTGAAGAGGCTCATGCTTTACTCCCTCGCCCCTCTGGGGAGAGGGTTGGGGTGAGGGGCAAGCGGCGCTTGTACAAGGCTGCGAGCCCTTTGGGCGCCCACAACGCAACAGCAATCAACAGCAACCCGAGCGGCATGTGCCAATGCTCCGTGTGCTGCTTCAGCGCTTCCTCGAGCACCAGCCAGACCACGGCGCCCACCGGCCCGCCCCAGCTGCGTCCCAGTCCGCCGATCACCACCATCACCAGCAGCGTGGCCGACTGCGTCCAGTGCATCGTCGCCGGGCTCACGAAGCCATTGCCGCCCGCGAGCAGCGCGCCCGCCAGCCCCGCGATGGCGCCGGCGATGGCAAAGGCCACGAGCTGCAGCTTGAACACCGGGTAGCCCAGCGCCCGCATGCGCGTCTCGTTGTCGCGGATGCCCATCAGCGCATGGCCGAAGCGCGATTGCGTCGCGCGGTGCAGCCACCAGAGCGCGAGCGCCACGATGGCCAGCACCACCCAGTAGAAGTTCGATTCGTTGCCGAGGTCGAGCCCCGGCAGCAGCGTGGGCCGGCTCATCAGCGTGTAGCCGTCGTCGCCGCCATAGCGGCGCAGCGAAACCACCACGAAGTACAGCATCTGCGCAAAGGCCAGCGTGGTCATGATGAAGTAGACGCCGCGCGTGCGCAGCGCCACCGTGCCGATCAGCGCCGCGACGAGGCCGGCCACCAGCGCGGCCAGCGGCCACATCACCCATGCGGACACCACGCCCGCATCGCTGAGCGCCACCACCGTGTAGGCGCCCATGCCGATGAAGCCCGCATGCCCGAGCGCCACCATGCCGCCGAAGCCCAGGATGAAGTTGAGGCTGGCAGCCGCCAGCGCCACCACGAGCACGCGCCGCACGAAGCCGATGTAGAACTCGAGCCCGAACAGCGGCGCGACCAGCGGAAAGGCCGCGAGCAGCAGGAGGAGGAGCAGCCCGAGGCCGAGAGAGCGTGAGGACAACTTCATGACCGGGCGGAGAAAAGGCCCGAAGGCCGGAAGATCAGTACGACGACCATCAGCGCGTACATCGCGACTTCGGCGAACAGCGGTCCCAGGTCGGCCGCGGTGGCCGGCGGCAGCGTGGCGCGCAGCAGCATCGGCACGAAGGCGCGTCCGACCGTGTCGACCACGCCCACCATCAGTGCGGCCACGAAGGCGCCGCGCACCGAACCGATGCCGCCGATCACCAGCACCACCAGCGCCGGAATCAGGATCGCCTCGCCCATGCCGACCTGCACCGCGACGATCGGCCCCATCAGCGCGCCGGCCAGCGCGGCCAGCGCCGCGCCGAGCAAAAACACGCCGTTGAAGATGCGGCCCACGCGCACGCCCATCAGCTCCGCCATCGGCCGGTCGGACGCGCCCGCGCGCACCCGCATGCCGATGCGCGTGTGGTTGACCAGGAGGTAGAGCGCGAGCGCCACCAGCAGCCCGCCCGCGAGGATCACGAGGCGGTAGGACGGGTAGGGCAGGCCGTCGACCAGATCGATGGGCCCCGACAGCGCGGCCGGCGTCGGCGCCATCACCGGCGACGGGCCCCAGGCCATCTTCACGATGTCGTCGGCCACCAGGATCACGCCGAAGGTGGCGAGCACCTGCGCCAGGTGGTCGCGCGTGTAGAGGCGGCGCATCAGCAGCACTTCGAGCAGCAGCGCCACCACCACCGTGACCGCCACCGCGATCACGATGGCTGCCGTGAACGAACCGGTGCGCGTGTGCGCCTCGGCCGCCACGTACGCGCCCGACATGAAGAGCGAGCCATGCGCGAGGTTCAGCACGTCCATGATGCCGAACACCAGCGTGAGCCCCGCTGCCAGCAGGAACAGCATCAGCCCATAGCCGAGGCCGTTGAGCAGCTGCTCGAGAACGAGGATGCCGCTCACTTGAGGGGACACTTGTCGGCGTACGAGTCGCCGTAGTTCGTGAGAACCGTGTTGATCAGCTTGTTCGTGACCTTGCCCTGCGCGTCCTTGCCGATCACGCGCAGGTAGAAGTTCTCGACCGGATAGTGGTTGTTCGCGTACTTGAAGCTGCCGCGCGTGGATGCGTAGTTGGCCTTCTTCAGTGCGGCCACCACGGCCTCGCGGTTCTGCGCGTTGCCGCCCGATTGCTTCACGGCCGCGTCCATCGCCAGGATCGCGTCATAGGCCTGCGCCGCATACACGGAAGGGTAGCGGCCGTTGTATTCCTTGCGGAACGCGGCCACGAAGGCCTTGTTGGCGGCATTGTCGAGGTCGTGCGCCCAGTGCGAGGTGTTGAACAGGCCCAGCATCGGTTCGCCCACCGCGCCGATCACGTCCTCGTCGGCCGAGAAGCCGCTGGTCACGAGCGTGATGTCCTTCGACAGGCCCGCGCCCACGAACTGCTTGATGAAGTTGATGCCCATCGCGCCGGGCAGGAAGAAGTAGATGGAGTCGGGCTTGGCCGCGCGCAGCTGCGCGAGCTCTGCGGCGTAGTCGATCTGGCCGAGCTTGGTGTAGAGCTCGTCGGCCACCTGGCCCTTGAACTGGCGCTTGAAGCCGCCCAGTGCATCCTTGCCCGCGGGATAGTTGGGCGCGATCAGCACGGTCTTCTTGAAGCCGCGGTCCTGCGCGAACTTGCCGGCGGCCTCGTGGAACTGGTCGTTCTGGTAGGCGGTGCCGAAGAAATAGGCATTGCACTGCGCGCCCGCGAACTGGCTCGGGCCGGCATTGGCCGAGAGGTACGGCACCTTGGCATTGAACAGCGTCGGGCCCACGGCCAGCGCCACGTTGGAGCCGATCGGGCCGCTGAAGAGGTCGATCTTGTCGCGCTGGATCATGCGGTCGACCAGCTGCTTGGCCTGGTCGGGGCTGCCGGCCATGTCGGCCTGCACGAACTCCACGTCCTGCCCGCCGAGCTTGCCGCCCAGCTGCTTGATGCCGAGCGCGAAGCCGTCGCGCGCCTCGGCGCCCAGGGCCGCGAATGGGCCGGAGATGTCGAGCGCCAGGCCCACCTTCACGGGCGCGGCCACGGCCGACGCCGCGCCACCAAGGGCCGCGCCGCAGAGCAGCAGCGAGAGCAGGGTGCGCGGCAGCAGCGCGGGCGACTTCGGGGACGGGTGGCTCATGGATTCTCCGGCAGAGGAAGGGTGAAACGGCGCCCCGGCGCCGCGCCATGCAGCACCGAAGACGTCGAACCGTTGATAGCTAAATACTTTAACCATAAACAATTCGCTGTCAACGGTACTAGCACGAATGGTGCCAATGGTCCGTGCCGCTTCCTGGTGCGCGGGGCCCGTTTCGGTGGGCCTTTTCGCCGGCTTCAGCCGAAGGGATTGGCCGTTGCAAACCACAGGCCGATGCCGGTGGCGATGATGAATGCGCCGTCGGTCACGCCCGCCACCAGGAAGAACTTGGTCTGCAGCGTGTCGACCAGTTCGGGCTGCCGCGCCGTGCTCTCGAGGAACTTCTGCCCGACCAGCCCGATGCCCAGGCAGGAGCCGAGCGCTGCCACGCCGATGAGCAGGGCGACTGCGAGGGGAAGGATGTTGAAGCCGGTCATGGTGTTTTCTCCAGTGGTTGATCGATGGAGGTACTTTCCCAGAGCGGGTGCGTACGGTCGATGACGTGGGAGGTCATGCTTGAGGCGAAAACGACGATCGCTGTTTGTGGGTGGTGGGCGCGCTCCCGCCGACGGGGTGCCCTGCTCCGCGAATGTCCCCCGGCCTGCGGCCTCCTCCTTAATTTCGCTGCGCAGGGCACCCCATCGGCGGGAGCGTGTTCAGAGCACTCGTTGATCAGCCGCGAACCGACAGCGTGCCCGGTGCGCAGGGCATCGGGTGCTCCCCGCAGCGAAATCAAGGAGGAGGGGCGTAGCCCCGGGGGACATTCGCGGAGGGGAGTACCCGGTGGCCTGGGCACGCGCCCTGAACAAGAGCGCCCTGAACAAACAACAGCGCCTGAACAGCAGCGCCCTGAACAAGAGCGCCCCGAAACAAAAGCAAGCCCTAAGGCAGCTGCGTCCAGTTCTGGTTGTTCCCCCCATTGCAGGTCCACGTGATCAGCGCCGTGTCCTGCGTCGTCGAGCCGTTGGGCACGTCGAGGCACGAGCCCGAGGCGCGGTTGCGCAGCGTGCCGCCGGCCAGGCTCCACTGCGCCGCGTTGCCCGCCGTGCATGCCAGCTGCACCACTGGCGCGTTCGTCGTCGCGGTGCCGTTCTGCGCCAGGCACAGGCCGCTGTGCTCGGCCACCAGTTGCACATAGCCGCCCGTGACCGACGTCACCGTGAACTTCTCGTGGCTCGCCGTGCCGCAGGGCCACTGCACCGCCACCGTGCCGCTCGCCGTCGCCCCGCCCTTGATGTTCACGCACATCGTCGGATTGAGGTCCGAGCGCAGCCGCGTCACCACCGCCGGGGCCGTGTCCAGCGAGCGCACGTACTCGCGCAGCGCCACCACGTCCGTCGACGGCAGGCTCGATGCATTGCCGTGGCCGCTGTTCAGCACGTCCTGCAGCGTCGCGGCCTGCCCGTTGTGGAAGAAGGCCGTCGTGTTCCAGGTGCCCGAGAGCGTCGGCGTGTCGAAGCCCAGCCCCGCGAGCGGCTGGTTGTGGCCCTTGCCCGACGAGAGCTGGATCGTGCCCACGTCGTGCCGCAGGCCGTCGCGGAAGGTGCCGCCGGTGTGGCAGGTGGCGCACTGCGCGGTGTTGAACACCGTCTGGCCGCGCGCCGCCTCCACGCTCAGGCTGCCGTCCGCCGCACGCGCCGGGCTGCGCATGTACTTGTTCAGCGAACTCAGGTAGGCCGCAAGATCGTCGAGTTGCGCACTCTTGCCGGCCTTGGGCGCGCCCAAGGGGTCGGCCGTGGCGGCGAAATCCGCATTCGTCAGAAAGCCCGTGCCGCCGAACTCGTTGCGGATGTCGTTCTCGAAATCCTGCACCTCGTCGAAGTTGGCGGTCCAGTGCATCTTGCCGTGGCCCGCGCCGCGCCGGCCCATGAGGCTGATGGTGCGTCGCAGGCCCTCGCCGCGCTGCGTGAAGTCCCACACCATGCCGTCGTCGCCGCCGTCCGCATGGCAGCTCGCGCAGGAGATGTAGTTGTCCTTGCTCATGCGCCGGTCGGAGGCGTTGTAGAACACCTGCTTGCCGCGCAGCGCCGCGGCCGCCATCGGCTCCTGCGCGACCGTCGCCACGTTCTGCAGGAAGGTCGCCGCCGCCGATTCCGACGACAGCACCAGCGACACGTCGTGCACCGACACCGAGCGCGCAAGGAAGTTGTTGACGAACAGCCGCTTGCGCGCCGCATCCAGGTACAGGCCGTGCGGCGCACTGCTCGCGTTGATCTCTCCGCGCACGGCCCGGCTGTACGGGTCGACGATGGCGACGCGGTTGCCTTCCATCTGCGCCACGAAGAGGTAGTCGCCGGGCGGAGAGAACAGCGCCGCGCGCGCCGGGGCGCGGTCGTCGAAGTCGATCTGTTCGCCGAACACTTCCGCCGCCGCCTGCAGGTCGACCTGCGAGAGGATGGAGCGCACGCTCTGGTCGTGCGTCAGGTCCACGCCGTCGCGGAAGCGGCCGCGCACGATGTTGTCCTTCTTCGAAGGCAGCACCGCGCGCCGGCCGTCGGGCGAGATCACCACCTGGCTCAGGTAGTTGGCCACGCCGCGCGCGCGGCTCTCGGTGTCCACCGTGGTGGTGTCCACCGGCAGCGCGATGGTGGGCATTGCGCTCATGCTCTGCAGGTTCACCTTGTGCAGCTGGCCGCCCGTCAGCTTCGACTTGAAGCGGGTGACGTAGGCCACCTGCGCATCGGAGCTCACGGCAATGCCGCGCAGGCTGCCTTCGAGGGCGACGGCGCCGGTGGTGGCGCCGTTGCTTGGGTCGAAGCTCATCAGCACCGACTTGCTCTCCAGCGTCAGCAAGCCCTTCGCGCCGTCGGGCGTGAAGGCCACGCCGTAGGGGCCGCTGCCGTAGGCCAGCGGCACGGTGGCCGAGAGGCTGCCGTCGGCCGCGCTGAGCGCCACCAGCTTGTCCTCGCCCTGCACCGCGACCCAGATGCGCCCATCCGGTCCCACGGCCAGCGTCTTCGGCTCGTCGCCCACGCGCACTTCCCAGCGCTTCGCCAGGGTCTGCGCGTCGATGGCGGCGACCGTGCCGCTGTCGGGGTTGAGCGAGTAGACCGAATTCGCATCGCCCGCGATATTGGTCGTGTGCGTGGGCGCCCGCGCCGTGACCGGCACGATCACGGTGAGGTTGTAGGTGTAGAAAGTCTCGCGGCCGCTTGCGTCGCGCACCGTCAGCGTCACGGTGTAGTGCCCCGGCCGTGTGTAGGTGTAGGTGTAGCGCGGCTGGGTGGAGTAGGCCGTCTGCGTGCCGTCGCCGAAGTTCCAGCGGAACTGCGCGCCGCTGCTGCCGAGCGTGGCCGGGTCGAACACCAGCTGGCCGTTGACGATCTTCGGACCGCCGCCGATGCCGGGGTCGCCGATGATCGCCTGCCCGCGCAGCGTGGCCACCTCGCCGTCGGTGAGCACGCGGCTGTACACGCGCACTTCCGCCAGCGTGCCCTTGAACAGGTCGGCGTTGCCCTGGATCTGGCCCATGACCTGGAACTTGTTCGCGAGCCCCTTGGTGCCGGTGAGGCCCGTGGAGCTGGTCTTCACGCCGTCCACGTACATGGCCTGCGCGCCCGAGGCCGCATCGCGCGTCATCACCACGTGGTGCCAGTTGCCGTCGTTCACCGCCGCCTGCGAGCGGGTGCCGGGGTTGTTGGTGGCCTTGTTCGCGACCGAGAGGTTCATGAAGCCGCTGCCGTCGATCCAGCCCCAGAACACGTCGTCCGCTCCGCTGGCCTGGTCGCGCCCGAAGATGCCCGGCGCGGTCCATGGGTTCGCGCTGCCGGCCTGCGTGGTCTTCATGTAGAAGCTCAGCGACGCGGTGCCGCCGAGCACGGTGGCGACGCTTTCGTTCTTCAGCGGCACACCGGCGGTGCGGTTCGCGAAGCTCATGCCGATGCTTTCGAAGGTATCGCCCGACGCCGGCGTGCCGTTGTTGCTGCCGATGGAGTCGGAGAGGTTGCCGGCCAGCGTCCAGTAGTGCTGCAGGTTGATGTCGGTCGCGTTGCCGGTGTTGAAGGTCGACTTGAAGTCGGCGCCGATGGCATTGCCCGCATAGTCCTTCACGCCGTTGGCAGGCAGGAACACTTCATAGCTGGTGCCCGGAGAAAGCGGCAGCTCCGGGTGGAAATTGATGATGCCCAGCTGCACGCTGTAGGTGCCCGCGAGCGTGTTGCCGCCCACCGGCCGCACGATGAAGGTGTTGGCGTTCACGCTCTCGGGGCGGATGCTGTCCGTCATGCCCAGGCCGATGCGCGAGCTCAGGGCCTGCTGCTTCGCGCCGTTGGCCGGCGAGACCTGCTTCACCTCGGGCCGGGTGGTGTCCGGGTCCACCGCATGCACGACGAAGCCACTGCCCGAGCCGTGGTCGTTGCCCACGAAGACCAGGTTGCCGAACATCGCGACCTGGCCGTTGTCCGAATGCGAGTAGTTCGGGTCGTCCTCGCGAAGGATGCTGCCGCGGCCCACCTCCACGTGATTGAGCGGATTGCTCACGTCGACCTTGTGGATGCGCGTCTGCGCGCCCTGGATCACGTAGTTGTCCTGCGTGGCGCAGTACAGCTGTTCGTCGATGGCCAGCCGGTTGTCCTCGGCCACGAAGCGCGAGCGGTCGGAGAGGTCGTAGCTGTACATCTTCGCGCCGCTGCCGCGCGTCGAGACGTGCAGGTTCCTGCCGTCGAAGCAGGTGGCGTAGTAGAACGGCGTGGTGCCCACGATGGAATCGAGCACCTTGGGGTTGAGCGGGTCGGAGATGTCGAGGCTCGCGAAGCCGCCGTTGCTTTCCATCGCGGTCAGCACCATGTGGTTGCCCATGGTGAAGATCGGACCGATCCGGAAGTTGCCGAGTTCGCCCGTGGGCACCGGGTTGGGCTTGCCGGCGCCGCGGTTCGCCACCACGGCGTTCGCGGGGTCCGCGGCATCGACGATGAAGATGCCGCGGCCCGCCGAGGCCACGTACAGGTAGGGCGCCTGCCACCAGAGCTGCCAGGCGACGTTCTCGTAGTCGCCGCCGTTGACGCCGGGCAGCGCCAGCTTCTTCACCTGCTTGATGTCGTTGATGTCGGTGAAGTCCCAAAACTCGACGCCGTTGATGCTGGGCAGCACCACGTACGTCTTGCCGCCGATCTTCGCGGTGCCGAAGGAATGCGTCTCGCGGAACTCCTTGATGCGGCCACCTGTCGCGTCATCGGGTTCGTAGATCTTCTTGACCAGCCGGATCTGGCGCGGGTTCGACACGTCGTACAGCAGGAAGCCGCCCGGGCCCAGGCCGCTGTCCGGCGCGAAGGAGGTGAGAAAGTAGCCGTTGACCATGATGCCCGCGTTCATGCCGTAGTCCTTGCGGCCCGGGTAGGTGGCGGGCACCTCGCGCGACTCGTAGGCACTGCTGTGCGCCGGGTCGAGCGGGTGCGCGAGGCTCGTGATCATCGACACCGGCTTGAACAGTTCCGCCGATGTGTAGCTGAGGTTGCCCAGGCCCGGCCCCTGCAGCGGGAGCGGGTCGGCAACGGCCTCGGAAACCGCCGTGGCCATGTTGCCGAGGGTGGTCATCGGGCTGACCCCGGTGATGGCCGCATGCGTCAGCAATGTGACGAGCGGGGCCAGGAACGCCATCACGAAATACCGGATCTTCATCGTCGCCTCCAGGTTGTTGGAAAGTCGCAGGGCAACCCATTGCTCGATCCCTCTCCAGTGCGCGCGCAGGACGCACCCCGGCTGGCGACGGGTGCATCGCCTGCCGTGCTGATTTCTTCTTTTGCCTTACTTCGCGCCGTCCGATTCGTAGAGGGCCCAGGCCGCCTCGGCGCTCGCGCCGCGGTGGATCATGGCCATCAGCGCACTCACCACCGCCGAAGGATTGGCGTGCTGGTAGACATTGCGTCCGTACACCATGCCGACGGCGCCCTGGTCCAGCAGCACGCGAGAGCGCGCGAACACCTGCTGCAGGTCTTCGCGCCCGCCGCCGCGCACGAGCACGGGGCAGCGCGCGGCCTGCACCACGCGGTGGAAGTCCTTCGGGTCGCTGGTCGGGTCGGCCTTGACGATGTCGGCGCCCATCTCGCGCGCAAGGCGCACCAGCGTGACGATTTTTTCGGCGTCGCCGTCGACCTGGTAGCGGCTGCCGGGCGTGGGCGACTGCATCACCAGCGGCTCGATCATCAGCGGCATGCCGTAGCGGTCGCAGTCGGCGCGCACGCGCGCGATGTTCTGCACGCACTGGCGGAACAGGTCGGGCTCGTTGGGCAGCATGAAGAGGTTGACCACCACGCAGGCCGCGTCGCGCTGCACCGCCGGCAGCACCGGGTCGTGCTCGTTCTGCAGCTGGGCCCACATCACGCGGTGCAGCGTGGCGTTGTAGGGGTTGCCCATGTCGATGCGCATCACCAGCGCGGGCTTGTTGCGCCCCGGGCGGTCCTGCAGCAGGTCGGACTGGCCGTAGTTGAGCTGGATCGCATCGGGGCCGGCGGCCAGGAGCTTCTCCATGACCTGGGGCATGTCTTCCAGGCCGTCGAGGAAGGAGGGCTCGTTGCACACGCCGTGGTCCAGGGCGATGTCCAGGCAGCGGCCGTTGGTGAGCAAGCGGTTGAGCCGCGCTGTCTTGTCTTTCGACATCGGAAAGAACTCCTTGTAGGGGATCGGAAAAAAGAAGCGAAGCTCAGGCGAGCGCGCCCAGGTGGCGGCTGGCCGCGGCATCGATCAGCCGCAGCGCGTCGCCGCCCAGCGCGACCGCGCCGGCGCCGGCGTTCTCGATGGCCTGCTGGCGCACGCGTGCGCCGCACAGCGCGACAGCCACGGTGCCGCGCGCGACGGTCCACGCGATCATCATCTGGCCGAAGGAGCAGCCGAGCTTTGCGCGCACGGGCTCGAGTTCCTCGAAGAAGGCCTTGAGCGTTGCTCGGTTGGCCGAGCTGAAGCGCGGATTGCTCGCGCGCTGGTCGTCGCCCTTGAACTCGCGTGCCGGATCGATGGGCCCCGCGAGCAGGCCGAGCGCCAGCGACGAATAGCCGAGCACCGCCACGTTGTGCTCGCTGCACAGGGGCGCGAGCGTCTGCTCGATCTCGCGGTCGATCAGGCTGTAGCGCTCCTGCGCCGCATCGACCGGGCCGTGGCGCAGGTATTCGGCGAGCGTCTCGGGGCTCACGTTGCTCACGCCGATGGCGCGGATCTTTCCCTCTTTCTTGAGCGCGAGCAGCGCGTCCATGGTCTCGGCCACGGGCGTGGTGCTGTCCTGCCAGTGCGTGATGTAGAGATCGATGTAGTCGGTCTGCAAGCGCTTCAGGCTCTCTTCGCATTCATGGAAGATCGACTCGCGGCCGAGGTAGCGGTACACGGGATGTCCGTCTTCCTCGAAGAAGTGCGTGCCCTGCTGCGTGTGCCACACCAGCCCGCACTTGGTGGCGATCACGGCCTCGTGGCGGCGCCCCTTGAGCGCGGTGCCCACGATGCTTTCGGAGCGCCCCAGGCCGTAGGCCGGCGCGGTGTCGATCAGGGTCACGCCCGCATCCAGCGAAGCCTGGATCGCCGCCTCGGCCGCCGCGTTGTCGCCGCCGCCCCACATCCATCCGCCCATCGCCCAGGTGCCCAGGCCAATGGCCGAGCATTCGATGCCCGAGGGGCCCAGCGCCGTCTTCTTCATCGTCGTCATCGCGTTGTCTTTCTCGTGTTCAGGAGGTGGTCGATGGTCACGGCCGCGAGCAGGATCAGGCCCTTGATCACGTCCTGCCAGTAGGGCGACACGTCGAGCAGGATCAGCGAGCTGGTCACCACCGACAGCAGCGCGAGGCCCAGCACCGCGCCCAGCACGGTGCCGGAGCCGCCCTTGAGGCTCGCGCCGCCGATCACCGCGGCGGCAATCACGTTGAGTTCCATGCCCACGCCGAAGGTGGGCGTGGCCGCGCCGAAGCGCGCCGTATAGATCACGCCGGCCAGGCCCGCCGATGCGGAACACAGCACCGTGACCCAGAACTTCACGCGCCCCACGCGGATGCCCGAGTACAGCGCGGCCTTCTCGTTGCTGCCGGTGTAGAACACGCGCCGCAGCAAGGTCGAGCGGCGCAGCACGAAGTCGCTCACCACCACGATCGCCACGAAGATCAGGATCACGGCCGGAACGCCGAACAGCGTGCCCTGCCCGATGAACTTGAACTCCGCCGGCAGCGAGAACAGCGACTGCGGCGTGCCCTGCGTGAGCGCCAGGCACAGCCCGCGCACGATCACCATGAAAGCCAGCGAGGCGATGAAATGGTTCAGCCCGATGCGCGTGACGCAGCCGCCGATCATCGCGCCGACCAGCCCGCTCGCACCGATGGCCACCAGGCTCGCGATCCATGGGTCCACGCCCATCAGGAACAGCTTGCCCGTGACCACCATCGCGAAGCAGACCACCGAGCCCACCGACAGATCGATGCCGCCGACGATCAGCAAAATGGTCATGCCCACCACCACGATGCCTTCGATCGAGAAGGACAGCAGCATGGCGCGCACGTTGTCCCAGGTGAGGAAGTAGGGCGATGCGAAGCTCATCGCCACGCACAGCACCGCAATGATCAGCAGCAGGCCCATCTCGCGCATGCTGGTGAGCTTGCTGGCGGGCTTCACGGGGCCGCCTCCCGATGGGCGCGGTGCCAGGCCCGCATCGAGTTGTGCCGGGTAGTTCATGCCATCTCCTCCTGTTCGCAGAGTCCGGAGGCCAGCCGCAACAGGGCTTCCTCCGTCATGTCGTTGGAATTCAGTTCGCCGGCCAGCCGGCCATCGCGGATCACCAGCGCCCGGTCGCACAGGCCGATGATCTCGGGCAGCTCCGAAGAGATCACGATCACGCCCACGCCCTGGTTCGCGAGCTCGCGCAGGATGTGGTGGATCTCCGACTTGGCGCCCACGTCCACGCCGCGCGTGGGCTCGTCCATCAGCAGCACCACGGGGTTGGTGGCCAGCAGCTTGGCAATCGCCACCTTCTGCTGGTTGCCGCCCGACAGGCTCGACACCTCGATGGCCACGCCGTCCGACTTGAGCTTGAGCCTGGCGCCCAGCTCGCGGGCCAGGCGGTGTTCGGCCGCGCGCTGCAACAGGCCCCAGCCGGAGCTCACGCGCCGCAGCGCCATCGACGAGATGTTCTGCGCGATCGGCAGGTCCAGGTACACACCTGCTGCCTTGCGGTCTTCGCTGAGGTAGGCGATGCCTTCGCGCAGCGCATCGCTGTACTTGCGGATCGCGATCGCCTTGCCGTGCAGGCGCAGCGTGCCGCGCGTGGCAGGGCGCAGGCCGCAAATGGTCTCGGCCAGTTCGCTGCGGCCGGCACCCATGAGCCCGGCAATGCCGAGGATCTCGCCGCGCTGGAGCGCAAACGAGATGCCGTGCACGCGCTCGCCATCGGCGATGTCCACCGCTTCGAGCACCGGCCCGGACGGTTCGGTGGCCTTTTGCTTGGGCGGGTAGTAGTTGCCGAGGTCGCGCCCCACCATGCGGCGCACCAGCTCGTCGGCGGTCATGCCGGCGAGCGGTCCGCAATGCACGTTGCGCCCGTCGCGCAGCACCGTGACGCGGTCGCAGTGCGTGAATATTTCAGCCATGCGGTGGCTGATGTAGATGATGCCGATGCCCTGCGCCTTCAGGTCGTGCAGCACGCGAAAGAGCGCGGCCGATTCGTTGTCGGTGAGCGCCGCCGTGGGCTCGTCGAGGATCAGCACCTTGCAGTCCAGCGTGAGCGCCTTGGCAATCTCCACCAGCTGCTGGCTCGAGATGCTCAGCTCTCGCACCGGCGTGGCGGGAGCGATGTCCTGCCCGAGCCGCGCCAGCACCTGGGCGGCGCGCGCGTTCAGGCTGGCGTAGTTCATCCAGGCCTGCCGGCCGGCGTTGATCTCGGGCATGAAGATGTTCTCGGCCACCGTGGCGTCGGCGCACAGCGCGATCTCCTGGTGCACCAGGCCGATGCCCAGGCGCATCGCGTGCGCCGGGCCGTCGATCACCACCTTCTGGCCGTTGAGAACGATGTCGCCTTCGTCGGGGCGGTGGATGCCGTCGATGATGTTCATCAGCGTCGACTTGCCCGCGCCGTTCTCGCCGCACAGGGCGTGGATCTCGCCCGCCTGCAGCGAGAAGTCCACGCCCGAGAGCGCGCGCGAAGCGCCGAAGCGCTTGCTGATGCCGCGCAGTTCGAGCAATGCAGAAGAGCCCACAGCGCTCACTCGCCGATTCCCTTGGTGCCGCGGCGCGCGAGGTACTTGTCCCAGTAGAAGTCGTCGGCATTGGCCTTGCTGACCACCGACAGGCCGTTGTCCAGGAACGGCACCGACATCGGATTGGTGCCGTTGCGCTTGGCGTCGTTCATCGGGTCGATGAGCGAGGGGTTCTTTGCCAGGAACAGCATCATCATGCCCATGTAGCCCTGCATGCCCTGGTTCGGGTTGATGGCGCCGAACACGTCGCCGGCCTTGATCATGTCGAGGATCTTGGCGTTCACGTCGCAGCACATCACGCGGATGTTCTTCTTCGATTCGATCTTGGCCTGCGCGGCACCCAGCGCCGAGTTGGCCTCGGGCATGAACAGCGCACCCAGGTTCGGGTTGGCCTGGGCCAGGCTCAGAACCGCCTGGTAGGCCTTGCTCGGGTCCTGGTTGCTGGCGGCGCGGCCGACCAGCTTCATGCCCGCATGCTTGGTCTTCATGCGGTTGACGAAGGCCGCGATGCGGCGGTCGTGGTTGTCCTGGCCCGGGTTCTCGAGCACCGCGTATTCGCCCTTGCCGCCCAGCGCCGCGGCAATCGCGTCGGCCGCCTGCGTGCCTTCGCGGTCGTTGTCAGACGTGATGAAGGAGGCGCGCTTGGAGTTGGGCGAGTCGGCCGCGAAGGTCACGACCGGGATGCCCATGGCCACCGCCCGGTTGATCGGCTCGATGAACGGATCGGGGTTCATCGGGTGCAGCAGGATGCCCGCGGGCTTGCGCGCCAGCTCCTGCTCGAACGAGGCCAGCTGCTTGTTGACGTCGTACTCGGGCGTGCCGGTGTAGCGCGTGCGCACGCCCAGCGTGCGGCCCAGCTGCTTCATCATCTCGTAGACCGGAAACCAGTATTCGACGCCCGACACCATCACGTTCATCACGTAGACGTCGCTCGCGTTGCCGCGCAAGCCGGTGGCGGCGGGCGTGGGGGTGGATTGCGCAAATGCGCTGGTGCCGGCCAGGCCGATACCGGCGGCCGCCGCGGACTTCAGGAAATTTCGCCTCATCTTGTGTCTCCTCGCGTTGACTGGCAGAGCTTGCGACCTGCCTTGCGAGCAGATCTTCGGACCTCGTTGTCACGACAGTTGTTATGACAGGTAGAATGTAATCGCGGGTTGTTCGCCGCGATAACTAGGGGAAACGCTACTGGCAAGCTGCTTTCAACTCGCCGAAGCTGTTATGACATGAAGTCCAACATATTGATCGGCGTCGACATGGGCTCGAGCAGCCTGAAGGCGCTGGCCCTCGAAGCCGCGAGCGGCCGCACCGTCGCCTTGTCCCGCATGCCCCTGCCGCACGACCGGCTGCCCGGCGGAGGCTGCGAAGTGGGCGCGCCCGCGATCCGCGCCGCGCTGACGCATGTGCTGCGTGATGTCGTCCGCCAGCTCGGCCCGCGCGCAGCCGAAGTCCGCGCCATGGCCTGCACCGGCCACGGCGCCGGCCTCTATGCGCTCGATGCCGGCAACCAGCTCATCGGCGGCCGCGCCGTCGGCTCCACCGACCAGCGCGCCGATGCCCGGGCGCGCGCGCTGGCGGCGAGCCACGGCGTGCAGTTGTTCGAGGAGGTGGGCTGCAGCCCCTGGCCCGGGCAGCCCACGGTGATCGCGGCCGAGCTGCTGGGTGCGGATGCCGTGCAGCGCGGCGAACTGCACCGCCTGCTGTTCGCCAAGGACTACCTCGGCTTTCTGCTCACCGGCCAGATCGCCACCGACGCCAGCGATGCGAGCACCGCCGGCCTGGTGTCGCTTGCCACCGGCAGCTGGTCGCGCACGGCCCTCGAGGCCTCGGGCATCGCGGAGCTCGGCGCGGGCGCCTTCGGCCCCATCGTGCCGAGCGGCACCACGATCGGAAAGCTCCTGCCCGCCGAGGCCGCGCTGTACGGCCTGCCCGCTGGCATCCCGGTGGCCATGGGCGCGATCGACCTGCTGGCCTCGATGACCGCGATCCGCGCGGAAGGGCGGGGCCGCGCGGTATCGGTGCTCGGCACCTGGTGCGTGAACGCGGTCGTCGGCCCGGTGATGGCGCCCAAGCCCGCCGTCGCGGCCATCGTGAATTTCGGCCGCGGCAACGCGCGGCTCTACATGGAGAACAGCCCGTCCTCGATGGCCAATATCGCCTGGCTGGCCGGCGTGCTCGCGCTGCCCGATGCGCGCGCGGTGGTCGACCTGGCCATGACGGTGCCGCTGGGCGCTGGCGGCCTGCGCTTCCTGCCCTTCGTCAATGGCGGAGGCGGCGTGACGGCCGGCTTTGTGGGGCTCAAGAGCCATCACACGCGCGCCGACATGGCCCGCGCCGTGGTCGATGCCGTGGCGGCGCTGCATGCGCGGCACACGGCGCGCCTGGCCGCGGCCGGCCTCGCGGTGGGCCAGACGACGGTGCTCGGCGGCGGCGCGGGCGACGCGCGCCTCGTGCGGCTGCTCGCGGCCTTCCTCGGGCGCCCGGTCGAGCGCTGCGCCGACGACGAGACCGGTGCGCGCGGTGCCGCGATCTACGCCGCCATGTCGCAAGGGCTGGGCGACGCAGCGCAGGGCAGCGCCTTGCTCGCGCCCTGCGACGTGATCGAGCCCGATGCGCGCGAGGCACGCGCCCATGCGGATTTCAACGCCGGTTTCAACGAACTGATCGACAGCATGTCACCTGTATTCACCCACATTGCGGAAAGCGTGCAATGAGCGCCTGGCAACTTCCCTTCGTGCGCCCGGCTTCGCTCGCGGGCCGCCATTTCTCTACCGTGATCGTGGGCGCCGGCATCAACGGCGTGGGCGTGTTCCGCGACCTGTCGCTGCAGCGCGTCGACTGCCTGATCGTCGACAAGGGCGACTTCGGCGCCGGCGCCAGCAGCGCGCCCTCGCGCATGATCCACGGCGGCCTGCGCTACCTGGAGAACGGCAGCTTCTCGCTGGTGGCCGAAGCCACGCGCGAGCGCAATCTGCTGCTGCGCAATGCGCCGCACCTGGTGCGGCCGCTCAAGACGGTGGTGCCGCTCGCGAGCTTCTTCGGCGGCCTGATGAGCAGCGCGCTCAAGTTCTTCGGCCGCACCCCGCCGCAGCGTACGCGCGGCCTCCTGGCCGTGGCGCTGGGCCTGCGGCTCTACGACATCCTGGGACGCCGCCAGCGCGTGATGCCGGGGCACCGCATCAGCCGCGTGCCACTGGCCGACCGCAGCCTGTTCCGCACGGCGATCCGCTGGACCGCCACCTTCTTCGATGCGTGGATCAGCCATCCCGAATGGCTCATCCTCGAGCTGATCGGCGATGCCTGCCGCGACCAGCCGCGCTCCGCGGCCGCCAACTACTGCCGCGTGATGGGCTGCGCGGGCAACATCCTCACCTTGCGCGACGAGATCGCCGGCGAGCTCGTGCGCGTGACCGCCGACACGGTGGTGAACGCCACCGGCGCCTGGCTCGACCGCAGCGCGGCCGTGCTCGGCGGCGCCGGCCCGCGCGTGATGGGCACCAAGGGCTCGCACCTCGTGCTCGACCATCCCGCGCTGCGCGATGCGCTCGACGGCCGCATGGCCTACTTCGAGGCGGTCGATGGGCGCGTGTGCATCGTCTATCCGTTCCTGGACCGCGTGCTGGTGGGCTCCACCGACATCCCGGTCGAGGACCCCGACCAGATCGTCACCGAGCCGGCCGAGGTCGACTACCTGATCGACGTGCTGCGCGAGGTCTTCCCCAACATGGCCTTCGGCCGCGGCGACGTGGTCTACACCTATGTGGGCGTGCGGCCGCTCGCGCGTTCGGAGGCCGACAAGCCGGGCCAGATCTCGCGCGACCATTCGGTGGTGGTCGATCCGCCGAACGCGACGCGCGACATCGCCATCGTCGGCCTCGTCGGCGGCAAGTGGACCACCTTCCGCTCGCTGGCCGAGGAGGCCACCAATGAGGTGCTGCAGCTGCTCGGCCGCTCGCGCACCGCATCGACCGAGCTGCTGCCCATCGGCGGCGGCGCGGAACTGCCGGCCGATGCACCGGCGGCCGAGCGCTTCGTCGAGAAGATGATGGGCGCCTCTGGCATGGACCGCAGGCGCGCACTGACCCTGCTCGGCCGCTATGGCTCCAAGGCATTGCCGCTCGCGCAGCGGCTCGCGGCCTCGGGCGATGTGCCGCTGCAGCATGCACCGGACTACTCGGCCGCCGAGCTTTCCTACCTGTGCCTGGAGACCGGCGTGCTGCACCTGGACGACCTCGTGATCCGCCGCACGCTGCTGGCCATTCGCGGCCTCGTCACCGACGCCGCGCTCGCCGAGATCGCGGGCGTGGCGGCCGAGGCGCTGGGCTGGGACGCCACCCACGCCCACAACGAGCTGTGCGCCTGCGCCACCGCGCTGCGCGAGCGGCACAACGTGCGGCTGCACCCGGTGGCGGCCGGCGAGGCGCCTTCTTTCGATGCATCATTGATGGCCAGCTCAGTCCTCGGCCAAGCCTAAAAGTGAACAGTAGTCCCAACGACATCTCAACCGTGCTCGACCGCAATTCCGAATCGCCGCTGTGGGCCCAGTTCCGCGACGCCATTCGCTTGCAGATATTGCAGGGCGTGCTGCCCATCGGCGCCAAGCTGCCTTCGGAGGCGGAGCTCGGCGAGCAGTTCGGCATTTCGCGCATCGTGGTGCGCGAGGCCTTGGCCGACCTGGTGCGCAACAACCTCATCTACAAGATCAAGGGCCGCGGCGCTTTTGTATCGGCGCGCGAACGCGACGAGGACTTTGTTTCCACCGTGCTCGGCTTCTCCGACGAGATGGAGCGCAAGGGCCGCTCGGTGCGCACGCAGATACTCGCGCAGGAACTGCGCGCGCCCACCGAGCACGAGGCCGCAGCGCTGGGCCTGGCCGACGACACGCAGGTGGTGGCCCTCAAGCGCCTGCGCAGCGTGGATGGCGAGCTGCGCCTCTTGGTCGAGACGGCGGTGCCGGCGGACCTCGCGCCCGGCCTGCACCGTGCGCGGCTGGAAGACCGCTCGCTCTACGACGTGCTGCGCCGCCAGTACGGCCTGCGCCTGGTGCGCGCCGAACGCTGGATCGACGCGGTGCTGCCCGACGCCGAAACCTGCAGGCTGCTCGACCTGCCGCAGCCCGAGCCGCTGCTGCGCATCGAGTCGATTGCCTACGGTGCCAACGGCCGGCCGCTGGAGCACTACCGCGCGCTGCACCGCTGCAAGACCAGCCGCCTGCACGTGCAGACGACCACCTGATCTTTCTTCAGGCCTTGGCGGTGCTGCGCGAGGGCCAGAGCACCGAGGCAATGGCCACCATCATCAGCGCGACGGCCACCCAGTCCTGCCAGTGCACCACTTCGCCGAGCCACACCGCGCCGCTGAACACGCCCAGCACCGGAATGAACATCACGCTCAGGGTCGAGGCCACCGGCGGCAGGCCGCGCGCCAGGTAGAACCATGCGGCATGCGCAAAGCCGAAGATCAGCACCGCGTTGTAGGCGATCGAGCCCCAGGTCACGGGACCGGGCCAGCGCCATGGGCCGCGCTCGAACAGCAGCGACAGCACCGTCATCACCACGGCCGTCATCGCCGTCATCCAGAACGAGAGCGTGAGCGTCGGCAGCCCGATGCGCGAGTGGCGCAGCAGCTGCGTGCCCAGCGCCCATGTCGCGGCCGCCACCAGTGCGAGCGCCACGTAGCCGGGCCGCCCCGCCAGGTCGGTGAGCTCGTGCCACAGCAAAAGCCACACGCCGACCGCGCAGGCGCCCACGCCCACCCATGAGCGCCGCGTGAGCACGGCCGAGAACAGCAGCGCACCGATCACCGCCGAGAACACCGGCATCGTGTAGCCCAGGATCGCGGCGCGCCCGCCCGAGAGCGCCTTCACCGCCAGGATGATGCAGGCGTGCCAGATGAACATGTTGGTGGCGCCCAGCCAGACCAGCTCGGGCCATGCGCGGCGCGGCACGTGGAACGGCACCTTCATCCATACCAGCGCAAGTCCCAGCACCGGCACGCCGAGCCAGATCGAGATCGCGCGGAAGGCCAGCGGCGGATAGTCCGCCACGCCGAGCTTCATCACGGGCCAGTTGAGGCCCCATGCAAGCGTGAGGAGAACGAGCAGGACGAACTGGCGCGGCGTGAAGGAAGGCATGGGCCGCGATTGTGGCGCGGCCCGCGCATTCGTGCAGGAAACGGGCGCGCGCTACAGCAGCCGCTTGAGGTAGCGCCCCGTGTGGCTCGCCTCGTTGGCCGCGATGTCCTCGGGCGTGCCTTCGCCCACCACCGTGCCGCCGCCGGCACCGCCCTCGGGGCCCATGTCGATCAGCCAGTCGGCCGTCTTGATGACGTCCAGGTTGTGCTCGATCACGACGATGGTGTTGCCCGCGTCGCGCAGCTGGTGCAGCACCTTGAGCAGCAGCTCGATGTCGGCAAAGTGCAGGCCGGTGGTCGGCTCGTCGAGGATGTAGAGCGTGCGGCCGGTGTCGCGCTTGCTGAGCTCCAGCGCCAGCTTCACGCGCTGCGCCTCGCCGCCCGAGAGCGTGGTGGCCGACTGGCCGAGCTTGATGTAGCTGAGGCCCACGTCCAGCAGCGTGCGCAGCTTGCGCTCGATGGTCGGCACGGCCTTCAGGAATTCGTGCGCGGTCTCCACCGTCATCTCGAGGATCTGCGCGATGTTCTTGCCCTTGTAGAGCACCTCGAGCGTCTCGCGGTTGTAGCGCTGGCCGTGGCACACCTCGCAGGGCACGTACACGTCGGGCAAAAAGTGCATCTCGACCTTCACCACGCCGTCGCCCTGGCAGGCCTCGCAGCGCCCGCCCGCCACGTTGAAGCTGAAGCGGCCCGGGCCGTAGCCGCGTTCGCGCGCTGTGTTGGTCTCGGCCATCAGCTCGCGGATCGGCGTGAAGAGGCCCGTGTAGGTGGCCGGGTTGCTGCGCGGCGTGCGGCCGATGGGACTCTGGTCGACGTTGATGACCTTGTCGAAGTACTCGATGCCCTCGACCGACTCGTGCGCGGCCGGCTCTTCGTGCGCGCGGTAGAGCGTGCGCGCCACGGCGGTGTAGAGCGTGTCGTTCACCAGCGTCGACTTGCCCGAGCCCGAGACGCCCGTCACGCAGGTCAGCAGGCCGACCGGGAAGGCCACGCTCACGTTCTTCAGGTTGTTGCCGGTGGCACCCACCACGCGGATTTCCTGCAGGTCGGTCTGCGAGGCCAGGTGCGCCGCTTCGCGTGCAGCGCGCCGCTCGGCCGCGGGGCTCGGCGGAAAGCGCGAGGCCTTCTTGCCTTCGTTGAAGGCCGGCTTCTTCACGACCGGCAGCCAGGCGGTGCGGCGCTTGGGCACTTCGATCTTCTTTGTGCCGGAAAGGTATTGGCCGGTCAGCGAATCGGGGTTGGCCGCCACCTGGGCGTAGCTGCCCTGCGCCATCACGCGCCCCCCGTGGATGCCCGCGCCCGGGCCCATGTCGATCACGTGGTCGGCGGCGTGGATCATGTCCTCGTCGTGCTCGACCACGATCACGCTGTTGCCGATGTCGCGCAGATGCTTGAGCGTGCCGATCAGCCGGTCGTTGTCGCGCTGGTGCAGGCCGATGCTGGGCTCGTCGAGCACGTACATCACGCCCGTCAGGCCCGAGCCGATCTGCGAGGCCAGCCGGATGCGCTGCGCCTCGCCGCCCGAGAGCGTCTCGGCGCTGCGGTCCAGGCTCAGGTAGTTCAGGCCCACGTCGTTCAGGAACTTGAGGCGCAGGCCGATCTCGCGCACCACCTTGTCGGCGATGTCGGCCTTGGCGCCGCGCAGCTTGAGCGTCTGGAACCAGGCGAGGGAATCGCGCAGCGTGAGATGGCTGAGCTCGAAGATCGCCATGCGCGGCGGCTCGCCGCCGTCCGCGGGCCGGGCCGATTCATCGACCAGGAACACGTTGCGCGCTTCAGGCCGCAGCCGCGAGCCGCCGCAGTCGGGACACGGCTGCAGGTTGCGAAAGCGCGCGAGGTCTTCGCGCACCATCACCGAATCGGTCTCGCGGTAGCGCCGCGCCATGTTCGGGATGATCCCCTCGAAGGGGTGCTTCTTCGTGAGCTTCTTGCCCGCGAAGTTGCCCGACTCCATGGTGTAGTTGAACTTGATCTCCTCGGCCGCCGAGCCGTGCAGCAGCACCTGCTGCACCGAGGCGGGCAGCGATTCGAAGGGCGCGTCGACGTCGAACTTGTAGTGCTTGGCGACGCTCTCGATCATGCTGAAGTAGTAGCCGTTGCGGCGGTCCCAGCCCTTGATGGCGCCGCTCGCGAGCGAGAGCGAGGGGAAGGCGACCACGCGCGCCGGGTCGAACACCTCGCGGTGGCCGAGGCCGTCGCAGCTCGGGCAGGCGCCCACGGGCGAGTTGAACGAAAAGAGGCGCGGCTCCAGCTCCGACAGCGAGTAGTGGCAGATCGGGCAGGCGAACTTGGCGTTGAACAGGTGCTCCTTGTCGGGTGCGCCCGCAGTGCCATCGGCGCTGCCTTCCGGCCTTGCACCCAGTTCCAGCGCGATGGCGCGGCCTTCGGCCAGCCGCAGCGCCGCCTCGAAGCTCTCGGCCAGGCGCTGCTGCATGTCGGGGCGCGCACGCAGGCGGTCGATCACCACGTCGATGTCGTGCTTCTCGGTCTTCTTGAGCTTGGGCAGGTCGTTGTATTCGTAGGTCTGGCCGTCGACACGGAAACGCACGTAGCCCGCGGCCTGCATCTCGGCGAAGAGCTCGAGGAACTCGCCTTTCTTCTCGCGCGCCACGGGCGCGAGGATCATGAGCCGCGGTTCGTCGGGAATGGCCAGCGTGGCATCGACCATCTGCGATACGGTCTGCGCCTGCAGCGGCAGGTGGTGGTCGGGGCAGTAGGGCGTGCCGGCGCGGGCGTACAAGAGGCGCAGGTAGTCGTGGATCTCGGTCACCGTGCCCACGGTGGAGCGCGGGTTGTGGCTGGTCGCCTTCTGCTCGATGCTGATGGCGGGCGAAAGGCCCTCGATCACGTCGACGTCGGGCTTGTCCATGAGCTGCAGGAACTGCCGCGCATAGGCCGAGAGGCTTTCCACGTAGCGCCGCTGGCCTTCGGCATACAGCGTGTCGAAGGCCAGGCTCGATTTGCCCGAGCCCGACAGGCCGGTGATCACCACCAGCTTGTTGCGCGGAATGTCGAGGTCGACATTCTTCAGGTTGTGGGTGCGCGCACCGCGGATGCTGATGCGCTGCTGCGCGAGCACCGCGCCGAGGTAGGTGTCGCGTTCGAGTTCCGCGTCGCGTGCGCGCTGCGCGCCGTCGTCGGCGTATTCAATGGCTTTGGAATTCAAGGGGGCGATCGTCCGAGGGCAACCGGACATGATAGTCCGAGCGGCATTTCATGGCGAGCGGGCGGGTTGCGGCGGTTTCAAGCAGGCGGTGCTTCGGCGGGGCCCCGCGGGGGCGCCCGGGGCGCCGGCATCGGGCACAATCTAGGGTTCTTTTCTTCCTTCTCCTTCATCCACTTATCAGGGGCAGTGCATATGGCATCGGTCAACAAAGTCATCGTCGTCGGCAATCTGGGGCGCGACCCCGAAATGCGTACCTTCCCGAGCGGCGACCAGGTCGCGAACGTCACCGTGGCCACCACCGATCGCTGGAAAGACAAGCAAAGCGGCGAAATGCGCGAAGCCACCGAGTGGCACCGCATCGTCTTCAACGGCCGCCTGGCCGAAATCGCCGGCCAGTACCTGCGCAAGGGCTCGCAGGTGTACGTCGAAGGCAGCCTGCGCACGCGCAAGTGGACCGACAAGGACGGCATCGAGAAATACACCACTGAAATCCGCGCCGACCAGATGCAGATGCTGGGCAGCCGCCAGGGCCAGGGCGGCCCCTCGGGCGGTCCCGAGGACGACGGCGGCTATTCGCAGGGCGGCGGTGGCGGCGGCTACTCGCAAGGCGCCGGCGGTGGCGGTGGCGGCGGCTATGCCCCCCGCGCACCGGCCGCGGCACCGCGCGCTCCGGCACCGGCACCGCGCCAGGCTCCGGCCAAGTCGTCGTCGGGCTTCGACGACATGGACGACGACATTCCGTTCTGAGCTGAATCGCACTGTTTCCTGAGCCGGACCGGGCAGGCCGCACGCGGATGAGCCTCGCATGAGCCTCGGATCTGCGCGCCGGCTGCTCGAACATTTCTCCAGATACCGCTTTGCCTCTTTCTGGGCGAACGTGGTGCTCGCCGCGTCCGTGGCGCTGCTGGTGGCCATGGCCGCCTTTTTCGGCACCAGCGCTGCGCAGCACAACGCGGCGCTGCACCTGACGCAGGCCGACTGGCAGGTGCAGGACGCACCCGGCTTCCGTGCACTGCCGCTTGCCGTGGACAGCAAGGCCCTGCCTTCCGCCTGGCAGCCGGTCGAGCTGCCGCTGGCGCTGCCCATTGCGCTGCTGCGCCAGGCCGACGGCAGTGCATCGGCGGGTGCGACCCGCATCACCTGGCTGCGGATCTCCACGCGCGGCCTGCCCGCGCAGGCGCCGCTCGCGCTCTACGGCGCGCGCATCAAGACCGACGGCACCATCGCGGTGTACGCCAACGGGCGGCAGGTCCACCGCGCGCAGGTGCAGGGCCCGCTGTGGAACAGCACCCGCACGCCGCTGTGGGTGCTGCTGGGCAAGACGACCGACGGCGCGCCGCTGGACGAGATCCTGGTGCGGATGGAGCACACACGCGGCGCGCAGGTGGCGGTTTCGTCGCTGTGGCTCGGGCCCGCCGAAGCGCTGGAGCCGCGCTACCGCATGCGGCAGTGGCTGCAGCAGGAGCTGCCGGCCATGCTCAGCACGGCCTTCATGGCGGTGGGCGTGTTCGCGCTGTTCGTGTGGTTCAGGCGCAGCCACGAAACCGGCTACCTGCTCTTCTTCAACCTGGCGACCACCTCCTTCCTGCGCAGCCTGCATTTCTATGTCGGCGTTCCGGTCGCCAACGACTGGTTCGCCTGGCTCACGGTCAACTCGCTGTTCTGGCTGGTGGCGGTGGTGCACTTCGCGCTGCGCCAGCTGCACGGCCGACCGCTGCGGTGGTTCACCGGCGCGGTGGTGGCGTGGACGGTGCTGACCGGCGTGCTGACGCTGCCGGGCCTGGCGATCCTGAGGAACACGCCGCAGGTCACGCCGCTGATCTACCTGGGCGCGGCGCTGATGGGGGTCGCCGTTGCGCTGGTGGGCGGCATCAGCGCCTGGCGCCGCTCCGGCGAGGGGCGGCTGGTGGCCGTGGGCATCGGCGTGTGCGTGCTGCTGGGGGTGTCCGACTGGCTGCTGCAGAACAATTTCGTGAGCCCCGAAGGCTGGTACCTGGGCGCCTACACCAACGCCGTCACCTTCAGCGTGTTCGGGGTGCTGCTGTACCGGCGCTACGTCAATGCCATTGCCGAAGTCGAGCGCGTCAACGCCAGCCTGGCCCAGCGCCTTGCGGCCCGCGAAGCCGAGCTCGAGCTCAGCCACCGGCGGCTGCGCGAGGTCGAGAGGAAGCAGACCATCAGCGACGAGCGCCAGCGCCTCATGCAGGACATGCACGACGGCCTGGGCTCCTCGCTGATCAGCGCCATCCGCTCGGTGGAGGGCGGCAGCATGAGCGACGACAAGGTCTCGCAGGTGCTCAAGAGCTGCCTGGACGACCTCAAGCTCACCATCGATTCGATGGAGCCGCTCGAGGACGACCTGCTGCTGCTGCTGGCCACGCTGCGCTACCGGCTCGGCCCGCGGCTCGAGAGCTCGGGCGTGGCGCTGCAATGGCAGGTGCAGGAGCTGCCGGCGCTGGACTGGCTCGACCCGACCAGCGCGCTGCACATCCTGCGCATCGTGCAGGAGAGCATCGCCAACGTGCTGCGCCATACGCGCGCCACCGAGATCCGGGTGGCCACCGAGCGCCAGGCATCGGGCGTGCGGGTGAGCATCGAGGACAACGGCCAGGGCTTCGACGTCGAGAAGGCCTTGGCCGGTGCCGGCGGGCGCGGCATGCAGAACCAGCAGCGCCGGGCGCAGGCCGTCGGGGGCGAGGTGTCGTGGCGCTCGGGGCCCGGAGGCACGCTGTTCACGCTCTGGCTGCCGCTCCAGCGCGGCGGGCGGTCGGCGTAGCAGGCCGGAGGCTCAGCCGGCGTCGGCGTGGCCCGCGTATTGGGGCAGGTCGTCGGTGATCGTGAACCAGGGCGCCTTCGAGCCCACGAAGATGTGCGCACGCGGGCGGATCGAAGGGGCGTCCACCAGCGTGCCCAGCGTCACATGCACGAACAGGCCATCGCGCACCACCGAGTAGAGCAGCGAGCCGCAATGGCGGCAGTGCACGTCGCCCGCGTCTTCTTTGCCGAAGACCAGGAGTTCGTCCTGGCCCTGTGCAATGGCCAGCTTGTGCCGCTCGATGCCGGCGAAGGGCTTGAAGGCCGAGCCGGTCGCGCGCCGGCAGTCGGCGCAGTGGCAGTTCAGCGCGTAGGCGAAGGCGTCGGCCACCGTGTAGCGCACCGCGCCGCAAAGGCAGCGGCCGGCCAGCGTGCGGGTGGCCGCGTTCTCGGGGCTGCTCACCGGACTGTCCATCGACCGAAAGGCGGCGGTTCAGCCCGCCAGGCCCACGAACACGTTCTGCACGTCGTCGTTGGCATCGATGGCGGCCAGGAACACTTCGACCTCCTCGAGGTGCTCCGCGCTGAGGCTGGCCGGATCGACCGGGTTCTTTGGCTTGTAGCCCAGCTTGGCCGACAGCACGGTGAAGCCCTGGGCCGGCAGCGCGCGGCTCACCAGGTCGAGGTCGGTCGGGTCGGTCAGGAACACCGTGGCCCCGCCTTCGCCGGCCGCCTCGAAGTCCTGCGCGCCCGCTTCGATGGCGGCCACTTCGGCATCGGCATCGGCACGCGAAGGCTCGGCCTCGATCATGCCCACGTGGTCGAAGTCCCACGACACCGAGCCCGAGGTGCCGAGCTGGCCCTTGCGGAACAGCACGCGCATTTCAGGCGCGGTGCGGTTCACGTTGTCGGTCAGGCACTCGACCATCACGGGCACCTGGTGCGGCGCAAAGCCTTCGTAGATCACATGCTCGAAGTGCACCGCCTCGCCGCTGAGCCCCGCGCCCTTCTTGATGGCGCGGTCCAGCGTGTCCTTGGGCATCGAGACCTTGCGGGCCTGCTCCACCACCAGCCGCAGGCGCGCATTGGAGGCCGGATCGGCGCCGCTGCGCGCGGCCACCATGATTTCCTTGGCCAGTTTTCCGAACAGGCGGCCCTTGGCATTGGCCGCCAGGTCCTTGTGCTTTGCTTTCCACTGTGCGCCCATGGCTGATGTTCCTTGTGTTGTGTGTGTGGCTGGATGGGCCGTTTGGGGCAACTACTTTAGCCGCAGCGCCTGGGGACGGTCGCTTTTTCCAATCTGCGAAGGCCGGCGTCGCCATGGCCCCGGTTTCTCGCTTGGGCGGTGCGATTGTTTCCTTTCCGTGAACGCCGTGGTTCTTTTTGCTAAGGGTTTTTACGTAGAAGACGGCGCACAATTCATCTCACAGACCGGCCCCCAAGCCGATCTGGGTGAACAGGGCCCCGAGCGAGGTGGCCGCCCCCCGATGGGACGGTGACCCACCCAAGACCGGTTCGAAATCATCCAAAGTCAAAACTGAACTGAATTGAAGGAAATCAAAATGACCGCCTCGAAGATCCTCTCCGCCGTTGCTGTTGCCCTCATGGCCGTCGCCGGTGCCGCCCACGCCGAAACCTACGAAGGCGTGCATCAGCTGACCTCGGCCGCCAGCCGCGCCGACGTCGCCGGCCAGGCCGTGGTTGCCGCGCACAGCGCCAACCCCTACGCCACCGGCGCCAATGCAGGCCCGGCCCAGGTGCTCGTTTCGTCGAACAGCCGCGATGCGGTCCGTGCAGAAGCCGCCGTCGCGGCCCGCAGCGCCGATCCGTACGCCGAAGGCGCCTCGTCGGGCGTGGCCCCGATCGTCGCCAGCACGGTGGACCGCGCCACGGTGCGCGCCGCAGCCCGCGCTGCTGCCCGCGGCGACGCTCTGCCGCTGTAAAACGGCCCCGGCGCTCGGCGAGCGCCAATCCTCCAAAAAGCCGGCCATGCGAAAGCATGGGCCGGCTTTTTGCCGTGCTCGCCGCTCCGGATGCGAGGCCCGCGGCCCGGGCGTGGCTGATTTGCCACGCAGGCAAATGCTTTCGCCTTACAAAATGGCCGCCGCCTCCACGGGCGGACATCGAGCTTTGGCCGCAGCCCGGTACGATGGTGCCCGCCGCGGCGGGGCTGGCCGGCGCGGTTTTGGTGGCCTCCCATCCGCAAGATACCCACAACGTGAGCTGCACCCTGGTTCTGAAAGACGACGCCGGCCGCTTCGAAGCCGATGCCTTCGCGTGCCTGGCAGGTTGAACCGAGCACGCATGGCCCTCACGCTCGACCCCGAAGACACGCGCGAACGCATTCACGGCCTGGCGTGGTGCGGCTTCCATCCCGACGGCGACATCGAATGGATGATCACCGACGAGTACCTCGACCCCGACGAGCTCACGGCCGAAGACCGCGCCTGGGTCAAGGCCGAGGCCGCGCGCGCCTGCGCCGCCAAGCGCGCCGCCGAGGCTTCGTGGCCCGCCCAGACCGAATACGACCGGCTCGAAGCGGTGTTCGCCCAGCTGCGCAGCGAGAAGATCATTGCGCTGCACCGCGCCGGCAACTCGCTGGCCGATGGCCATGACGACGTGCGCGAGCAGTGGCGTGCCGCGGGCCGGCTTGCCTCGGGCATTCGCGGCTGCTGCTTCTATCACGCGCAGGACCTCGACACCGCCGTGCGCACCGGCCGCCTCTACCTCGCATTCAGCGGCGGCATGATTCCAGAGATCGACCAGCGCGAGGCCAACACCGTCGCGGTCGGCCGGCGCATCGTCGAGCTGCTGCGCGCGGCCGGCTTCGGCGCGCAGTGGAGCGGCAACATCAACGAGCGCATCGAGGCCGACCTGGGCCAGTGGCGCAAGCGAAGCCCGTAGCCGGGCTACGGCCAGCCCTAGCAGAGCGGGCAATGGCTTGCACGAGCAGGGATCGCCGGATCGCGCCATCATCCGGCCCATGATTCCGTTCTCGATCCTCGACCTCTCTCCCATCACCGAAGGCAGCGACGCCGCGCAGTCGTTCCGCAACTCGCTTTCGCTCGCGCAGCACGGGGAGAAGCTGGGCTACCGGCGCTACTGGCTGGCCGAGCACCACGGCATGCCGGGCATCGCGAGCGCGGCCACCGCGGTGCTGCTCGCCTACGTGGGCGCCGGCACCTCGACGATCCGCATCGGCGCCGGCGGCGTGATGCTGCCCAACCATTCGCCGCTGGTGATCGCCGAGCAGTTCGGCACGCTGGAGTCGCTGTATCCGGGGCGCATCGACCTGGGCCTGGGCCGCGCGCCCGGCTCCGACCAGCGCACGGCGCGCGCGCTGCGCCGCAACCTCGAATCCGACGCCGACCAGTTCCCGCAGGACGTGGTCGAGCTCATGGACTTCATGTCCAAGGCGCCGCAGCAGCCCGTGCGCGCGGTGCCCGGCGCGGGGCTCGAAGTGCCGGTGTGGATCCTCGGGTCGAGCACCTTCGGCGCCCAGCTGGCCGCGCACCTGGGCTTGCCCTACGCCTTTGCCTCGCATTTCGCGCCGCAGCAGCTGATGCAGGCGATCCAGATCTACCGCGAGACCTTCAAGCCGTCGGCGCAGCTGCAGAAGCCTCATGTGATGCTGGGCTTCAACGTGTTCGTGGCCGACACCGACGAAGAGGCAGAATTTCGCGCCACCTCGTGGCAGCAGGCCTTCGTGAACCTGCGCAGCGGCCGGCCGGGGCGCCTGCCGCCGCCGGTCGAGGGCTACCGGCAGAAGGTCGGCCCGGCGGAGAACGCGCTGCTCGATTCGGTGCTGTCGTGCTCGGCCGTGGGCTCGCCCGCCCGCGTGCGCGAAGGCGTGCAGGCCTTCATCGAGCGCACGGGCGCCGACGAGCTGATGATCACCTCGCAGGTGTTCGACCACGCGGCGCGGCTGCGCTCCTACGAGCTCTTGGCCGGCTTGCGCGGCCAAGCCTGATTCCCCCACGCCGGCCGCCCGGGCGCCGGGCTGGGACAATGGCGGGCTTATGGCAAAGCAACGGATCGTGGTGGGACTGAGCGGCGGGGTCGATTCCGCGGTCACGGCGCACCTGCTCAAGCAGCAGGGGCACGAGGTGGTCGGCATCTTCATGAAGAACTGGGAAGACGACGACGACAGCGAATACTGCTCGTCGAACATCGACTTCGTGGACGCCGCCAGCGTGGCCGACGTGCTGGGCATCGAGATCGAGCACGTCAACTTCGCGGCCGACTACAAGGACCGCGTGTTCGCCGAGTTCCTGCGCGAATACAAGGCCGGCCGCACGCCCAACCCCGACGTGCTGTGCAACGCCGAGATCAAGTTCAAGGCCTTCCTCGACCACGCGATGCGCCTGGGGGCCGAGAAGATCGCCACCGGCCACTACGCGCGCGTGCGGCTGAACGAAGCCACGGGCAGGCACGAACTGCTCAAGGGGCTCGATCCCTCCAAGGACCAGAGCTATTTCCTGCATCGGCTGAACCAGGCGCAACTGTCGAAGACGCTGTTTCCCGTGGGCGAGCTGCACAAGACCGAGGTGCGCCGCATCGCGGAAGAGATCGGCCTGCCCAACGCGAAGAAGAAGGATTCGACCGGCATCTGCTTCATCGGCGAGCGGCCGTTCCGCGAGTTCCTCAACCGCTACATCTCGAAGGAGCCGGGCCCGATCAAGGACGACCGCGGCCGCAAGCTCGGCGAGCACCAGGGCCTGAGCTTCTACACGCTGGGCCAGCGGCAGGGGCTGGGCATCGGCGGCGTCAAGGAGAAGGGCGCGCAGCGCGGCTCGGGCGACCACTCGCCATGGTTCGTGGCGCGCAAGGACGTCGAGAAGAACACGCTCTGGGTGGTGCAGGGCCATGACCATCCCTGGCTGCTGTCCTCGGCACTCGCGGCCGGCGACGCGAGCTGGGTCTCGGGCGAGGCGCCCGCGCCGGGCCGCTACGGGTCGAAGGCGCGCTACCGCCAGGCCGATGCGGCGTGCGAACTGGAAGAAGGCGGCGGCGACCCCGCGGCCAGCTTCGGCCTGCGCTTCGGCGAGCCGCAATGGGCCGTCACGCCGGGGCAGTCGGCGGTGCTCTACGACGGCGAGCGCTGCCTGGGCGGCGGGGTCATCGTCTGACCGCCTGAGGCCGGCGCGCGGCCGCCGTCAGCGCACCGATTCGTGGACGTGGATCAGGTCGAGCGGATAGCGCTTGCCGGCCAGGTGGTCCTCGACGCACTGCAGCAGCAGCGGGCTGCGGTGCCGCGGCACGCAGGCGCGGATCTCGTCGGCGCTCATCCAGACCGTGCGCACGATGCCTTCGTCGAGCGCTCGGCCCGCTTCCTGCGCGCCGAGCGTGCCGGCAAAGGCAAAGCGCAGGTAGGTCACGTCCTCCTTGCTGCCCGTGCGGTGGCTCGAGCGCGCCATGTAGATGCCGACCAGCGCGGTGGGCGTGAAGGCGTGGGCGGTTTCCTCGAGCGTTTCGCGGGCGCAGCCTTCGATCGGCGATTCGCCCGGGTCGAGGTGCCCCGCCGGAGTGTTGAGCCTGAGCCCCTGGGCGGTGTGCTCCTCGACCAGCAGGAAGCGGCCGTCCTGTTCGATCACGGCGGCCACGGTGACGTTGGGTTTCCAGCGCGGGGTCGTCATTGTCTTGGGCCCTTTTGACTACTCAATGCAGCGCGTAGCCGCTGAAGCGCCAGATGCGGTCGCTGTCGAGGTGAAAGCTCACGAGTTCGCGCAGTGTGCCATCCGGCTTGTTGCTGAAGCGGGTCTCGTACTCGATGCTGACATATTGTCCGGCCGCCTCGGCATCAGGATCGGCCACGGCCCGGCGCTTGACCGCCACCCAGGTGCGCTGCAGCGGCGCGCCCAGCGCGGAACGGCTGCCGGAAACCTTGGCGGCGAAGTCGGTGCGCGCGATGCGCTTGCGGGTGGCGGCCGTGGCGCCGTCCCAGAGCTCGCCGGTCCTGCCCTGGTCGATCATCCGGATGGCCTGCATGCCGCCCTGCACCAGGTCGCTGGCTTCCACATCCTGCGCGGCGGCCGTACCGAAGACGCCCCAGCACAGTACGGCGGCCAGCAGCAGCCTCGCGAGAACTTTCATCGGCTTCATTCCTTTGGGGCGGCCCACGGCAGGGGCCCGAAGCCGTTTGGAGCCCGTATCGGAGCGGAGATTCCCGGGCGGGGCCTCAGCGCGCGAGGCTGTCGGGATGCGTGCTGGCGTCGACCACTTCGAGCCGGTAGCCCAGCCCATAGATGGCCAGCAGCAGGAAGCCGCTCGCGGGCCCGAGGCCCAGCTTGGTCCGCAGGCGGGAGATGTGGGTGTCCAGCGACCGCGACAGCGCTGCCGTGCCAACGCCCCACACCGCCTCGTGCAGGTGCTCGCGCGACAGCAGCCGGCCGAGGTTCTGGAACAGGAACAGCGCGAGCGCGTATTCGCGGTTCTTCAGCTCGACGGGCGTGCCATTCACCTTGAGGACGCGCGCGGGCGGATAGAAGTGATAAGGGCCGAACACCAGCTCGGTCTCGTGCTGCGCGGGATAGGACCGGCGCAGCAGCGCATTGACCCGGGCCTCGAGCTCGGTGGCGCGCACCGGCGCGACCATGAAATCGTCGGCGCCCGCATTGAGCCCTTCGACCACGGCGGTCTCGTCGCGCGTGGTGGTCACGAAAAGAATGGGCGCGCGGCTTCGCAGCTCGTTGCGCGCGGTCTTCACGAGCTCGAGGCCGCGCATGTCCGGCGGGTTCCATTCGAGGATCAGAAGATCGAAGGTTTGCCGGCGCAGCGCCTGGAGCAAGGGACGCCCTTCGGTGTACGAGTGACATTCGTGGCCGAGCCCCGACATCGCCTCGGCGATCAGCCGAAGCTGATCGGGCTCGTGATCAAGTACTGCAATACGCATTCCATCCCCTTCTTCCTGCCAAATTTGCCTCTGCGGGCTTTCGAGTGAAAGAAGTGTATCTATCTGCGTCTCCGGAAAAAAGGCTTCGCGTAACTAATGCACGAAATGAAGGTATCTTTCTTGGAGTTGATAGCAATTGCAAACAAATGCGCGCTAATTGACGACAAGCGTTGCCGGACGCCGCTGCTTGGCGGCCGGGCACGCCGAAGCATGGGAGCCCGATACGGGGGAAACAACCGATGCACGGGCCTGCCGGTCCCGATGCCGCCGGCTTCGCTACCATTTATATAGCTACACATGCAATGACTACGGTCATCAAGCGGCGAACAGGCGGTGGATTTTGGCGACAGCGCAGCCGTAATCTTGCTGTAAGCTCTGGCCGCGTTCCCGTATTGCCCTTGCCCTGAGGAGATCTCTATGCTGATAGGCGTGCCTGCCGAGACGATGGCCGGCGAAACCCGTGTGGCCGTAACGCCCGAGACGGTGAAGAAACTGGCCGCCTCCGGGCACACCGTGCGCGTGCAGTCCGGGGCTGGCATTGCCGCCAGCGTCACCGATGCCGCCTACGAGGCCGCCGGTGCCGAGATCGTCAACATGAACGCCGCCTTCGCGGCCGACATGGTGCTCAAGGTGCGCACCCCCAGCGATGCCGAGACCGCGCTCATGAAGCCCGGCACCGTGGTCATCGGCATGCTCAACCCCTTCGATGCGGCCGGCCTGCAGCGCCTGGCCACGGCCGGCCTCACGGCCTTCGCGCTCGAAGCCGCGCCGCGCACCACCCGCGCCCAGAGCATGGACGTGCT